>NZ_JARXXA010000014.1 GCF_029892785.1 Parabacteroides sp. PH5-46
GAATAAATACAAACAAAAAATTGCCTATATCATTTTACGGATACAGACAATTTTATTAAGTGAAAAACTTAAAGCCGCTTTTTAAGGGGTGACTACTTAGTATCGGCAAGTACCACAACAGATAGGGAGTATCGGCCTGGATGGAAAAGAAGAGCTTCCCTTCGTAACGTACACTCAGTAGGTAGGTATAAGCCTTGACAAACTGCAGCTCTTCCGCCAATGTAACAAGCTCCTTTTTGTTGCTCTGAAGGATGTATCTGAAGACGTTCGATAACTCGTCGAGGTAGGTCAAGGTCTGCTCCTGCTCGCCGCTGCGGATCAGAGCGTTCAGTCCGTTCAGCGAATTAAAGAAGAAGTGTGGATTGATCTGCCCCATTAGTGCGTTGTAGGAAGTTTGAAGCTTTTCTGTCTTCAGTTGTTCATACTCTAGTGCAATCTGCTGCTTGCTACTAAGTAGGCGCATCAGGATCACCGAAAGTATAACCGTAAGTAAGACAAACAGATGTTCAGTCACTAGCGGGCGCGGAAAAGGGCGAAGATCCAAGGGCCAAAAGAATGGAATGGAGGCATCCGGAGCCTTATGCATGTCCGGAAAAATGTATTCGGAGGGTACTCCTCCCCGTCTTTCGGGAAAGGGATCTGTTTTCTGTCTGGGATTGGTACGATCTGGCTTCTGCGGAAACTTCGGGTCTTCACTCTGCAGGATATCTTCGGTAACAACCTGTTGAGCCAAGGGATAAAACTGTATCATGGCGAACGCCAATAATATATCGACAGTAATAACAAGCAACATAGCCTTGTATCCTTTCTGTCTGAAGATTCGGTCGCCCAACTTATACAGTTGAATCGTTACGACGAAGAGAATAAGTGCAAAAAGAAAGAACCACGCCAACGAAAAGTAAAGGTAGGCACCTACAAAGTGAGGCGCAAAAGGTATGGTGTCGATCCCCTTGATCAGCTTTTCGTACGTGCGCATAATGAGCGTGAAGTTCACGAAAAGACTTAAAAGGATAGACACAACAAAACCAATCAATATGACTCGTTTTCCCGATAGTAACATCTTTAGTTCAGTTTCTTCATGCAAATATAAATAATCAAACCACTACTGAATCATAGAATCGGTGAAACGGCAGAAATAAACGATGAATCGTTTTATAAACGTAATGGACTCAATGGAGATATCTTCCCATTGAGTCCATTCTATTTATTGTATCAATTAAGTCTACAGTCTATTGATCTTTACCAGAAGTAGAGATAGAAAGACAGTGTGATACCTATGATGATGATGGAGTGGATCACATCCCAGTGATTCCAGCTTGCGCGGGTAGCTGCCCGTTGCTCCGGAGTAGCCGTGCCGAATACGAGGCCTTGTATCTTCTCCGCTGAAGGTGCTTTGGTAAACAAGCTGACTAACACTACAACAAGAATACATGCCAGGAACATCCAGCCACAGAAGAACAGCCAGTTGGTATCATAGAAGACCGTCTTGAATAAGGAGTCGGCGGCATCTGTCACATTGCTATAATACACATTGGCGCCCAAACGAACAAGACCGATGGCCATTCCTGAGATCAGTCCCCACATACCGCCTTGCGCAGAGGTACGTTTCCAGGTAATACCCAGTAAGAAGGCAGCTGCAATACCCGGAGACAATACAGACTGCACGTCCTGCAGGTAAGCATACAACACATCACCAATACTGCGCATAATAGGAATCCATAAGATACCCAGGATCACGATGATTACAGTAGCCATCTGTCCGATGTTTACCAATTTCTTTTCAGGGGTCTCCGGCTTGAACCTCTTGTAGAAGTCAATCGTGAAAAGCATAGCCGAAGAGTTAAACAGAGAAGCCAACGAACTCATCAGAGCAGCCAGAATACCACAAACTACCAGTCCTTTCATTCCGGCAGGGAGCAGCTTGGCAACCAATGTTGGGAAAGCAGCGTCAGCGTTATGCATACCATTAGACAACAAAGGCAGGAAGCCACCGTCGGCTAAGTTTTTCTGATGCAAAGCAAAGGCAATCATTCCCGGGATAAGGAACAAGAATACAGGAAGTAGCTTCAAGTAAGCTCCGAAGATTGTACCACGGCGAGCTTGTTGTTCATTCTTTCCCGACAGCACGCGCTGTACAATATATTGGTCGGTACACCAGTACCAGAAACCGATAATAGACGAACCGATCAGTGCACCCAGCCAAGGGAAGTTCGGATCCCTGTTACTACGAATCAGATTGGTCATAGTGTCGCCATATTCGTTCACTGAAACGCCTCCGCAGATACGGATCATCTCGTCCCAGCCGCCCAGTTCTTTCAAACCAAGAACTAAGATAACAATAGAGCCTAACAACAGAATAGGTGTTTGAAGCACGGAGGTGTAAAGAACAGACTTCATACCTCCCACAATCGTATAGACAGCGGTAAGCAGTACCAAGCCGATAGCCGCAATCCAGAAGAAATCAATTCCCCAAAGTTCCTGAATTCCGAATACCTGCTGGAAGACAAGTCCACCGGCGTATACCGTAACAGCTACCTTGGTTAATACATAACTAACTAATGAGATCACCGAAAGAATAGTTCTGGACTGCGGGTTATAGCGCCGTTCCAGAAACTCCGGCATTGTATACACCATACTTCGGGAATAAAAGGGTACGAATACCCAGCCAAGAATAAGAATCATCCAGCCCTGTATTTCCCAGTGCGCCATAGCCATCCCACTGGAGGCTCCGGCTCCGGCAAGGCCGATAAGGTGTTCCGAACCGATGTTCGAGGCAAAGATCGAGGCTCCGATAGCGATCCACGTCGCATCGCGTCCTCCCAAAAAGTAGTCAGCAGAGTTGTCCTGCTTTTGTTTCAGTACCCATACAATGATACCTATAAGGGCTATAGCAAACAGCCCAATCACGATAAAGTCTAATACTTGCATTTGTAGTGTTTTTACATGTCCTTTGTCTTCACAAAGGTATTTTCTCTATTCTCTTTTTATGTCGTCCGCCTTCAAAAGGGGTTTCAAGAAAGGCGTCGATTGTTTTAGTAGTTTCCTCTTTATTGATAAATCTTCCGGGTAACACCAAGATATTTGCATCATTATGGGCTCGGGACAATTGCGCTATTTCCGCATTCCAGCAGAGAGCTGCCCGTATCTCCTGATGCTTATTTAAGGTGATAGCTATCCCGTTCCCTGTACCGCAAACGGCAATTCCGGGATATACTTCGCCCGCCTCAACAGCCGAGGCCAAGGGGTGGGCAAAGTCGGGATAGTCACAGCTATCAGATGTATTAGTTCCGAAATCTTTATATGCCAGCCCTTTTGAGTCGAGAAGCTTCTTCACATCTTCCTTTAACTCAAAACCTGCATGGTCACTGCATAAACCGATTATCTTCATCAGAGGTTAAGCCAAAAGTTCTTTTACTTGCTTGTAAACATTCTTACCTGTAAAGCCAAGCTTTTCATCCAACACTTTGTAGGGTGCAGAGAATCCGAAGGACTCCAGTCCCCATACTTTTCCGTTGGCACCTACCAAGCCTTGCAGGTTGACAGGCAATCCGGCTGTTAGTCCGAACACCTTGCTTCCCGAAGGGATTACAGATTCCTGGTATGCTACAGGCTGATTGCGGAATAAGCCTTCCGAAGGTACAGATACGATACGAACTTTGACACCATCGGCACGAAGCAATGCAGCACCTTCCACCAAGGTAGACACCTCAGAGCCGGAAGCAACCATTACTACATCAGGATTCGCATCGCCTTCTACGATATACGCACCCTTCTCTGCTTGAAGCGCTTCTTTGTAGCGGCTTTCTTTTGCGGGTAAGTCTACAATATTCTGACGGGAAAGGATTAAAGCTGTCGGGGTAGTTGTATTCTCCATCGCCATCTTCCAGGCTACGGTTGTTTCAACAACATCCGCCGGACGAAGCACCAAGGTAGAGTTGTGTCCTTTATGGTTTTTCAGTTTTTCCATTAAGCGGATCTGAGCTTCTTGCTCTACCGGCTCATGGGTTGGGCCGTCTTCTCCTACACGGAAAGCATCATGCGACCAGATAAATTTCACCGGTTGCTCCATGATTGCAGCCATACGCACGGCCGGTTTCATATAGTCGGAGAATACAAAGAAGGTTCCACAAGCGGCAATGACTCCTCCGTGCAATGACATACCGATACAGATACAAGCCATTGATAGCTCGGCGACACCTGCCTGGAAGAAAGAACCGCTGAAATCGCCTTTGACGAACGCATGTGTTTTCTTCAGGAAACCATCGGTCTTGTCCGAGTTGGAAAGGTCGGCTGAAGCACAAATCATGTTTTCAACCTGAGTAGCCAAAACGCCTAATACCGTAGCTGATGCGGCGCGGGTAGCTTGTCCCGGTTTTTGTTCAATAGACTCCCAGTCAATCACAGGAGCAGCGCCGGAGAACCATTTCTCCATCTTAGCTGCCAGTTCCGGATTAGCTTTACTCCATGCTTCTTTTTCGGCATAGCGCTTGGCTACAATGCCGTCCAATTCCTTCGCGCGCTCAGCATATAGCTTCTCTACTTCCGGGAATATACGGAATGGGTCAGCCGGATCGCCTCCCAAGGTCTTGATGGTTTCTTCAAAGGAAGCACCTGCGGCAGACAATGGCTGTCCGTGGGTAGACACCTTGTTTTCATACGAGCTGTGATCAGCTCCTACAGCACCTTTACCCATAACGGTTGTTCCAATGATAAGAGTAGGCTTGCTTGTTTCGGCTTTCGCTTCCGTCAATGCTTTCCTGATCTCATTCACATCGTTGCCGTTTATTGAAATGACTTTCCATCCCCACGCCTCGTATTTCTTCGCTACGTTTTCGCAGGAAACTTCTTCTACCTTCGTAGAAAGTTGTATGTTATTGGAGTCATAGAACATAACAAGGTTGTCGAGTCCTAAAGAACCGGCGATTCTGCCAGCACCCTGCGAGATCTCTTCCTGGATACCTCCGTCGGAGATATAGGCGTAGATCGTCTGGTTCATTTGGTCGCCCAAACGTGCTTTCAGGAATTTAGCGGCAATAGCTGCTCCTACAGCAAAGGTATGTCCCTGCCCTAACGGACCGGAAGTATTCTCGATGCCGCGCATAATGTCCCTTTCCGGATGTCCGGGCGTAGGGCTTCCCCACTGACGGAATTCGGATAGTTCCTGCATGCTGAACTTCCCCCAAAAGGCCAACGCAGCATAAAGCATCGTAGACATGTGTCCGGGATCAAGGAAGAAGCGATCTCTTCCCTCCCATTTGGGGTTTTTAGGATCGAAAACCAAGAACTCTGAATACAGAACGTTCATAAAGTCGGCACCACCCATTGCACCACCCGGATGACCGGAATTAGCTTTTTCTACCATTGATGCAGCCAAAATGCGGATGTTATCGGCCGCTTTATTCATTAATTTAATGTCGTTCATCTTTATATCTTTTTTAAGTTCCGCTACAAAGTTAATGATTAATGGTTAAAGACAACTCGTTCTCGGTAAATTTGCCCAATTTACTGTACTTTTCATAAAGCGCCAGATACGCCTGATGATTGTCGTGGTTCGGATGGTATTCTTTGGCAAAGCCAAGTCCCATCGCTTTCTGAGCGTCTTCTACTTTACCATACACTCCGGCAGCTACAGCCGCGAACATGGAAGCACCAAAGGCACAAGCCTGTTCGGCTTTGGCTACTTTGATCGGCATACCCAATACGTCGGCCATCGTCTGCATCACAAAAGGAGACTTCAACGAGATACCTCCAATACCAATGACGCTTTCGATCTTGATATTGTTTGACAGGAAGCGATCTACAATCGCTTTCGAGCCAAAGGCTGTTGCCTCAACCAAAGCACGGAAGATCAGCGGAGCAGAACTTCCCAGGTTCAGACCTGTAATCGTACCTTTTACCAGCTGGCTGGCATCGGGCGTGCGGCGGCCGTTCATCCAGTCTACTGCCAGAATGCTGCTCTCTGCCACGGGCACTTTAGCAGCCTCTTCCGAAAGTAAAGGGATAATCTTGTCTGCCGTTTCCTCTATCAGCTTTTGCTTTGTTTCTTCATCTATCAAAGAACTCTTGCTCAGGATATTTTCCAAGGGCCAGGAGAGTACCCGTTTGAACCAGGCGTAGATATCTCCGAAGCCGGATTGTCCGGCCTCCAGTCCTATCATACCGGGGATTACCGAGCCGTCTACTTGTCCGCAGATACCGGGGATTAGTTTGTCTTTCATTTCCTCGTGCGAAGCTACCATAATGTCGCAGGTAGACGTTCCGATTACACGCACGAAAGTACGAGGGGTAATTTCCGCCCCTACGGCTCCCATGTGGCAATCGAAAGCGCCTACGGCTACGGCTACATTAGTGGTCAGCCCCAAGCGTCCGGCCCATTCTTCCGTCAGGTTACCTACCTTGGTGTCGCTAGTATATGTCTTTTCAAACAGATGGCTCCGAAAACCAGCCAGTAGAGGCTCTAATGTGGTAAAGAAGTCTTCGGGAGGAAGTCCGCCCCATTCTTCCAGCCACATGGCCTTGTGTCCAGCTGCGCAACGGCTGCGGTATACCTCTTCCGGTTTCGTTTTGCCGGTAATAAGTGCCGGTAGCCAGTCGCAATGTTCAATCCAGGAATAAGCGGCCTTGCGGATAGACTCATCCTCACGCAATACGTGTGTCATCTTCGCCCATACCCATTCCGAAGAGTAGATACCGCCTTCGTAAGCCGTATAGTCAATGCCCCAGCGGCGTGCCAGTTCATTGATTTCGGCTGCTTCCTTGATGGCTGTGTGGTCTTTCCAGAGAACAAACATCGCGTTCGGATTCTCGGCATACTCGGCCAACAAAGCCAAAGGAGTTCCTTCTTTATCTATCAGTACCGGGGTACTTCCCGTTGTATCAAAAGCCACACCTACTACCTGCTCAGCTGTTCCTGCCGGACATTTAGCCAATGCTTCCTTTACAGTGTACTCCAGTGTTTCAATATAGTCCAGCGGATGCTGGCGATAGCGGTTTTTCTTTTCGTCGCAGTATTTGCCTTCCATCCAACGGGGATAGTATTTAACGGCAGAAGCCATTTCTTTTCCCGTTGAGGCATCGACAACTACGGCGCGACAAGAGTCGCTGCCGTAGTCTAAACCAATTACATAGTTGTTTTTGCTCATGGTCTGTCTTTCATTATTAAGCCTGTAGTGCGCGGTTTAACATATAGTATATATCGTTATACTGAAGTTCTTTCTTGAATCCGTTGATGGTTGTATCCTTGTCGATAGTTACCAGTTCGATACCTGCGATATCGGCATAGTCTTCCATGTATTCATTGGTCAAGGCATACGAGAATGCGGTATGGTGCGTACCTCCTGCCAGAATCCAGGCAGCGGCTCCCACTTCCAAGTTAGGCTGAGGAATCCACAAGGCACTTGCTACCGGAAGCTTAGGCATCGGAGCCGGTTGCTTCACCACATCTACATTGTTTACGATCATACGGAAACGGTTGCCCATATCTACTACCGTAGCAGCTACTCCGGCGCCTTCGTGAGCGGTGAATACCAAACGGGCAGGGTCTGCCTTGCCACCAATTCCCAGCGGATGTACTTCGAGGCGGGGCTTGCTTTCTGCAATCAACGGGCAGATTTCAAGCATGTGTGCCTGTAGGATCGCGCTCTTTTCTCCGTCAAAATGGTAGGTGTAATCTTCCAGGAAGGAGCAACCACCGGGAAGTCCCTGAGACATCACCCAGAAAGTACGGTAAAGGGCAGCCGTTTTCCAGTCGCCTTCCGCTCCAAATCCATAGCCTTCCGCCATCAGACGCTGAGAAGCCAAACCGGGTAATTGGTTCAAGCCGTGAAGCGCATCAAAGTTTGTTGTAAACGCTTTCGCGTTTTTGTCTTTCAGGAAGCGGCGGAGCGCAATCTCTTCGCGGGCTGCTTCACGCACCTGGTTGTGATCTTTGGCACCTTTCTTGCAGTTGTCGGCAAAGGTGTACGCCTTCTCGTATTCGGCAACCATTTCGTCGATATCCTTCTCTGTTACCTTATCCTGATAGGCCACCAGGTCGCCAATCGGGAAGTAGTCTACGTGATAGCCCAAACGTAATTCGGCCTCCACTTTGTCACCATCCGTAACGGCTACATTGTTCATCTGATCGCCCAGGCGAACGATGCGCATATCCTGAGCGTCGGCCCATGCGGCAGCTACACGCATCCATACAGCAATACGTTGCTGTGCTTTTTCGTCCGACCAATGTCCTACTACTACTTTGCGGTTTTTGCGCATCCGGCTCACAATATACCCGAACTCGCGGTCGCCATGCGCACTCTGGTTCAGGTTCATGAAGTCCATGTCGATCTCACTCCATGGAATTTCTTTGTTGAACTGTGTGTGAAAATGCAGCAGGGGTTTCTTATAATCTTTCAGCCCGTGTATCCACATCTTGGCCGGAGAGAAGGTATGCATCCAGGTAATTACACCAATACACTTGGTATCGTTATTAGCCGCACGGAAAATGGCTGCTACTTCCGGATCAGAGTTTGCCGTTCCTTTGTAAACTACCTTCACGGGCAATTTACCGGAATCGTTCAAACCTTTAACAATTTC
This sequence comes from Parabacteroides sp. PH5-46, assembly GCF_029892785.1. Classification (GTDB taxonomy): domain Bacteria; phylum Bacteroidota; class Bacteroidia; order Bacteroidales; family Tannerellaceae; genus DFXE01. The sequence goes on from NZ_JARXXA010000014.1 coordinate 8,575, forward strand.
ATTTGAGTGACCGTCTACTTTTACAACGGCATCACCGCCGTACAGAAGCTGAGCCCCTGTTACGAACCATACTTCAAGTTCTTTAAAATTCATGTCAGATTATATAATTAGAGTTATCTATAATTCATTACATCCTTACTGCCCGTAATAGGAGTTCGGGCCGTGCTTACGGTTAAAGTGCTTCGTAATAAGATGCTCATTCATGGTAAGCTGTGGGTTGATACCTAAAGAGATATAAGCCATTTTGGCCACCTGTTCCATCACTACGGCATTATGAACGGCATCTGACGCATCTTTTCCCCAGGAAAACGGACCGTGATTCTCTACCAACACACCCGGAATATGGACAGGATTAAGATTCTTAAAGCGCTCTACAATTACATTTCCGGTCTCTTTCTCGTACTCACCTTCTATCTCTTCTTTCGTCATTGCACGGGTGCAAAGGATAGCGTCACTGAAGTAATCGGCATGTGTCGTACCTATATTAGGAATATCGCAGCCAGCCTGTGCCCAGGCAGTTGCAAAGGTAGAATGCGTATGCACAATGCCACCGATTTCGGGAAACGCCCGGTATAAAACCAAATGCGTAGGCGTGTCGGACGAAGGCTTCAGATTACCTTCTACGATGTTACCCTCCAGGTCGAGTACCACCATGTGTTCTGCTTTCATTGTATCGTAAGAAACACCGGAAGGTTTGATAATAACCAAGCCTTTTTCGCGATCAATTGCACTTACATTTCCCCACGTAAATAGCACCAAGCCATGTTTTACCAGGTCTAAATTCGCTTCAAATACCTTGTCTTTTAATTCGTTAAGCATAGTTTTTGATAATTTCTTTAGTGTATACTATACCTCTTTTTCTAATTTGGTGTAAAAATAACACCTTAACGAATTAAAAATACAAAACGCGCTATGTTATACAACATAACGTACCTTTATTAATACCTAAGGTATTTTTATTCGTTTCACAACTGTAGAATGTTTTTTCCACAAGTGTGAAGCGAATTTTTCACAGCTGTGAAAAGGTTATTTTACAGCTGTGAAAAGCACAAATATATAGGTACAAAACAGTCGTTACTGCTTATCTAAGCAGCAAAAAACAGAGAGGAAAGAAAGTAGGTATTAAAGTGAAAAATAGAAACCGTCTTCCAGCAATTTATCGTACTTCTCTTTATTAAATGTATAATAGAAGGCGCCTCTTTTGGAGCTTTTCTTGTCTTTTTCGTCCAGTTTCTCCAGGATATCCATAGAGTTCAGTTTTTTTCTGAAATTCCGCTTATCCAGAGGTGTCTGGTAGATGGCTTCATACAGGTTCTGTAGCTGAGGCAAGGTGAATTTGTCCGGAAGCAGGTTAAATCCGACCGGACGTGTGGCGGCTTTACGCTTCAGGCGCGCGAGCGTGTCCTTTATCATTAAGGTATGGTCAAAAATCAGATTGGGTAGATCGCTCACCCTTGTCCATTGGGCATTGTATTCCTTTAAAAGGTCTGTGTTAAAATCGTTCAGATTAACCAGTGCATAGTAGGCTACGGAGACAACCCGCTCGCCCAGGTCGCGGGTAACATCTCCGTAGGCTCCTACCTGCTCCATAAACAAGTCATGGATGCCTGTACACTCTGTCAACACGCGGGATGCTGCGTCGTTTATACTTTCACCGGACCTGACAAATCCTCCCATAAGTGACCATTCACCTTTCATAGGTTCAAATTTACGCTTATAGAGTAATACATTCAGTTCCTTATCATTAAATCCTAAAATGATACAATCGACTGCAACAAAGAATTTGACTTCTTTTTGATAAAAAGCGGCTGACATAATATTTCTGACTTTATATTTATACTTTAATAGAGTTTGCGTGCTCCGTCGCTGATAACTACATTATACAACTTAGGTTCGCGTCCGAATTTTTCTTTATAGGCACGGAAGGCTTCCTTTACAAAGTCGTCATACAATTCATCCTTTACCAGATTGATCGTACAGCCGCCAAAGCCACCACCCATTACGCGTGATCCGGTTACACCGCATTTCTTTGCTACATCATTCAGGAAGTCGAGCTCTTCGCAACTTACTTCATATAGCTTGCTCATACCGTGATGTGTGCCGTACATGCGGTCGCCTACGGTCTCGTAATCGCCTTTTTCCAATGCTGCGCAAACATCCATCACACGCTGTACTTCTTCAATTACATACTCGGCGCGCATGTAATCTTCGGCACTTACGTCTGCTTTTACTTCATTCAGCATTTCCATGGTAGCGTCACGCAGGAATTCTACTTCCGGATGATTCCGGCGGATAGCAGCCGCAACGGTTTCGCAAGACTGGCGACGTTTGTTATAAGCCGACGATGCCAATTCATGCTTCACTACCGTATCAAGCAATACCAGCTTATATCCTTTCGGATTAAACGGATAGTATTTATGTTCCAACGAACGGCAATCAAGCAGCATCAAACTTCCTTCTTTCCCGAAGATAGAAGCAAACTGGTCCATAATACCGCAGTTTACGCCTACGTAGTTATGTTCGGTAGCTTGTCCGATCTTTGCCAGTTCAAACTTGTCAATACCCAGGGAAAACAAGTCATTCAGTGCGAAAGCATAGGTACTTTCCAAAGCTGCCGACGACGACATACCGGCTCCCAGAGGAACGTCTCCTGAGAAAGCTGTATCAAAACCGGAGATTTGACCTCCTCTTTTTATGATCTCACGGCATACACCGTATATATATTTAGCCCAACCTTGAGCAGGCAGGTCATTTTCATTCAATCCGAACTCTGCTGTTTCATTCAAATCCAAAGCAACAGCACGTACCTTACCGGTACCATTTAGTTTTATTTCAGCTACCATACCTTTGTCGATAGCGCCAGGGAATACGAATCCGCCGTTATAGTCTGTGTGTTCTCCGATTAAGTTGATACGTCCGGGAGAGGCATATACAGCGCCCGTTTCGCCGTTGAAGTGATTAGTGAAGCCTTTTCTTACTCTTTCTACATCCATGATAATTAGATTTTACATTTGAAACAGAAACAAAATTATAAAAAAAACGAAGACACAGTAGAAATGAACTCATAAAAAGAATTCACTTCTCTGTGTCTTCGTGTTTTATCTTATAAAAAATTAATCAACAGGAATATCCTTGTTTACATTCTTGCTTCCGATTAAAGCATAATACAGCAGGTAAGCCAAGCCTAAGAAGGGCACCCAATAAGAAGTCAGGTAACCGGCAGCATCAGCTACTGCATTCTGAATTAATGGAAGGATACCTCCACCACAAACCATCATCATAAAGATTCCGGAAGCAGCAGCGATATATTTACCCAAACCTTCAACAGCCAGATTGAAGATACCTCCCCACATAATAGAAGTACACAATCCGCACAAGATAAGGAACAATACGTTAATTGGAACCTCGGTCATTGCAACAGAAATAGAAGGAACTGTTTGGATAACAGGAATAGAAACACGTATGGAAGTAGGCAAGAAGATTGCTAAAGTAACCAAGATAATACCAACACCTGACGCAAAGGTAAGCATCGACTTACTGGAAACTCTAGAAGCAACAGAAGCCCCAACGAAACGACCTACAAGCATCAGCAGCCAGTACATACCGGCAACTACACCAGCAGAAGCTGCACCATTAGCAACGCCTGTAGCAGGGTCGGCAATGAACAACATCATTGTTCCCGGGATACCTACTTCAATACCCACATATACACCAATAGCGATAGCTCCCAATACGAAATGACGGAAAGACCAAGCGCTGTATTTAGACTTCTCAAGTGAAGCGTCTGCCTTTGCAGCATGAGGCTCAGGTATAGAAACAAAGTATAATACAATACCTACCAAGGCAAAGATACCCATTGCCATAAACATCACCGGGTAAACGTCTGTAATCTGAGCTTTCGTAGCTTCACCTACCAAGGCACCTACTAAAATCGGCACTAATGTACCCATCAGCGAGTTAAAAGACCCACCAATCTGGATTAACTGGTTACCTTTGTTTCCACCGCCACCTAATGTATTCAACATAGGATTAACAACGGTATTCAACATACACATAGAGAAACCGGCAACGAATGCACCTAACAGATAAACGGCAAAACTTCCAGCCGTACCGGAAAGCACCTGGATACCAACGCCTACGAATCCAACTACAATAGCTATCAAGGCTGTTTTTTTGTAACCAACTCTCTCAAGCAACTTACCGGCTGGTATACCCATCACGGCATAAGCAATAAAATTGGCAAAGTTACCCAACATACCCATGAAGTTGGATACGCCGAATTGGTTTTTCAGAACAACACCCATAGGTGCCGCCAGATTAGTAACAAAGGAAATCATACCGAATAGCAGAATCATCATGATAATCGGCAAAGTGTAATTTTTTTGTTGTGTTGAACTCATAGCTTAAATTCTTTTTTTAGTTATGTATTGTTTATTGTATTATTAAGAATTGATATATCGTTTTACTGTCAAAGCTTTCCCCCGGACGAAGAGTCGTTGTCGGGTATTCCGGCTTGTTCGGGCTATCGGGGAAGTGATGTGTTTCCAGGCAAAGGGCTGCCCTTGCCGGATATCGTTGTCCGTTCTTGCCTACAAAGTTGCCTGTCATCCAGTTGCCTGTATATAGCTGTACGCCCGGTTCCGAAGTATATGTTTCCATCACTATTCCGGTTTTGGGTGAAACACAACGGGCGCAGAATGCCATCTCTCCTTCTTTTTTGTTCAGTACATACGTATGGTCGTAGCCGTTTCCGAACACCAACTGCTCAAAGTCAGCTTCAATGCGCGAACCAACGGCAAAGGGAGTACGGAAGTCCATAGGCGTACCTTCTACCGCTTCCTTCGGTCCGTAAGGAATTGCTGTGTTATCTGTAGGGAGATAGTAATCGGCATTGATGGTAAGCAAATGATCTCCGATTGACGGATCACCTGCTCCGGACAGATTGAAGTATGAATGATTGGTCAGGTTTACAACTGTTGGCTTATCAGTTGTAGCATGATAGCCGATCACTACTTCGTTTTTATCAGACAAATGATAGGTTATTTCAACAGATAAGTTTCCCGGAAAACCTTCCTCACCATCTGCTGAAGTATATGCTAAAGTAACTGTATCTTTATTGATTTCTTTTATATCCCATACTACGGCATTAAAGCCCTTGATACCGCCGTGTAGATTGTTGGGACCATTATTAATTGCCAACTTATCGTACACCACACCGTCTATCTCAAAACGACCTTTGGCGATACGGTTTCCGAAACGTCCGCAAACAGCACCAAAGTAAGGCTCTTCCGACACAAGATACTCATCTATTGAGTTATGTCCTGTAACAACATCTGTCATTTTTCCATTTTTGTCGGGAACCATCAGTGATACGATTTTTGCCCCATAGTTGGTTACAGTCAATTCTGCTCCAATACTATTGGTCAGGATGCAGAGTTTTGTTGTTTTGCCATCAATTAGCTTTTCGAAGTGTTCAGGTGTCAATCCGGAAAGCGTTTTTTCGTTCTTCATGTATATAATTCGTCTAATAATGCGTGTAAAAGTACGTGCTTATTCCCACATACGAGTTTGCAAAAAAGATGTTTTAAAACAGGATGTGGCTTTTTCAAGGGAACTTTTAACAGTTCTGCTTGAAATTGTAAAATTCATTTATTTATGCCAGATATCCCAAGCTGCGAATGCTTGCAGCAAAAGCATTTCCAAGCCGTTTTTCACAATTGCTCCTTTTTCCTTTCCTTTTTTCATAAAAAGGGTTTCATCCGGATTGTATAACAAATCGTATAACAAGTGATTAGGCGTTAGTAAGTCATAAGGAATGTCCGGGCAGTCGTCTATATTCGGAAACATACCTACCGGAGTTGTATTTACAATAACGGTATATTGCTCCATTGTTTTAGGGTTTATCTCGGCATACGTAATACAAAACTCTTTGGGTGTGCGAGATACTAATGTAGAAGCAATACCCAACTGCTTTAATCCGTGGAAGACTGCTTTGGAAGCTCCGCCTGTTCCCAGAATCAAGGCTTTTCGATGTGATTCGTTCAACAAAGGGTCAATCGACTTCTTAAAACCGATAATATCCGAATTGTAACCCTTCAGTTTCAGCTTTCCGAAATGTCCTTTTCCGAATTTAATGACATTAACCGCTCCTATCAAACGGGCATCCTCATCCAGTTCGTCCAGGAGGGGGATTACCTGTGTTTTATAAGGTAAGGTCACGTTTAATCCACACAGATCGGGATTGTCTTTCAATACTTTTCTTAACTCCTTAATGTCTGCAATTTCAAAGTTAACATATTCGGCGTTTATGTTTTCCGCAGCAAACTTTTGGTTGAAAAACGTTTTTGAAAATGAATGGCCCAGCGGATACCCTATTAATCCATACTTTCTCATATTAAAACTATTTATCCTTTTTTACCTGTATATAGCGAACAAATACCGAATGTAAAAGTCCGTACTTTTACATCTATGAAACCCTGCCTTCTGAGTATTCCTACCATTTCCTCTCCCTGAGGAACTACTTTAATGGAGGCTGGCAAGTAATCATAAGCGGCTTTTTCTTTTGAAAACCAACGTCCCACATTCGGTATCACTATTTTTGAATAGATTTTGTAGAGTTGTTTCATGGGAAACTTTTCCGGCGACGACAGTTCCAGTATCATGACATGCCCGTTGGGCTTCAATACCCGGTACATCTCAGATATGCCCTTGTCTATATCCTCAAAGTTACGTATCCCAAAGGCGGCTGTAACAGCGTCAAATCGATTGTTTTCATACGAAAGCGACAGACAGTCCTGCTGCTCATACGATATGTGTCCGGAGTATCCGGCAACTTCTACCTTTTGGCGCCCTATCTCCATCATGCCTTCGGATATATCGATACCAATAACCTGGCTAGGTTTTAATGTTTCATACAAAGAAATAGCCAGGTCACCAGTTCCGGTAGCCACATCCAGAATGGTCTCAGGAGAGAAGGGCTTCAGAAAAGCAATCCCTTTCCGTCGCCACCCCTTGTCAAAACCCAATGAAAGCGTATGGTTCAGCAGATCATATTTACCTGCAATAGCATCAAACATACGTTCTACCTGAGTAGCTTTCTGTTCGCTATCATTATAAGGCAATATATTCTCCGAACCGTACTTCACTTGACTTTTATTTATTGTTTGTTTTCAGATAATCAGAAACATTCTTCTCTATCCGTGAGAGCAACTGAGCTGTATCGCCCTTTACGAATGCTTCACCCGTTATATGCTCAAAAAGCTCAATGTAGCGTTCGCTGATACTTTGTACAATAGCCGGAGTCATCTCCGGAACGGTTTGGCCTGCTTTGCCCTGAAAACCGTTCTCCATCAACCACTCACGCACAAACTCTTTGGAAAGTTGCTTCTGAGGTTCACCTTTCTCAAAGCGTTCCTGATAGCCTTCCGTGTAGAAGTAACGGGAGGAGTCTGGAGTATGTATCTCATCTATCAGGTAGATCTTGCCGTCACGATGTCCAAATTCATACTTGGTGTCTACCAGGATCAGTCCGCGCTGAGCCGCTATCTCCGTCCCTCTCTTGAATAAAGCCAGGGTGTATTTCTCCAACAAAGCATAGTCGGCTTCCGACACAAGCCCCTGCTTCAGTATTTCTTCCTTAGAAATATCCTCATCATGCAAGCCTTGCTCAGCTTTTGTTGTAGGAGTGATGATGGGCTCCGGGAAACGTTCGTTTTCACGCATACCGTCGGGAATCTTCACACCACATATCTCACGAATGCCACTTTTATAAGCTCTCCAGGCGCTCCCGCACAGGTATCCACGTACAATCATTTCTACTGGAAAACCTTGACACTGAACACCTACAGTCACCATCGGATCAGGCGATGCCAACTTCCAATTCGGGCAAATATCTGTTGTAGCATCCAGGAACTTCGCTGCAATCTGGTTCAGCATCTGTCCTTTATAAGGAATACCTTCCGGTAATACCACATCAAATGCCGAAATACGGTCTGTTGCCACCATCACTAACAGTTCGTCATTGATGTTATACACATCACGCACTTTCCCATGATATACACTTTTCTGTCCCGGGAAATTGAAATCTGTTCTCACTAAAGCTTTATTCATAACTCTTTTATTTTATGCAGAACGGAACACGCAGAACGGGGATAATATCAATCCTTCCGTTCTGCATTCTGCGTGTTCCGTTCTGCCTTTTTCTTTGCATCAAATTTGTCATAGGCCTCTACAATACGCTGTACCAGCTTATGGCGAACGATATCTTTCTTATTAAACGTTATCTTTCCGATACCTTTTACTGCCTTTAGGATGTTCATGGCTTGTATCAGGCCGGAAGTAGCCGATGGAGGCAGGTCTATCTGAGTGACATCACCGGTTACGATCATCTTCGCATTCATACCCAGGCGTGTAAGAAACATCTTTATCTGATGCGTTGTGGTATTCTGGGCTTCGTCCAGAATGATAACCGCATCACTTAATGTACGCCCGCGCATATAAGCCAGGGGGGCAATCTGAATGACATTATTTTCCATATATTCCTTCAACTTGACTCCCGGAATCATATCCAGCAAGGCATCATATAAAGGCTGCAAATAAGGATCCAGCTTATCTTTCATCTCTCCGGGAAGGAATCCCAGCTTTTCTCCAGCCTCTACTGCGGGACGGCTCAAGATGATCTTTTTCACCTCTTTATTCTTTAAGGCCCTAACGGCAAGAGCTATCGCCACGAATGTCTTTCCCGATCCGGCCGGACCGATGGCAAATACCAGGTCGTTCTCCTCAAAAGACTTTACCAAAGCTTGTTGATTCTCCGTACGGGCAACAATTGCCTTGCCGTTCATCCCATGTATAATCAGGTTTTCTTGCTTTACAACAGCAGGAGCTTTGCCTTTTATGATGTCAAGGATGATTTCTTCGCTCAGTGAATTATACTCTTCGCAATGCTTCTCAACCTCTCGTATTTTCTTCAGAAACATTTCCGATTCTTCCTCATCACCAATTACTTTCATCACATTTCCCCGGGCCACAATGCGCAGTTTGGGAAATAATGTTTTGATTAATTGCATATGGGCATTGTTCACACCATAAAATATAACCGGGTCTACATTTTCAAGAATATAAATGCGTTCTATCATCCAATTTGTTTCTCTGTTTTATAAATGTTTTGAGAAAACAAAAATACGAATAATCCGTTTGGGTTACTCAATAGCAGCATCTTTTATTTGTAAAAAAAGAATCGCGTGACATATGTCACGCGATCAAACTACATATGTGAAACGATCGAAACACAAATGTGAATCGATCGCGTGACAATTGTCACGCGATTCTATTGAAAGCCTAACTTCTGCAAACCTTGCTGTACATCGGGATGACTCATAAAGAGTTTCCACAAGAGCTGCGAGCGGTAGTTTTCTATCATGACAGCAATAGGCCCCTGATCAATAGCCAGGTAATGGCGTGGATACCAGTTGTCTGTCTCGCTGAAAGCATCATAAAAGCCATAGATACCCCATACCTGATTGCCCATAGCATAGAGGCTCCTCATCACTTTCATTGATTCCTCCGGTGTATACACAATAGAAGACAGGGCTGCAGTAGGCGAAATAACCCCTAGGTCGTTTCGTTCATTAGGTGCATGTGCCGAATATCCTTTTACGGAATAACTGGCGGTAAGCCCCCACATGTCTTCCCCATAGCCTTTATAGCCTTTCGGATTGCGGATACAATACGCTCTGTTTATTAATGTATAGTTCCGCATTTCGTCAAAATAGTTCACATACTGATCAGATAAACCATTGGGGTTTAAGCCAAGAAAGGAGTAATGCGCCCAGAACAAAGGGCCAGCTTCTGTTCCCTGGTAGCGGAATGTCAAAGGGATCCCTTCTACCGTATGAGGAGATAGTATGGCTCCATTTTCAGCCCAGCCCTCATGATAAACCTCTGCCGGGATAGTGTATGTAGGAGAAGCTGCTGCCAATACATACATAATCAGACATTCGTTATATCCTCTTACCGGGAAATTCATCTCCCAGGCATATTCAGGGCTCCAATGCCAGTACAGCACATTCTGCCCATTCTGATACCAACTCCATTCTACTTCCCTCCAGAGCTTGTCTATACGAGCTGCTAAGGCTTTTTCCTCTTCCGAGCCGTTTACATAATATTGATGAACAGCTAGTAAGCCTTGGAAGAGGAAAGCTGTTTCTACCAGGTCTCCCCCATTGTCTTTGGTGCCAAAAGGCTTTACCTTGCCTGTTTCGCCATATAGCCAATGAGGAAACGCTCCGTGGAAACGATCGGCACTTTCAAGAAAGTCCAGAATCCGGCTAAAGCGCATAAACCCTTCACTAGGGGTAATATACCCTCTCTCAATACCTGCTATCAGTGCCATTATCCCAAAGCCGCTTCCTCCTGTAGTTATCACATTTTTATCGTTCTCCGGATAGTAATCATCGGCATGGAAACGCTCGCGCGCCAGTCCGCTGTTAGGCTCTGCTCCTTCCCAGAAATAGTTAAAAGTACGCCGTTGCACACTATCAAGCAAGGCCTGATCAGATAGTTCCTCAACAGGTGCTTTAATATCCGACTCTTCATCTTCAGTCAAACGATTGTTTGCCTTATTAGAGCAAGAGAAGCTTAATGTAACACCTAGTAATAAAACAAAGAAAACAGTTCTATTCATGGGTCGTATATTTGAAATTTCAATTACTTAATCAGCGAAAATCCGGCAGACAGTATATCATGGCTGTTACCACCAACCATCACCTTAAATTCACCTGGTTCCGATACATATTCCAGATCGTAATTATAGAATTTCAGCAGTTCCGGAGTAATCTTAAAACGAACGGTCTTTGACTCTCCTGCCTTCAACTCTATCTTTTCAAAACCTTTCAACTCTTTTACCGGACGGGTGATACTTCCTACCAAATCGCGGATGTATAATTGAACAACCTCCTTCCCTACTGTTTTTCCGGTATTTGTTACCGTTACAGAAGCGATGATTTCACCCTTGCTGTCCATTGAGGAAGCGCTCAGGTTCAGGTCGCTATACCGGAATTGAGTATAACTTAAGCCATATCCGAAAGGATAAAGCGGCTCGTTACTAACATCCAGATAGTTGCTCCTGAACTTCTCAAACCAACGTCCCTCTGCTAATGGGCGACCCGTATTTTTATGATTATAATATAGAGGTATTTGGCCTACGTTCTGTGGGAAAGTCATAGCTAGTTTCCCACTGGGATTGACATCGCCAAACAAGACATCACCTATGGCATGAGCTGCCTCGCTGCCACCAAACCATACATTCAGAATAGCCGGAACATGGGCGTCTTCCCAAGTTAAGGTCAGCGGGCGACCGGCAAATACGACTAAAACAACCGGTTTACCTGTTTTCAGCAAGGCTGCCAGCAATTCTTTCTGTACGTCGAGAATATCCAGGTTTGTACGACTGCTTGCTTCACCACTGAACTCCGAGGTTTCACCTAAGGCAGCCACAATTACATCTGCCTGTCCGGCAATACGTATAGCCTCTTCCTGAAGTTGTTCGTTCGTACGTTCATCACGTCCCAGTTCACGTCCAAACATGGATGCGTTTTTCTCCAAGTCGGCATCAGCCGTCAGGTTACTACCCTTGGCATAAAGCACTTTCACCCCTTTTCCTGCTACAGACTGTATACCTTCTACCAAAGTAGCCGGTTTGGTCAGGTCTACCGCAACACTCCATGTGCCCGGCATATTAGACCGGGTATTGGCCAAGGGGCCTACTACAGCGATTGTTCCTTCTTTTTTAAGAGGCAAGGTGTTGGCTTCATTCTTCAGAAGCACAAAGCTTTCCGACGCCAGTTTACGGGCAAATGCTCTGTGTTCCGGAGTGTAGATATCCGTCTTCACCCTTTTGTCGTCAAAATACTTGTACGGATTTTGAAACAAGCCTAATTTGTACTTTGCTTCCAAGATGCGGCGACAGGCCTGATCAATATCAGCCATTGAGACAACACCCTCTTTTACTGATTTTGCGAGTGTTCCGCCAAAACCTTCGGAAACCATATCCATGTCGACTCCGGCTTTCAATGCACGGGCAGAAACAGCCTGCAAATCACCGATCCCGTGATCTACCATTTCCATAATACCGGTATAATCAGTTACTACAAAGCCTTTGAAACCCCATTGATCGCGAAGTACATCTGTCATCAGCCATTTATTGGCAGTAGCCGGAACGCCATCCACTTCATTGAAGGATGCCATCACGCTACCTATTCCCGCTTCAACTGCTGCTTGATAAGGATACATATACTCATTAAACATCCGAAGACGGCTCATATCCACCGTATTATAATCGCGCCCGGCCTCTCCTGCTCCATATAAAGCGTAATGCTTCACACAAGCCATGATGTGCGTATTGTCAGAATAGCTGTTATCTCCCTGATAACCACGCACCATTGCCTTGGCAAATTCACCTGCCAGGAAAGGATCTTCTCCGGCTCCTTCGGAAACGCGCCCCCAACGGGGGTCGCGTGAGATGTCAACCATAGGACTGAATGTCCAGAAGATACCATCGGCACTCGCTTCTATAGCAGCTATACGAGCCGACTGTTCTATCGCTTTCATGTCCCAACTGGCCGCCAATCCTAAAGGAATGGGAAATACTGTTTCGTAGCCGTGAATCACATCCATCCCGAATATCAGCGGGATCTTCAGGCGGCTCTCTTCAACTGCCAGGCGCTGAACTTCCTTTATCTTGTCCAGCCCTTTGATATTGAATAAACCACCAACCTGTCCTTTTCTTATTTTGTCTGCTATATCACTGCTTTGAGCCTGCCCGGTGGTAATATCACCGGCTCCGGGCAGGTTCAGTTGCCCTATCTTTTCCTCCAACGTCATTTGCTCCATCAGCTCGTCTATGAAACGATCCATCCGGGCATCTTTCGTTTGGGCTTGTATAGTTTCAAATGCCAGCAGACAACATATTCCTAAAAATAGCGTCTTCATAGGCTATCTAATTACCAGCCAGGATTCTGAGTAATTGTTTCAACTTCCAATATCTGTTTATTCGGTATTGGGAACAACTCATGTTTTCCGGCTACGAAGTTCTTGCCTGCTTTTGCCATCGCTTCCGCAGCTTGCCCGGTACGTACCAAATCAGCCCAACGGTCATGCTCGAAAGCCAACTCCAGACGACGTTCGTTCCAGATAGCTTTGCGTATTTCACTCTGGTTTGTTGTCGTAACATTTGGAAGTTTTGCACGATTACGCACTTTATTCAAAGCAGCAAGCGCCTCATTTGTCTTCCCTAATTCGTTGGCTGCTTCAGCCTGGATCAGGTATATCTCGCCTAAGCGAAGCATGCGTATATTCTTGTCGCCATCATCTGAGCCTGCATTAGCACTTGAATAAGCCTTGTAGTTATACATCGGATTTTCTGTTGCACCTACGATTCGACCATCCCACAAAACAGAATTACGGAAGATAATAGTTGCATTCCTACGAATGGTATCCCCTGCCTCGTTAAATGCCGCCAACAGATTGTCAGAAGGTGTATTAAATCCCCATCCCCATCCTGTTTCTCCACGGGCTCCTTGTGTAGCTGAGTATTGTTGTACACCATGAGCGATGGATTCACCTCTGGCTTGTATTTCGAAGATAGACTCTGTACCATTTTCAGCAGACGCACGCCAGATAACGGAGTAATCAGATTCAAGTCCGTATTCTCCAGAACTAATTACAGTTGTAGCATATTCATACGCTTGTTCCCATTTTTCCTGATATAGGTAAACCTTTGAAAGCAAGCTCTGAGCTGCACCTTTTGTTGCACGTCCCAAATCGGCTGAAGCATAGCCACTTTTAACCGGCAAGCCATTGATAGCATCCTGCAAGTCTTTTTCAATATAAGCATAAACCTCTGCTTTGGGAGCTCTTACTGAAGGATCTCCATCCTGAATTGGAATATCACCCCAACCTCTTACCAAATAAAAATAGCATAAACCACGGAGGAACTTGGCTTCTCCTATCAGGCGGTTCTTATATGCCTCATCGGTAAGACCGTAGCTTTCGGTATATTCGATGCTTTGTGTAGCACGCCCGATTGTTTTATACCAACGTTTCCACATAGCCTCTGACGAACCGGATGTACTGGTGAAAGTCAGATCATCATACAAGTTTTTATCCGAGCCGTTATCGCTTGGAGAACTACCTTTGTCGGCATTGTCTGATATAATTTCAGTCATCGCAAGATACGAGAAGGCATAATCCCAATCGGTAAACATACCGTATGTAGCATTTACAAACATTTCCGGAGTATAGACTTCTTCACTGTCTCCGGCCTCTACTTTTTCTTGTGAAGGGACATCCAGAAAATCGCTACACCCTGTAAATGTAATCGCAAGTGCGGATACGATCCCTATATATATTTTTTTCATGACGATACAATATTTAGATTATTAGAATGATAAATTAACTCCGAAAAGGAAATTACGAGTTGTCGGATAAGCTGACAATTCTATACCTGTTGTTCCTTTCGGATCCCCGTTTGAAACGTCCGGATCAGTAGAATAACCTGCTATTTCAGGCGTGAATCCTGAATAACCTGTAAACATGAATGGGTTCTGAGCTGTGAAGTACAGTCTCAGTCTGCTTCCACTAAACACCAGGTCATTAAATGTATAACCTAATGTGATGTTGTTGATACGGAAGTAGGCGCCACTTTCAAGGAAGTAGTTGGATGAGTACGAGTCGCGATTAGCTCCCGGATGGCTGTTAGTTGAACCGGCACCTTTCCATCTGTTTTTATAAGTGTCGTGAGTAATATTTTCTCCGCCATCGATACGTCCGTGTTTCAGGCCGTTATACACTTTGTTGCCTGCTACTCCGTAGCCATCAACACTAAAGTCGAAGTTTTTGTATTCCAAGCCAATATGCACACCATAGTTAGATGTCGGCAAATACGAACCGAAGAATTTCTTGTCGCGGTTATCGATGATGCCGTCATCATTCTGGTCTTTGTAGCGGAGGTAGCCCGGTTTGGGTGTTCCTGCCTTTGCGTTGTTCGGATCATCTATTTCTGCCTGATTTTGCCATACGCCGTCTACTTCATACATCCACCATGCGTAGATAGGTTGTCCTTCCTGCAAGCGTTTGGTGATCTGTCCGTCGTTCAGGCTACCACCTGTTGCTCCGTCATATGTAGGTGTTACGCTTTGTACTTCATTCTTATTATATGAGTAGTTAGCGCCAACTTCATATACCAGTCCGTTTGCCAGTTGGTCTCTCCAGGTCAATCCAAGCTCGATACCGTTATTCTTCACCTTGGCACCATGCGCATAAAAGTTTGCTTCGTACATAGAACTCTGTGTCGGTGTAACGTCTAATATAGCGTTTGTATTTGTTTTGTCGTAATAGTCGATACTACCGGATAAGCGGTCGTTCAGGAATGCAAAGTCAAGACCTAAGCCCCACTCGCGTGTAACCTCCCATGTCAAGTCTACGGCAGGTGTACCAAATGCAGAACCGTACACGAGGCTTTGGTTCGGGCCAAATACATAGTTATAGTTGTAGCTACCCGGATCAGTCAAGATCTGCGACACGTTCAGCGGAACATCCTGGTTCCCCAGTTTACCCCAGGTACCTCTCAATTTGAGGTAACTGATTGAAGTTATATCCTGCATAAAGTCTTCGCGTGAGATCGTCCAGCCTGCACCGAATGAAGGGAAAGTTCCCCAATAGTCACCTGTTGATTTAAACACGCTGCTACCGTCGCGGCGGATCGTAGCCGATACATAGTATTTATGGTCGAAGTTATATTGCAAACGTGCAAAATAAGAGGCCAGTGTACGCGGCGTATAGTAGTAGTGGTTTACTTCCTTTGCATAAGCATCCGAAGCCATACCCAGGTTCCAATATTGCTTTTTAGACGGTACATCGTATGCTTTCAGAATCGATGTATTACCAATACCTGTCTTTTCGCGTGAAAGCCCGGCTACTACTTCTACATTATGTTTTTCGAAGCTCTTCTGGAAAGTCAAGTATCCTTCCCATATCCAGCGATAGGTTTCTACATCGCGGAAACGTAATGAATTATCAGCATAGGTTGTAACTGACGTGTTAGCTGCTTTCAGGCCTTCAAATTCTCCTTCTGTCCGGCGAGGATCGGCATTCAACCAAGCGCCTTTAATATTAGAGAACTGACGATTCTTGCTGAAATATTTCGTAGCACCAAAGCGTGAGTTTGCTTTCAGGAAATCAAAAATCTTAAATTCACCTTCTATACCACCCTGTACTGTAAATGTTTTGTTCCGTTCGTTGGCATTATCTACTGTGTACAAGGGGTTTCCGATTGAATTCAGTTTACCGAAGATATCACCGTCTGCTCCTTCATAGCCTACCACACCAGTTGTTTTATTTACAAACGAAGTACCGTAGCGTCCGTTTGCATATCTGGTAGGAACTAAAGGCGACTGTCTGTAGGCTTCCGTAAAAGCTCCATACGGTTTTACATCTTCGTTTTCAAACGCAATACTCAGATTTTGAGTAAATTTCAAACGATCGTTAAAGAACTTATATACATTGTTATTACGGATCGTAGTACGTTGGTAGTTTTGTCCGTCTAGCAATCCTTCTTCATCATAAAAGTTGTAGCTGAAGAAATAATCAACGGCTTTGCTACCACCTGATAAAGAAACTACATTATTCGTTGTAATACCATTGCTGATCAGTTCGTCGTACCAGTCTGTATTATACGGCTGTTGAGACGCATCCTTCAACAAATAAGCATTGGCGTCTCCACCATCGATAAGCACCTGTTGGTTTTGGTTGAAATACTCAACATATTGTGAAGCATTAGCCATTTTCACTTTGTTGAGTACTGTTTTGATTCCTACATACGATTCTACACCAATACGGGCTTTACCTTCCTGCCCTTTCTTTGTTGTAATCAGGATAACTCCATTTGCAGCTCTTACCCCATAGATAGAAGCAGATGATGCATCCTTCAAGATATCCATCGTTAGGATGTCGGAAGAACTGATGTTTTTGATATCATCAACCGGGAAGCCGTCTACGATATAGAGCGGGTTACGCCCTCCTAAAGCTGTTCCCAAACCACGAACAACCACCGACGGGGTAGAGCCCGGAGCATCCGTATTGATAATATTAATACCGGACACCTTACCCTGTATAGACTGCACGGCATTCAAGGCAGGTTGTTTCAGGATAGTTTCTGCCGATACACTTCCGATAGCACCGGTAAGGTCGGCCTTCTTCGCCGTACCATATCCGATCACCACTGTTTCGCCCAGCACTTGTGAGTCTTCCTCCAGAACAACATTCACAGTCATACTTGCACCTACCGTAACAGTCTGCGGCTTCAATCCCAGATAGGAAAAAACAAGAGCATCTCCTTGCTTGGCGTTTATTGCATACTGCCCGTCGATATCCGTAATAGTACCGGTAGTAGTGCCTTGTATGGTTATGTTTACTCCCGGTAGCGGATCTTTATATTGATCCGTAACGGTTCCCCTCACAACATTCTGAGCATAAGTATTCATTATGCCCATCACAAATGTTAAGAACAATAAAAGGCATATCCTTTTACCACTCCCACGTTTAAGATAAAATTCTCTAATTTTCATGGATTCTACTTTTTTGATTAGACCTTCGTAAATAGATTTTGACAAAAATAAAGACTTCATTCACTTTTTTTAAAAAATGCCTATCACTACGAGTACTTCTCTTCGTTTTTTAACAAATCCAAGACCTCACGATTACCTCTCACCTAAAAGTAATCGCCTTATTTACAGATGTATAAAAAAGAAAGAATTAGAACTGCAGGAAGAATTCATTCAAATGCTGAGAAGCTGAAATGTTTAATTTTTTGCGAAGTCTGGAGCGACTATTTTCAACAGAACGGACAGAAACATTCATCAAAGCAGCGATGTCTTTAGAGTCCAGATTTAATCGCAGGCAGGCACATAGCTTCAGGTCATTGGATGTTAATGATGGATAATCGGCTTTCAAATGTTTAAAAAAGCCGGTGTGTTTTTGTTCAAAATTGATCAGAAACATCTTCCAATCTTCCTCGGTATCAATATTTTCACTCAACAAGGCGTCTACTTTATTAAAAAGGGGAGCCAGGCTTTTGTTGTTTTGTTTTCTGTAAAAATCCTCTAATTCTCCTTTTATTTTCATTAACAATTCATTGCGTCGTATTACAAATGACGTTTGCGTTAATAATTCTGCATTTTTTTCTTCTAATTCGCGCAATAACTCTTCATTTTTGCGCCGGAGGCGTTTGGCTTCGCGGCTTCTGATCTTCATCAGGTGCACATTCCGGTAACGCCTCAGAATCATCATCCAGATAAGCAACAGCGTTAAGGCTGCAAGTAGCAAATAGGCAAGATAGGCCCAAACGGACTGATACCAGGGAGGCTGCACATGGAAGGTGCAACTGACCGGTTCGGAATAGTTACCTAGATTATCAAGTGTCCGGATCTTCAAGGTATATTCACCCTCGGGCAAACGTACGTACGATATCCGGTTTATCTTTTGAGACTCAGACCAATGGGGGTCTACCCCCTCAAGGATATACTGAAAATAATAGCTGGAAGCCAATGTGTTTTTGGCTGAAAACCTTATAGTTACCGAATTATACTTGTAAGGTACCTCTATAGTTTCGGAAAGGTCTTTATACTGAGGTGCTAAACCTACAGCCTCAACCTGAAATGATTTCAGGAAAGGTGGTTCCAGGTGCGTATCCCCAAAAGCATCTTTCTGATTATCATAAAGTAAAAAGCCATTATCCAGGCATACGATATTAATAGAATCATTCGCTATTGAAATATTCTCATAGCTATTAACCAGAGAGAGGTTTTTCGACCCCAGGTCATACGACTCTATAATAGACGCATCATACCCGTCATACGAAAATTTATAGATAGCAGAACGGGTCAGCGCCCAAAAGATACTGCCCTGTATATGAACTACATTTCGTATACCGTGCACCATCCGGAAACAATTATTCAGGTGTTCGTTGGGGATAACAGCATCCGAGATATCGTCATAGTTATAGAAGCAATCGTCGCCAAGCAGTACCACACGGCCTCCTACCTTAAATACCTTCAATTTGTAAGGCAACTGGTCGCCACTATCGCCTCCCAAATAGGTATAGCTTTCTATGCGTTGCATATCATCAGACAAACGGCAACGGAACACTCCTTTATTAAAATGCTCTAGCCAAACATTCTCCAGATGGTCAACCTCCGTATTGATAATCGGCTCATTCAAAGGATTTAAATCATGAACAACTCCTGTTTGCTTATCTACAAGTTTTAATAGATTATATGTAGATAAAAGCAAGACATCTCTTCCTTTTAATCTCGTTTGCACCCCTTTATAAACCCCTGTCGTTAAATTATAAGGCTCTGATATGGAGAGGTTTTTGTGTATCTCGCGAATCCCTCTGTTATGACAGCAATATAGTTTACCATCTGCAATAATGAAAGACCATACCTGCCCTTGCGTACCTTCTACCAGTTTAGCCTCCGACAAGGTTCCCGACTTTTCCAGATCAGCCTTCCGGATATAGTAAACTCCCTGATTGGTTCCCAGAAACAGTTTATCATCCCAGAATATTGCTTCGTAAGCTGAGCCCATATTCCCCTTAGAATCAATATAACAGCTCATCTTTGGCAGATACTGTACAAATGAGATACCCCTGTCGAGTCCTGCCCATATATTGCCTACATGATCTTCAAACAAAGACAATATGGTATTGTTCTGAAGCATATTCTCTGTTGATATGCGGTCTACAACTCGTCCGTTTTCATCTACTTCGTAAATGCCATCAAGGATAGTCCCGAACACATATGTGTCCCGCATCGTACGCATTCCGCAGTTCAGGTCTACAGCCCGCATGATTTCTGACAATTCAGGATTCCACTCCTTAAAACCCTCTCCATCATAGATATAAATACCTTTTCCCGCTGTACCAATCAGGTATTTATCGGTTTGAAACGGCAGAATAATCCGCACGTCGGTATCATTAAAGATGTCGCTACCGGGTATCATTTGCAATTTGTCTTCCTGCAGCCGGTATATCCCATCACCCATCCTTTGTACCCAGTATTCATCTCTTACTTTTGTCAGAAAAAGAATTGGGTATGAGAGTGGTAGCTTACGAACGGTGTCATAATCATAGACAAAAACAGAGCCAAAGGATTGAAAATAAACAAATTCGCCATTCGCCCATATCTTCCAGAAATCGTCATTTTCAAATTCTGATTTATCTATAGTTGCACTCAGAGAAGTGTATTGAAGTTTCCCTGAAAGATCCCTGTCCCAGCGCCCAAACTCCTCATAACTACCTGTAAATAGGGTTCGATTCGACAATACAGCCACCGAGCGGATAGTCGGGCGGTTAGGAATTGTATTCAGCTCCCAGCCAATCCCATCATACTCCAGTAAGCCTACATCATTGGCGAAATACATGATCCCTCTTTCATCCTGCCCTATCGCCCAGTTCTTATTGCTTGCCCCGTACTTTTCTTTCGAAAAATTGATTACATAAGGCTTATTATAAGCATGCATATCAGCCGGAAAAACCAGCCAGCATAGTAGCAACAGTATTTCTGCAATTACATATCTCATTATCGAATTAACAAAGCATAGTTTCATGTCTTGAAGACAAAACTACAAAATCAGACGATATAAAGTGATACTTAACAGATGTTATTTTTTGAATATAATCCCACATATGTAGAACTCATGTTCAACAGTTGTTGAATTCATGTTCTACAATTGTTGAACATAAGTTCTACAACTGTGGGACTTCAAAGTAGAAGAAATTAATTAAAGTAATGACTTACCGATTTGTTGTGAGTGGATAAGGATTGATAAAGAAAATTTTGTAATTTTGGAGGCCGAAATAAGTTTCCTGAATTACAATTATGATAAAAGTCTGTTTTATTGTTTCATCCCTGGTGAATGAAGGACCTGTTAATGTTATGTATAACATCATCAAATACATGGATTTCTCCAGGTTTGAGGTGTCTGTCATAACCTTGATACCCGAAAGGGAAAACAGCCGGATGGTAGAATTCAGGCAATTACCCATTTCCATCCACCAGATTGCTACGGAAAAGATTCCTTCTCTCTTACAGATGTACAGCAGGCTTAAGAAAAAAGTACAGGAAATCAACCCGGATATGATGCATGCACATTGTCCCAGATCCCTGTATTTAACAGTTTTTCTGCCTAAGAAATATAAACGTATTTATACCATCCATATCTACCCGGGCTTGCAGCAGAAAGTGCTATATGGTACCCTGAAAGGAAATATTGTTATCTTGCTAAATCATTTCTTTACCCGCAGGATGGATCTCCCTATCGGATGTGCAGAGAGTATCAGCACCTTGTATAAGAAGAAGAAAGGCTGGGAGATCATGAGTATCCCTAATGGTAGTTCTCTGCCCGTCTGGCAAGAGGATGCTTTACAGAAACAACAACTCCGCGAAAAATTCGGACTGAAAAAGGATGTCCGCTATTTCATATTCATCGGGCGCTTTTCAAAAGAGAAGAACCCGGATCGCTTAGTGGAAGCTTTCCGGATGCTCAACAACAAGAAGATAGGCCTCATTATGCTTGGGAACGGACCGATGTGGGATGAACTGAAGCGTAGCGAGTCTGAACAGATACTCCTGCCCGGTTTTACTACCGAAGTGTACAATTATCTGATAGCATCGGACTACTACATCTCGGCTTCCGAGGTGGAAGGTCTGGCCAATACACTATTGGAGAGTATGACAATCGGCCTGCCGGTTATTCTTTCCGACATACCTTCGCATCAGGAAGTCTTATCTAAAATGGAGAAAAATGTAGGATATATCATTCATCAAGATCAGGTAAGCGATATAGCCGATAAAATAGAAAAAATCATTCATGAAGTAGACAGAATCGAAGCTGCAACAGAGATCAGGAGAGTTTTTCAAACCTATTATACAGCAGAGAAAATGTCGGCTGCATACCAGGCCGCCTATCTTAATTTAGGAGCACACAATAATTCATGCTCCCAGGCGTTTTTATAGTGGTTTATGACGCAAGAATTTATTAACAATACATATTACAAGCTTTTCGTTTTTTCCTTCGTATTCGGGCTTCTGTTGTATGGCACGATAGGATTTGACGGAATGGACGAGCTTTGTGCCTTAGGCCTTGTTGCCTTTTTCTGCTATACCATATCCCAGATGAACGACTGGCCGATGAATAAGGCATTCCTTACTACTTTGGGGGTATTTCTTTTTTATTTTTCTTATTCGTTTTATATCGGAAGTAATGTGAAAAAGGCGATTTTATCAGACTTTATCATTCAGCTGAAGCCCTATGTGGCTTTCTTCCTGGTGTACCAGCTTCGGCCTGTTTTCAGCAAAAACCAGAAAGCGATTCTGCGCATTATCTGTGTTGTTTTCTTGCTTATTATGGTACTTTTAGGGCTTTTATCATTCGCTAAAGAACGGATCATTTTTGATACAATGTACCACGTATCATACTACTATGCTTGCGCCCTAGGCATATCACTGGTTTATTTCTTTTGTGGGGAGAATACTACGAAAGACAAAGTGATATTTATCCTGATGCTATCGGTAGGGCTGTTCTCTACACGCTCTAAGTTCTATGGCATCTATTTGCTGTCAATTGCACTTATATTATTTGCCCCTTATATTAAGAACTTCAGGTTCAACTTCAAAACGATCTTCGTAGGACTGGCTGTTATAGCCGGGGTTGTTATTGTAGGCTGGCAGAAAATAGACCTCTATTTTGCCCTTAGTGGCGAGGCGGAGGAAGTGGAAACAGGCTTATTGGCCCGTTTGATGCTATACCTGACATCGGTTGACGTATTTGTAGACTACTTCCCGTTCGGTTCAGGCTTTGCCAGTTTTGCTTCTTACTCGTCCGGGGTTTACTATTCCGATCTTTATGCTAAATACGGAATAGAGAAAATATATGGTATGAATAGCTCCGATTACAGCTATATTGCAGATACGTATTACCCCTGCCTGGCCCAGTTTGGTATCGCAGGAGTTTTACTTTTTATCTCTTTTTTCGTTTATCTCATCCGGAAATCACATCAGATATTCAGGCAAAGCGATGAAACTAAATACCTGATCATCACCACGATAATCATCTGCTATATACTCATCGAAAGTATTGCAGACGCCACCTTTACAGGACACCGGGGGTTCTTTATCATGACACTCCTGGGGCTTGTATTCTCAGAACAGAAACAGAAACTAGAAACACTTTCAATACATGAATCCGGAAATCTCGATCATAACAGTGACGATGAACCATCTCCCTCTGCTTAAGGAGATGCTATATTCATTGTTTGTCAGTTGCAAGCCTGCTACCAGCTTTGAGTTGATACTGGTTGACAACTGTTCGACAGACGGAACCATTGAATATGTAAGGGAAGCATACCCTTCCGTTCATATCATTGAAAATACGGAAATCAACGGTTTTGCCAAAAACAACAATACGGGAGCCGCTCAGGCAAAAGGGCGTTTTATCTTGATACTGAATCCGGATATAATACTCACTGACGGCGCGATTGACACACTATATCAATACCTTAAGAATAACCCATCGGCCGGCATTGTAGCTCCGAGATTGCTGAACCAGGATGGGAGCATACAACTTTCAGCCCGCCATTTCATGAGTGTTAAGTTCCTGCTTTGCCGTATTTTCACCAATGGGAAAGATGATACCAATAACCCGGTAGTACAGGAGTACCTTATGCCTGATATTTCAGACGATCAACCGTCGGAAGTAGACTGGTGCCTGGGAGCTGCTTTACTCTTTGAAAAGAGCTTCTATCAGCAACTGGGAGGCTTTGACGAGAAGTTCTTCTTGTACGTAGAAGATGCCGACATCTGCCAGCGCTGCTGGTTTGCCGGAAAGAAAGTGATCTACCTTCCTCAATCACAAATGATTCACGCCCATCAGCGAACCAGTGCCCATCTGAGCAAGAAGACTATCATGCACTTAAAAAGTCATTTCTATTTCCTGAGGAAAAACCGTTTCAAGATCGAACGTGTCCCTACAAAATAGGTTTCAGAATGTAGGCGTGTTGGTCAGCCTGACGCTTTGATTCGGGTGGAGGCGTCATGTAATTGGGGCCATATAGCGTAGTAAGGTAAACGTCCGGATTCTGTGGCGCATAAAACAAGGATCCCTCAAACTCCAATTCGATTAATGGATAGATATCATCATACTTGAAAAACCGCTTCCACAAAGTATCAAAGCCATGCCCTATATAACAGTCTGTTCCTAAGCTCCGGTTCCTGTCAATCAGTTTTTTTGCACGTTTCAGATAGCGTTTTTCCAGGAAATGAAAGACGGGATGAAAGAGAGACAGGACTTTCTTATTAAACGAAAGATGCTTGAAATTAACAGCTACAAGGCATTTGCATATAAACATGTTGTAATCCTTGATCCGTTTCTCTTTCTGGAATATCTTTGGATCTGTATGGTAGCGATCAGCCGGGAAAATGTCAAGAAACAGGCCTTTCTCGCTTTCCTCGTCTTCAAAACCGGGTGAGAGAATCAGACTTTTCGTATCTCTGACTTTACAGGGAAGCGGGAGGTATTTGTAGCTGGGGTCCAGCTCCCTTGTTTGAAGAATCATATCTTCCGGAAACTCCTGTGGAGCAACCTCAAGGAAGCGTTCATAATCTTCTCTTAACATGCAGATATCCAAGTCGTCATCCCAAGGGATAAAGCCTTTATGGCGAACAGCTCCCAGCAAAGTTCCCGAGCACATCCAGTAGCCTATCTGATGCTTCCTGCAAACATGGTCGATAATCTTGAACATCCGGAGCAAAACCAGTTGAGCCTGACGCAAAACCGTATCTCCTTCGCTACGATTATCCGGGAATATTTTACTGTAATCTGTCTTCATGTCTTAAACAATTTATAATGTACTACTCCTCTTATCCTGAACGCAAACAAGAGTACCTCTGCCAACACTACCATACCTGCTACTGTATAAAGAGACAGGGATCCGGATAAAAGAAGTATCAATAAGCCCAGCAGATGAACAAAGGATACTGCAACCACTGTCCAGTTGGTATAAGAAGCATAGCCCATCGCTGCCAGGAAGGGGTATCCCAAAAGCATAGAGGGGATTGTAAAGAAGCAAGCACACATCAGTATCCGGAATACCATCAAGGTTTCCTCTTTCGCATCATTACCATAAATAAGCCATATAACCCAGTAAGAGACAAGTAATATGCCTATTAAAAAGACAACATTGGCAGGAGTAATCCGCTTAAAGACCCTCTTAAAGAAAGGAACATCTTTCGTCTTGGCTATATGTGGGAACAGTACTCCGGTAAAGGGAGCTAGTAGCTGATTGTATGCCTGATATAATTTCTCTGCTGCCGAGTAATACCCTACTGCCGTATTGCCGCAAACCAGCCCAAGTATAAAGGTATTTATATTGGTAAACAAGGATACCGACAAGCGGGACAGAAAGTAGGTGAAACTATCCTGAAATACAGTGCGAATTTCTTTAAGAGAAGGGATAAACCACTTCATTTTCTCTTTGAAATAGATAATATAGATACTGATCAGACCTGCGAGTATGTATCCAATAGAATAGAACACAGGAGCTAATACATAGTCTTGCGGCTTACGGATAAAAATAAAGAACGGAATAAGGCTTACGGATTTGGCTACAATATTAAAAATGGTGATGTATTTCATCTTCTCCATCCCTTGGAAATACCACATCGGGAACATTACATTCCCTATAACAATCCCAAAATAAGAGAGATAAAAGACAGCCTCCTCCTTGAAACGATCAAACAATAAGGTCATTAAAAACAACAAACCGAAACTGAGAATCGCCAAAACAATCCGGCAAACAAAGGCTCCATTCAGATATTTATTGATAGCAACCGTATCGTCCCGGTGACTGGAAATGTATTTAGTGGCTGATAAATTAAAACCAAAATCGGTAAAGATTACAAAATATTGAATCAACGTTTGCCCAAAAGCAATCAAACCCCAACGCTCAACGCCTAATACACGGAATAAATAGGGAAAAGTAAGGAGTGGCAAAACATAATTTACACCTTGCAGCAAAACCAATGCCACAAAATTCTGAGTCATTGGTTTCTTTAGCTGATTCGATACATTCATGCCGCTATATTACTTTTTCACGCGTTGAAACTCTCTGATCAAGTCGTTTAGCTGTTCTTTACCGTAAATCCAGCCAACAGTGATAACCAATGTCAGTAAAACAATACCGATAGCTGCATACAGTTTTCGCGGGGCAACCGGACGGGGCATAGTAAAGGCCGGATCAATGATTTTAGCCTTTTCTTTCGACTGTGCAAGTGCCAGTACGGTTTCCTCTCTCTTTTGTAACAATATAAGGTAGATGCCTTGTAGTATTTCTTGCTGACGTTTATAGTTTATATAGACTCTTTCCTGCGCCGGTACTTCACCCATCCGGCTGAAAAGGCTTGCCTCTTTGTCTTTTAATTCTTTAATAACCAGCTGGGCGCTTTGGTATGAGTTATTGATCATCTGGTGAACCCCTTCTCTTAACTTTTCAATCTGAAGGGTAACCGGCCCGATCAAAGGATTATCCATTCCAGAAGAGTTCCTGATCAAGCGCTCTCTCTCCAGCAATGCCTGATTGTACAGTGCCAATGGGTTATTCTCCGACTCTTGTCCGGAAGTGAATAAAGAAGGGATAATCTTGTACTGGTTAGCCGTATCTTTCACAAAGGCATCCATCAGTTTAATCACATGGGATTGTGCCTCGGCTTCTATCAGTTTCATCTGCAAATCCTTCATATACTCAACATAGTACTGAACATCCGACTCTACCATCGTGATACGGTTTTTAGACTTATAGTCTTCAATATCCAGTTCTACTTTTGCCAAGTCGGAGAGTATATTGTTGATTCGCTCGTCTAGAAAGACCATCGATCTGGCTCCTAATTCATTCTTATATTCCTTTGCCCGCTCGTTATACAAGACAATAAGCAGATTAAACATATCCTTGGTCCGCTGTTTCTCATAATCAGAAGCCAGGAATTCGATAACGTTAGATGTTTTAGACAGTTCTTCTATCGTAAATTCTTCTACCAAATCGTCAGCTACGGCATTCAGAGGACGCACCGTAACATTCATTTTGTAGTCCGGATTGGCTCTTCCCATATCGGTATGATCAAAAATGAACTCTCCTTGCTCCATCTTTACAACGGCAGGCAGTTCATTGAACTGGAAACTTCCCTTCCAGTTTTCGGTTTTGATTTTAGCCTTTATATTTACTTTACCGGGGGATACTGATACTGCGAACTTGATTACATAATCCAGATTATACAAGGTAGTAGAATCTGCTGTTACCACCAACGGCTTTTCCTTATACAAACGATAAAAAGAATAAGGCTTTGTATACTCGGCATATAAGCCTAATTTATAAATCATTTCACTCAGGATGCTATTGGAAGTAAACGTAGCGATCTCATCATCGATAACAATACTTCCGGATGACAGGCCACCCAAACCGAAAGACTTCATCAGTCCTGCCGCTTCTCCCAAAGCCAGACTACCGGACGACAGTAGACTGTTTTCATCTTGTATCTGCACACGAGCCATCGTTTCAAACGTTTTCGGGTACAATAGCAGATACAGAATAGCGAGTATGACGGTAAAAATCCCTACCCCTAAAATTAATTTCCAATGAAGTAAATAGTTTACAAGAATCGTTTTCAGACCGATTGTTTCGTCATCCTTTCTTTCCATGCTTTGTTTCATTACATATTTGCTGCTGCTACAACAATAGTTGTTACCAATGATAGAGCACTTATTATTGCAGAGAAAATAGATATACTGAACTGTTGTCCCTGGCTATAGCGGGCATTTCTTTGTTTGGCTACGTTA
This sequence comes from Parabacteroides sp. PH5-46, assembly GCF_029892785.1. Lineage (GTDB taxonomy): Bacteria > Bacteroidota > Bacteroidia > Bacteroidales > Tannerellaceae > DFXE01. The sequence goes on from NZ_JARXXA010000014.1 coordinate 36,517, forward strand.
GGCTCAACGTAAATAACATCATTTTGCCGTAAATAGTAATAAGGAGAGGCAAAGACGGCAGGGTCTGTAAGATCGACGCGCCCATACTCTTTTACTCCGTTATTATCACGTATGATGAGGATATTTTTGCGGTTGGCATTAATGGTTAAATCTCCTGCTTGCCCCAGCGCATCGATCAGTGAAATCTTCTCATTCTTAACAGTCATAGCTCCCGGACGTGAAACCTCTCCCATAAATGTTATCTTATAATTTACGATATAGACAGTTACGATAGGATCTTTCACGTAATGAGATATTTTGCTCTGCAAATTGTTTACCAGTTCTTCTTTGGAAAGCCCTGCCGCCTGCACTTTCCCTATAACTGGAAAGGTGATTGTTCCATCCGAATCCACCAGGTAAGTAGGGGCGTATTCAGAAGGGTTAAGTTCCATATCCCCGGGGGTAAGACGATATGTTGACGGCGGATTGAAAGGAACAACAATCGTAGGATCCCAGGCGGAAACAGTAATTGACAACAAGTCATTCAAGGCAATCCGCGAACTATAGATCTGATCCATCTGTGCAAGTTGTTCCTTCGTCAGAGAATCAAGCCCCTGAAAATAAAGAACATCTTTAGGCGTGGTACAGGAAAATAGCAGGCTAATAAGTAATAAAACTGATAAAAGTTTACTTTTCATAATCTCTATTTCAAAATGCGTGCAAATATACGACTTTTCACGTTAACATAGTAATAAGGGAAAGGCATCCTTCTCCTTATTACATTATATAACGATGCTTACGGAAATATATTGCTGCATTTAACAGCAAAAAAATAGTTTTTCAAAACACACGTATGCAATTAAAAAAACACATGCATGTGTTTTCGGAAAAGCACGCATGCGTTTTGTCAATCGCATGTGTGCGATTTTTCACCTGACGCAACCAACTAATATACAGACAAGTACAAACATCTTGAAATCGACTTGTATTTCTCTTTAATTTGCTTACTTTTTGACAGATAGAACCGATTTAATAATTATCATGTATCTTTGTGCTTCAATCTAACGGATTTAGTATGAAAATAGGGAAATACAACACGTTGAAGATCGTGAAAGATCTGGATTTCGGCGTTTATCTTGATGGAGGAAACGGACAGGAAATACTCTTGCCGGCTCGTTATGTTCCAAAAAATGTAAAGCCGGGAGACGAAGTTGAGGTATTTATTTACCATGATAATGAAGGCCGTTTGATTGCAACTACAGAACGCCCGTTGGCTCTTGTGGGAGAGTTTCGCTTCATGACTGTAAAGTCCGTAAACGATACAGGCGCTTTTCTGGAATGGGGCTTAATGAAAGACCTGCTGGTTCCTTTCCGGGAACAGAAAACACCTATGCAGGAAGGGCGCCGATACCTGGTGTATGTTTACCTGGATCATCTATCTAAAAGAATCGTTGCTTCTTCCAAAATAGACAAATACATTGGAAATACATTCCCTTCATATGAGTTCAATCAGCAAGTAGACCTGCTAATTGCAGACGAAACAGAGATAGGCTTCAGGGTTATCATCAACGATTTACACTGGGGTCTTGTGTATTATAGTGAAGTATTTCGCTCCTTGGAAAAAGGAGAACGGCTAAAAGGATATATAAAAGAAGTCCGCGAGGATGAGAAAATAGATGTAAGCCTCACCCCATTAGGCTATGGAAAAGTAGAAGGTGTAGCCGGAAAAATACTTGAATCATTGCGTATCCACGGAGGATTTTTGCCTCTGCATGACAAAAGCGATCCGGAAGAAATATACGCCCTTTTCCATTGTAGCAAAAAAGCTTTTAAACAAGCAATAGGTACCTTATATAAACAAAAGCTGATAATTATTGAAGAAAAAGGCATACGTATCTCTGATTAATAACAAATAGGACCATTTTATTAATCTTTAGTTTTCCAACAACCCATATATTTGTAATAATTTACAAGTGATATACCTGATAGACTGAAGTTTGGTAAGCCATCAGGTATCATGAGAAATTCTCGAAGGATAGCGCTATGAGGCTAAAGAAAAACAAAATCTTAACTAAAATAGCCACACCTCTGTGTGTAGCTATTATTTTAGTTATTCTACTTCCCGGCTGTATGCACGACAGCTTGGAGGAGTGTCATGGTATACGGGTTTCTTATCGTTATTTCAGGGATGGTGCCGGCAATAATTTGTTGGGAAATTATATTCGTACTACAGAAGTCTTCATTTTTGATTACGACGGCAAACTACTGCCAGACTATCCGATAAACGGCTTACCCTCTGAGCTGGAACTTCCCATAGGTAATTATACCATTGTAGTATGGGGAAACCGCGCCGCAAGCATACCTGGCGGCAACATGAGTAAAAGCGGTATGCTACTTAAAACAAAAGATGGGGAAACCGAAATTAAAAACGCAGGAGACAGACTTTATTATGGCTATCGCAGTTTTAGCGTAGGCGAGAACGGCATGACTCACATAAATGTAGATATGGTACATGCCCATGCCGTAATGAGCCTCACGATCCGATGGAAAAGCAATCCGCCGGAGAACACCGGAGACTTTTATCTCAGCCTGCAAGAAGCTCCTCCCGCTTCATCTTTCCTACCCGGTACAATATCAAAAGGGCTCAAATGGGATGTATATTCCCCTGGAACAGACACATATCCGCAAGCAGATCTTTCTTCGGTATCTTATTTCCCAAAAGCAATTGATAATATGACAGGACCTGTATACAGACAGGACACACATATAAATGTAGATAAAAATGTAAAAGCAACCTTCATAACATTTCGTTACAGCAATACTTCTCCACTCATTTTAAGTCTTTACGGAGGTGGTCGGCTATTAATGAAAGAGATTGCCCTTGAGAGGTTTTTTCGCGAAAGCGGCATCAATCTGGAGAACAATACCCGGCAGGAGTTCGATCTGGATGTATTGATTGATGGAGATAAAGTAGAAGTTTCCCTTGCAGGGGAGAACGATTGGGATGAAGGAGGGGTTGTTTTCTAAATTAACTTTAACTATTAACACTTTAACTATCAGATGAAAATGAAAAAGAACGTTTTTTCACTTTTAAGTATTGCCTTATTGGTATTCTCCTCCTGTACAAGTGACGAGTACCTAACCGGAGGACATATCCTCCAGACAGAAAAAATTACATTCTCATTTCCAGGAGTAGTAGCAGAAGAAAGTGCTGACATTCCTCTCACTCAAAGTCATGAAGTTGTACTGAATAAGCTTGTCATTTACATGTTTGACAATCTGAGCGGGCTATTGGAAAAAATATTTTATGATTCCCACATTTCGTTAGACAACACCCCATCTTCTTGTCAGGTTCAAATAGAACCCGGAAGCATGCATGGAGATAAAACCTTCTATTTTGTAGGAAATAATAATGACGATTCATCCCCTCTCTCTAAAGCGCAGGCAGGTATCAGCCAGTTAGATGGTTTTATTTCTACCTTGAGTAGCAATCTTACAGATCTCAAGCCGCAAGCCTTGTTGCTTTCCGGTAAAATTTCAACTAAAGAAATGAACGCTTTAAACAAACCGGTACAAGTGAACCTAAAATGCCGTATGGCACGCTTTGATGTAGACAAAAGCTCTGTTGATGATTTTAAAATTAAAAAAATAAAAGTAGAAAACGCCCTCAACCGTACTTATATATTTACCGATGCCCCTCATATATGGGCGGAAGGCTTAGAGTACAATACTTATTACCTAGAAAATTTCGAACACTACGGCGCATTTTACCTTTATCCGGCAATACTTGGAGAAGGAAAAACCATCATTTCTTTTGAAGGCACGATTAACGGAAAAGAAAAGAGTTATCGTGTTAATTTCGATAAGGATATTTACATTCAGGGAGACAATTATTATACACTTAAACCCTCAACACTCATAGCCGACAACTCCTCTATGGAAATGTCGATCTCCGAAAGAGGGAATAGACAAAACAGTATTACCGAATGGATATGGATTACACCCTGGAAAATAATAGACTCAAATATAATCCTATAAGAATACCCCGAAGTGGCAAAGGCCTTGTCACTTCGGAGCTTCCTTTATTTCACAAATGAAGCTTTCTTTAAATAAGCGGCACAATCTTTCACTCCTGCAAACTGGGTACGCCCGTCGGGCATCTGTTCCAATTCTACAAAGTAATCTTCGATACCGTTTTTATACATCTGCTTGAAGATATTTTCAAAGTTCAGCATACCACTCTGTCCCAATACGGCCACATCCTTTATATGCAGGGCTTTGATGCGATCCGAATGTTTCTTCAGATACGCTAAAGGATCGTTACCTCCTCGTACCGTCCAGTAAACATCCAACTCAAAACAAACAAGCGACGGATCTGTATTAGCAATGAATATATCCTGAATTTGTTCTCCTTTCGGAGCAAAAGGATTCGCAAACTTTTCCTCCTCGCCCGGTTTAAGCAAACGCTGGAACTCCATATGATGATTGTGATAGCCAAACAACAGGCCGGCATCTTTACATATCTTGCCGGCTTCATTGAAGAACTCACAAACCAACAAGGCTTCCTCATAGGTACGGCACATGGGCATCATGGGCTGAATAAGGAATTTACATCCTAATTTTACATGATCTGCTACCGTTTGTATCCAATATTCTTTTACCTGTGGGAGAATCTCTTTCTTATACTCCATAAGGAAAGGTACACCTTCTATGCTGGGGTTTACATGAGAGCTAACGATCTTCAGACCGGCATCTTCCGCCATTTTCCGGAATTCCATCATCTCTACATCACCAATCTTTCCTTTACCATAACCGGCCAGTTCCAGATTCACATATCCCATATTCTTCAACTCCTTCATGCGCTTGGGAAGATCATCATACAACTCTTTCTGAAGAGAATAGATTTGCAATCCCAACTTCTTCTTACTTGCTGCCGATGAAGCAACGGAAGGAGACGAAGCATGAGCAGCTCCTGTTGTTCCAGCTAATAATCCGCCAGCTGTCAAAAGAGAAGCACTTTTAATAAAATTACGTCTATTTGTCATAGCTGTTGATTATTTATTGAAATAAGGTAATTGATATGGGTTTCTATATTGGTACCAATACAAACGATGATTTGCAGCTTCTTTATCATTTACAAAACTTAAAGTAGCCGGATCCCATCTTACTTCTCTGTTCAGTTCGCGGGCAATATTAGCTAAACAACAGAGCGTATTCGTACTGCAACCTACTTCTACAGGAGCAATCGGATTTTCTCTGGAGCGTACGCAATCGATGAAGTTCTGCATGTGTGGAGCACTTGTCTCGTAGCTTCCGGCCATACCACCTTTCGCTTCAGTTTTTTTCTTATTCTTATTTTTCTTAGCTTCTTCTTCCTGTTTTTTCTTGTATTCTTCGTACATTTTCATATATTCTTCATGGGTAAGCGGCCTATTACCTGCTACTTCTGCCGGCACTTTAGAAGGATCAGAACATGCCAGATAACCACGGGCTACTTCAATCCAACCTTTATCTCCGATAAATTTAATGCCTTGTGCACCATCATTACCTTCCAGGAAGGGCTGTTCAGTCATCACGATACCATTAGCATACTTCATTGTTGCATACTCTGCACCGTTTACTCCTTTAGGATAGAACAATACAGGACCTGAACCATCCATACCTATAGCAGCTTGGGCAATATCAAACATGTGCGCACCCCAGTCGGCTGTATAACCGTTTCCGGTTTCCTGATACCATCTCCACGCACCCCATAGTTGTTCGTTTTGCTCCGGATTAAGAGATATTGGAGGACATAAGTCGGGATGATAATGTACCTTCGGATCATTCAATGGCCCCATCCACTGGTTGAAATTCAGATTAGCCGGGATTGGCATTTCCGGTAAATCTAATGGTTTTGGAGGTTCGCCAACCCTTGCATATATTTTTTCTACATGTCCGATAGCCCCACTTTGCACCAGTTCAATGGCCTTCTGGAACTCAGCACTTGAACGTTGCTGGCTTCCTACTTGTAATACGCGTTTGTTGTCACGAACCGCTTTTACCATTGCAAGACCTTCGGCTATTGTGAAAGCCAATGGTTTCTGACAATATACATCCTTTCCTGCCTGGCAGGCATGGATGGTATTCAGTGCGTGCCAATGGTCGGGCGTAGCAACTTCTATAGCATCTATATCTTTGCGTTCCAACATTTCTTCGTAGAACTCGTACTTGTCACAACGGGTTGCCATGCCTTTGGCAGTTTGCCATGCTTCAATCCTGCGTTTAAAGCGTTCTGTCTTCATGATATCTACATCACTGCAAGCTGCTACCTGCACACCCGGACATGCAGCAAAACCTGCAAAGTCAGACAATGCCTGCTGGCCTAATCCGATAAAACCAAGCACCACACGATCACTCGGAGCTATTCTCACTCCGTCCATCATCCAGCTTGGAAGAATTGTTAAACTTGCTAAACCTAATGCTGAGAGGCCTAAGAATTCCCGACGGTTCATTCCTTTTGGGGTTTCGTTTTTCATGGTAATTAATGCTTTTTAAAAATTTATAATTAGCGGCTTTTTGTTGCTCCAAAGATAGAAAAATAAAGAATATAAAAAATAAATGACTCAAATAGACGCTGCGTTAAAATCTGTCAAAGAAATAAAACTTCCAACTATTATGACTTTATTTGTGCTTTATACATTATCAATATCCCATTATGAAGAGAAGACTTTTTGCCTTATTATTGTTATTTCCATTTCTCGTCAGTTGTATCCAGGATGAACCATTATCACCTTATGCAGATATAGAAACATTCTCCTTGCCAAATGATGTTACTCTCAGCGATGCAACGTTCAATCAGACAAACATCTCTATTCATGTGAAGAAAAGCGCCAACTTAACGGCTCTTATACCAACTGTTACTATTTCAGAAGGTGCAACTATTACACCTGATCCATCAATAGCCCAGGACTTCAACAAAGAAGTAAAATATGTTGTAACAGCAGCTGATGGCAAGCACCAGAGAGAGTACACAATACAAACTATAACCACATCGGCTTACAGTTATAGTTTTGAAAACTGGGAAAAACTAGACCCTAATGCAATCTATGAAACTCCGGTAGAATATGATAGTGAGGGAAAACGAACCACCCTCTGGGACTCAAGCAACAAAGGTATCAACATCTACAAACAGAATGAATATAAAAGGCCGGAAGAGTTTCCTATTCACAAAACAAGCAATATGGTAACTCATGGAAAATATTCAGCGGAAATGTTAACGATGGTGGGGCCCGGAGATATTTTAGGGATGATTAATATTCCTATTGTTGCCGGCTCTCTGTTTATGGGAGTGATGGATCCGCTTTATGCATTAAAAGATCCTCTGTTATCCACTCGCTTCGGATTACCGTTCTATGACAAACCTCTCCGTATGACCGGTAAATACATGTATAGAGCCGGAACAGAAAATTATATTGATCCGAATGGTAAAGTTTTACCTAATGTAAAAGACTCATGCGCCATATATGGCGTGTTCTTCCGGGTGGATAATGCTTCCATGATGCTGGACGGCACAAACATACGGATACATCCCAACATTGTTGCCATGGGTATGATGTCACCGGAAGAACGTGCAGGAAGTAAAGGAGAAGGAATGGTTCCGTTTGATATTACTTTCGAGTACAAAAAAGACCATATCGTTGACTTCGAGAGATACCAATACAAACTCGCCCTTATCTTCAGTTCCAGTTTCTATGGAGACCGTTACGAAGGAACCCCCGGTAGTCACCTGATTATAGATGAGGTAGCAGTTATTATTGACGAAGAATAAGAACAAGAACAAGTATGAAAACACACTATATCAAAGCAGTAATCGCTCTTTTAGCAGTTATCTTCTTTTGCGAAACAAGTTGGTCGCAGGATTACAGTTCCCGCAAATGGGAGTATAAGTTTTTTGCCGGTTATAACTTAGGAGGAAGTACCCCTCTGCCATTACCGGCTGAAATACGAAAAATAAACTCCTGGAGTCCGGGTTTTACCGGTTCGCTGGCCTTTCACGCAACTCGCTGGCTGACTCCGGAATGGGGAATAACCTCCGGACTGGCTATCGACCTGAAAGGAATGATAATCAAAGCCGATGTTAAATACATGATGACCAATCTGGTAGTGGGTGAAGGTGACAATACCGGTACGTTTAGTGGAATGTTCACCGGAGAAAACAAAACAAAAGTAAGGAACGGCTATCTCGTTCTCCCCCTTTTAGCTACATGGCGTCCTGTGGATAAGTGGACGTTCCGCTTAGGTGGGTATTTTGCCTCTCAACAAGATGCTAAATTTGAAGGTTCAGCTTCCAATGGCTACATACGTACCGGAGGACCTGCCGGAGATCGGATCAATATCGAAACAGCCACCTTTGACTTTTCCGAAAATATACGAAGCGTTGATGCCGGCTTAATGGCCTCAACTGACTGGTTTTTTACCGACAAAATGGCTATTACCGGACAATTATCATGGGGGCTTGTACCACTCTTCCCGTCTAATTTCAACGGTATCCCTTACAAGATGTACAATGTGTACTTCCTGACAGGGATTGCATACCGGCTATAGTCTCTCTTTATAATTACTGGTGCTCCGGCCTTAATAAGTCGTTTACTGTTTTTACTGGATTGAAGGTTTCTATGGGAACTTCCACAAAGACAGTATTCCAATTACTCATGGCTCCGTTCCATAAACCGGGTAATTCCAAAGCCTTCAGTTCTTTTCCGTCTTTACTTTTGATGGATATGAAACCGGTATTTTTGTCTACGAAATCCGGTAGGTCAAACTTATTCCCCTTATAATCCTTAATGGCGCAAACCAAGTCTACAGGGTTGAAGTGAGTTCCTTTTTCAAATAATTCCCTTTTTTCGGGCTCGTTCAGGTTTATTTGTGAACTTTCCAGTATTTGCAGAGAAATAGTGCCGTCTGCATTCACCGCCAGGAAAGGGCCTCCTCCCGGCTCGCCTACATTCTTCACCATACCGCACACACGTAATGGACGGTTCAGTTTTTCCTTCAGGTAAAGAACCAGTTCGGCATCTTCCAGGTATTTAATTTCTGTATTTCGGGTACAGAGTTCGTTCTGCAGGAAATGAATCATTTCTTCTATCTGCTTGTGGGTGTATTTTCCTCCGTCAATCAGCTTCAAATAGTCTGTTATTTTCTTTTGATACGACACAAGTATTCCTGCCAGTATCTTCTTATAAATCACGGTTGAATACTTAAAACTGTCGGGTACAACGTTGTCTACATTTTTAATGAATACCACATTGGCATCCAGGTCATTCAGGTTCTGAATCAAGGCGCCATGTCCTCCGGGACGGAACAGCAATTTATCCTCTTTGTCACGGAACAGTTCATTGTTCATGTCAACCGCTACCGTATTGGTAGAAGGTTTTTGCCGACTGAAAGAAATCTGGTATTCTACAGAGAATTTATCCTCATAAAAATGCTTCTTTTCGGCTACTTGCTGTTCAAACAAATGCAAATGTTCAGGAGAAACCGTAAAGTGCAGATTCACCTCTCCCAATGTGTTTTTAGCATACATCGCTCCTTCGGCCAAGTGCTCTTCCATGGCAGTCCGTACGCATTGGGGATAGGTATGGAAAAGCAATAAACCCTTCGGCAACTGCCCATAATTCAGTCCCGGCTCATTCAGCAAAGCCGATACGATTGCTTTATATTCGCCGGCTGCCATCATTTCCGGCATATCTTTTTCGTAGTGAACCCGGCAGAATACATTCAGTTTATCAAAGAAGGCAAACTTCTCTATTTCTTGAAAAAATGTTTGCTCAAACTCGGTAGTCGGTACATCATAAGGAGCTTCCAGAAAGGCATAAAGATCCTTGAACATACGGCTGGCAGCACCTGAAGCAGGAACAAACTTCACGATTTTCTTTCCGCTTCCCAAATACTCTTCCCAAGCGTTGATATACGTGATTTGCGTCTCTTGCGGGATAGTCATAATACCTTTTTCCACGGAAGCAGAAGCCGTTATTTCCAAAAAAGGAAAACCTTGCCTGAATGCCATAAGCTGTTCTTCTATCTGCGCTTCGGCAATACCTTTCGCTTTGATCTGATCTAAGTCTCTTGCATTTAACATAGTATGGAGCTTTTTGTTATTATCATATTCGCCTTATCCTTTTTCACAATTCGTATGTTTATGGCAAATGTATAAAAATAGAGCCGAATCCTGAACATATTAAAATAAAAAAAGGTACTTTTACAACATCTTCAAGAGATAGTCGTAATAAGAAGTAGGTTATTAAGTTTAGAGTGTTATGACTGAATTATCATTTTTTACACCTGAAGAGAAAGTTTTATTTCGCTCAAGATATAAAGAGTTATTAGGTTGTCTTTATCAGTTCCTTGAAAAAGAGGATATTCACAAGATGCGTGAACTGATGCAACAGGTAGTTGTCCAGGATTGTTACGGAAGAGACAAAAACGGTATCAACGGACTGCTGCGTAATATTGAAACGGCATTGATTGCTGCTTCGGAAATTGGTTTGCGCAGAGCGCCGGTTATCGCCCTCCTCCTCTATCGCCCTGTGTTTAAAAAGATCGTAAAACTGGAAGAGGTTGAAAAGCAATTCGACAAGGATGTAGCCCTGATTATCTCAAGACTGCTCAAAACATCAGATCTGTATGCCCGCAACACAGCCGTCAATTCGGAGAACTTCCATCGTCTCTTATTCTCATTTGCCGAAGACGTACGGGTTATTCTATTAATGATAGCCGACAGACTTTACATGATGCGTATCGGCAAGCAGCTCACTAGTGACAATGATCGCATACGCCTGGCTACGGAGGTGTCTTACCTATATGCTCCATTGGCGCATCGTCTGGGCTTTTATAAGATCAAAGGCGAACTGGAAGATTTGTCATTAAAATACCTCGATCCGAAACAGTTTGCCTTTATCAAGAAAAAGCTGAATGAAACCAAGCGTTCCCGTGATGCTTATATTGCCGAATTTATCGCTCCGGTTCAAAAGAAGCTGGAAGAGGTCGGTTTCAACTTTGACATTAAAGGAAGAACTAAATCGATACATTCCATCAACAATAAGCTGAAGAAGCAAAAGATTGACTTTGAAGATGTATACGACTTGTTTGCTATCCGCATCATACTGGATATGCCCAACGCCACAAAGGAAAAGGAACGGGCAGACTGCTGGCAGGTCTACTCCATCGTAACCGCCATGTACCAGCCCAATCCCAAGCGGATGAAAGACTGGATATCCATCCCCAAGAACAATGGTTATGAGAGTCTACATGCCACCGTATTGGGCCCGCAAAACCGATGGGTGGAAGTGCAGATACGTACCCGGCGGATGGATGAAATTGCCGAGAGCGGACTGGCTGCCCACTGGAAGTACAAAGGGGTAAAGGAAGAGATGGGACTGGACGAGTTTCTGACGAATGTCCGGATGGCATTGGAATCAACAGACCTAGACCCGATGGATCTGATGAAGAACTTTAAAATGGATCTTTACAAGGACGAGATCTATGTCTTCACACCCAAAGGGGAATTACTGAAGCTACCGGTTGGGGCTACGGTGCTCGACTTTGCCTTTGCCATTCATACCGATCTGGGTAGCAAATGTGTATCCGGAAAGGTGAACGACAAAAATGTGCCGATCCGTCAGGTACTCCATAATGGAGATACGGTATCGGTAGTTACCTCTCCTGCCCAATCACCCAAGAGAGACTGGCTTTCGTTTGCCGCCACGTCTAAAGCCCGCATAAAGATCAAACAAGCCTTGCGCGAAGAAGCTGCCAAGAGTGCCGACTTCGCCAAAGAAATGTTGCAGCGCCGCTTCAAAAATCGCAAGATAGAGATGGATGAAGGGGTATTCCTGCGTTACATCAAAAAGAAAGGCTACAAAACAGTTACCGATTTCTACCTTGACCTTGCCGAAGAGCATCTGGATCCCAATTCGGTTATTGAAGAATACCTGGACACCGAACAAAAGGAAAAAGAGCTAACGGTGCATCACACGGAAATACGTAGCGCCGAAGAGTTTGTTACGACCACCGAAATGGAGGAAATATCCCGCAAACAGGATGTGCTGGTAATCGATAAAGACCTGACCGGGATAGAATACAAACTGGCTAAGTGCTGCAACCCCATCTTCGGGGATGAGATTTTCGGTTTTGTGTCCACAAACGGTATCAAGATACATCGTAAAAGTTGCCCGAATGAACAGCAAATGCGTGAACGTTTCGGATATCGGATGATTGATGCCCGCTGGAGCGGCAAAGAAGGTGCAGGCGACATTGTCAACCTCCGCATAATAGGCCGGGATGACATCACAATCGTAACAAACATCACGTCTGTAATTAGTAAAGAGGCAGGTGTAACACTCCGCTCGCTGAATATCGATACCGTAGATGCCTTCTTCAGAGGACACTTCTCTGTCCTCGTAAAAAGCACCAACGCCCTGGCTCAGCTGGTAGGAAAAATCAAAGCCGTAAAAGGAGTTAAAACAGTAGAACGGTTGAATCAATGATTAATCGTTAATCAGCCCCATTTCTTTTGCGCGTTGCATCATAAAGGCTTTGGCTGCTTCATATTCGTTGGGGATTTTGCCATCCAGAATCGCATTCTTTATGGCCTCTTTAAGGGCACCTACCGGAGGGGAAGGAGGCAATCCGAACGTTTGCATGATCTCCTCTCCCGAGACAGGCGGCTGAAAGTTACGCACCCGGTCTTTCTCTTCAATAAAAGCCAGTTTGTCCCGCACCAGGCGGAAGTTATTCAGGAAGCGTCGTACCTTATCGGGGTTCTTGCTTGTTATATCGGCCTCGCATAGTAGCATCAGGTCGTCAATGTCATCTCCGGCATCAAACAACAAGCGGCGGACAGCCGAATCGGTCACATCTTCGTCCACCAGGTTGATGGGCCGCATATGCAGATTTACCATCTTCTGCACATACTTCATTTTCTCATTCATAGGGAGCTTCATCCGCCGGAAAATACCCGGAAGCATCTTCTCTCCTACGTAGTTGTGATTGTGGAAAGTCCACCCCAGGCGATTATCCCAGCGCTTGGTAGCCGGCTTGCCTATATCGTGCAACAGCGCACTCCAGCGCAGCCACAGATTGTCGGTATGCCTGCTCAGGCGGTCAAGCACCATCAGCGTATGGGTCAGATTATCCTTATGGCCGATACCTTCCTTTGTCTCCGCTCCTTTCAAAGCACTCAACTCCGGAAAAATGATCGCCAAGAGTCCCGACTTGTCCAATAACTCAAATCCGATGGAGGGTTTAGGAGAAAGGATTATTTTATTCAGCTCGTCGGCTACGCGTTCTTTCGATATAATATGTATGCGTTCTTTATTACGCTCTATGGCATCAAAGGTATCCGGATCGATAAAGAAGCCCAGTTGGCTGGCAAAGCGAATGGCTCGCATCATCCTCAGCGGATCATCGCTGAAGGTAATATCCGGGTCAAGCGGTGTACGGATCGTTAGGTTTTCCATATCCTGAAGCCCATCAAACGGATCTACCAATTCTCCAAAGCGGTCTTTATTGAGACAGAAAGCCAAGGCATTAATGGTGAAATCGCGCCGGTTTTGGTCATCTTCAAGCGTACCATCTTCCACGATAGGTTTGCGGCTATCTGCCCGGTATGATTCCCGGCGGGCGCCTACAAATTCTATTTCCAGGTCGGCATTCTTAACCTGCGCCGTTCCGAAATTCTTGAAAACAGATACGGAGGTTGATCTACCCAACTTCTTGGCTACAGCCTTAGCCAATTCGATCCCGCTACCTACTGCCACAATATCTATATCCTTCGACTCACGCCCTAAATAGATATCCCGTACATAACCGCCGATAACATACGCATCGAGCTTCAACTCTTCTGCTGCTTCCGATATAGCCTGAAAGGGTTTTGATGAAATATGTTTTAGTATTTCCTTTTTGTCCAGATCAATATACATTGACTTCTTACTTATCAATTCACAGGCACAAAGTTAGTTTTTTCTGCTGTAAAAGAAAGAAAGTGTACAAATAAATAGGATTTAGGTAGCATGCAACTGCCATCTTTCTGCCAATGTTTTTGTTGGCCGATAGCCATCAACCAATTGGCTGATAATTGTCAGTCAGTTGGCCGACGGCCGTCAGCCAATTAACCGATAATTATCGGCCAACAATTTTCAGCTATGTTTTTCTAAAAGGATAGGGAGATATTTCGGAAAACTACTTACTGTATGTTAGCTGGCGCCGGAGTTTCATCGGCGTAGTATCAAATTGCTCTTTACAGAAGCGTGTGAAATGTCCGGCAAACTTAAAGCCATGCTCCTTCCGTATATCTTCAAGAGACTTCTCGGCATCAGCTAGACTGAAACGAACATGCTTTGCTTTTTGATTTAATAACCACTGATAAGGCGACTGGTTAAACTCTTCCTTAAACTTCCGGCTAAAAGATCTTTTCTCGCTGCCAAGTATATCAGACAATTCGTCTATCTTACTTATTTGTCGGTAATTCCGCAATACCTGATTACGGAAGCTTGATGTTTTACCAATCACCGGATGCAGGAGAGATACCAACTCTTCTACCGAGAATAAGGCCTGAAGAAGGATTTGTAGTTCTTTATGTTTGATTTCATTCAGGATTGGTTTTTCTACCAGTTGAAGGATATAACACAACAAATGGTCGAAGAATTTACCCATGGGCTCACGGAAAGACAAGGGGGCAAAGCTATGTGAGACGCGGTCTGTCAGCTTCAGCAACTTCTGCACGTACTCGTTGTCGTCTATATCGAAGAGGTTTTCAAAACTGAACTCTACCACCCGGCACTGCGTCAAAACCCTGCATTTAAAATCTGCCGAAATAGGAACCAGCACAAATTCAGACTCACAAATGTTCTGGTTTATAAATTCATTACAATTAATGTTGGCTTTACCCTCCAAAAAGAATAACAAATGGTTATAATCCTTACTGAGAGCCGACCATAAAGTGTCTTCTTTCAAGATATGATATTTAAATCCAATTTGATACACAGGCGAATATAATCGTAATGACAATGGTTCTTTTATGGCAAATCTATAATTCATATTGAATAGTCCCACACAAATGTATGGAAGATTGAAAGCTGAAAATAATTCAGCTTTCAATCTCTGTTTTCATTATTTGACAAATACTTTTTCTACCAGATACTCATCACCAACTTTTGCTTTTACGATGTAAGTAGAATACTCATCAGCAGGAATGCGGTAATAAGTTTGCTTAGAGTTACTGTTATAAACCAATGCACCGGCTACATTATACACTTGCAAGCTACTGATAGCCGAAGGAGCCTGTACGTAGATGTACCCATTCTGTGCAGACACCTTCAAACCGTCTGCCGACACATCTTCATTACCAACTCCGATACCCGTATAAGTTGCACTCAGGCTAAAGCGGTCATTCAGTTCAATCACCTTATCGCTAGCCGACGCCTTCGTTACCGTGAAAGTATACGATGGATTCGCCTTGATATCAACCTGTTTATTATTCAGCGCATGGTCAATCAGATACACATTATACCCAAAGGTTTCCATACCAGAGAAATAAAACGTAACCTGCCCCGCATCCTTCACCCGAAGCCCCAACTTAGTAGCTGTGCTCTGGAAGTCATTACTTGAATTGATAGCCAAAGCTTCCCTGGTAGGAGCAAGAGAATACACCTCCACTGGTATTTCATCATAGAAGATTTTAAACATATCTTCTTTGGCATTGAAGGCAGGTACTGTGCTTTCATTGTAATGTAACACGGCATAACTGGTATTACCATTCTGACTTGCCTTTATACGAAGTACATTTGTCTCTGCAGCATCACCCCGCAAGGTGTAAGGAGTTTCTCCGTTAGTAGTTGTCCAGTCCGGCGACATATACACACTGTTGATCTTTGTTGTAGTACCGCTTTTCTTTTGCACAAAGAATGACTGTAACGGAGGTATTAAGCCTGGCATGCTGGAATAGTTAGCCAATGGCTCATTTGTTTTTATTATATACCTGTGATCAGGATCACCTACAGTACCAATCTGTTCAAAGCTACTACTGAACTTTCCGTCCCAGATGCCATAAAAAGTCGGAGATAATGAACTGGTGTTATTATTCAAGAAGGTTACAACATCCAGATAAGCCATGTACGGATTCACTATCTGAACCAAGTCACTACCTGCAACGTCATTCAAGACATCCATCAAGAACGTACGGGTACCATTCAATGCCTGTGTTTTATCTACAATGAATTTGCTACCGTTGCCGTTTCTGGGCGTATTATATGTTTTGTTTGGAGTTGTATGCGTTGTTACATATTGCGTAGCTGTTTGCGGAAACTTGAATGTTTTATCCTTATTGTTGCTGGTTGATGTTACCTTCAGATTGAAAGCCTTTCCTAGCTGCAATGATTCATCCAGGTCACCGAAAGTAGCAGTAAAGCTGTTCGTTGCTGCCGTAGTTCCGGAAGGATGATCATACTGGAACAGGTTCATATACACATCTCCCCATTGAGGAGTAGTACCAGCCGTGTTCTTATAATGATAATCTCCCGAATACATCGACTTTAACGGAGCCGACCACATCACAAACCTGTCTTTCTCAGAAGAAGTCAGTTTGAGTTCTACAGAAGCATTCTCATATGACAGGTAATGGATACCGGCTATCATGGCACGGTCTTCCATCGTAATATCGTAACATGCCGCCTCTTTAGTTAGGATTGGATATTTAGCCAGTCCTGAAGGGATGATTACATTTACGCAAGCAGAAGGAATATAAGATACAGGGTACTGCTGGCCGGTAGACATAGACACTTCAACCCAGTTGCCCGGATTATGCCAATCCGTATCCACGGCTCCTGTCCATTTCATACTGAAAGCCGTTATCACGTCAGCTACCTTAAACTCTACTTTCTTTCTTGGGAAGTAATCAGATAATGCCTGATGACCTGGCACATTATTAAAAATAGGTTTAACATAGTATGACACCTGCGGCGTATTTTTACTAGCCGTAAATTGTACTTCTGTTGCCCCGTCAATTATGACATTGTTACTCCCGAAATACTGGAATGTCGTACCCGCAGGTTTCGCTAATGCCTTAAGGGTGTATGGCTGTCCGTCACAAAGAAGCGTATTAGGCGACTCCAGTTCAACTGTATACACGTACACATCACCCGTTAGCGTAGTTGACAAATGAGTAATGGAGTATGTAAAATGACTCAATCCCCCCATTCCTGAAGTAGTTACCCGAAGCCTATTGTTCACTATCGCATGAACTGCATCGCCGGAAACCTTTGTTATTGTGAATTGATCCAATGTAGGTATACTTGGCTCAAAAACAGTAAGTATATCATTACCCAAAATATCTAACAGCGATGTTTCGTGTGTCAACAATGTGTAATAATCATCCTTCAAGTAAAATGCAGACAAAATATCTTCATTCGTATTCCAATCACAGTCTTTAAAACTGGATTGTTCTGTTCTCCAAACATCACCTTTCAAACCTTCAAAACTATCATCAGCTACTCGAATTAGGAATGTTTTTGAAACATCAGAAGTGTTTTTTAACGGAATACGAATTGTTGTACTTTCACCAGGATAGAGAGGTCTACCTAGGATAATACTACCATATATGTTACTTGCTGAAGCTGTTTCACCTTCATATGCTTTGATAGGAGTATTCGCATTCATGGCTGCTTCTCCTGCATTGGAAAGTATAAATTCAATATAATTATTACCATTGAATTTCGGGTTCTTAATAATAGCATCCGGTGTCTTAACCAAAGGCTTATAAATAGATTTTCCGTCTTTATCAAAGATAGAATAGTACGGAACCTGTCCGATATTCATATTATAGATCGGGGTTTCATATTCATCATTCGCATCCTGATAGAAGGCTGCGCCGGGCGATAATGGATGTGGTGGGAATGATAATGGAACCTGCAAGTTTTCGTCAATCTTCATTGGTGAGTACATAAATTGATTCCAAACCGTACGAGCCGGAGCTAAATCAACGTTTGCCCCCTGAACTGCATACAGGAAATCGCGGGTTGAATTACTCTCTGCTCCGGAAACCAACATATCTACAGAATAGTCCCCATCCAAGTCTACAATAACAGGGTATTCAAATCCTGTATTTGATTCGACATTCTTCTCAAATAAAGTTACCCCTGTGTCATCATTTAAAGACACAAACGGCTGGATTGGTCTTATGATACGTAATCTTTTTTCATCCCTGTAACAAATTTCATTTATCCCGTCATTATCAAAGTCAAATAGAGAGATACCTGTATTTACAGACACATCAGAATGCTCCATCATAAAGGAAACTTTTAAACGGTCGAATACGGATATACCTGGCGTATTATCCCAAGTAAATGAGATAAGTGAACCTTTTGCCCTGTTAGCGTCTGTCGGACCTCCTGTTCTTGGATAAGAAGTGGCCATTTTATCTGCCACGTTAGGATGTATAGGATAACTTGTCCATGAATTACCATATAAATAACAATAAAACATCGGGCCTAACATGGATATTTCCGGTAGTTTTTTCCCATTTTGCTCTCTTCCATCAACATCCGCAATATACATATAAGAATAGGTTCCGCTCGTCCCATAGTTTGATAACGGAATATTCAGAATAGCTTTTAATGTTACTTCCGAACTGGCAGGAGCGCTCTTGTTCAAGTGGGCATTCCAGGCGACAATTCTTAGTTTGTTAGCAGAACCATGTTTATGTTCCCCATCCACATTTGTCCTTGTGTCTGAAGCAAAATTTGACTCTACATAATAGGAAGCAACAATTTCGGGTATACCATCTCCATCAATATCGGCAATAGCCGTTCTGGCATCTGTAAAAGCACGTACAGCTCCCGTACCGGTTAATGTACCGTTACCAGCCAACCATGCTTTTTCGGTAGCCGGAAGTTTATCCATTATATTAAGAACACTATATGTTCCCGTAGATAAATTAAGATTGTAATAAACCTTTGCACCAGCACAAATTTCATATTTTCCATCTCTATCAATATCGTACACGGATGCGAAACCAATTTTCGAGTTACCTTTATCATCTCTATTCCACGACTCTCTTCCTTTAAAATCACGTCCAACATAAGCTGATCCTGCAGTTGCCGGTTCTTCATTTAAGGTTTCATATGTAAGCAATAAGGCACCTGTTTCCGCATCAAATATTTTATTGTAGGCTAATATTTCAGCTTTGCCATCCCCATCGAAATCAACAATTTGAATTACCGGAGTTGAAAGATCAGTACTACTTGTATTATTCGTAGAATAGCTAGGATTAGATGTCCATTTCGGATTGGGGGCCATACTCCAAGTACCATTATTTTCAGATATTACATAGGAAAATAATCTTTTACTGGTAGATGTAGACGATGTAGCCCCTACTGCCAGTATTACTTCAACTTTTCCATCTCTGTCAGAGTCTACCAAAGCCATACATCCCGGACTACCATGATAACCGTCACCATATGGTGCAAAACTCGGAACATTACTACCTGTATATGTCAATAATCTTTCCCCTGTTTGTCCGTTAAAGATATGTATAGCATTTACAGTTACTGCATAATTAATATTACCACTATTTGTGTTTTGACCTAATGCTACAATTTCAGGTCTTCCATCACCATTCAAATCTCCAACCAGAGGAACATGATAATCATACACCTGACCAAGGTGGTCTGTATTTGATAAAGTAATATTATCATAAGCATCGCCGGTTATAAGGTCATTATTAAATGCCCCGGTTATAAATTTATATCGCGGATTAAAATCAACCTGCTTCATATCTATTTTACACTGTACATCTAAGGCTCCTTCGTATCCGGGCAAATCACCGATATTTGTAATATTCAAATCAATAATCCTTATACGTACCGTGGCAGTTTCTTCATGTGAACGATTACCATCGGTTCCGGAAACTTTGAAAGTAAAAGTACTTTCCTGGCTGTAATCTCCTCCAGGAGTAAATGTGATAGTATTACCTGTAAGAGGAGCTATGCTACCATTGGATAATACACCATTGCTAGGACTTATAATTTCAAAAGTTGTATTATTTGCATTAAGGCCGGCTGGATAGTTTAGGACATAATTACTTAACTTAAATATAGTATCTAATGGTACATTAATAGCAGGTGCTTTATTCCCGGAGTTATAATACACCCGTATATCACCATCCATTACCTTAAAACCATTCACATCTATTGAACCTATCGATCTGTTTTGTGGTCTAACATTTCCTAATTGGTCATTTGTCAGGTTTGCAAATCCTTCTGTATCCCATACTTTCGAGCCTACAACATCTATGTTTTCACCTTTGCCTATAATAGGGTGATTTGATGTACTCAAACTTGTTATTGCATGATGCTGACTTCCTGCAGCAAGCTCAGTTGAAAGATTAGTATGGAAATAAAGAGTAAAATCAGAGATAGCACTTCCACTGCTAACCCCAGTAGCATAAAAAGAAGTACCTATGATATTATTGGTACAATAACTTGCCATGCTATTAGCAGAATTAAACGTTGAATTACCTGCAAAAATATTATTTACAAAAAGTCCTCTAGCATAAGTGTTTGCAATATAAGCAGCACCTGAATTATAAACTGTATTGTTTACAAAAGCAACATATCCACGAGACAAACGATTATTATCATTAGTAATGGTATTATAAGTTATTTCAACAACTTCGCTTGCTGTATTCCCTGAAAACGTATTATTATATATTCTCGCATTCCCATTTCTTACATTCAATATGTTTCCTCCTGATCCTGCTCCTCTGTTATTATCAATAATACTACTATTATAAATGTTTATCTCAGATATAAAAACATGATAACCCGATGAACTGGCTGACAGATAAAACATATCACGAGCAGTTGCAGATATAATATTGCATCTTTTTATAGTTACATTATCAAACGTCACTACGTTGCCATTATCTACAACACTTACAACCCTGTAACTATTACTCCTATCTCCTACAAATCCGTCAAAAATAATATTCCGGAAAGTGATATTACAGCCTTTATCTGTAGTCGAAGATTTGAAAATACCGATAGCATTAGTTGAAGATTTAAGTGCCGTGATAAATGTGACATCACCAGTAGTACCTGGCGTTTTATCAAAGACAAATAAGACGCCCCCTTGTCCACTTGATAAAGTCAATTGCTCTGTAAGACTATATGTTCCGGGTGCAAAATAAGCATTAAATGTTGTGCCATCAGAAGCTGTATGAGCTTTAAATATTGCCATAAATTGGGTAAGATTCACCGGAGATGAAGGAGTTGTTCCGTTACCTGAACCAGTCTCGGAAACATATACATTTTTTGCCCCGACTTGTGTAACAGCGCAAACAAATGTAATAAGTAAAAGTATTATTTTGGTTTGAATTAACTTTTTCATGATTTGTAATATCGTTTAAATTCCTATTCTTTCTTATCTTTTTCCTAAATCCTTCGATATTTACGGAATGTCTTTCACGCAGCGGACAGGTAATCCATTGGCACGAATGGCTGACTTTATTGAGGCTGAAGTTGTCGAAAATTCAAACATATAAGCCTCCATACCTTTTGCAGAAGCACTCCAGACAGCCCCCTTGTTAGATGCATCGTATCGGGCTCCGCTAAACCCGTCTAAATATCCGCTTAAGGGGTATACGGCTCCATTCCGGCTGTTTGTTGTAAATCCATGCCATGGCGAACCGCTACCGGTATCTTTAACCACAGGTACACGCCAACCGAACGGACAGGGGTCATATACTCCCTTTTCTCCATTCGCAGCTACCCACAAGTTATTATTCTGGCTTTGCGCATCCGTTCCAATCCAATCATAAGGATATGAAGTACTTGTATAGAAAGTTATTGGATTGCATATTGCTGTATCTAAATTATTACTGTACGACACAGTTTTCTTCAAGAATATATCATTAGTCGCTAAGTCATATGAGATCAAATCCTTACGACCCCATTGGTAATAATTCCCGTAGTAAGTGATGGTAGCATTATTAGCATAAGCCCCTAAATTACGATCCATAAATATAAATCCATTATTATGTCGTTGATACGTTGGGTTTTCAAAGTCTATTCCTGCCGGAACAGCCCATATATGCCACCCCCAGATAATATTATCATCACTGTCATGTGCATAAATATATTTGTTTCCTCCATCAGTTATTGCTCCGACCCCACTCACCTCTATAATGGTGCCATCTGTAATTGAAAAACGATATTTTATATCATCTCCGTTACTCCAATAATGAGACAGGCGTCTTATTAATGTAGACCTAGTTGTCCCATCTATATCTGCCGAAGCCAATGGGATATATATTGTTTCACCCGAATGTAAGATGTAGCTATTGGAACCAGGACTTTGAACAACTGTGATGTCCTTCTTTAGCGTACCGGCTGAAATTGTTACAGTATGAGTAATTGGGCGACCTGTTTTATTGGGCGTTAATGTTGTTGTAGTTGCATAATCCTTAGTATTTACTCCTGCTGAACCTGTAGCGTCTCCTGTAGCAGTCCAACCACCTGGATAATTAGTTTTCACCGGAATTCTTATCTGTTCATTCCAGTCAATCATTATTTTTTCTGCCGAATAGGCCAGGTAATACTGTTCATTAGTAATAGATTCATTAAGATCTAATTCCCCAGCATCAAACAGCAACGAAGGATTATTCAATGTAGCACGTGAATCCAATGCATCAACTAACTCATCATAACCTGTTGTTTTGACTCCTACTATATTGACCGTATAACTATGATTTCTCAATAAAGGAAGGTACTTCCCGTCTTTCACAAAGTCTACACGATAATAATACGGTTTGTCATAATATGTGGCTTTTATAACCAAAAAAGCAGGCTTATTATTTGCAGGAGAATCCAATGTATCTGACTCCAAGGCATATATCGTCCTAACCATGGATACACCTTCATTCTTTTCAAATTTATAACCAATAGTTGTATCATTCGATACTACCGGATTGGGGGTCATTATCTCGATTGCACGTACACCGGCTGTTGTTGACAAATAATCATTATGAGGAGGTATTGTCCCTCGTGTACGGGTATTACACAAATATACGCTGTCTATTTCAAATATATTACCAAAACCCAAAGCCGGGTCTCCCAGACCATTTATATCCACACCTACTTCAATTCTTGCCACTGCACGAATCATATTTATAGTAATCGAAGATGGACCATTACCCTGATAAAATTGCACATAATCAGAACCAGAGCCATTGACATCTGCCATTTGTCCCCACATTGGAAAAGCAGGAGCTACTGAGGATAAGTGATCTTTCTGCCAAGAAGCTCCGCTATAACTTAACTTATTTACTATAGTGCCCAATGTAGTCGAACCAATAGCCGCTCCAGCCGTGTCTGCCACATTTAATGTTCCATCGGGTAAATTGGCCAACAGGATAAAGCGTTGATTTTCCTGCATGCTCTGCACCTTCACCTGAACGGTTTTTGTATCACCGACTACCCCATTAGGAAGAGGACTGGTTGAAGAAGAAATGGCTGAACCGGACACCTGCATCCTGTATGCCAGGACATCATCCAAGTAAGTACCGGATGAAGCTTTCTTAAAAACAAGAATATCCAACCTGTCAACACGATTTTCATCCTCTGGTGTAATAGTAGACGCTTTTGTCATATCAGACGCCTGGGGGAATTTCAGTGTTAATGTTAACTCTGAACTATCCCCTCTCCCGTTAGACAGTTCTATAGCAGACTCGTCTGTGCAGGAGGAGCCCAGCAATAATAAAGCTATTATATATATATTCCACTTTTTCATCATGCTATTTCTTTTTGTTCCCATATTAACTGCTGACCATGCATTTATTGAGCTGTTATCTTTATCGTCTTTGTAAGTTTTCCGGCGCCCACCTTTATTTCCCAAGGAGAACTTCCTCCTTTAATTATATATTTTAAGGTATTGCCAGCAATACTTGTATCCACACCAGTAGAACTTTCTTTAACATTCCATCCACCTGAATAATCAGTTGTAACAGATATACTTCCTTCATAAGTATTCGTAGGGGTATATGTTTTCAAAGGTATGCTGATCGCACTCTGAGATACGGTTAAACTATACTCCTGAGGCTCTGTTTCATCTGTTAAAGTCGCATTCCAATCTATAATCTTTCCTACAATAGTTAAGTCTGAACTAGAACTTTGATTAAAACTCTCAATAGAGGCAGTAATACCATAATGAGTATTGCGATATACACGCAGGCCTTTAATTCCTGCGTATTTTTGCATATATTCATTATCATTACGAGTAATACTATCACCTAAAATAATTTGATATTCCTGTTCAATTGTAGGATCATTCAACAAGGCTACTTTTGCAGATATATATGAACGACGTGATACTTCTGAAACAATGTGCTCCGGTATATAAAATAAGAAGTCACCTGAAAAACCTGTACTTGTTAATGCATAGTTACTATTCTTTATTACATCTGTTGTATCTCCATCAAAAAAATCAGCATCTGTATTTTTGAGATAAAAATCCGGTGCCAAATAGGATTCTTTCGGCATGCTTTTAACTAAAATACTCTTCAAATAAATAGCTTCACCGCTATTTTGTAAATTACTAAAAACACAACTCAGTTTCAAAGACACCTTCACATAAAGACGGGTTAGATTCCCTAAACTTGCAGACACATCTGCCCCATAATAATAGGCTTTAGAATCACTTTTTATCTGCAATTGTTCATAATGAGCAAACATTGGAATTGCAGTATCTTTATGTACAACCGGATATCTGTCAAAATTAAGAACTTTGCTTTTGATCAATGAGGATGAAACAAGGGTCTTAGGTGTAAGTGCATCAAAATTCCATGACTCCTTTTCATTCGCAATCAAAAAGTATTCTACTGTTCCTACAGGTACTGAGTCTTGAATAATAACGGACGTAGAATCCACCGTCAAATCAACCTTTTTTATATTATTCGTCACACGACCATCCTTTATTATGATCATACGAACAGTTTCTACCCGTTCCTCTTCATTGTTTTCCCCATTTACACTTTTCGTAAGAGGGATTTGCAACGGAATGTTCTCTTCGGTGATAGGCGGATTTAATCGTTCTTCTTCCGAAGTACAAGACAGAATCCCTATACAGCCAATCAACACAAGTAATAATCGTATTATCTTTTCAGTATTCATGTGACATATCTTTTTATAAAATTCCAGATGTAGAACCTGATGTCCAACCGTTAACAGTTACAGTTACAGTTCCTACGACATAATCAAATTCTAGTATGATATTAAAAGTATCCTCTATGTCCAAATCTCCCCTTACCGATGCAGGGAGAAGTAATTCTACCAAACTCTGGTTAAACAAGTCTTTTATTTCTCCTGTAGTAGAATTATTATGACGAAGAATCAATCGTGAATCAGTTGATCCATCATTCAACTCACGCATAGTTATGAAATCAGAGATAAGTTCCTTATCTGCATTTACTGATGCATAAGGTATATAATGTAACCGGTCGTATCCAGTTATCGTATTATCAAATTTATAATCTCCATTTACAGATGTTATTGAACAAGCAAATATATCTGTCGATGCCTTAGTAGGATCAACCGGTAGACCAACAGCTGTTACTGTAATGGATTTCGTATCTTTTATCATGTCAATCGTTAACGTCTGGTTATTTTGGTCTGCAGGTAAAACTGCTTCATTGAAGATTGCTCCATGAAATAAATGTCCCGGATGTGTAGTGATTGTATCACTTACACGAGTTAATTTCAATATAGCATCATTCATTCGGGTCTCTCCTCTTACAAATTGAGACAACGTATAATCATCACATAAATTACCCCAAACTACAAAGCTATAAATACCTGGACTTAAGTTTATATTCATACTCTTTATCGATCCAATATTCTCATGAGAATATACATCCTGATATACACCTTCTGAATCAAAAACAAATACATCTACTCGCTCTACGGATTCGGAAAATTTATCCACTCCATCCAGATTTCTTGTATATGTAAATTGCAAATTCACTCCACATACCGATAAATCATCGTTTATACACCCCTGGAAGGAAATACATACAGATAATATAGAAATGGCTATTAATATTTTGAAAAAATTTATCGGTCTCATATATATACTATTAAAAAATTCTTAATTAAGATGCGAGAAAGAAGAGGGGAAAGATATTCCCCTTCTTCTTAAAGTATTTAGTTAAAGGATAACACCAGCTCCTTTATATTCCCATGGAAGTACTTTAACAGATACCGTCAAATAAGTAGGACCATATTCAACCGGTTCTTTCGGGTCACCTTCCAGATCTTCTTCTGTTGCAGCTCCTAAACCAGAGAACCCTTCGATTTGAGCCCAATAATAAGAGTTACGCTCAATACCATAAGTATAGTTAGGATGTGATTCAGTTTCTGTAGATTTATCAAAATCACCGCTACCAATATTCAGACGATACCAAGATACACCACCTACATATTTTGTAAAGTATTTTTCAACATCTGATTCTACTACTGTTGAGACATCTGTAACAAGAGTAGACAGGCCATCATTTTCAAAATGATGTGTAATTTGCTTTACAGTAGTAGGATTGGCATATACAGCGCCGATGACAAGTCCTGAGAAACCAGCAGGAATAGAATCGAGCTTCCAGAAGTCAGCACCTTTAACCGCATCCATAGTAGGTACTTCTATCGTGAATTTATTACCTACATTAGTAAATTGAGTTGCGGCTCCATAATAATAAGTAGCTTTCGGAGTAAAAATTGCTTTTACAGCGGCATACGTTGTATTACCATTCAGGTATTCAGAACGTAAAGTACGTTTGTTTTCAGTAACATAATAATAGCCACCTCCGCCTTCTGCAGGAGCAGCAGTTTCAGCCGTTACTGTAATAAAATCTGTACCAGTAGAACCAATTCCAACTCTGTCACCATATTTATCAAAGTCAGCTGTGCCACCATAAGGAGCAAATGTTTCTTCAATAGGGAAAACTCCGCTATTTACATTCCACATTCTGTAAGATACATCAGAAATTCCACCTTTTCCGTCAGAAGTAGTACCATACGTAGTACCAGCCAAAGCAAGTCTCAACTTAGCGATAAGTCTTTTAACATCTATAACGATATTGTTTTCAGACGATGCCAGTTTAGAATCTTCTTCTGAAATACCAGAAGCCAATGTGTAATCACAATTAGCAAATGCATTTGACATCACAAAAACACTTGGATTTGCATTTGTTTTTACTTTTGTCAAATTAGCCAAAGTAGTACCAACGTCAATAATGCCACTTAAATCAGCGTACGTCAATGATCCTTTTGGTTTTAAATTAGCTGCCACATCGTTAGCTACAACAAAAATCTTCTTGAGACCTGATGTTTCCAGGTAAACAGTTAGTGGATCAGCAGTTGTAGTTGACTCATCAACTTGTGGTGTGGATGTAGGATCAACATTTCCTCCAAAGATAATCACACGGAATGAGTTAACTAATTTTGACTCATTTGCATCCGATGTCAATGCTTTAGATTGCTTATTACCACTATCATCAAATTTGAATGTAGCATACGTAGATGGCAATTCTTGTCCTCCACCTACAGTTTCGTTAGGAGTCCCTTCTTCACTGGAACAAGCCGTAAATCCTGCTGCTACGATGGCAGCCATCATAAAAAATTTAAACGTCTTTTTCATTTTCACTTGAATTAATTAATAAAACATTTTAGTAATTAGTAATAAATAAATTTGGATTGTAATCTTATCTTTTTTTTGTATAGTCTCTTTTATCTTTCTTGTTAGTCTTTTGTAAATTTATGTTTATGTTAATTTTTAAGCTGCTTGTCAGCCTCTTCTTTTCGTCTTAGTTCTTCCAGATTCTTTAAGGCGGCATCTACATTGTCTTCCGATGCTCTCTGGAACAAGCTCTTTGCCCTGGCGGTGTTACCTCTCATCATTTCCAACAAGCCCAGGTTGTTGTAATATTCGGCAGTGTTACGCTCTGCACGTTGAAGGTAACGTTCAGCTCTTGTCAGGTCTTTCGTCAACAAGGCTGAAGCTGCTGCATTCAGGTTTGCCACAGGATCATCCGGAAAGACCTTTACTGCCGTATCGAATACCTCCATGAACTCTTTGCTACCCTCCGGATAAGTGTTCGCCACCATAAACATTTCGTTCAGGCTCAATTGCTTCGGGTGGGTCTTGATTACCTGCTTGGCTTCCTCTACATTGAAGTTCCTGGCATTGTAATCGATCCGGGATACTACACGTCTTAACTGAGGATACAGCGTGTGTAACAACTGCTGATAAGTTCTACCGCCATTCAAGGCTTTCAAACGGTTCTTTCTCTCAACCGGGTTGTAGTAGTTGATGATCGACAGGATCGTACCCTTGGGCTCGATATAAGACTGTTGTACCAATCTGGCCAGGCCATCCCAATCCTCACCACCATAACCGATCTGGTACAGGTGCGAAGGGATACCCGCTCTCATTGACAAATAGTTTCGGAGGGCTTCGGCTCTGCCTCTTGACAACTGGTTGTTGAAATTTACATCACCTTCCGGCGAAGCGTAACCGGTGATTAACACTCCTGTTACGGTCAGGTTCTTATCCGTACGGATTTCGTTGATGATCTGTTCTATCTTCGCCAACTCCCTGGGGTTGTTACCAAAGCTGGGGTTGATCTCTGTTCTGGCTACAGGGAAATCAAGGAAGATATCGCTCGACTCGTTTCTGGCCTTCACTTGTTCTACCTCCGGGCGGATATAAGCTACATTAGGAAGCGTACGGTACTCTTTTGCTCCTTCCAGGATAATACGGTTCGCTACTTTGTCTGAGGCTAATACTTCAGCATAACCTGCACAGCCGCATAAGTCCGTTTCAACTTCCATACGCGCATCACGCATCCAGGGTTCAAACGCTACAGACTGACGGTAGCGATGAATTCCACGGTTTTCAGATGTTAATGGAATAATAGCATAATGGGTGTTTTTCACTTGCTTCTCCCAGCCATTCAATGTTACTTCACGTTCAAAGGCCTTCTGACGCTGACGACCATTGACAAGCAGATTTTTCAACTTTACTTCACGGCCTTGCGAATTGATTAATTTAGGCGTTAGTACTAAATAACGTTGTGTATTTAGATTCAAGTTTGTCAAATCCAAGTCCATTACCAATTGAACAGAGTCTTCAACTTGTTTCAGTCGTTGGATCTTTACCGGAATCTGCCCGTCAAAGATCACTGATTCGGTTTGGGCTTCTGAGGGAGTAACAAATACAAAGGACAGAACCCCTACACATATACTATATATTAGCTTCTTCATTTTCGGTACGGTTTATTTGATGATATAAATGATACTGATTCCTGCTTTGGTAGGGCCAAAGTAGTTCTTCGTATAATCGTCTATCTTACTCTCACACTTTCCACAAGGGTATTTGGCGTGATCCAGGTAAGTATAACCCACACCAACCGTAGCCTCGATGCTCCAGCGTTTACTGAGTATCCACTGGTAACCGTAAGAAATACCGCCTCCGTACAGGTTGCCCTCGTAGCGGTGATTGTTCAGGCCAAAAATCTTCAGACCTCCAACATTATAGCCGGCTACATGTCCGTGCAAACCAAAGAAGTGCCCATTGAACTTTTCACATAACCAGTAACGGACTTCAGGCTGCACACCCCAATGCTTCAGCTTGCGATCCTTCGGGAAATCCCATGGGTTATAGTTGACAGGCAACTCTAGCGTCCACTGAGGAGCTAAGCCTATCTCAAGACCCAGGTTGATCGTACTGGTAACATCGTACAGTAAGTTGGATTTCACCGCAACCGTTTGACTATTAATTACGGGTAATATTGCAGTTACAACAACAATAAACACGAAGATTCGTCTCATCTTATCTTTCTTGTTAGTCTTAATTATATACACCGTTCTGACACAAAACAAGGGGTCTCCCGCCTTTCAGCATTTTTACGGTTAATTCTTATCTTTCTCTCACAATATTCTCTTATGAAGAGAACTTATTAGTCTTTGAAATTACTTTTTACACCAAATCAACAGCACAAAGGTAATTTTTTTTTTATAATTAATTAATCGAAGCAAGTATTTTCGCAATAAAATTAGTTAATTTATGTAATTGCCCTAAACTTATCCTTATTTACTTCTTCATATTCTCCACTCTTAAAAGAGGAATACAATGCAAAGATATAAAATCATTTATAACTACCAACTTTTTTTACATATATTTTACATTAAATTCCATATTTCTCCGCGATAAAAATGTCAACCATCTGAAATATAGCAATTTAACAAATTGATACTTTTCGGGTTTTGACAGATATTTATTTATATCTTTGTCAATAAAAACATGAAACGCATCGATTGCTTCATTCCATATGCCCAGTTTGAATCTACCCGGCTAACAGCAGATCAGTTGAGTAAATCAGATATAGTTAATAATGTATACCTTATAACAAACAATCCTGATGTAGAAAATATCCCTGGCTGTATTATGCTTTACACGGAGCAGATATGGAGTACAGAAAGTATTCGCAATATAGCTGCAACGGCTACTGCCGATTATTCGTTGATTTATATAAAACAAGAGGCACTAAATATTGGACTATTTGCCTTGGAGCGGCTGCTGAACATTGCTGACAATACTTCTGCCGGAATGTTTTATGCTGATCATTTCGAGCTGAAGGAAGGTAAACATACTCCACATCCGCTTATAGATTATCAGAGAGGGAGTTTGCGGGATGATTTCGACTTTGGTTCCCTCTTATTATATAAGACTACGACCTTGCAAACGGCAGTCCAGTCCATGACAGAGAATTATACTTTTGCCGGACTATATGACTTACGTCTGAAAGTATCTCAACAACAACTACCGGTTCACATTAATGAATATCTTTATACGGTGATAGAGAATGATACACGTAAATCCGGAGAAAAACAATTCGATTATGTAGATCCGAAAAACCGGGAAGTACAAATTGAAATGGAAAAAGCCTGCACCGAGCACCTGAAAAGAATAGGCGGATGCGTAGAAGCACCTTTTAAAAGTATTGACCTGAACCGGATTCCTTTTCAAACAGAGGCCTCTGTTATTATTCCGGTACGCAATCGCATTCGTACCATTGCAGATGCGATACGTTCAGTTCTGACACAAAAGACCTCGTTCCCATTTAATCTTATTATTATAGACAATCATTCTACTGATGGGACCACTGAGGAAATACGCCGCTTGGCATCCGACAAACGAATCCTACACATCATTCCTGAACGGGAAGATTTAGGAATTGGCGGCTGCTGGAATATAGGGGTACATCACCCAGCATGTGGCAAATTTGCGATACAACTGGATAGTGATGATGTTTATAGTGACGAACATTCGCTTGAAAAAATCGTAGACACCTTTCACCAAGAGCAATGTGCCATGGTAATCGGCACCTATCAAATGACAGACTTCAACATGCGTACTATCCCTCCGGGAATTATTGATCACAGAGAATGGACGCCAGAGAATGGACCTAATAATGCTTTGCGAATTAATGGTCTGGGAGCTCCCAGGGCATTTTACAGCCCCTTATTAAGGGAACTAAAAATGCCAAATACCAGCTATGGGGAAGATTATGCCATTGGTTTACGCATCAGCCGCGAATACCGGATCGGAAGAATATATAATGTATTATACTTGTGTCGCCGATGGGAAGAAAATTCTGATGCCGCACTAGACATCGAAAAACTAAACAGAAATAATCAATACAAAGACAAACTAAGAACGTGCGAACTGGAAGCCCGTATCAAAGCAAACAAACGATGAAGCCGGAAATCTTTTTTGAAGAACAAATACGCTTATGGCCTTTGGCTCAAACTAATTACCAGTTATTGAGTAGTAGTGTCCGGATAAAGGAGATATCATTGGCAAATTCGCAAATCAAGGTGCAATACAATCCTACGCGCATTGTATCTTCGGGTGCTAAAGTGGATACGTCTTCCATACGTGAACGTCCTTGTTTCTTATGTGAAAAGAATCGTCCGGCAGAGCAGATCAGCCTGCCGATAGATGATAAATTCTCTCTGCTATGTAACCCTTACCCTATTTTTCCGGAGCATTTCACTATCGTATCCGGAGAGCATGAGTTACAACAGATCAGACCTTATTTCTCCAACTTGTTGGCGATTACTTGCCAATTGCCTGCGTATACGGTCTTTTACAACGGTCCTCAAAGTGGAGCCTCAGCGCCGGATCATCTCCATCTACAAGCCTGCACGCACGGATATATGCCGATTGATAATGAATGGAGGGGATTACTTCAGAAGCAAAACCAGCCAATCGTTACAGCAGAAGACGCAGCTCTTTATGCCTTTAATGGTTACCTGAGAAACGGATTTATTATCAAAGCTACCCGACCAGAAGAAGCAAGTAGGTTATTTAATCTCCTATATAGCGGATTGCAAAGCAGTCCATTAATTAAAGGGGAAACAGAACCTATGATGAATATTATCGCTTATTATCAGGAGGGCGGCTGGATTATTGTCATTATCCCACGTAAGAAGCATCGACCCCGGCAATATTTCGCTGAAGGCGAGGAGCATTTCCTTTCCAGTCCGGGGGCAGCCGACATCGGAGGGGTCTTTATTACAACTTCGGAGAAAGATTATGAAAAAACAACCGCTGAATTGCTATGCGAGATTTATAATCAGGTATGTTTGAATGATGACGAGATTTGCTTGTTGGCAGAGCATATAAAAAGCAAAAGTTGAAAACCAAAATGTTTTTCCGACATTTTAGGTTTTCAACTTTTCATACAAAAAAGGTTGCCCTTGTCTGTTTTTTGCTATTAAAAGATATTATACGTTAATTGGAAGTTCACCATAGGCCACCATTTTAACCATTTGGTGTATTTGTCTATATCTTCAAAATCATTCAGCCCTGTGGAATCCTCATCTATCTTTACACCGGATTGTTTTACCGAGTAATCGCCTTGATACAGTACACCTAACTCCACTTTATAGCCGAACTTGGACTTTCCGAATGTTCTCCCTAAACCAAAACCCAGGTATGGTTTAATTGCACCACCCAGTTTTAATTCCAGGTCTTCAACATATCCATTGGTTACATCTATTTTATGTCCGTCCAGATCCAACTCGGGCCACTCCATTCCGGGTAACAATACAGCCATATTGTCATTCTCCGGATTCGACAGGAAACCGTCAAGATCTATTTTATTTGATCCGGCATATACACCTGCAGTAATATAAAAAATACCTGTAGGCATAGGATGGTAATCAACTAATAAATGACCATGAAACATAGAGAGGCCAAATTTAGCCCTGTAATCTGGTGTATAACCAAAGGCCTTATTCAAATATCCTCCATTGTCTTCCAAAGATATATTGTAATGACTTGTATTGAAACCTAAATAATCGACACCTGCCCGGGCTCTAAAATTAGGACTCAAGGGAGTAATCGCTTCCAAGCCAAGTCCCATCGTAGAAAAACGGAGAGAGGCGTCTAACTTACTAAAAGGTTTATATTCCTGCCCAATGGCGGAAAAAGATTGAGAAGAGATGATTAATACAGCAATAAGTAAGAACCAAAAGTTCGTTTTCATAAGATAAAATTTTTAAGAATAATCATTGATAATATTTCACTAATAAGAGCTGCAAATATAAAGATTTAAAAATATTTTTTTGTTTCATTTTATGATTTATAACCAATTTTTGTTATTGCCTTTCGCTTTTCTACCAAAAGAGCAAACGATAAACAGAATTTTTCAAGTTCCATTTTTCTATTTCTAATTATATTGTATTAAGTTTGTGTGTTAAAAGTTTTAATAACTTAATGTGCGTATGAGAAGGATTATCTGTTTCTTTTTATTTTCTGCCTTAACAATAAGCGCAAGTGCCCAGTTCCAGTTAAACAGGTTAACTTTCAGTGGAGGTCTGGGGCTACAATTCGGTGATTACACAGTAGTAAATGTTGCACCTCAGGTAGGTTACAATTTTTCGAATTACTTCAATGCAGGAGCTGGGTTTACATATACTTATTACGGCGAAAAATACAATAATGACCAATGGAAACAAACTAACAGTTACTTTGGTATGAATGTATATGGCAAGTTTTATCCGATTCCTTATGCTGTTATCATGGTACAGCCGGAGATAAATCGGATGTGGCAAACAGATAAAGACCTGCGAACAGGAGTAAAGACAAGAGACGAAAGAATGGTGCCCGTTTGCTTGGTTGGTGCCGGAGTAAAACTGGGGCCTATGACGCTCATGCTTCAATACGACCTGGCACAAGATGATTACTCACCTTATGGTAACCGGATTTTCTACTGTGTGGGATATACCTTCAGCTTTGGCTTATAACTAATAACTAATGATATGAAACAATTCTTCAAAATGATGTTTGCTTCAACACTGGGAGTGTTTGTAGCAGTATGTATTATAATTATTATCGGCTCCTTTGTGATGATCGGAATGGTGGCGTCTATGAGTAGTCAGCCGGAATTTGTTCCCAAGCAGAACACCGTATTTAAGTTGTCGCTGAGTGGAGCTGTGACGGAAATTGCCGACGAAAACCCTATCTACTCATTAATGGGGCAAAGCGACAAAGCTATAACACTGAATGCCTTGTTGAAAGCGATTCGCTCGGCAAAAGAGAATGACAACATCAAGGGAATTTACCTGGACGCAGGATCTTTTGGAGTAGGAAGCGCCTCAGTCGAAGCCATCTACCGCGAGCTGAAAGACTTCAAAGAATCAGGCAAATTTTTGGTAGCTTATGCAGACCATTATTCATTAGCTTCCTATTATATATGCTCACTGGCAGACAAAGTGTTTTTGAATCCCAAAGGAGGATTGATGATCAATGGGCTGGGCTCTCAAACCATTTTTGTAAAAGGGCTTAGCAATAAAATAGGCGTTGAAACAGAAATTTTCCGCGTAGGCACATACAAAGGAGCGGTTGAAATGTTCATGCTCGACAAATTGAGCGATGAAAACCGGGAGCAGATCCAGACATACGTAGGTGGTATATGGAACAACCTGGTTAAGGGTATTGCCGAATCGCGGGGAGTAACGCCACAGCAGGTGAACGATTTCGCAGACAAAGGCTACAGCCTGGCTGGGGCAGAAAAAGCGGTAGAATTAAGTTTTATAGATGAGCTGAAATACAGACCGGAAGCCGAAGAATATATCAAAGAACTGTCTGGACAATCAGGAGACAAGCTGAAAACAGTAGGCGTTGATAAAATGAAAAATATCAAGACCAAGGGAAGCAAAAGAAAGAACGACAAAGTTGCCGTTCTATATGCAGAAGGTACGATCGACATGTACAAGGCTCCCTCTCCCTACTCCACCAGTGGCAGCATGATAACAGAAAAAATGGTAGACGAGCTAATCAAACTAAAGAATGATGAAGATGTAAAAGCCGTAGTTTTCCGCGTAAATTCAGGAGGAGGAAGCGCCTATGTTTCCGAACAAATCTGGAGGGAAGTCGTTGAGCTGAAGAAAGTGAAACCAATCGTTGTTTCTATGGGAGACATGGCAGCTTCCGGCGGATATTACATTTCGTGTGCCGCTAATAAGATTGTGGCTGAGAAAAACACATTGACAGGATCAATTGGTATCTTTGGTATGTTCTCCAACTATACCGGATTGATGAAACACCTGGGAGTTACAGCCGACGTAGTAAAAACCAACACGTTTACAGATCTGGGAAATAACATGCGCCCATGGACAGATAACGAAAGAGCAATCGTTCAGGCTTATATCGAAGAAGGATATGATTTGTTCATTACACGCTGCGCCGAAGGCCGAGGCATGAGCAAAGAGGATATTGACAAAATAGGGCAAGGACGTGTATGGACCGGAGAAGATGCCAAAGCGAGAGGTTTGGTAGACGAACTTGGCGGTCTCGACAAAGCAATAACAATCGCTGCCGAGCTGGCCGAATTAACTGATTATGATGTAACCGACATATCTAATTCCACCGATTTCTTCAAAGATTTATTGGAAAAACAGATAGAAGACATAAAAGTGTCAATCGTGAAAGATATGCTGGGCGACGAATACATGAAGTGGCAAAAGATTAATCACCTGAAATCGCAAAATGGTGTAATGGCCTTATGCCCATACGAAATAAACTCATTCTGATTAAACTAAATTATGCCGACAGACCGCTCCTTTAAATTGAATTACTTCTTTTTGCCCTTTTCCTTCTTGTACGGAATAGGGATCAGAATCCGAAACCTGTTTTTTAACTGGGGCCTCTTATCATCCGAAGAGTTTCCTGTTCCGGTGATAAGTGTTGGTAACCTTTCAGTAGGCGGCACAGGTAAAACGCCTCATGTAGAATACCTGATCCGCCTGCTGAAAGATCAATACAAAATAGCCATCCTAAGCCGTGGATATAAGCGCAGTACAAAGGGCTATGTCCTGGCGAATGAAAAAAGCTCGGCTCAGACCATAGGAGATGAGCCTTATCAAATCAAACGTAAATTCCCTGATATTCCGGTAGCTGTGGACAGCGACCGGCGAAGGGGAATAAAGCAATTACTGGCGCTGCCTGATGATCAGAAACCGGAGGTAATTCTGCTGGATGATGGCTATCAGCACCGGTATGTTACTCCTTCTTTTTCGATCGTACTGACGGATTATAACCGTTTGTTTTATCTCGACAAGTTGTTGCCGACCGGACGTTTACGCGAACCGGCCAGTGAAATCAACAGGGCCGATGTAGTGATTGTCACCAAATGTCCCAAAGACTTAAAGCCTATCGATTTCCGGATCATAAAGGACGAAATGAAGCTATTTGCCCATCAGCAGATTTATTTCACGTCTGTAGTTTATGAAAACCTGGAACCTTTGTTTCCAGAAAAGGCTCCGCTCAAATCCAATATAAAAAAAGACGACAAGCTATTGCTGCTGGCAGGAGTGGCAGCGCCCGCCCCGTTTGTAGATAAAGTGAAAAACTGCAGCGATCATGTTATCTCACAAATATATCCTGATCATCATACATTCAGCAAACAGGATATTAAAAAGATAAGTGAAACATTCACACGGGTGAACTCTCCCGACAAATACATACTTGTCACAGAAAAGGATGCTGCCAGGCTACAAAAGAATCCGCTGATACCTGAAGATTGGAAAGATGCCTTGTATTACCTTCCTATCACGATCAGGTTTGAAGCAGAAGCGGCTACTTCTTTAGACGATCTGGTATTAAAACATATTGTATCATTTAATAGAAATAGTATTTTACGTAAATATGACAAAAGAAACTGAGATAGCCTCTTTAGGCGAGTTTGGACTGATACGCCACCTTACTGAAAAAATTGAACTCAAGAATGAAAGTACGCTAAAAGGTGTAGGCGACGATGCAGCTGTATTGAATTATGATAAGCAGGTTTTGGTTACCACCGATTTACTACTGGAAGGTATCCACTTCGACCTGACATATGTGCCTTTGAAGCATTTAGGATATAAAGCGGCAGTTGTCAATTTTTCAGACATTTATGCCATGAACGGAAAACCGAAGCAAATAACTGTTTCGATTGGTATTTCCAAACGCTTTTCGGTAGAAAACATCGACGAATTGTATAATGGCATTAAGCTGGCGTGCGAAGTCTACGGCGTGGATCTGGTTGGCGGAGACACCTCTGCATCCCTCACCGGATTAACCATTAGCATTACCTGCATTGGCGAAGCCGACAAAGATAAAATTGCCTATCGGAGCGGAGCAAAAGACACCGACCTGGTATGTGTTTCCGGTGATTTGGGAGCCGCTTATATGGGTCTGCAATTGCTGGAACGGGAGAAGAAAGCATTCTCGGGAGAAACCGATTTTAAGCCCGACTTTGGAGGAAAAGAATACTTGCTGGAACGTCAGCTAAAGCCCGAAGCACGCAAAGATATTATCGAAATGTTGGAAAATACAGGAATTGTTCCTACTTCCATGATTGACATTTCAGACGGCCTTTCGTCCGAACTGCTACACATTTCTAAAGAAAGCAACGTAGGATGCCGTATCTACGAAGACCGCATTCCTATTGACTTTCAGACTGCCTCCATGGCTGAGCAATTCAATATGAACCTGGTTACTGCTGCCCTGAATGGTGGCGAAGATTACGAGTTACTATTTACCGTTCCGCTAAGCATGCACGAACAAGTAGCTGCGATGAAAGGAGTACATGTCATTGGCCATATCACAAAACCCGAGCTTGGCAACTATCTGGTAGGCCGTGACGGAGGCGAAGTAAAACTAATCGCTCAAGGCTGGAATGCAATAGATTGATTTTAAGACACGACTTATATTTCACAGGACGTTAGCCAATAAAAATAGCTAACGTCCTGTTTTTATTGGCACGTATGTGAATTAACGGATACTATATCGTACATCAAAACGACCTTCGTTGACGATATCGCTTTCGAAGCGTCCACTAATAATTCGGGCATCCGTATCAAAACGGGTGATCACGGCAGTTCCATCCGGTAGTTCTCTGTCATCCCATAAGACATTTGTTATAATACAACTTTTCCCTTCTCCGGGCTGCTGAATCGTAAACGAGATTACCTTTCCTGGCTTGACGCATACGCTGACTTCCATATCCGCCGTTTCATTATAATAGAAAGAAATGGACTCTGAGGGGATTATTCCTACCCACTGTGCATAACGTCCTCCAACATAAACCCAACCATCAATAAGACAGCCGAAGGTGTTAAGCCCCTCAGTTGTTTCTGCCGGCATAACCGTAACATCTACTGTTTCATCTTCTGCACAGCTCAAAAGGAGTAGTAAAGGCAATAATATATAAACAAGTCTTTTCATCTACTATGCATTAAAAATGGTAATTTATGCCGGCTGAAAGATTGAGCCTTGACAATGACAATCGATTATCCGAGGGAAATTTTACTTTAATCGTTTCACCATGATAATCAATATCTACTTTTCGTATGGAGGAAAGAATATATTGGGCAACAACTGACACACCCCAATGTGAAGTAAACAGGTATTCGCCCCGAAGTCCGAGATTCCCGGCAATGCGTCCTCCTGTAACTTTCCGCTCCTTTCCGTACACCTTACTGTCATTGAAGTAGCGTATATATCCCACCCCCATGTTCAGGCGAATGCGCCATCGTTCTTTATTTAATAAGTTACCAGCAAACTGCGGAGCAATATAATGTGTAAACAAGTGATCGGAACCAGTAGCATGTGAGGCCTTCGAAGTAAAACCGGAATAGAGAATCCCAAGGCCCACCTCCCTTATCGGATTATAATAATACTGAGCATCCCATGAAATACCCGAGCGAAGCTTTTTCTCATAACTATTTGAGGTGTTGGTAAGTCCGCCCGTTCCTGCTAGCATATTTGCGTAACCAAAATAGGTAGCTAGCTCATGCCGTTTAAAAGTTGGCTTTTCTGCAAAACAAACAGTAGGAAATAGTATTGCAATGGCTAACATCAGGAAATACCTGTAAATACGATTTTTCATCTTCACTCTATTTATATGTATAGATGTTAGAAAATCAAAAATGCTGCATGAAAAAACAAGCATCCATATGTATGAATGCTTGTTCTCTATTATCTAAAAGTTGCCTTATATTATTCAGCAGCTTTTTCTTCTTTGTTCTCAGGAGCTTCTTCAGCAGCTGGAGCTTCAACTTCTGATGCAGCTTCCACTTTTGGTGCTTCCTCTTCAACAGGTGCAGCAGCTTTTGGAGCTTTCTTTGCCTTTGGAGCTTCTTCTACTACAACAGCTTCAGTTGCCGGAGCATCTGTTGTTGCTTTTTTGCGCGAACGTCTTGTAGTCTTAGCTGCTTTCTTCTTGGTATCTTTCAACATGTTTTCGTTGTAGTCTACCAATTCAATAAAGCACATAGCTGCATTATCACCCAAACGGTGTCCTGTCTTCAGAATACGGGTATAACCTCCCGGACGATCAGCAATCTTCTGTGATACTTCCTGGAAGAGTTCTGTTACGGCATGTTTGTTCTGCAAATAACTAAACACGATACGTCTTGAATGAGTTGTATCTTCTTTAGACTTCGTGATAATCGGTTCAATATATTTGCGGAGAGCTTTAGCCTTTGCAGTCGTTGTAAAGATTCTCTTATGTTGGATTAAAGAAGAAGCCATATTCGCCAGCATCGCCTGACGGTGAGTGTTCGTACGACCTAAATGATTGAATTTCTTATTATGTCTCATCGCTTTACTTACTCTTTATCTAATTTATATTTAGTGATATCCATACCGAAAGAAAGATTTAGGCTTTCAAGCAGTTCGTCAAGTTCGGTAAGTGATTTTTTTCCGAAGTTACGGAATTTCAACAAGTCATTCTTATTGAACTTAACCAACTCACCTAAAGTTTCAACGTCTGCAGCCTTCAAGCAATTAAGTGCGCGAACTGAAAGATCCATATCCGACAATTTACTCTTAAGTAGTTGTCGCATGTGAAGTACTTCTTCATCAAATTCTTCATTACCATCGGAATCAACTGTCTCGATAGCAATTTTCTCGTCAGAGAATAACATAAAGTGATGAATTAGAATCTTTGCTGCTTCTTTTAAGGCATCTTTAGGATGGATAGAACCGTCTGTGGTTATTTCAATAATTAACTTTTCGTAGTCCGTCTTTTGCTCAACACGGAAATTTTCAATTGAATATTTAACGTTACGTATCGGAGTATAGATAGAGTCAATAGCAATCACATGAACATCTGAACTTTGTTCTCTATTTTCATCCGCTGGAACGTATCCACGTCCCTTGTTTATTGTTAATTCAATCTGAAAACTTGCACTCGGATCTAAGCGGCAAATAACCAAATCAGGATTTAACACTTCAAATCCTGTTAGTTGTTTACCTATATCACCAGCTTTGAACACTTCCGAACCCGAAACAGTAATACTTACTTTTTCATTCTCAATATCGTCAACTATATGTTTGAAGCAAACTTGTTTCAAATTCAAAATGATGTTGGTTACATCTTCTAAAACGCCGGGTACCGTACCAAATTCATGATCTACTCCGTCGATTTTTATGGATGTAATAGCAAAACCTTCAAGTGACGACAATAGAATACGGCGCAGGGCATTACCAATTGTAATCCCGTAACCGGGTTCCAACGGACGGAATTCAAACTTTCCGTAAAAATTGTCCGCTTCTAACATTAATACTTTATCGGGTTTTTGAAATGCTAATATCGCCATGGAAATCAATTATTATTTAGAATACAATTCTACGATCAACTGCTCTTTAATATTTTCAGGAATGTCAGCTCTCTCGGGCAAATGCAGTAATTTTCCACTTAATGAAGGCTGATCCCATTCAAGCCATGGATATTTGCTGTGATTGAAGCCTGCTAATGCTCCAGATACAACTTCCAAGGATTTGGATCTTTCTCTTACACCAATAACCTGTCCAGGTTTTACAGAATAAGAAGGAATATTTACAACTTTCCCATCAACTGTAATATGACGGTGAGAAACCAATTGACGAGCGGCTGCTCTGGTAGGAGCAATTCCTAAACGGAATACGATATTATCCAAACGTGCCTCGAGCAATTGTAGTAGAACTTCCCCTGTAATACCACGTGAACGAGCTGCTTTATCAAATAAGTTTCTAAATTGTTTCTCTAATACACCATATGTATATTTTGCTTTTTGCTTCTCGCGAAGCTGAATGCCATATTCTGACGTTTTTCTTTTTCTGGCATTACCATGCTGTCCGGGAGGATAATTCTTCTTAGAAAGAACTTTATCCGGTCCGAAAATAGCTTCGCCAAACTTACGGGCAATTTTTGTCTTAGGTCCAGTATATCTAGCCATTTTTTAATTATTTTAATTGTTCTGTTTGAATCTGAAGTTGAGCAGCCGCGATCACAGAGAGGGAAAGGTTAATATGTAATCTATTCTCAATTTCTGATCCAAAATCTAAGAATTAATTTGTTATACTCTTCTCTTTTTGGGAGGACGACATCCATTATGTGGTAATGGAGTAACGTCTACAATTTCAGTAACCTCAATACCAGCACCATGAATTGTTCTGATAGCAGACTCACGTCCGTTCCCTGGACCCTTCACATACACTTTCACCTTTCTCAAGCCCAAATCATACGCTACTTTAGCACAATCCTGAGCGGCCATCTGAGCGGCATAAGGAGTATTCTTTTTAGAACTTCTGAATCCCATCTTACCTGCCGAAGACCAGCTAATCACTTGACCTTCGCTATT
The DNA here is from genome assembly GCF_029892785.1 of Parabacteroides sp. PH5-46. GTDB lineage: Bacteria > Bacteroidota > Bacteroidia > Bacteroidales > Tannerellaceae > DFXE01. The sequence continues at coordinate 78,753 of NZ_JARXXA010000014.1, forward strand.
AGCAAGAGATATGATAATGTTATTAAAAGAAGAATGGATATGAGCTTGACCATAAGCGTCAACCTTCACGTTTCTCTTCTTAGCTGCGACTGATTTTTTTGCCATATTAACTCTTATTATTTAGTAGCTTTCTTCTTATTTGCAACTGTTTTCTTTCTTCCCTTACGAGTACGTGCATTGTTTTTAGTGCTTTGTCCTCTTAAAGGCAAACCAATACGGTGACGAATGCCCCGATAACAACCAATATCCATCAAACGTTTGATGTTTAACTGTACTTCCGAACGAAGATCCCCTTCTACTTTATAATCTTCACCGATTATTTCACGAATCTTCGCTGCTTGGTCATCTGTCCAGTCTTTCACTTTAATATCGCGATCAATTCCCGCTTTTTCCAAGATAGAGTTTGCTGAACTACGACCAATCCCATAAATATAGGTCAGAGCAATTTCTCCTCTTTTATTCTGTGGCAAGTCAACGCCAACTATTCTTATAGCCATAATTACCTACTATTGATTAATTTACAAAAATAATAAATTATCCCTGACGTTGTTTGAACTTCGGGTTTTTCTTGTTGATCACATATAAGCGTCCTTTTCTCCTTACTATTTTGCAATCAGGAGTACGCTTTTTTAAAGATGCTCTTACTTTCATATCTTGTTATTTTTATTTATATCTAAAAGCAATTCTACCTTTCGATAGATCATATGGAGACATCTCTACTCTTACCTTATCGCCTGGGAGAATTTTAATATAATGCATTCGCATCTTTCCCGAGATATGAGCAGTGATTTCATGCCCATTCTCTAATTCTACCCGAAACATTGCGTTAGATAATGCTTCGACAATTACTCCATCTTGTTCTATTGCAGCCTGTTTAGCCATATATACTACTTAAATTACGTTATTTCCAAGAACTTCTTCTAAAAACTCAAAAGATGATAAAATCTGAGGCCCTTCCGAACAAATGGCAATGCAATGTTCAAAATGTGCAGAACATTTCCGGTCTTTCGTACGAACAGTCCAACCATCTTGTTCAAATGCTACATTTTTACTTCCCATATTGATCATTGGTTCAATACAAATACACATTCCTTTACGTAATAACGGCCCATGTCCACGACGTCCATAATTCGGAACCTCCGGTTCTTCATGCATTTTTCGTCCTATACCATGACCAACTAATTCTCGCACGACAGAATAGCCATTTGATTCGCAATAAGTTTGAATAGCATTACTGATATCTCCGATCCTCTTGCCTTCTACAGCTTGTTGGATACCTAAATAAAGAGATTCTTTTGTTATCTTCAGTAATTTTTTCACCTCTGGTTCAACCTCACCAACACAGAAGGTATATGCGGAATCTCCAACAAAACCATTCAATACTGTGCCACAATCAACAGAAACAATATCACCTTCCTTCAAAACAACCTTTGACGAAGGAATTCCATGCACTACCTGCTCATTTACAGAAGTACATAAAGAATTCGGAAAACCATTATAGCCTAAAAAAGCTGGATAAGCCCCATTATCCCTGATAAATTCCTCCGCTATTTTATCCAGTTGAAGTGTAGTAATCCCTGGTTTAATATGTTTAGCCAGTTCTGCCTGCGTTCTGCCAACCAGTTGGTTGGCTAAACGCATCAGTTCTATCTCTTCATCTGTCTTTAGATATATCATTCTTAATAAGCGGCTACTGAGCCTGAACGTCCTTTAATTCTTCCTGATTTCAATAATCCGTCATAATGACGCATCAACAAATGACTTTCTACTTGCTGCAATGTATCCAATACAACACCTACCAAAATCAACAAGGAAGTTCCACCAAAAAACTGTGAAAATTCCATGCTGACACCTGCAATTCTTGCAAAAGCAGGCATAATAGCAACCAAAGCAAGGAAAAATGCTCCGGGAAGAGTTATGCGATCCATTATTGCATCTAAATAATCTTTAGTAGCTTTTCCAGGTTTCACCCCTGGAATGAATCCATTATTTCTCTTCAAATCATCAGCCATTTGTGTAGGATTAATAGTTATAGCTGTATAGAAATAAGTGAACAGTATAATTAACACTGCAAAAACGAAATTATACCAAAAACCCGTATTATCCATAAATGCAGCCCAAAAATTACTTGTATTTCCTGTATTAGAAAATCCAACAATAGAGATTGGAATGAACATAATAGCTTGAGCAAAGATGATAGGCATCACATTTGCAGCATTCACTTTTAAAGGTATATATTGCCGCGCACCGCCATATTGCTTATTACCAACAATTCTCTTTGCATATTGCACAGGCACTTTACGAGTTCCTTGCACCAACAAAATAGCGCCAGCTATAACAAGTAACAATACTAACATCTCAAACAAGAACATTACCAATCCCCCGGTTTTTTCACTTGTTCTAGAAATAAATTCCTGGAACAAAGAATGTGGAAGTCTCGCAATAATTCCCACTAAAATAATGAAAGAGATACCATTACCAATACCTTTATCTGTTATCCTTTCTCCTAACCATAGAACGAACATACTCCCAGCCGCCAAAATGATAGTCGACGATAGAGTAAACCATAGACCGGAAGGCATTGCTGCCCCAACAGCTCTAAGTTGTACATTCAGGTTTACAAGATATGTCGGACCTTGTAATAATAAAATAGCAACAGTTAGATAGCGTGTCCACTGATTAATTTTGCGACGTCCACTTTCACCTTCACGCTGCAATTTTTGAAACGAAGGGATTGCTATTGCCAACAATTGCATCACAATAGATGCAGAAATATATGGCATAATCCCCAACGCAAAAATAGAGGCATTGGAAAATGCACCTCCAGCAAACATATCTAACAAAGCGAGCAACCCACCTCTTGTTTGTTCATGTAATGCGGTCAACGATTTAGGGTCAATACCCGGAAGAACGACATACGTTCCGAACCGGTAAATACCCACTAAAACTAATGTGGTTATAATCCGATTCCGTAGATCCTCAATCTTCCAGATATTTTTTATTGTTTCAATTGCTCTCATAACTTAGAGTTTAACGGCTGTTCCACCCACAGCCTGAATAGCGGCCTCAGCACTTTTAGAGAAAGCATGAGCTTCAACTTCTAATTTCGCTGTCAGGTTTCCATTACCAAGAATTTTAACTAACTGTGAGGCAGAAATAAATCCAGCTTTCATCAACTCTGCAATTCCAATCTTTGTCATTTTTTGACTATCCGCCAAATCTTGCAATACAGCAATGTTAATAGCCTTATATTCTACTCGGTTAATATTTTTGAAACCAAATTTCGGCAAACGTCTTTGTATTGGCATCTGACCTCCTTCAAAACCAATCTTCTTTGAATAACCTGATCTGGATTTGGCTCCTTTATGACCTCTTGTAGAGGTACCGCCTAATCCTGAACCTGGTCCACGTCCAATTCTTTTTCTGGTTTTAACAGATCCTTCTGCCGGTTTTAAATTAGATAAATTCATATCGTATATTCTTTAAACCAATTATTACTTTTCTACAGAAACTAAATGTTTCACTTTTTCAACCATTCCTAAAATGGCCGGAGTAGCTTCATGTTCTACTACGCGGTTCATTTTCTTCAGACCTAGCGCATCAAGTGTTCTCTTTTGGTCCTTCGGGCATTTAATTCTGCTCCTAACTTGTTTAATTTTTATAGTCGCCATAATAAATCCTCCTTTTTTTAACCATTAAACACTTTTTCCACAGACACGCCTCTGTTTTGAGCTACAGTGAATGGGCTTCTTAATTCATTAAGGGCTTCGATTGTCGCTTTTACCAAGTTATGAGGGTTCGAAGAACCTTTCGATTTTGCTAAAACGTCAGTAATACCCACACTTTCAAGAACAGCACGCATAGCACCTCCGGCTTTAACCCCTGTACCATGAGTAGCTGGTCTAAGAAGAACTTGTGCTCCACCAAATTTGGCAATTTGCTCATGGGGTATCGTTCCTTTATGAACAGGTACTTTAATCAAATTTTTCTTTGCAGCTTCTACACCTTTAGCGATAGCTGTTGTTACCTCACCGGCCTTACCTAAGCCCCAACCAACAATACCATCTTCGTTTCCTACTACAACAATAGCAGCAAAACTAAATGTACGTCCTCCTTTTGTAACTTTGGTTACACGGTTTATTGCAACTAATCTATCCTTCAACTCTAAGTCGTTGGTCGATTTAACTCTATTATTAACTCCTGCCATCTTCATTAAAATTTAAGGCCGCCGTTACGCGCAGCATCTGCCAATTCTTTAATTCTACCATGATACAGGTAACCATTACGATCGAAAACAACTGCCTGGATGCCTGCTTCCTGGGCATTCTTTGCAATTTGTTCACCAACTTTCGCTGCTATTTCTTTTTTAGGAGCTTTATCTTCCAGTTTTAAAGAAGAAGCGGTGGCCAAAGTCTTACCTGTTGTATCATCTATAAGTTGTGCATAGATTTGTTTATTACTTCTAAACACAGTAAGGCGTGGACGTTCTGGTGTACCGGATACTTTCGAACGTATGCCTTGTTTTATCTTTAATCTTCTTTCTATTTTCGTTGTCATGATAATTTCAGTTTACGTACAATTACTTACCAGCTGATTTACCAGACTTTCTGCGAATAGTTTCGCCAACAAACTTAATACCTTTACCTTTATAAGGCTCTGGCATCCTGAATGAGCGTATTTTAGCACAAATCTGACCTATCAATTGTTTATCAGCTGATTCCAAAATAATAAGAGGATTCTTATTCCTTTCAGTCTTCGTTTCTACTGTAATCTCTTTCGGCAATTGGAAAAAGATATTATGAGTATATCCTAAAGAAAGATCTAGCAACTGACCTGTATTTGACACACGATAACCAACACCAACTAATTCTAGCTCTTTTCTATAACCAGTAGACACACCTATTACCATGTTATTGATAAGAGAGCGATATAAACCATGCATTGCACGATGTTTTTTTTCGTCTGTCGGTCTTGTCAGTTCAAGAATACCATCTTCTATTGAAATTTTAATATCTGGATTAATGTTTTGAGTTAGTTCGCCTTTAGGGCCTTTCACCGTAACTACATTATCCTTTACAGTAACTGTTACACCGGCAGGTATTTCTATGGGTAATTTTCCTATTCTTGACATTCTGTTTTCCTCCTAAAAATTAATACACATAACATAATACCTCACCACCAATCTTTAATTCGCGGGCTTCTTTGTCAGTCATTACACCTTTAGAAGTAGAAAGGACAGCAATACCCAAACCGTTTAATACTCTTGGCATATCTTTATAGCCAACGTATCTACGTAAACCAGGACTTGAAACTCTTTCCAGTTTCTTGATTGCATTCACTTTATTTACCAAGTCATACTTCAAGGCAATTTTAATTGTACCTTGAGGACCATCATCTACAAACTTAAAGTTAAGAATGTAGCCTTTGTCGAAAAGGATCTTTGTGATCTCTTTCTTTAAATTTGACGCGGGCACGTCAACTACTCTGTGCTTCGCTTTAATCGCATTACGCAATCTTGTCAAATAATCTGCTATAGGATCTGTCATATATAAATAATTAAATTGATCCCGGCTTTCGGGACAATATTTAACAATAAAATCTTACCAACTTGCTTTTTTAACACCCGGTATTAATCCATTAGATGCCATTTCACGCAGTTGAATACGAGAAATGCCGAATTGGCGTACATAGCCTTTCGGACGTCCGGTAATTTTGCAACGATTGTGCAAGCGTACCGGAGAAGCATTCTTTGGTAAAGCCTGCAAAGCTTCATAATTACCTTCTGCTTTGAATTTTGCTCTCTTCTCAGCATACTTAGCAACCAGCTTCGCCCTTTTTACCTCACGGGCTTTCATTGATTCCTTCGCCATAAATGTTTAATCTTTTTTAATATTCTTAAAAGGTAAACCAAATTCTCTCAATAAAGCATACCCTTCTTCGTCTGTTTTCGCAGAGGTCACAAAGGTAATATTCATTCCCAATATTTTAACAATATTATCAATATTAATTTCCGGGAAGATTATTTGTTCCTGTACACCGAGAGTATAATTTCCTCTACCATCCAGTTTACTTTCAATACCTTTAAAGTCACGAATACGCGGAAGAGCTATACGTACTAATCTTTCCAAAAATTCATACATTTGCTCACGACGCAATGTTACCATTACACCGATCGGCATTTTTTTACGTAACTTAAAGTTTGAAATATCTTTCTTAGATACAGTTGCAACTGCTTTTTGTCCGGTAATAGCTGTCAGTTCTGTAATCGCAACATCTATGATTTTTTTATCTGCTGTTGCCGTACCTAACCCTTGATTGATAACAATCTTTTTCAAAACAGGAACCTGCATGACAGATTTATACCCAAATTCTTTTGTTAAAGCAGGAACGATTCTTTCCTTGTACTCTTTCTTAAGATTGGCTGTATTGCTCATCACTTCATTTCCTCCCCTGACTTTTTAGAGTAACGTACTAAAACTCCTTTCTCATTTAATTTCCGTCCCACACGTGTAGGTTTTCCTGATTTAGGGTCTACAACATTCAAGTTGGAAATGTGAACCGGCGCTTCTTTTTTCTCAATCCCTCCCTGAGGGTTTTTAGCACTTGGCTTGGCGTGCTTAGACACCATATTAACACCTTCGACAATGGCGCGCTTTTCTTTTACAAGCACTTCGAGGACACGACCTGTTTTACCTCTGTCTTCTCCGGTATTAACAAATACTATATCGCCTTTTTTGATATGTAATTTATTCATTACCTTACGTTTTACAAATTAAAGCACTTCAGGTGCAAGTGATACGATTTTCATGTTCGTCGCACGAAGCTCTCTGGCTACTGGTCCAAAAATACGGCTACCGCGAATTTCACCGGATGCATTCAACAATACACATGCATTATCGTCAAAACGAATATATGAACCATCCTGACGGCGAATCTCCTTTTTTGTGCGAACAATAATAGCTCTTGAAACAGCACCTTTTTTTACATCACTTGAAGGGATTACACTTTTAACTGCAACCACAATCACATCACCAACAGTAGCATAGCGCTTTCTTGTTCCACCCAATACGCGGATACACAATGCTTCTTTAGCACCACTGTTATCGGCAACTATTAATCTTGATTCTTGCTGTATCATATTACTTAGCCCTTTCGATTATTTGAACAAGTCTCCATCTCTTTGTTTTACTCAAAGGACGAGTCTCCATAATTTTTACGGTATCACCGATATTACATTCATTCTTTTCGTCGTGAGCATGAAACTTCTTTGTTTTATTCACGAACTTCCCGTAAATAGGGTGTTTTTCTTTCCACTTAACCGCAACTGTGATGCTTTTATCCATCTTGTTGCTATAGACTACACCCGTTCTTTCTTTTCTCAATTTTCTTATTTCCATCAGGCTCATCGATTATTTGTTGTTAAGTTCTCTTTGGCGTAATTCTGTCAACATACGCGCAATTGTTCTGCGTGATTGTTTGATTTGCGCCGGATTATCCATCGGTGAAATACTATGATTGATAACCTTCTGTTCGAGAGATGCCTTCTCTGCTTCAATTCTTTCAGTCAGCTCTTTCGTGCTTAATTCTCTAACTTCTGCAATCTTCATAACAATTACACATTTTCGTTTTGATAATCATAATCACGCCTCACAACAAACTTCGTAGTAACTGGAAGTTTTTGAGCAGCCAGACGCAATGCCTCCTTAGCAACATCGAAAGGTACCCCTTCGATTTCGAAAATTAGACGTCCTGGTGTTACCGGAGCAACGAATCCTTCCGGAGAACCTTTACCTTTACCCATACGTACTTCAGCCGGTTTCTTTGTAATAGGTTTATCCGGGAAAATCCGAACCCAAACCTGACCCTGACGTTGCATATAACGAGTTACAGCAATACGGGCGGCCTCTATTTGACGACCGGTAATCCATTTATTCTGTAACGATTTTATTCCAAAAGAACCAAAAGCAAGCTCGTGGCCTCGTTGAGCTTCACCCTTCATCCGGCCTTTTTGCTGTCTTCTGAACTTTGTTTTTTTCGGTTGTAACATCTCTTTAAAATTCTAATGTTTAACGATTAGCTCTCTTCTTTTTGAAGTTTCTGTCTCCTCTTTCCCTGCTTCCACCGGCATTATCACCGCCTCTACGGTTGTTTCCGGACTCTTTCGTTGAAGTAAATGCTGGAGCTAAATCTCTCTTACCATATACTTCTCCACGACAAATCCATACTTTAATACCAAGCAACCCGACTTTTGTCAACGCTTCAGCAAGAGCATAATCTATATCAGCTCTGAAAGTGTGTAAAGGAGTTCTTCCTTCCTTATACATTTCCGAACGGGCCATTTCAGCACCATTCAAACGACCAGAGACTTGCACTTTAATACCTTCTGCTCCCATTCTCATGGTCGAGGCTATAGCCATCTTAATAGCACGACGGTATGCAATTTTTCCTTCTAATTGACGAGCAATATTATTTGCTACAATCACAGCATCTAATTCCGGTCTTTTAATTTCGAAAATATTGATTTGTACTTCTTTGTCTGTGATCTTCTTCAATTCTTCTTTCAACTTATCAACTTCCTGACCACCTTTACCAATAATAATACCCGGACGTGATGTACAAACTGTAATTGTAATCAACTTCAACGTACGTTCAATAATAATACGCGATACACTAGCCTTTGCAAGACGGGCATTCAGATATTTACGGATTTTGCTATCTTCAAGCAAAGTATCTCCATAATTCTTTCCGCCATACCAATTGGAATCCCATCCACGGATAATTCCTAAACGATTACTAATCGGATTTACTTTTTGTCCCATCTACAATTAATTTTGACTATCGTTTGTACTACGTGTATCAACAAACAGAGTAACATGGTTCGAACGTTTACGAATCCTATATCCTCTTCCTTGCGGAGCTGGACGCATTCTTTTCAGTATTACTGCATTATCTACATATATTGAAGAAACGAACAACTCTCCGGCTTCTGCTTTACGCTCATTCTTTTGCTCCCAATTGGCAATGGCAGAGCGAAGCAATTTTTCTATTCTTGCTGAAGCTTCTTTATTGGAAAACTTCAAAACCCCTAATGCTCTAAACACTTCCATACCGCGTATCATATCTACAACGAGACGCATCTTACGGGGAGAAGTAGGCACATTTCGCAATTTTGCGAAATACATGGTTTTCTTTGCTTCTTTTCTTACTTCAGCTGATATTCTTTTTCTAGCACCCATTTTATTTGATGATTATTTTTTCTTATTACCAGCGTGACCACGGAAGGTACGTGTCGGGGAAAATTCACCCAGTTTATGCCCAACCATGTTCTCGGTTACAAAAACAGGAATAAACTTGTTTCCATTATGAACTGCAATAGTATGGCCTACAAAATCAGGCGAAATCATTGAAGCTCTTGCCCATGTCTTAATGACAGCTTTCTTTCCTGACTCATTCATTGTCAGAACTTTCTTTTCAAGCTTTACATTAATATACGGGCCTTTTTTTAGTGAACGACTCATAGTTTACTTAATTAATCAGATTACTTTTTCCTTTTCTCAATAATGTACTTAGAAGAGTGTTTCTTCGGAGCTCTTGTTTTCAAGCCCTTAGCATACAAGCCTTTGCGAGACCTTGGATGACCTCCTGAAGCACGTCCTTCACCTCCACCCATTGGGTGATCAACCGGGTTCATTACAACCCCACGGTTACGCGGACGACGTCCAAGCCATCTGGAACGACCGGCTTTACCTGATTTTTCAAGACCATGGTCTGAATTTCCAACACTACCAATAGTAGCCTTGCATGCAGCAAGGATCTTCCTGGTTTCACCAGAAGGCATTCTTATAATCACATAAGTTCCTTCTCTTGAAGTCAGCTGAGCAAAACCTCCAGCAGAACGTACAAACTTTGCACCTTGTCCCGGACGAAGCTCAATATTGTGAATAATAGTACCTACAGGGATATTTGCCATCGGCAATGAATTCCCTATTTCAGGAGCCACATCGCTACCTGAAATCACTGTTTGGCCAACTTCCAATCCGTTTGGAGCAATGATATAACTCTTGGCTCCATCGGCATAATACAACAAGGCAATACGTGAAGTACGATTTGGATCATACTCTATTGACTTAACTGTTGCTGGAACGCCATCTTTATTTCTCTTGAAATCGATAATTCTGTACTTTTGTTTATGACCGCCACCGATATAACGCATTGTCATCTTACCAGTGTTGTTACGGCCACCTGTACGTTTTTTACCTGTTACAAGAGACTTTTCTGGTGTACTTGCAGTGATTTTATCAAATGCACCAATAATCTTGTGTCTCTGCCCCGGTGTTGTGGGCTTTAATTTGCGTATTCCCATTTCTTTTTAGATATTACTAAAGAAATCAATTATTTCTCCTTCTTTCAACGTTACGATTGCTTTCTTGAATGACGACTGTTTTCCGCTGATGATACCTGATTTGGTATAACGGCTTTTACGCTTTCCGTCATAGTTCATAGTATTAACATCAACTACAGTTACATTATACATTCCTTCAATCGCTTCTTTAATCTGCAACTTATTGGCATCAGGAGAAACTCGAAAACCATAGCGATTTGGCATTTTGTCAGTAATCGCTGTTAGTTTCTCAGTTACGATAGGTTTAATAATTATTCCCATTTTTCTATTCCTTATGCTTTAAAAAGTTCTTCGATCTTCTCTACCGATTTTTCGGTCAATATTACACTAGCAGCATCTAAAATCTTATATGTATTCAACTCAGAAGCCGTAGTTACATTTGCCTTCTTCAGGTTACGGGCAGACAAATAGATTGATTTATTGTTTTCTGGTAATACCAAAAGCAACTTGCAGTCAGCAAGGTTCAGACTTTTCGCCATAGCTGTAAACTCTTTTGTTTTGGGAGTTTCCATTGAAAAATCTTCTACAACAATAATCGCATTGCCTTTCGCTTTATAAGTCAAAGCTGACTTACGAGCCAGACTCTTCACTTTTTTATTCAGTTTGAAACTATAGTCTCTTGGCTTTGGGCCAAAAACACGAGCACCTCCTACCAATACAGGAGAGTTAATGTCACCACGACGGGCTCCACCACCACCTTTTTGACGGATTAACTTACGTGTACTTCCAGACATTTCGCTTCTTTCTTTCGACTTATGAGTTCCCTGACGTTTGTTTGCCATATACTGTTTTACATCCAGATAAATAGCATGATCATTGGGTTCAATGCTGAATATCGCATCGTTTAAAGTTACCTTTCTTCCGGTATCTTCTCCTTTAATATTTAATACGTTCAGTTCCATTACTTTTCAATTAATACGATTGAACCTTTTGCTCCGGGAACAGACCCTTTGACCAATAAAAGATTATGCTCTGGTATCACCTTGAGCACTTCCAGATTCTGAACAGTCACACGTTCATTACCCATCTGACCAGCCATACGCGTTCCTTTGAACACTTTCGCAGGATAAGAACAAGCACCAATAGCACCCGGAGCACGTAAACGATTGTGCTGACCGTGAGTACTCTGTCCTACTCCACCAAAACCATGACGCTTTACAACGCCCTGGAATCCTTTACCTTTAGATGTTCCCACCACGTCTACATAGACTGCATCCTGTAAGTATTCTACAGTGATTACATCTCCTAGATTATACGCAGTTTCAAAACTCTTGAACTCAGCCAAGTGTCTCTTGGGTGTCACACCTGCTTTTTTAAAGTGACCCATTTCAGGCTTAGATGTATGTTTCTCTTTTTTGTCAGAGAAACCCAACTGTACTGCCTCATAGCCATCTTTTTCAAGCGTTTTAATTTGTGTAACCACGCAAGGACCCACTTCGATAACAGTGCATGGAAGATTCTTTCCCTCGGCACTGAAAACGGATGTCATTCCGATTTTTTTTCCTAACAATCCTGGCATTTCACTTAATTTTTAATTATCACACTTTAATTTCAACTTCCACACCACTGGGTAATTCCAGTTTCATCAATGCATCAACTGTTTTTGCAGTTGAGCTATAAATATCAATCAATCTCTTATAAGAAGAGAGTTCGAACTGCTCACGTGATTTTTTGTTAACGAACGTAGAGCGGTTCACTGTAAAGATACGCTTGTGTGTAGGCAGAGGTATAGGACCACTTACTACTGCACCGGTAGCCTTTACTGTCTTTACGATTTTTTCAGCAGACTTGTCTACCAAAGAATAATCGTAAGATTTCAATTTAATTCTAATTTTTTGGCTCATTTCTATTTGTTAATTATCTATTAATAATTGGGGAAAGAGCCATTCTCTCCCCCAATTTTTTTTTATTTTATAAGATCAACACGTCCTTGAACTTCAGTCAGCACCTGCTTAGCTATTGAGCCGGATACTTCCGTATAATGCGAGAACTGCATGGAAGAAGTTGCTCTTCCCGAAGTAATCGTACGCAAGGCTGTTACGTATCCGAATGTTTCAGCCAAAGGAACTTTAGCTTTTACGATACGAGCTCCAGTACGGCTTGTTTCCATACCTTCAACCTGTCCACGACGTTTGTTCAAGTCACCAATTACATCACCCATACTTTCTTCCGGAGTAACCACTTCAATCTTCATGATTGGTTCCATCAAAACAGGGCTGGCTTTTTCCGAAGCACTCTTGAATGCCTGGATTGCACAGATTTCATAAGATAACTGGTCAGAGTCGACAGTATGGTAAGAACCATCAATAAGAGTCACTTTCAACTGATCCAGCGGATAACCTGCCAAAATACCATTCTTCATAGCCTTTTGGAATCCTTTCTGTACAGAAGGTATAAACTCTTTAGGAATATTACCACCTTTTACTTCGTCAACAAACTGCAATTCACCTTCAAAATCTTTATCAGCCGGTTCAACACGAACAATGATATCAGCGAATTTACCACGACCTCCAGATTGTTTCTTATATACTTCACGAAGTTCAACAGACTTGCTGATCGCTTCTTTATAAGTTACCTGAGGACGTCCCTGGTTACATTCTACTTTAAATTCACGACGTAGACGGTCGATAATGATCTCCAAGTGAAGCTCACCCATTCCGCTTATTACGGTTTGACCTGTATCTTCATTTGTCTGAACACGGAAAGTTGGATCTTCTTCTGACAATTTAGCCAATCCGATACCCAGCTTATCTAAGTCTTTCTGTGTTTTTGGTTCAACAGCTATACCGATTACAGGTTCTGGGAATTCGATTGATTCCAATACAATCGGATGAGCTTCATCACACAATGTATCACCTGTACGGATATCTTTAAAACCTACACCTGCGCCGATGTCACCACAACCAATCAATTCCATTGGGTTTTGTTTGTTTGAGTGCATCTGGAACAAACGTGAAATACGTTCTTTCTTATCAGAGCGGGTATTCAATACATATGAACCGGCATGCAATTCTCCAGAATATACACGGAAGAAGCAAAGACGGCCTACATAGGGGTCTGTTGCAATCTTAAATGCCAAAGCTGTTAATGGCTCACTTGATTGAGGAGTACGAACGATCACCTTGTCCGAATCTCTCGGATCTGTACCTTCAATAGCCGGTGTATCCATCGGACTCGGAAGATAATTACATACAGAATCCAATAAAGTTTGTACACCTTTGTTTTTGAAAGAAGAACCACAAATAATTGGGTTGATCTGCATAGCCAATGTTCCTTTACGGATTGCTACTCTGATCTCGTCTTCTGTGATAGTAGAAGGATCTTCAAAGTATTTCTCCATTAAGCTATCATCACATTCAGCCAGCACTTCAAGCATTTTATCTCTCCATTCTTCGGCTTCAGCTACCAAATCCGCAGGAATTTCTTCTATCGAATATTCTGCTCCCATTGTTTCATCATGCCACAGAATGGCTTTCATCGTTACAAGGTCTACTACACCTTTAAACTTTTCTTCCGCACCAACGGGTATCTGTATCGGGCAAGGAGTTGCACCTAATACATCTTTAACCTGACGAACTACTTCAAAAAAGTTTGCACCCGAACGGTCCATTTTATTTACATAACCGATTCTTGGTACATTATACTTATCAGCTTGCCTCCATACTGTTTCTGATTGGGGTTCTACACCACCAACTGCACAAAATGCGGCAACTGCACCATCAAGGATACGCAAAGAACGTTCAACTTCAACTGTGAAGTCAACGTGCCCCGGGGTATCAATCAGGTTTATTTTATATTTCTCGTTATTATGATTCCAGAAAGTTGTTGTAGCAGCAGAGGTGATTGTAATACCACGTTCCTGCTCTTGTGCCATCCAGTCCATAGTCGCAGCGCCATCATGAACCTCACCGATTTTGTGAGTCAATCCGGTATAGAAAAGAATACGTTCTGAAGTCGTAGTCTTCCCTGCATCAATATGCGCCATGATACCGATGTTTCTTGTGTATTTTAAAAGTTCGTCACTTTTTGCCATTGTCTTTTATAATCTCCTATAAACTAATACTAATTAAAACCTAAAGTGAGCAAATGCACGGTTTGCTTCTGCCATGCGATGCATATCTTCTTTTCTTTTATATGCTCCTCCCTGGTTGTTGAATGCATCAACAATCTCTGCAGAAAGTTTGTCAGACATAGTCTTTCCACCTCTCTTGCGAGAATAGATGATCAAATTCTTCATTGAAATAGATTCTTTGCGATCAGGGCGAATTTCAGTAGGAACTTGGAATGTAGCACCACCTACACGGCGGGATTTCACTTCGACTTGGGGAGTAATATTATCGAGTGCAGCTTTCCAAATTTCGAGTGCAGATTTTTCTTCGTTCGGTAATTTGGTCTTTACAGTTTCCAAAGCGGAATAGAAAATTTCATAGGCAGTATTCTTCTTGCCATCATACATTAAATGGTTAACGAACTTCGTTACCTTTACATCACCGAAAACAGGATCTGGTAAGACCTGTCTTTTCTTTGGTTTTGCTTTTCTCATTTGTTTTCAAAAATTTTCGTTCTTGTTTCTTGGTTGCCTTTTTTGTCTTCAACGATTCCTCCGAATCATTTACTCAACCTTAATAGCCTTTCCAAATAACTCAAACCAGCTTTAATACTTAATTTAAAATCTCAGTTTGAAGGAATAATTACTTCTTTGCTGCACCAGCTTTCGGACGTTTAGCTCCATATTTAGAGCGTCTTTGTGTACGACCATTTACGCCGGCAGTATCCAAAGTACCACGTACAATATGGTAACGTACCCCTGGAAGGTCTTTTACACGACCACCACGTACTAATACGATAGAGTGTTCCTGTAAGTTGTGTCCTTCGCCCGGAATATAAGAGTTCACCTCTTTACCATTTGTCAAACGTACTCTTGCTACTTTACGCATTGCAGAGTTTGGTTTCTTCGGTGTTGTAGTATATACTCTCACACATACGCCACGTCTTTGGGGACAAGCATCCAGTGCTGGAGATTTACCTTTAACCACCAAAGTTTCCCTTCCTTTTCTCACTAATTGCTGAATTGTAGGCATTTTTTTTCTTTTTAAACTTTGTATGTATTTTTATTGTTACTAATTCACGCTTTCGTTTTCGGACTGCAAAATTACGGATTATTTCCGTATAACCAATAAGTTATACCGATATTTCCGTGGTTTTTAGTGCGAAAACGGCACAAAGGTAGGAATTTATCCCTTTTTTTCTATATAAGCCTCTGTATATATTTTGGATAATTATTATTTTTTAACAATCAGCCATATGCATTGAATAAATAAGAACTGTAGTATTATAGGATACATACGAATAAAAACCACTTTGTCTCAATATAAGTAGGATGTATACAAAAACAAAAGGACGGGAGCCATCCGCTAAAGATCTGAAAGTTTCCTGATGTTGTCAATACCGAAATTCTGGATAATGCCACTACAAGGCAGATCTTGTCCTTTTAACTCAGAACCTACAAGGTATTCTTTTTGCATCCGACCTTGCATCCACTGCAGAAGCGTGTCAATATAAGGCGTATCCATGCTCATGGCTTCAGCTATAGATTTGATAATCAAAAGTCCAAAGGGAATATCTTCTGTAAAATAACGATTGGAATAGTCTACATAATATTTACCGGCTTGGTTAATCATCGCCATTTTTATTCCTTTAAAGGCAGTAATCGAACGTATTTTTCGGGTCAGAGAAGCCGGATCTGTAGATTCATAATACTCCAGTATGCCGGGGATTTCTTCCCTTTTTACAGGAAGATGCTCCAGTATTTTCTGAAACTCATTGTCGCAATTAATCAGCACTTCCGAACTATAATCATCCCACTCTTCATAAAACATAAATTCTTTATCAAAGGCATCGGTTGTTTCTTTACTCAACATGCCATATATACGGGTAGGATGTAATAGAGGATTGCTATTTGTCAAAGTAGCTTCCAGGTAATGATTTAATGTATAGGTAGGGGTATCGAAGGCTTGCGAAAAGAAAGCAGCAAGTTCGTCTAGTTTTCCATCCGCAAGGCATCCAGCAATCTTCAGTTTTGATTTATAACCCTTAATCTCGGCGCTTTTCCCATACTCGATCAGTCTGCAAATATACGGAACCCGCTGAAAGCCGAATAAGCCACACGTAGAGCCTAATATATGTCTGGCAATCCAGAAAAATCCGTTACTGCAAACAACAGACCCTACCAATGTTTCCGGACGAATATACGGCTTCGCATCCCGCAACGTCTGTTCTACCAGAAAGCCTGGAACACATAAAAGAATCATATCTGAGATAGCAACTGTATCTTCCGGACGGCCTGAAACAACATTCAATACACCTTTGATAGTTTTGCCATTACAATCATTTACTATAATTTCAGACTGCCATTGGGTCGGACGGCTAGTCCATATATTTACGGTATATCCTTTATTACTTAAAACAGCCGCAATTACATGTCCTAAACTGCCTCCTCCGCAAATGCAGATACTTTTCGGTCCCGCCATATTATTTATCTAATCGCTGTAGCGCTTCTTTTAACATATTATTATCTTTCTCGTCCCTTATGGCTATACGAATGTATTGCGAAGAGTTGAAGCCAACCTTATTTGAGCAATCTTTTATTAAAATATTATCGGCGTATAGCAACTGGCTGCACAATTCCTTGGCGGAATATTTTTCCGTAACCTCACACAGGAAGTAATTGGCAGCAGAAGGTATTATTCTTAGGTAGGAAATATCACTCAGGAGCATACGGAAACGTTCCCGTTCTCTTACAAACTGCAGACAAGCCTGCTCGTACGCATCTTGGTATTTGATGAATATCTGCATGAAGAATTCGGCAAATGAATTGATATTCCATATCGAAACTTCTTTTTTTATCTGTCCGATCAGTTCTGTATTCCCGGAAGCCATAAAGCCCAGTCGCAAACCGGGAACACCATACGATTTAGAGATACTTTTGATAACTATTACATGTGGATTAGCCGATAGAAAATCTTTTCTGAAAAGACTAAATCGCTTATCCGTATCGGCAAAATCTATAAATGATTCATCAAGAATAAATGTCAGATTCTTATCTCCACTCCACTTAACAAGCTTCAATACATCATCCTGCGACAGTAAGTTTCCCGAAGGATTATCCGGATTAATGATCACCAGTTGGCTGATATCTGTTCCTTCAAAGAATGTAATCAGATCATCTGCCGAATAGGAGAAATTCTTGTTGGCGGGATGGAAGACAACTTTATTCGATGCCGACAGGCGATTCGGATATTCCTCAAAAGTCGGATATACAAGCCCTGTCTTCAGATCATTCAGGTGCAAATAGGCATGTATCAGTTCGGCAGCCCCATTCCCTACCACTATTTGCTCGGGATAAATACCAGTAAAGCGGGCAGCCAATGCTGAATTAACACCCATGCCGGAAGGATATTCCGTTAGCAAAATATTAAAGTTGGAAGACATTTCCTCCTTCATTCTTTCATTCGGAAAATAAGGATTCACCAGATAACAGAAATCTGTCATCTGAGGAAATCGCCAATATCCTCCAAAACGTCTGCCGTACAAATGGGGAGCCTCTTCTTCTGACGAGAAAAGAGCTTCTGCATTTTGCAGATCTTGCTCATCGTCTATTTCATACCATTTCTCATCGGCAATAGGCATTGCTTTCAGGTTTGGCTCATCCAGCAAAGATATAACCCTCAATACCTGCTCGTAATATTCATTATTTCCCAAAGCCTTGCTGTATGCCTCCAGGAAAGGAACGTATTTATTCGACGAAAAATCAACACTGAACTTGTAGATATTCACTGTCTTATAGTAATGTTCTTTTTCGCTGAAGCGAAACGCTTTCTTGGGTATAAAATTAATGATATTATTGTCTGCGTCAATGGTAACAACCGTCCCGTCCATCCAGCTCTGATATTTGGCTACAACCGTCAGGTTAGGATAAGGGTTACGAATCAGTTTCTTTATTATTTGTTTGGAGAAAATCAGATCCGACTCCAAAAGAATCGTTTCATCTTCCATCAAGTATTCGCGAGCCAGGTATAGGGAGTAAATATTGTTTGTTTTGTCGTACAGCTTATTCTCTACATAGAATATAGGTGTTCCATTAAATGTATCACCAATCAGTTTCTTTACATTCTCGCCCTTATAACCAATTACAATAATAATACGCCGCATATTTTCACTGGTGAGCTGGGTCAACATACGCTCTATCAATGTTTGAGAGTGAACCTTCACCATACATTTGGTATTATCTTTGGTGAGATCACCGAGACGCTTACCCATCCCTGCCGCCAATATTATTGCTTGCATTTGAAATATTCCTAATTAGTACTCGTTTTTTAAAGAAACACAAAAATAGAGAAATATCCTCTATCTTTGTAAAAACATCAAAAAAGAATTTATGAAAATAGCAATCGTTGGTACTGGATATGTTGGTTTAGTTACCGGTACTTGTTTTGCGGAAATGGGAACAGAAGTCTTTTGCATAGACGTAGATGAAAAGAAAATAGAGGGACTGAAACAAGGCATCATTCCCATCTATGAGCCGGGGCTGGAAGAAATGGTTATAAGGAACACCCAAGCCGGAAGATTAAAATTCACAACCGACCTGAAAGAATGCATAAATGAGGTAGAAGTCGTATTTTGTGCCGTAGGTACTCCTCCGGACGAAGACGGAAGTGCCGATCTGAAATATGTATTGTCTGTAGCTCGCCAGGTAGGACGCCTGATGAATAAATACACACTGGTAGTAACCAAAAGTACAGTTCCTGTCGGAACAGCCAAGAAAATAAAACAAGCCATCCGTGAAGAACTGGACAAGCGAAATGTAGATATAGCCTTCGATATAGCATCCAACCCCGAATTTCTTAAAGAAGGAGCCGCCATTAAAGACTTCATGAGCCCCGACCGGGTAGTCGTAGGGGTGGAATCGGAAGAGGCAGAGAAAGTGATGTCCAAGTTATACCGTCCTTTCCTATTGAATAATTTCCGTGTGATTTTCATGGATGTACCCTCTGCTGAAATGACAAAGTATGCAGCCAATTCCATGCTAGCTACCCGCATCAGCTTCATGAATGACATTGCCAATCTGTGCGAGATCGTAGGGGCTGACGTTAATATGGTACGCAAAGGGATCGGTTCGGATTCCCGTATCGGAAACAGGTTCTTATATCCGGGTTGCGGATATGGTGGTTCATGCTTCCCTAAGGATGTAAAGGCACTTATCCAGACAGCCAAAGAACACCAATACCCCATGCGAATATTACAAGCTGTAGAAGACGTGAATGAAGATCAGAAGAAGATATTGTTTCAAAAGCTAGAAAAGCACTTTGACGGGAAACTTGAACGGAAAAGGGTTGCCCTGTGGGGATTGGCCTTTAAGCCTGAAACAGATGATATGCGTGAAGCGCCGTCACTGGTTCTGATAGACAAGTTACTGGCAGCCGGCTGCCAGGTGTGCGCCTACGATCCGATAGCTATGGAGGAAGCAGAAAGGCGTTACAAAAACAAAATAAGCTATGCCAAAGATATCTATGATGCCGTAATAGAAGCAGATGCACTTATCTTGGTAACGGAATGGAAAGAGTTCAGACTACCCTCCTGGCAAGTAATAAAGAAACTGATGGTCACCCCTTTGATCCTGGATGGACGTAATATCTATGATGCAAAAGAGTTAGAAGAACAAGGCTTTACCTATCATTGCATCGGCAGATAAAAACTCAATAAGTTATTGATTGTATTGCCGGATAATCCTCCGTAGACATTCCGGAAGGTAAATACGCGCCAAAGAAAGTTATATATATTTCCCTTTGGCGCGTATCTATTACATAGATACAAAAGCTATTGTTTTGCAGACTCTTGGAAGTACGGGGAACCTTATTAAATACAGTCCCGGCTTCGGATGGAGACATATTTGTGCACAAAAGCATATGTTGCAAAGGTAGATCGGCAGACTGATTACTTAAGCCTGTTATCTGAAAACGAGCTGTAACATGGGCATGCCCTCCCAGATAACAGATAAAATCGCCGGAGGCATCACTGAAATCAAAGTCAACATTAATCGGCTCAAAAACACCCTTTTGATCTTTATAGATTTGCTGGATAGGCTGCTTTGTGCGGAAAGCTTCTACTATTTCCGGAATCATTTTCCAGGAGTGGACATAGGCCCCATCACATAAAAAACCGGAATAGGACGGCTGAAAAGGATAATGAGTCAGGATTATCACCTGATGGTTTTCTGTCATTCCCTCTTTCAACGCTACATTTCCCAACCAGCTTATCTGCTCCTGCGAGTAAATAGCATTCATTACCGTATTGATCTCATTCGCGCCCTGATCCAGCATATCCAGTGCTATAAAGCGGATATATCCCCCCATCGGATTCTTTACATCGGCATAATAATAACTCTTACCGGATTTCCGCTGCAAAGTATAATTGCCTTTATTACTGAATGCATTAGACAATTCCGATGTCGTCAGATACAGATCCTTTCTGTTAGTTGTCATATTGTTGTCATGATTGCCATGACAGGGAAATGTAGGTATCCTATTATTTGTATAAAGATTGGCATAGAAAGCCTCCATACAGCTTAGTGCATCTATTCTACTCTCATAGCCTATATGGTCACCGGTGGCAGCCATAGCATTAATCTTAAGTTCCGGTTGATTGGCAAAAGATACCGCTTCCAGCAAATTGTTCGGAGACTTATAATGATTGTCTATAGAATAATCGGAAAGATGTGCATCGGAAATGTGCACCAGTTTAAAACGCTCAACAGGCTCTGCCGCATCTGTATTGTTATCATACATAATGCGCGCTAAACGCTCTGACGCCTGCTTGTTGTTTATTGCATAATAATACCCTACATCATTACTTCTTAAAGAGTTAGGATCATTATCTTTGCCACAACCTATAAAAACCAGCATACAAGCGAATAACAGGAAAAGTATCTTCCTCTCTATCAAACTGGCGTAAATCATTCAGTTCATACAAAAAGTTGTCTTTGCAAAGATAAAAAAATGTTTGCGTTAGCAACAAAGTTACTAATGTGTTTCAGGGCAGTCTTTTGGAGACTTTATTTGGTCTTTCAACACGCATCCCGAACATCCGGCACATGGGTTGTTATTTTTGCGTATCCTTTTGACCATGCGGTATATACTATATAATGTATAGCCTACGGCCATTGTTCCTACGATTGCTATTGCTATATATTGCCACATATTCTGTCCTCCCACTTTAAACAGCCGATAGACTTAAGAAGAACGTACCTGCCTGATATACGATAAAAGAAACCAGCCAAGCCAGCAAACAGGTATAACCAATAACGAAAAGCCCCCACTTCCAGGATCCCGCTTCTTTAGATATAGCTGTTATAGTAGCTATACAAGGGAAATAGATCAGTACAAACAACATCAAACTCAAAGCTACCAAAGGGGTAAAGACAGGTGTACCATCAGCATATGTATCTTGCTTTAAGCGGTTCGACAATGCCTGATTATCTTCTTCTCCCTCCAACTCATCTTCTCCGGTGTACAAAACGCTAAGAGTGCTGACTACCACTTCTTTTGCGGCCATACCTGTTAATAAACTGACACTTATCTTCCAGTCAAAACCTAAGGGGGCCAGAACAGGCTGAATAGTTTGTCCCAGGCGTCCGATATATGAATTTTGTTGATGATCTATGGCTTTCTGATGTTCCAGTTCAAGTATCGCTTCCGTTTTCTCTGCTTGTGTTACGCCTTCTGCCTTCTCCCACTCGGATATTTGAGCATCAAATGTCTGCTCATTCGTTGAATGTAAAGGGAAGTAGCCCAAGAACCATATAATAATAGAAGCAACAAGGATAACTCCCCCCATCTTCTTCAGGTACTGCCTGGCCTTCTCCCACATGTGGATTAAAATGGACTTCAGCGTAGGCATACGATAAGGCGGAAGTTCCATCACGAAAGGCATATCTTCTTCGTTGAAAAGGTAGCGCTTAAAAAGCCGCGCCATGATAACCGCCAGCAAAACGCCGGTTCCATACAATGTAAAAAGCACAAAACTGGCCTTTCCCGGAAAAAAAGCA
The DNA here is from genome assembly GCF_029892785.1 of Parabacteroides sp. PH5-46. Taxonomy (GTDB): domain Bacteria; phylum Bacteroidota; class Bacteroidia; order Bacteroidales; family Tannerellaceae; genus DFXE01. Next base: position 101,258 of record NZ_JARXXA010000014.1, read on the forward strand.
CCGGCCAACAATACATAGACCGGAAGCCGCGCACTACAACTCATCAAAGGATTGATCAGCATCGTAATCATGCGGCTGTTACGACTTTCAATCGTACGCGAAGCCATAATAGCCGGTACATTACAGCCAAAGCCCATCACCAAAGGGATAAAGGATTTTCCGTGTAATCCCATTTTGTGCATGATTTTATCCATTATAAAAGCGGCTCGTGCCATATAACCGGAGTCTTCCATAAAGGAGATAAACAGGTATAGTATCAGAATATTCGGCAAGAAAACGATCACACCTCCTACTCCGGTAATAATTCCATCAACCAACAAGTCTTTAAATGGGCCTTCGGGCATAAACTGCCTCACCGTATGACCAATCCATGCCACCAGGCTTTCAATCCAGTCCTGAGGATATGCTCCTAAGCTAAATGTAGCCTCAAACATGATCCACATAAAGAACAGAAAAATAGGAAAGCCCAATACCTTATTTGTTACAAACAAGTCGATGATCTGTGTACTCTTCATCGATTCGATTTTGCCCGGCTCGTACGTTTCCCTTAAGGCTCCGGAGATAAAGCCATATCTGGCATTTGTAAAAGCCGTTTCAGCATCTTCTTCCAACAGACTCTCTATCTGAGTTACATTCTCATCCCTAACTTGCAGCACTTTCTCTCCTTTCGGTATCTCCCGGATAAAAGCATTCATTTCCGGATCACCTTCCAGGAGTTTCATTGCTACATGTCGCTTGGAGATTCCCTTTGACAAGTTGCCATTTTTTCTCAAAGCATCCCTTACGTTTGTAATAGCCTTCTCTAGGTCGTCTCCGTAGTTTATATGGATATGGCGGATAGCAGGTTCTTTCTCTTCGTAAACTTTGATTACCCGGTCGAACAACTCCGTAATACCCATACCCGTCTTGCTAACGGTTGGGATGATAGGTGTACCTATCAGCTTTTCCAACATCAGGATATCAAAGGTATCGCCTCTTTTTTGCAGCGAATCGTACATATTAAGAGCAATCACCATACGCACGTCCATATCGATCAGTTGAGTCGTCAGATAGAGGTTTCGCTCCAGGTTTGAAGCATCTACTACATTGATAACTACATCCGGATGTTCTTCGCTAAGGTGGCTGCGCACAAAGCGTTCTTCCGGGGAGTAAGCCGACAAGGAATAGGTTCCGGGCAAGTCTACGATCCTGAACGTATAACCATGTTGTTTGAAAACAGCATCTTTGGCATCAACCGTTACCCCGCTGTAATTCCCCACATGTTCGTGCGCACCGGAGGCATGGTTGAATAGAGTCGTCTTACCACTGTTCGGATTACCTACAAGTGCTACATTGATTGTCTTGCCCTTTTCAATGGCAATAGAGTGTAAATCGTCTGATGATGCGGTGACGAAAGAGTCAAAATTCCGCTTCTCTCCTTTGGCCGGCAATTGCTCCTTTTCTATTTCGGGAACATGAATAATCTCAATCAAAGTAGCCTCGCTACGACGCAATGACACATCATACCCCATGACTTTGTAATGGATCGGGTCTTTTAAGGGTGCGTTCTGGATAACCTCTACCTCTTTTCCTCTGATAAAGCCCATCTCAATGATACGCTTGCGGAATCCTCCGCGACCCATCACCTTTACTATTACGCCTTTCTCACCTGTTTTAAGCTCCGACAGTCTCATCTTTTCAATTTAACACGCAAAGTTACGCTTTATTACAATTATACTCAATACCTATATGTAGGTATAAAACGTATCGCTCCTACGGAGTTAGTATGGAGACAATATGTTACATGAAGTAAAAATCGCATGGCTGCAATTTCAAAAACGCATGCATGCGATCAGCAAAACGCACCCATGCGATTTAGGAAGAGTATGTATGCGTTTTTTAGAACACCGCAGCTCGCTAATTTGCAATTAGATACAACTTCTTTGTTTTCTTAATTTATAACTGAAGAAAAATACAATAAGGTTCGTTAAAGGGTCACTTATTGTTTTTACAATGTAGTGTAATGAAGGGGGCGAGGAATAGGCCGGCTTTTCCGCTTATACGAATCAGTCCGTTTATGAGTTGGCAAAGAAGTGATTGTAGAGGGTTCGTTCTGTGTGTGTTATAGAAGCCTTTCTTTACTGATAAGTGGTAGTTACAAGGGGCGAGCGAAATGCGATATCGCTGGATGGGCAGGATACGTTCCGCCCAGTTTCCCGTTTCCGGATCGCAGGTGTTGTATTTGTCTTCGGGGAAAGGTAAATGGTTAGTTTCAACGGCTCTTTTTATGTCATCATAGATCACACCGCGTGTGCATGAAGCCCAGACCTTGAGTTGTTCTTCTGTCAGTTCCGGAAAAGATTCCCGAAGGTATTGTTCTCTTCGGGCATAATAGCCCGGCGAAACGGCAACTCCCGACTCACAGTCTTTCATAAAACGATGCAATTTCCTTTTTACAAAAGGATTATAAGGCGTTGATCCTGTAGTGAAGATTAACTCCATTTCGTTATTAATCCGGCACAAATCAGTAAAAAAGGCCGAAAGATTATATACATGCTCTATTAAGTCGGTAGCGATCAGCAGTTGAGGTTGTATCTGGCGAGCCTGACACCAATCGGCTAAAGCATCTGAACTGCCGGGTAGGATAATATCAGGCCCCGTACCCACCTCGTGCTTAAGCACTTTGATTGTTTCTACGGAAAGAGGATTCAAGTCGACATAAATAACCTGCCCTATACCTATTTCCTTTGCCAGCATACTAAGGAAGCCACTACCACCTCCGTAATCAACCAATGTTATATTTTCAGGAGAAAGATTTGATGAAGAAATACCCCGGTACAAACAGTCGGCATAAATCTCCATATAATAGGCCAACGCAGGATAGATTTTACGAATATATTGTTTATTGTAATCGCTGATGGGCAAACGATCGTAGTCTACCTTTTGCAGGCGAGCCAGCAAGGACTTGGAAGCGGATATCAGCTCATTTTTATTCATAAATCATCCGATATAGACGCTCTGCCTGGTATCTGTTGGAATAAGCCGGGATCAGAAAATCTTTTCTTTTTTGTATTTCGTCCGGAGTAAAAGGCAGTGTCAGGAGTTCATCACAAGCTGCAATCATCTCTTCCGGAGTGGATGCTATATGGCAAAGTGCATCTACCCCACTTCCCGTCAGCATCAAGGGATTCACCAGAATATGCCTACCTGCAAAAAGGCTGTTTAGCAACTTTAGCTTCAGCCCGGTATCCTGGAATGTAACCAACACATGAATATGCGCTTCCCGGATCAACTCATTCATTCGCTCCTGAGAAGGGTTTGCTTCTAATTTGATGTTGCGGTAAAGGGAAATAGCATTCCGGATACGTATGGAAGGATTCATTCCGGCAACTACACAAGTACAATTTAACTTGCTGAATACTTGTTTGATCAAATAAAGGGCGGCCTGTTCGTTCTCCTCCACAGAAAGCTTGGCATGATACAAAACAAAGTCGGAGGCTCCCGGCTTGATGTTTATCTCATCATTCTCGTGAAAGGAGGTCATAAACTCAACTTGCTTCCCGGGGAATTCGTTTCGCAGGTATTCTACATCTGCCATCGAAACGGCCAATGTCAGGTCGGCATCGTTTATTACCTTCTGGTATCGCTTAAAGCGCCAGGCTTCCAGGCGGAAAAACATTCTTTTTATCCGCTCCTTGCATGAGTTAGCCAGGCATTGGTAATAATCATGCTCTATATTGCTTTCGCGATAGATCTTTTTCCGCCCTCTTAAGCGTTTGTCCGTCAGATAATAGCATGAATGTAAGCCTTCAAAAAGGATTGGGTAGTTATCTTTCAGTAAGTTCTTCAGCAGTTCGGGGCTTTTGCGGCTATATACATTATAAGGTAACAAAGATATATTTGTCAACCATCCCGTACGGCGCTTATAGTAGTACACCTTCTCACATAAAAGCTCCAGCTCCGGAGACGGATGGCGTTCATATTCAAAGCAGTGCAGGATAATCTTCACCCCTATAGCATGCAATGATTTAATCTTATAATATATATCAATAATACCCCCGTAATTAGGTGGATAAGGAATATTCAAGGCTATGATATGTAAGTGCTTATCCATGATGCCGAACTTTTCTATTCATCAGTTCGGCAAATATATGCATAAATTGGTCAGCCTGTCTCTTTCGGGAGAAAGATTCTACCACTTCTTTATCTACATCAACGCTTGTATAGCCTTTTGTTTTCCACTCGTGGTAGTAGTGTAAGATAAAATCATAGGCTTCCTGAGCTGTACGGGCAGAAGCTCCGGCACGAGCCAGACGTATCATTTCTTCCAGGTAGCTTTCATCGCTACGGACACACAGCATAGGCTTTTCTACAGCAAAAGACTCGAACAGCTTGGTAGAGATAATCCCCTTAGGGCCTTCTCCTCCTGCTTTATTAGCCAGTTGCAGTAAGATGGAACTGCGGTTCAGGATAGCCGGGATACGGTCGCCGGGAACATATCCAAAATAATCCATGTATTCCTCTATGTTGTACTCCCGGAGCAAAGGTGAAAGCATTTCCCACGACGCATCATCCGTATACCATTGTATCCTGAAATCAGTCGGAGATATCTGCTTTTCTTCTGACAAACGGGCTATGGCTTCAAACAACGGATGGGGATCACGTGTTTCCAGACTCACCAGCCGTCCGGTAAATGTAAGGCAGAATTGAGGAGTAACAATGTGTTCGGGATAAAACAATTCCGGATCATAGCCATTATAAATCAACTCTACACGAGGGTTGTATTGCTGCATCATGCTGACGTGCCAGGGGGAAACTGTTGTAACACAATCGGCTTTCTGTAAAGCCCTGTTTCTTCCTGTCAGCAGTTTCCGGCGGAATGCTTTTACGATTAGCTTGTCCAGCCAGGCAAAAGTTTTGAATGAATGGCTTATATACTTGGTTGAAACATATTGCTCGATAATATCCCGGGTATCAGCCACAAACGGCAAATCAAACTTCTCTGCCAACTTCCGGGCAGCCGGCAGAGGAAAGGTACGATAGCTTGCACATAAGATTGCCTGAAAATCCCCTTGCTGTAAGATTTTGGAAGCAACCTTTACCATCTTCCTGTCTTTATAACTGAATAGAAGATCAAGTAGCTGAACGATTATCCATTCCAGCCGACGCGCCAATTTGCCGTTCGCCTTATAATAATTAATGTAGGTAGCCTCAGCATAGCCTTCCAGGAAAGAAAAATTACGATCGTTTATTTGCTCTGTAACCACCACGGGTTGCCATCCGGCGCGTACCAGGTATTTGCACAGATACCCCATGCGCGGGGCAAAGGCAGGCGGGAACATATCACACAGGATCAATAATTTCATCTTTTTCTCAGTTCTTCTATTAATGCCGCATATAATTGACGATGCCAGGAGGCACTATCCATACGGGTTTTCATTTCCGATACGGAGTCATTATGCCAAAGCAATACCAATTCTCCGTTCGCTTTCTCTACCTGGTTTATTAGTCCCAGACAATAAGCATACGCCTCATCATAGCTTAAGCCCATATACTTTTGCTCACTCAGAGCCACATCCATGACACTTAGCGGATGTAAGCGCAAAGAAGACAAATGCCTATTGCCCGGATTGATCCAGCGTACGGGATGGGACGTACCCAGGCGAAAACCTGCCACATCCGGATAACCCATTGTGAAATCATCAGTAATTCCGGCTCGCTCTAACCAGATATAATCTTCCGGTTCCCGGCAAGCCAGATAGTGATGCCTGTTGTAGCGGATCGGCCGACCGGTTATCCTGCCCAATACTTTATGTTCATGAGTGATAAGTGAGGGCTTTTTCCCCGCATCATAGCTGGCATGTAATCCCAGAGAGGCCTTTTGAGATTGGAGCAATTTCAGCAAAGCCTGACCATCCGGTGTATGTAAGTGATAATGTGGTTTGTCCTGAGCGGAACAGCCTCCTGCTTTAAGGAAATAAACGGCTTCGGAGCGCTCTATCCCCAGTGTATTGACAAGTGTATTATCTTGCTCTGTCAGCCAGGGAAATGTATAATAAGGATCCTCCTCCAGCGGTTTACGAAACCAACTCAAGGCTTTTCCGATCCCTTTGCCTTTTATAGTTTCGCGCATTACATTACGCAGTGTCCGACAATAAAACGGAGCATCTACATCATGCGTTAGCCATATTTTTTGTATTTGAGGGGTGGGCTCTGTCAGGGGGACTCCTGTTTCACGCAACCAGTTTCGCAGTAGCTTTCCATACTCATCCACTACCGGACGATGAATAAAACCTGCCTGATAAGGAAGTGATTCTTTCCCTGGAAACCTCCCGTACTCGTCACGCACATGCCGTTTGCGGATCTCTTCATAACGGGAAAGCAGAAAGTATGCCCCGGCAATGATATCTGCATGAACGATCAAGGTATCACTATGCCATTTTATTTCAGGCGAACCAAACAACAAAGGAACGCCTTCTATTTCATTAAGAGGCAATTGGGGCATAGAGGCCGGGGTTCCGTACACATGATCCCGAAAAAACGAAGACGGAACAATAACAACATTATATTTATGAAAATCCCGCACATCGGAGGTGTAACCTACCCGATAGGCTAATCGCGACGTCTTATCTCCATCAATCAAAAAGCGTATAATGTACGAAACAAGCGGATTCATAAACCAAATTTCTGTCGAACTCTATAATATAAACTCCGTTCGCCTCTGGATATTGTAAAGAAGGGTGTTTGTATGGCTCCGAATTCCCGAAAAAAACGTTCGACTCCCGGCATCATGGAGCCTTCAAAGTCGAATAGGTCCGTATGTTGTGAAACAGCCTGTATGCCTTCCCACAACACAAGACTATGCGCGCCTGAATCACGCAGGGCCGGATCACTTCCTCCCGCCAGATAGTAGGCAGAGCTCTCCTGCCAGACAATAAAGGAAACAGCATGCAGCCTTCCCTCTTTGTCATAAGCTCCCCACAAATCACCTTGCTTGCGCTCCCGGCAAACCGTAATCAGACGCTTTAATACCTCTTCGTGAGGCGGCTTCTGTTGCTGTCGCTTAAATGTTAGGGTATAAATCCGCAGAAAATCTTCAAGTGAAATGCCTCGCTTTACCTGAATACCTAGTTTATCCTTTGCTTTGGTGATATTCCGCCGGGTATGCTGACTCATATTTTCCCATAAGTGATGGGTGTCTTTTATATCTTCCAGCAAATAGGTATAACGAGTTGTTTGCTTGTAGCCTTCCCAGTAAAAAGGTAACCAGTCTGTTATTCTGTAATGAAAGTTTTGCAAAAAGGAAGGATATTTTTTCAGCGTATCGGTAAAGGCTTTACACAGGGATTGCCTGCGTCCCAGAATACTGGTATATTTAGCATCTCCGGCCTCCGGTGCAAACCAGGGTCCCATCGTCTGCGTATAAGGAGGCATAGATACTATTTTGGGATGGGGGATATAGAGAGGCATGGCTGCCAGTATCCGGTCTTTCTCTTCAACTAACAGCACATCCCACTTACCCTCTCCACATACCGCATCCAGCCACCAGTCTCTAGAGAAAACCGGTATGCTACTCTCCATGCGGCAGAGAAGACGATATTTTTCTATCCTTTTAATTTTTTAAATATTAAAGTCGACAGTTCTTCTGCCAACTCCGGGTTATCTGCAATACATTGCTTGGCTGCATCACGGCCTTGTCCCAACTTGGTCTCATTATAGCTAAACCAAGAGCCGCTCTTTTTTACCACACCGTATTCTACTCCCAGGTCAACGATTTCTCCCGTACGGGAAATACCTTCGCCAAACATAATATCAAATTCTGTTTTACGGAACGGAGGAGCTACTTTGTTCTTCACTACCTTAACGCGTACCTGGTTACCCTTTATCTCTTCTCCATCCTTCAGCTGCCCGATGCGACGGATATCAATACGAACGGAAGCATAGAACTTCAGGGCATTACCACCGGTAGTAGTTTCCGGATTTCCGAACATAACACCAATCTTATCACGCAATTGGTTAATAAAGATACAGGTTGTGTTTGTTTTATTGATAGCAGCTGTCAGTTTACGCATTGCCTGCGACATCAAACGGGCTTGCAGCCCCATCTTACTGTCTCCCATTTCACCTTCCAACTCTGCCTTGGGGGTCAGAGCGGCTACCGAGTCTATTACAATGATGTCTACTGCCGAAGAGCGTATCAGTTGTTCTGCTATTTCCAAGGCTTGCTCACCACTATCCGGTTGTGAAATATACAAATTATCGATATCCACACCCAGCTTTTCTGCATAGAAGCGGTCAAAGGCATGTTCCGCATCAATAAAAGCAGCCAGACCGCCTTGCTTCTGTGCTTCAGCTATCGCATGGATAGCCAATGTAGTCTTACCGGATGATTCCGGGCCATAGATTTCAATAACACGTCCTCTGGGGTAACCTCCTACGCCCAATGCAGCATTTAAGCCAATTGAACCGCTTGGTATCACTTCCATTTGCTCTACGACTTCGTCTCCCATCTTCATGATGGAACCTTTGCCATAGGCCTTTTCAATTTTGTCCATTGCGGCACGAAGCGCTTTCAACTTATCTGCATTAACTGCTGACTGACCTGTCTCTTCCATACTGTTCTCTGTCTTTTCTTTTGTCATTTTACTTACTTGTTAAGGATTTGATTTGCATGATCTTTTGTTTTTATCTCTTTGGAACCGATGATTTTCTCTACGATTCCTTCTTCGTTAATAATAAAGGTGGTACGAAGCGTTCCCATATATTTACGTCCGTACATGCTCTTTTCAGCCCAAACGCCAAACTGCTCTTGTAGTTTAACATCGGTGTCGGCTATCAGATTGAAAGGTAGTTCGTGTTTTGTGATAAATCCCTGATGCGACTTAGCGTTGTCTTTACTTACACCCAGCACCTCATACCCCGCCTTTTTCAATTCCTGATATCCGTCACGCAGACTACAGGCTTCTGCCGTACATCCACTGGTGTTGTCTTTCGGATAAAAATAAAGCGCCAGCTTCTTCCCTTTAAAGTCGCTTCGTTTTATTTCTTTTCCGTTTTGATCAAGCCCTAATACTTCGGGGACTTTATCTCCTACCTGTATCGCCATATTCTTTTAATTTATATCATAATTCATTTTACGGGTCACATCTACTTTCCGAGAGTTATTCTTCTGAAATATATTCCGGAACAATCGTTTCCCGGTATGATGCGATTTCGCGTATGAGTCAAATGTATCTTTCCGGTAATCAAAGTCATCTTTCCAGCAACTAGCCGGAGATACATAACAATATGTTGCTTTTTCTATCCTGTCATCTGTTTCTTCATCCGTTTCCAACAACAGGATATTTTCCTTTTTCGGAGCAATACAGATAATATTCCTCCGCTGACATTCTTCTATCAATGGAAGAAGAATCGTATCATACTTATCATAAATCGCCTTCCGGTCAAAATCGGCATATTCGCTTTCTCCTATCTTCTGGATCGGACGTAGCTGCAATACGTCAATATCATATCCGATGACATCCCATAAATTGCTTAACTCATCCAGGTTATCATTGTTGATCGTATAATTAATACGCAATTTAAACGCCGGATATTGTTTTCTGACTGCTGAAATATTCTCCAACAACTGCCGGAATACATCAAACTTCCCGTTTGTCATTAAAGATTCATATGTCTTCTCCGTCAGCCCGTGAACAGAAACTGTTATTTCATTCAACCCGGCTTCGGCAGCTTCCAATAATTGTTCCTTCGTTAGTAAGTTCCCGTTTGTCGTCAAAGAGATATAAGGGATCTTATACTGCTTTCCTAAAGCTATGATTTTTATCAGATCTTTATGCAAAGTAGGTTCTGCCCCACAGCCTATCTGAAACTTCAACGCCCGGTGAAACAAAGCTTTTCCTATTAATTCAATATCGTCAAAGCTTAAAACACCCTTATGCTCTTTTCGCCAACCTTCATCACTGAAATAACACATCTTGCAACGAAAGTTACACGCCAATACCGGATCGAAGAAAATACCTATATATCGTTTACCTAAAATATGCAGGCCCCAAATACCTAATAACTTTATTCGTTTACTTTTGATAAGGGTTCCAAAGCGCAATATCTTATAGATATTCGGCATTATAATTCCAGATCCACATTAAATAATTCATGCCAGGGCAAACCTTGCTTATTCAGTTCGGCCATGAACGGATCGGGATCAAACTCTTCTACATTCCACACACCCGGTTTTTTCCATACCCCCTGCATAAACAAGCGGGCGCCAATCATAGCGGGAACACCGGTGGTATAGCTTACACCCTGAGCGCCTGTTTCTTTATAGGCAGCCTCATGGCTACAGTTATTATATACGTAATAAGTCAATTCTTTGCCATCCTTCAAGCCACGGATACGACAGCCGATAGATGTTTCGCCAGTATAATTTTCACCCAGATCGCCGGGATTCGGCAATACGGCTTTCAGGAACTGGATCGGAACGATCTCTACGCCATTATACATAATAGGCACAATACTATCCATTCCGATATTCTGTATCACCCGCAAGTGAGTAAGGTATTCCTGTCCGAAGGTCATCCAGAAACGGGCACGTTTGATCGTTGGAAAATTCTTTACCAGACTCTCTAGTTCTTCGTGATACATCAGGTAAGATTCTTTCGGGCCTACATTTGGATAATTCAGGGCTTTATGTACTGATAGCGGATCTGTTTCCTTCCATTCTCCGTTCTCAAAATACTTACCCCGTTGAGTAATTTCACGAATGTTGATTTCCGGATTGAAATTAGTGGCAAAAGCCTTATGATGGTCTCCGGCATTGCAGTCTACAATGTCCAGATACTGTATTTCGTCAAAGTGATGCTTAGCAGCATAGGCTGTGTAAACACCTGTTACACCCGGGTCGAAACCACAACCCAAAATAGCTGTCAGTCCGGCCTTTTCAAAACGGTCTTTATAAGCCCATTGCCAGCTATATTGATATTTTGCTTCGTCAAGCGGTTCATAATTAGCCGTATCTAAATAGCTCACGCCGTATTCCAGACAGGCATCCATGATAGACAGGTCTTGATAAGGCAGTGCCAGGTTTACCACCAAATCCGGTTTATACGCATTAAACAATGCAACAAGTTCGCTCACATTGTCTGCATCCACCTGAGCCGTTTGCACTTTTATATTTTTAATGTCGGAAGCAATGGCATCTGCTTTGCTTTTCGTTCGGGTAGCAATCATGATATCACTGAATACATCCGTATTCATAGCCATTTTCTTTACAGCAACTGTACTAACTCCTCCGGCACCAATTACTAAAACTTTTCCCATTTGCGAATTTAATTTTAACGTATTATAAACGAGGAACAAATATACTACTATTTAGTTGAAAGTTGAAAGTTGAAAGTTGAAAATGTTCAATTAAGAATATGACTCCTACCGTTGCCTGAGGGAACTACCTTGATCTGAACAGGAATGCGCTCGGTCATTTCCTGTACGTGGGAAATGACACCTATTTTCCGGCCTTGCGTACGGAGGCTTTCCAGAGCGTCCAGTGCCATGCGTAGTGTGTCGGCATCAAGCGAGCCGAAACCTTCGTCTATAAACAGGCTTTCTACCTTCATGCGATTGGAGGAAAGGGAGGACAAACCTAATGCCAAAGCCAGCGATACCAAAAAAGATTCTCCACCGGAGAGGCTGTGAACCGTTCTCACTTCATCGCACATATCCCGGTCTATTACTTGCAAGGCCAAGGTGTCGGGTACACGCTCCAGGAAGTAGCGGTTTGTCAGATAACGTAATTGCACATTGGCATAATCCAATAAAACGTCAAGGGTGTATCCTTGGGCTATCCGGCGGAACTTCGCCCCATCTGCAGATCCCGCCAGTTCATTCAGCTTCGCCCAGCGCTCGCTGACATTCCGCTTATCGGTTAGCTCTTGTTGTAATGAGGCTATTTTTTGTTTGTTTTCTTCCTGCTTGCGCAAGCGGAACTCCAGTTCGCTTTTTTGCCGGGTCTGTTCTTTGAAGTATTCATCCGGTGCCGGAGCATCTGCAAATGTGTGATTATAATCCTCCATCCAGCTCTCCAGGGCTTTCTGATGGATAAGTAATTCGTTGGTAGTTGCTGCCAGCTCCTTACTTATCTGTTCTTGTATCCCCCGGGATTGCTCTGCTATACCCACTTGTTCTGTTTGTAGCTGTTGCAGTTTTTCCTTACGGTTTTTGATATCGTCCAGTTTCAGATTCAACTCTTTTTCCACCACATCGGCTGCCTTTCCACCCAGCAACAGAGAACGTTCCGCTTGTATCTTTTCCAGAGCTCCGGCTTTGGTTTCGTAAGCTGTTTTTGCGCCTTCCACTTGCTGCTGCAAGGTATGCTGAAAGTCCTGATACGAACGTAGTTCTGTTTCGGAAGCTTTTTGTTGGTTTTCCAGTTGCAACAACAATTCCTTATTTCGCTTCCACTCTGTTGCAAAAGTAGTCAGTTTTTCTCTGAAAGTCATCTCGTTTTCCTGCCAATGCAATTGCCAGGCTTCATTTCCAAACAAGTCATTCGTAGCGGTCAATGAGTTGTTCAGGAGGACGACCTGCCGGGATATTTCTTGCTGTTCTATCGCTTGCTGTTCGCTATTCTTTTTCTTTTCACTCACCAACCGGGCCAACTGTTCCAGGTGGTCGATCCGTTTTTTCAAGGCTGCTATCTCATCCCCCATTTTCACAAAGCGTTCTATAATATGGGCCGAAGCATAGGGGTGTTCGGTACTGCCGCAAACCGGACAAGGTGTACCCTCCATTAATTTGTCACGCAGCGCTTTTACATCGCCGGAGGTTACAAAACGGGTTTGTTCTACCACTAAGACCTCCCATTGGTTACGGCTCTGTACAATAATGGATTCTATTTCCGGCAGTTCACACGAGGCCTCGGGTAAGTCCAATTTCCGGATACTCTCTTCCACTTCTGTCTGCTTTTTTTGCAGGCTTTTCAAACCTTGTTCTGCTTTTTCTTTTGCTTTCCGGGCCTCCGAGGCATGATCCAGGCGAATCAGCAAGGCTTCCAGTTGCTCGGCTGTTTTCTCCTTCGATTTATACTTTTCTATCCAGCTTTGCAAACGGGTCATTTCATCCGCCCGCTTTTGCCGGCTGGTAGCCAGCTGTTTCAGTTTTGTGTCGTTTGTCTCTTGTTCTTTAGAGGCTTTAGCCAAAGATCCCCGTGCTTCTTCGAGTACTTTCCGCTCGGTTTCCAAACGGATATCTAATTGCCGGGCAATCTTCAGTTCGGGTTGCATATTCTGATAGACAGTCTGTAATTGCAAATGCTCCTTCTCTGCTTCCGCATACGACTTTTTCGACGTTTCTAGCAATTCCAAAGCCTTGTTTAATGCTTCTAATGCTCCTTGTTGCTGTTTCTGACGGTTCGTAATAGACTGTTGAGCCGCAGCAATAGTATCTAACAAACGCTTCCGCTCTGCTATCCGTTTCTCCAGTTGTTTATAGGTTTTATCGACTTGTTTCAGACGTGCAGTCAGCTCTTTTTCTTCCTCTTCGGGGAGAATATCTATTCCTTCAATCTGCATTCTTAGCTTTTCGTATGCTTCTCTTGCCTGGCTGTTTTTCTCAAAGATCAGACGAGAAATAACGGAGTATTGTTCCGTTCCGGTCAGCTTTTCCAACAAAGATGCTTTATCTCCTTGATCTGCTTTCAGGAATGTTGAAAAATCGTTTTGCGCCAGCAGAACTGAGCGAGTAAACTGATCGAATGTTAAACCCACCAGTTCGATAATCCGGTTTTGTATATCCGAACGGCTCCCCTGCTCTTCTTCTCCGGTATCCAGGTTATGCAGGGTAAGCCTGGGGTTTTGCAATCGCCCGTTCTCTTTCTCCCGGGCACGTGCTATCGACCAGCGGGAGCGATAGTGATAGCCGTTCAGCGCCAGAAAATCCACTTCAGCATAGCCGGAAGCCGTACCCCGCCGCAAAATAAAGCGAGGGTCTCCCTGCATCAGAGTATCGTCGTTTACATCCTTTACTTTAACACTGTTTTCTTTTGCCTGATCCGTACGGGGTGTTTTGGAAAAGAGCGCCAGGCACAAGGCATCCAGTATTGTTGACTTTCCTGCGCCTGTCGGTCCCGAGATTGCATAAATACCTGCCGACAACAAAGGTTCAGACATAAAGTCTACAGCAAATTCTCCTTCCAGAGAGGCCAGGTTTCGTCCACGAATCGCCAGTATTTTCATAGTTCCACCTCCCGTATCACTTCATTAAACAATGCTTCCATTTCCGCAGGCAGTTCATCACCATAGCGCGCGGTAAACGTATGGCGTAGCATATCCAGAGGATCAATCTTTTGCAAGTCGGTAAAAGAACGGGGACGGAACCGCTCCTCATAAGCCCGTTCGGGATAAGAAGGCATAATCGAAGTCAGACGGACAGCTTTATTTTCCAGTATTTCTTCTACCCGATGGCGGAAACCGGGATCAGGCTCAGTCATCAAAACACGTACTTCCAGGAAGGGGTATAATGAAAGAGCTTCCTTGTCACGTTCCGGCAAATCAGAGAGAGCAGCAAGCAGCTCTTCTGCCTCGGCAGGCTGGGCAGGAATACGCAGCAACGACACAGTTTCTGGCACAGGTATTGACTCAATATCAAACTGTTCCCCTTCAATAGTTACAAAAACAACCTGGTGACGGTAATTCGTTTCAGAAAAAGACATCGGCAAAGGACTTCCCGCATAGCGAACATTTTCCCTTCCGGCTACTCGCTGGGCCTTATGAATATGTCCCAGTGCCGTATAATCCAAGCCGTTATTAAATGTATCGGCGGCAACCGACTCCAGCCCTCCCATAATAATCCGCTCACTCCTATCATCGGCGGAAAGTTCCGCATCTGTGGCATGTAAATGACCCGTCGCAACAATCGTTTCACCCGGATTACTTTTTCCTAAAACATATTGGTACAGACCATCATACATTCGCTTTACCCCCTCTGCGTAAGTACTTACTCCGGCATCCGGAGAAGGATAATCGCCTTGCCGCAAAAAAGGAACAGCCATACACCAGCCCTCGCGTTTGTTTTCCCTATTGTATAAAGGTATAGTAAGTGCTTCATAGTCTATCGCTCCATTTTCCAAACGGCGAATAATGCCTATCACTCTCGTATTCAACTCCTCCAAAACAGGAGCTGGAGCTTCAAGACGGGCGGCAGAATCATGATTCCCAGCTGTTATAATAATCTGCAAATGAGGATTCTGGCGATTCGCCTCCTTCAGAAAGCGAAAAAATTGTCGCTGAGCCGAAGCCGCCGGATTTGCCACATCAAACACATCCCCGGTAACCAACAATACATCCGCAGCCTGCTGCGTAAGTATATCAACCAGCCATTTCAAAAACGCCTCATGCTCCTCCTCACGGTCATACCCAAAAAAAGTTTGCCCCAAATGCCAATCCGCTGTATGTATAATTTTTAATGCCATAGTTCATGTTAAACGAACAAAAGTAATTCCTTTAATTTAATGTTCAAAGCTGATAGCCCCCGGAAAGGAGCTAATTTTTAAAACCTCGGATCTGTCGCTCAGAACAAGCTTCACTTTGTTGTTAAAAAACCTTATATCCTTTCATCTTTTATCAAAAAGCAAATTTCAGCTAACTTTACTTTTATTCAAAAGCAACAAAAAAATAAATCCTGAAAGATTTTTTAATATTTCTAGGTCGATATTTAACGTATTTTCAGTAAAAACACCACCTTTTCCCTATTTTATCTTCATAATTTCAGTAAATCATCCAATTAAATTCCCTCATTGATCCAAATGATTCCAGAGATTCATCCAAATGATTTTTTAACTATTCCGGCCAAGGTGAAAACATGGTGGCTAGAATGTGTAAAATGAAGCGTTTTTTAACGCAAAACAGCCCCCCAAACGCTGTTCTTTTCAAGATAGCAAAAAGACAGGTTTAGAATAACGAATATAGAATAATGAATGAAGAATATCTAAAAAAACACACTGCGAGTTCCGTTATGCGCCTCGTGAGCTTACAAAGCAACAAATCTAAAGTGTCAAATAAAAGCCTTTTTTACAAGCAAACCCTGCTTCAGCTCTAAATACGGCCTGCAAACAGGGGGTAAATTAACAATTTGACAATTTGCAATTATCTGTAGTTTTTTTATATTTTTGCCGCCATATTCAATGACTAATCCTGTGTGGACTTGATTATTTTTTAACCTTAAAAAGAAAGATAAGATGATTTCTGTAAAATTTATGCTGCGAGCTTCCACTGTGAAGGGTCGCGCTTTTAGCCTTTTTGTACGCATTATCAGTAATCGTACCACGTACAATGTATCAACCAGCATCCGCCTGTATCCCTATGAGTGGAATTTGGACAGGCAAATGATTATCCCGCCACTCATCGAAGGGGAACGCTCCCGGTACCTTGCCTGGGCTAAAGCGGAGCTGGAAAACGACCGCTACTTTGTTGAATCCACCGCCTTACGGTTCGAAAGGGAAGGAACTCCCGATGCTGCCAAAATAGCTGCTGCCTACAGGCAGTACAAAGAAAAGGTTAGTGTAGCTGATTATGTAGACAAATTAGTCGAAAGGATGCTAAAGAAGGGACAAGTGCGTACTGCCAGAGCCTACCAGACTGTACTGGACAGGTTTATCAACTTCAGTAAAAAGCCTTCCATGAATTTTAATGCCATGACTCCCCTGTTAATGAAAGAGTTTGAGTTTCAGCTCACAGAAGAAGGACTTGCGCGTAACAGCATTTCATTCTATATGCGTAACCTACGGGCCATCTACAACAAAGGGGCAGAGGAAGGCCTTTTCCAAGCACACAGCATATCACCCTTCCGCGATGTGTTCACCGGGAATGAGACCACTAAAAAGCGTGCCCTGAGCAAAAAAGAGATGAGCCTGCTTGATCAGGTGGAAGCTAAGCTGCAGCCTTCAGAGCCCACCGAACTACCCTTCCATCTACAGCAGGCGCTCCTGATGTTCCTTTTCAGCTTCCATGCCAGAGGCATGTCTTACGTAGATATGGCTTTCCTGAAAAAAGAAGACCTCAAGGATAATATTATATCATACAAGCGGATGAAGACCGGACAGAGGATCGAACTGAAGGTGACCCAGAAACTTAAGGATATACTAGAGATTTTCCGTCCACTTACCGAAGAAAGCCCCTACCTTCTCCCCATCATCACCCGGAAGAATGTCTCTCCCCGCTTGCAGTATGAGAGCGGCTTACGAAGACAAAACCAGAAGCTGAGAGAAATCTCACAGTTTTTGGGGCTGAAGAACAAGCTCACCACCCATGTGGCTCGCCACACCTGGGCATCCATCGCTAAGGAGGCAAACCTGCCGCTGGCAGTTATCAGCGAAGCCCTCGGACATACCTCCGAGGCAACTACCCGCATCTACTTGGCCTCCTTCGACAGAAGTGTGCTCGATAAAGCCAATGAGACGGTAGCAAAAGCCGTTGCCCATGCCATGTAGCCAATAGAATATTAAGTTAATTTATATTTTCCGAAAAAAAGATAAGGAAGAATGACGAATTTTGCATATATTTGTAGTACCTATTTGATTTTCAACACATCTGTCACTTAGTGAGTGACAGAAAAGGAAGAAAAACCAGTAAGTTTCTGCAAATATCCACCATTTAAATTCGTCAGAAATACTTAATTCTTTTCAATATATTCACAATTATTGTCGGTTGAATTTGTGGATATACATATAATATAGGCTGGAAAATATACACCGGAAGCCGGGCAAACAAATAAAAATTGTCCGGTCGGGCAAGCTATACCCTGTCGACATCGAAGTTCTACACCGTAGAAGCCCCATGTAGAGAGCAAAGGACGAAAAATTCGGTAGAAGAACAGACTTTAGCCGGATTCGAATCCATTCAAGGCTCTCGCCTTCAACTTTTATGTGAGCAAAATCAATCTAATGCGTTTCTAACATAAATACGCATCTTCTTCCCCAAACAGACCTATAATTGTCTAAAAATCAACCTAACGAGCAGATTATTAGATTGTTTATAAAATGTTTGCAAATTTTACTCTTTCAATGCCTATTCCTTCAATCTTCCAAACGGGCTTTTTATTACAATTTGAGACGGATTTTAGAGCACTTTTCAGCATCCCCTGTTTGTAAAAATGTTTCACTTTTTTATGAAACTACACAAACGAATTTTACAATTACCACAAATACAAGCATTTACATTTTCACTAAGCATATCTGCTGTCACTCACTAAGTGATAGGTAGTGTAAAAATAAAGGGAAAGGAAGCCTTAAAAAAGAAGACTAACATTGATGAAAACAGAGAATTGTATAACCGTTGGATGGATAAAAAAGACTGTAGTGGCGTTTGCCATGCTGACATTTTTCTCACCTTTTACGAAATCACAGGATGTGGCCCTTAAGTCGAACCTATTGTATGATGCGACAACGACGCTGAACCTGGGTCTCGAAATCGGCTTGGCTCCTAAGTGGACGCTGGAATTACCTGTAAACTACAACCCCTGGGAGTTCTCCAAGAACCGCAAACTTAAGCATTGGGCCATACAACCTGAAGCCCGCTACTGGTTTTGCCAGCGCTTTATGGGTCACTTCATGGGCTTACATGCACACGTAGCAGGCTACAATGTCGGAGGACTGAAGATGTTTGGCCTCAATGAACACCGTTACGAGGGCTACCTCTACGGCGCAGGGATCTCCTACGGCTACCAGTGGATACTGAATAAGCGTTGGAGCATAGAAGCAACTGTAGGGGTTGGATACGCCTACCTCGATCATGCCAAGTATCCTTGTGAGAAATGTGCTGAGAAAATCGGTGATTTTACCAAAAACTATTTTGGACCTACAAAAGCGGGGATCTCTCTAATTTACATCATCAAATAACTGGATATGAAAAAGATACTATATACACTGGCCGGACTATATATAACATTATTGGCTACAACTGTCAACTGTCAGTTATCTACTGACATACTAAAGTTGCATTCGCTCCGACAAGTGGAGGATTCCGTACTGTTAATAATGGATATTGACCTGACAAATGTGCATCTCAATACAGAGCGTTCCCTGGAGCTGACTCCGGTATTGTCTTCTCCCAAAGGACGGGAAGTGAAAATGAAGAGTGTGCTAGTTAACGGACGCCACCGCCAGAAAGCTTTTGAAAGGGAGGTAGAACTCAATGGATGGCAAAAGCAGGTTGCTTCGGCACATTATGTGGTTATTCCACTTAAGGGCGAGAACCGCCAAGTGGTTCGCTACCGCCAGGCAGTGCCTTATGAAAACTGGATGCGTGAAGCACAGCTGGATGTACAGTGCGACCTCTGTGGATGTGGAGGCGAACCGGCAGAATGGGAGAGCCGTAAACTGGCCAACCGTATCATACTAGAAGGAGTAAAAGAATACAGCCCTTCTATCCATGTAGCTTATATCCGCCCCGAAGCGGAGCAGGTAAAGGCAAGAAGCGAACAGAGCGATGTCTTCCTGGATTTCCCCGTGGCACGTACAGAGATCAATCCGAGTTTCGGTAACAACCCACGCGAACTTGCCAAGATCGAACAGATCATTGGTGGCATACGTTCGGATAAGAATCTGACCGTAACCAGTGTCTTGATTACTGGCTATGCCTCCCCCGAAGGAAGTGTACAGGGTAATAATCAGCTGTCCAGAGGACGTGCAGAAGCGCTCAGAAATTACCTTTCTATGCGTGCCGGTATCCCTTCACACCTCTACCAGGTAGGATATGGTGGTGAAGACTGGGAAGGCTTAAGCCGTTTGGTACAGCAATCTTTCATCGAGCCCAAAGGCACCATCCTTTCAATCATCAACTACTACAACCCCGAAGAACGGAAAAACCGTCTTAAGGCACTCAATGGCGGAAGACCTTACCAGCAAATGCTACATCAGTTATACCCACAACTACGCCGTGTGGTTGCAAGAATAGATTACAATGCCAGGAACTTCAATGTGGAAGAAGCCAAACAGGTGATCAAAACACAGCCGCGTCAGCTCAGTCTCAACGAGATGTTCCTTGTGGCAAACACCTACCCGGAAGGAAGCCCGCAGTTTGCAGAAGTATTCGAAACAGCTGTAAGACTCTATCCCGAAGATCCGGTAGCCAACCTCAATGCAGCTGCCTCGGCTCTCAAAGCAGG
>NZ_JARXXA010000015.1 GCF_029892785.1 Parabacteroides sp. PH5-46
CAGATAAAGATACTAATTCTTGCAGATATAAACAAGAAATAATCAAACTAATATATTGTCAATCAAATAAATGAAATGCTTTTAAGGATAGACTACTTATTTCCTGCTTTTCCCGAAACGTATTAAACGACTCCAACAGCAGAATGTCTTCCTGCTTAACAGGTGCGTTATTCGGGATATGACTCAAAATTTCATATTTGCACAGCATAACTTGTTTAGCCACCTCTCCAATATATTGCTCAATGCTTTCAGGTACGTACTTAAATAGCTCAACATGATCTCCATGATAGTGTGTATAGAAGATAGCATCCACTCCCTCTGTTAGGTTTCTGATGCTCTCTTTGTTTGCTTTATCATCCTGAGCAGGATTGTCACCTTCAGGAAGATTCTGTCCTAAGTCGATAATTACCTTACACTTATCAGTCGCTATCTCTGTAATACAGCCACCGATTTGATTGATACCTCTGTGAATGGTTATACGCAGCATATTAGTCTATTTTATCAAATTTATATCCCTCATAATATTGATACTCTGTAATATCCTTATATTTATCAGTTGATTTTCTTGTTCTTTTATTCTCTTTTGGCCACACAATTGCGCATGTAACATTGCCATTCCAAGTTCTGTCAGTCATTAGTTTTGCTAATTCCATAAAAAAGTCCTTATCAGACTCTATCACCTCTTTAAAGTCTATCGCTTGGTCTTTCACTTTGTTTACTCTTGATGATTTCAATTCGATTATCACAAGATTATCCTCTTTATCGATAGCTAAAATGTCATTTACTATTTTCCTACCAGCCTTTATCATTACCAATTCTGAAGTTATAAAAGTCAGATTATCACCAAAAGGCAATAAATGGTTGTTATTAATGGCATAAGATATAATCCATGCTTGCAATGATTTTTCAGGAGTAGTACGACCTAAACCTTTGGGTGAAAAGTTCAAAATATCGTTTTCCGAACATTCTTCTCCCAAATCAGACGTTCCTAACTCTGGAGTTTCCGGATTTAGAGATATTAGAGAATATGAATTTTTATTTCCTCTGAAATGTGCCTGTTTTTCAAGTAGCACATCCTTGTATAAATTGTTATACTTTTTCGCTAATTGGAAATACTTAAATTCATTCTTTTCCATGATTCCTTTTTATAATTAGCCTTATTTATATTCCGCAATATAGTTATTTGTGAAATATAAAAAGACAGCCGCAAAGGAATAACTCTTTGCGGCTGCTGATTTATCTAATAGATAGTTGTGTGTAGGATAAATTTGTGTTTATCGAACTACTACTTTTTGGTTAAATCCGCTTTCGAACACTACTATATAAATACCTTTTGCTAATGGAAGGTTTTGTGTTTCCTTCGCTGATAAGACAAGTTGTTTGTACAACTGTCCGGTAAGTGTATAGATGCGTGCTTTATCGGCTTGTGGAGTACAGATGTACAACTGTCCACCTGATGACCATACTTTCTGAGCGTTAGACAATTCTTCGATACCGGTAGGTATGTCGTTGCTTGTCCATGCTGCATAGAGTGTAATATTTTCGGTTACAATAGTAGAAGCTGTATACTGTGTACCTGAAGCGTTTGGTCCGGTAAACCAGCCGTTGAATGTATGGTCTGCACGTGTAGGTACAGGTAATGTTCCTGCAGCAGCACCTTCGGCAACTGTCATTGCAGAAGGAGATACCGAGCCACCGTCCGCATCAAAAGTCAGCGTGTATGTAATGGTTACCGGAGGCTGCGCGCTGGAAATAGTAGTGAAACTATTGCCATTGTTCGGAAGCATTTCATCATCAGCCATATTCTTGAAGCCGGATATCTGTATTGTATACGTTTCACTGTTTGCCAAAGCGCTATACGAAATCGTATAAGCATTGCCAGCCCATATTGCAGCAGCGGCATCTAATGTTACAGGTGTTGTACCATTATCAAGTGTAACGACTCCTGCTACAGTAGTATTCATCGCTTCGTTGAAGGTAATCACGATATTGCCACTGATGGCTACATCGGTAGCATTATTAGCCGGAGAAACAGAGAGTACCATAGGCAATGCTGCAGCACCCGGAATAAATTTAAAGTTTACAACATCTGGCAATGCATTGTATGACGCATCTCTGAAGCCTGTAAAATTAACTGTGTATTCCTGTGTAGGCACAAAATCGTTACACTCTATTGTATAGACGGTGTTATTTTCCGACCAGAATCCCGGATAGTAAAGAGTTAATCCGGCAGGAGTAATTGATATGGATGCAGGAATGTCTGTTCCATCCATTGACTCATTGAAGGTCAATACGATTTTGTCTTTGCCTACTTCCGGAGTAATAACACCAACAAGGCTAAACGACGGTGCGGTGATATCATCTCCACCTGCCGTGAACTTGTTATCCGGGTTGTTATTAGCATCCATGATATTTCCGGCTACATCTCTGAAATCGTGGATAGAAATAGCATACTCCGTACCGCTGGTAAGACCTTCATACCGGATGGTATAAGCAGTAGAATCGGCCGACCATGTACCTGCTAAAGGTAATGTTCCCACACCTTGATCTAGAGTTACCGCACCATAGATAGTGCTCATGGGCTCATTAAATGTAATTGTTATATTCCCGCTGGTAGCGCCGGAGATATAGATACTGTCAGCTGAGTTCGTGTATGTACGCGCTACTCCCGGTTTAATGGCATCTCCCATCGCAGAAGCGGCTGTAAGCGTAGTGAAGCTGTTTTCCTTATTGGTTGTCAATACATTGTTTGCTGCATCCCGGAAACCTTCGATGCGGATGGTGTAAGTCGTATTGTATGCAAGACCGCTATACGGAATCTGGCAGGTAGCTCCTGCAAGAGTAGGTGTGCCTGTAAGTTCGATATCATTCAGGAATACCTTGCCGACAATAGCTATATCTTTACTGAATGTAATTTCAATCGTACCATCAATGGCAAGGTCTAGTGTTGCATTAGCCGGAGTTACAGCCGTAACGATAGGTGCAATCACATCTGCAGCTTCCTGATAAGAAGCACTCAAAGGAGCAACATTATCATCATCTTCTACTACTACTGCCAAATAAGGGCGTGAGAGGTCGATACTTGTGTAAGTCGTTGTTCCCGTCAATGTAGCTTCTGGGGTAGCCGTATTTACATCAACAGGAGAAGTAGCCGATTGATATACTTTGTATGTCAATGCCGAAGCCACCGTTACGTCATCCGATGCTGGCGCCCAGCTCCATGTAACAGAAGCTGCAGCTGCGTCAAAAGCAGCGAGGATTACACCACCGGGAACAGGAGCTGCATTCCCTGCTGCATCTGCGAATGCACCGTTTACATCTATAGCGTTGGCAGGATTAGTAATGATGCGAGAAGTTGTTCCATCAATGTAGTTGGCATAGATGGTAGCACCTGACAATCCATAGTCAGCCGAAGCATCATAATTAAATGCTGGAGTACCAGCTGTTCCGTCTGCTTTTTTCCACAGATTGTTTGTTAAGTCTGCAAAATAAACATTGCCTGAAGCATCTTTAGCTACCAAGGTACCTGCATTGGCAACATTGTTGGTTCCGGTAACACTTGTGATTTCATCCACAAATGTTAATGTTGCTCCAAATGTAGAGTAGGCAGCTTTTGCCTTTACTGATCCCGAGTACCCACTAATATTATCATCAACGTTAGCAGCACCCTCGTTATCAAGCACCCGGCTATTTAAGAGAATGGCACCTTCGTTCCATCTTAGATAAACTCCACCTCCTTTACCGCCTGCTGTATTTTTTTTAATAATCGAATTAGCAATCGTTAAGTTTTTCCCAGTGCCATTAGCGAAAATAGCACCACCGTTTGCTTCTGTTGTATTCTCTTCGAATATGCAATTGACAATAATATCCCTTTTGGCAATGTTACTTGTAGCATTCGCCGTATAAATAGCGCCACCTCCATAGTTGATGCTAGAACCAGTCGTTTTATTGCCTGTAAAGAGGGCATTTTGGACAGTCATAGTACTTGTGCTGCTATTATAAATAGCACCGCCTTGTCCGCTGGTATTATCACTTTTATGGTATGCTTTGTTTTTAGCAAAGGTTCCACCGTCAACCGTTATAGATGTTCCTGCGTTCATAATAGCACCGCCTAATCCAGGAGTAGTACCACCCGCTAAAGAACCTACTTCATTACCGATAAAGTCGGTATTCGTAAGAACCAATATGGAGTTGGCAACATCTATTGCGCCACCATGCTGACCGGCAGCCTTATTGTTCTCAAACAAGCTATTTGTAATCGTGATTTCGCAATCTGTCATACTTGATGTACTTTCAATAGCTCCACCATTGGTTCCGGCTGTATTACCTTTAAACACAGTTCCTGTTATGTTCATCGGTTTTGTACTATTATAGTTGTATATCGCACCACCACTTTCATCGGCCGAGTTACCTTCGAACTTGCCGCCATTGACGGTCAGCACAACATTCTGTCCTTTGAAGTAAACTGCTCCGCCATCTCCTGTGGAGGGAGCCGAATTCTCTATAAAATCTACATTGGTAAGATTTACATTGCCATCAAAATTCTGTGTCCCTACATTTACATAAATCGCACCGCCGCCGAAAGGAGAAGGGTTGGTAAGCGTATTCTTATAAAACCTGGTATCTGATACGTTCAGCGTAGCGCTATAAGTTGCGATGGCGCCTCCTTCGTTTTCGGCTTTGTTATTCTGGAAAACGCATCCGTCGTTTATTGTAAGTACAGTAACAGTAGCATCGGCACTTGCATTACCATCGTTGTATATAGCACCGCCACCGCCAACTAGATTTGTTGTTTCACTAATGTTTCCATTAAAAAAAGAATGGCTGATGGTAAGGACTCCGTTATCGTTGTGAATAGCTACAGCCTTCGTGTTAGCTGAAAAATCGGAGTCTTTGATAACATTCTGCGTATTTTTGCTACTATTATATAATACAGAGGCGAACAGGGTTCCTGTTCCGGTAAGACTATGCGCCTCGAACTTAGTAGCTGCTATATCTATCAAACCTGCATTCCATATAGCTCCACCAAAATTGGTAGATTTGTTGTCAATAAAGGTTGTAACGTTACCCGCAGCTTCTTTTATATAAAGTGCACCACCATTTTCGTTATAAATAGCACCGCCACCTTTGCTTTTGTCATCGCCTCCGGTAAATTTATTAATTGTAAAAAATCCATCATAAATCGTCAACATACCACCATTATAAATGGCGCCGCCGCCGGTAGACGTAGCTTCATTCTCTGAGAAGACTACTCCTTTAAGCTTAAGCTCTGTTTTGTTATAAATGGCACCACCATTTTCGGCCTTCCCTTGAGCAAGAGTGATATTTTCGATGGTTACATTGATAGGATAGCCGTCTGAACCGATAATATCAGGTATATTAAATATACCGCCTTCACTCGGAACGGGCGTAACACCGGAACCACCAATGATTACATCATCCGCTAAAGCACTGCTGTTATAAATCCAGATATGGTTTCCAATCGAAATATTGCCACTGGTTAGCGTGATAGTACCAGCGGTACCGTCAAACACAGATGGATCGAAAGTTATCACAACAGGCCGATCCACCTTTACATCAGGGTTTGTAACCAAAAGATTGGCTGAATCAACAGCTGCACGCAAGGAACCAGGCCCAGCGTCACTTGTGGTTGATACTGTGAACAAATAGGTGTTCTTATCCGCAGCAGAGGCGGGTATAGCACTAAGGCTAATCAATAAAAACAGAAAAGCTCCCCAAAAGAGTTTTTTCTTAAATAACGTTGTAAAATTCATTTCCATACTTCCTTTTTAATTAGTAATTAGTAGTAAAATCTGTTAGAATAGGTTTTTAAAACAAGGGACGAAATTATCGTAGGAGCTCCTAAAAAAGGCGACAATTCGTCTTTTTTACCCGACAATTCGTCCAAAATGAGGAATTTATGGAATAAGGTCTGGATTTAACAGAAGTAGGAATATTTTAATTTCGGCTCATCTTACGATAGTTGCGAGGAGACATACCATATTCCTTCTGAAACTGGCGTTGGAAAGTACGGGCAGTACCGAAACCGGCCATTTCGGCTATTTCTTCCATCGACAGGTCGGAATTTTCTAATAAAGCTATAGCATCTTTTAGTCGCAAACTATTAATGTAAATAGGAAAAGTAGTACCAAAACAATATTGGAAAGCGTCGATAAACATCGTTTTATTGACCCCCAGGCGAGTAATCAAATCATCACGCACAAGATCGGAATTACGATATAAATGCTCTTTGAGGATCAGGGTGCGAATCTCGTTGCATAGTTTATCCCGTCTGCTTTCCGGACAAAGGATGTCACCATCAGCATCAGGCAAAGGTTTGTTCAGGATTTCCTGCTCCTGTGCTTTCCACTGCTCTTGCATTTCCTTGATTTGCTTTACCATAGCGCGATTCTTTATCCGTATCTTCCGCCAGTTGAGTGTTATAAGGATAATGATTGCGAGGAGCAATACCAGTCCAATAGCAGCAGCTATTAATTCTGTTTCACGTTGTTGAAGAGCCGATTGCGTTTTCTGGATGAGCATTTCCTTTTGATTGGTTTCATAGATGACAGCCATTTCTAAGGCATCACTCTCTTTTTGCAAGATACGCATGCTGTCTGTAACAGCAATTTGTTTTTGCGCATAGTCTAATGCCGTCCGGTAATCATTCAGTCCGGTATAAACAGAGGATAATAGCGAATAGGCTGTTTCTCGGGCTTCTCCACTATTTTCATTTCTTTCTTGCAAGTAAATTTCATGTTCTTTCAGTGTTGCCAGCGCTTCATCGTATTTTTTTGTACGGATAAGATAATCAACAATAAGTCTTGTAAAATAGAGGTGGTTGCCCGTTTCATGATACAGCTTTTCGTCCGCAATATTCAAGGAACGGAATTTCTGGTACCATTGTTCCGCCTCGTTTTCTCTTCCCATGATATGCAAAACTGTTGTCATTCTCGGGATATATTCGCCTTGTAGTACCTGAACCGCACTTCTGTGGTTAGGTGAATCTAACCGGATAAGCTCCGTCACAGTCGAATCTACTACCAGGAGATAGTGACAGGCTTGCTCATATTGCTCCATTTCCATCAGCCATTCCGCTGCCCTGGTCCATAGGGACGACTTGGTAACCAAGGCATAAGGAGCATCTCCACTGATCATCTGAATGCCTTTATTAAGGTACTCTTCTGCCTTATCCTTATCACCCAGTTTGAAATGCGTCTCGGCTAAATGAGAAAGTGCCCGTCCAATGTAAGGCTGGTGTCGAGGGTCTGTTTCATCGGCCAGTTCCAGTATATATTCGGAATAGCGCACCACATTTTCGTAGTCCTCCAGGTTATTATAATTACTCAATAAGGCTGAACCGATAAATATCTGTGTCCAATTGGCTTGGGGTGCGGTTTCCAAAGCCCGTTTATAATAATGAAGGCTTATTCTGTACTTCCCCTGGTCACTATAAATCCGGCCTTGTAAATAGTCTATCTCATATGAGGTGCACAATTTTCGTTCCTTCATTATATTCAACAGTTTCTGAGCCTTATCTGAAGTATCTCTAATTGCAGCTCGTACGGTGGTAGGAGTAATTAAACTATCAGGAAGGCTTTGGTAATCTATCTCTACTGTTTCTTTTTGTTCTTGTGCAACAGCACAATAGGAGACAATAAGTAGCAGAGATACATATATATATCTACGAAGAAGAGTTTGCATTTCTATCATTTTTGGCAAATTTTGGCAAATGTACAAAACTTCATAAAAGTTTAACAATTTTTTCTTAGCTTTGTGTGGAATCATCTATCTGTGAAATAAAAGCTCAATATATAACCTTATAATCATACATATGGAAACACGCAGACAATTCCTGAAAACGTCGGCAACTGTCCTTGCTGCCGGGGTAACATCATCTACTTGGGGAAATACGCTCTTGAATTTTCAAGGGAATGGGGCTAATGATAAGATTCGTGTAGGTCTTATCGGGTGCCGGAATATGGGGTGGGCTAATCTTTCTGATTTCTTGCTTCATAAAGATGTGGAGTGCATCGCTTTATGTGATATTGATCGTAATATACTGAATGAAAAGGCGGCTGAGTTGGAAAAAACAACTCAACGCAAGCCTCAACTGTTCTCAGACTACCGGAGAATGCTTGAGATAAAAGAGCTGGATGTTGTGATTATCGGAACTCCGGATCATTGGCATTGTTTGCAATTTACAGATGCTTGCTCGGCCGGGAAGGATGTGTATGTGGAAAAACCGATTGCCAATTATATTGCCGAATGTGACGCGATGGTCAATGCTGCCCGCAGGTATGGACGTGTCGCCATTGTGGGACAGCAGCAACGGAGTGGTAATCACTGGAAAGCGATGGTAGACTACCTCAAAAGCGGCAAGCTGGGAACCATCGCTTCTGCCGATATATGGGCAAACTTTAATTATGGGGCTTTGAGCCTTCCCGTTCCAAACACTGCTGTTCCGGAAGGAGTAGATTATGATATGTGGCAGGGGCCGGCACAGGAAAGGCCTTTCAACAAACAACATTTTCATGGTTCCTGGCGGATGTTCTGGGCATACGGAGGGGGATTAATGACAGACTGGGGTGTACATTTACTGGATATGGTGCTCTGGGGGATGGATATCAAACGAATGCCTCAACGTATCGTAGGACTGGGGGGCAAATTCGCTTATCCCGAAAATTGTCCGGAAACGTTCGATACCCAAAAAGTAGTGTATGAATTTGATTCTTTCCTGATGAGTTGGAGTCATGTCGGAGGTACGGAAACAGGCCCTTACAACCGGAATTATGGTATTGCATTTAAAGGAACCAACGGTACGCTGGTAGCCAATCGCGATAATTGGGAAATTATACCCGAATGGGATAACGCCAAGAAACTCAACAAAGCTGAGGTAATCAAGGTTGAGGCCGATTTCCAGGATCATAAAGACCACGTCAGCAACTTCCTTGAATGTATGAAAAACCGGCATTTCGAGACGGCCTGTACCATTGAGAATGGTAGTCTTTGTGCCAAATACGCACACCTGGGGAATATTGCGGCTCGCACTGGTTCGGCTTTGGTTTATGACGATTTCAACCAATGTTTTATCAATAATGCAGAAGCCGATAAATACCTGCGGCCTTCTTATCGCTCACCATGGAAATTTCCTAACACCTAATAAAGAAACGATATGAACAGACGACATTTTATCAGCACAACGGCCTATTTATCCGGTCTTTGCCTTTTGCCTAAATTCTTATCGGCTTGCAGTATGCAGGCAAAACTACCCTCTTTTGGGATTATTACAGGGAATACAGCAGGCAAATGGCTGGAAGCTGATCCCCAAAAGGCCTTGGAAACAATCGCTTCCCTTGGTTATAAAGAACTGGAGTTTGGGGGCACAATGGGTATGCCTTTAGACAAATT
This sequence comes from Parabacteroides sp. PH5-46, assembly GCF_029892785.1. Lineage (GTDB taxonomy): Bacteria > Bacteroidota > Bacteroidia > Bacteroidales > Tannerellaceae > DFXE01. The sequence goes on from NZ_JARXXA010000015.1 coordinate 9,412, forward strand.
AAAAGCCCTCTTAAAAGACTTGAAGCTTCAGGCGCTGATCGGGCCTACCAGCATGGGGGCAATGAACAATCCGGAGCAATTAGCCAAAGACATCAATGCCTGCCACGAAAGGGGACAGAAATTCATTGTTTGCTACTGGCCCTGGACAGACGACGGACAAAACAAACAAGCGGATGACTGGAAAATAGTAGCCGACAACCTGAACCGTGGAGGAGAAATCTGCCGGAAAGAAGGACTTACGCTTCTCTACCATAATCACGATATGGAGTTTTTGCCGCTGCCTGACGGTCAGATACCCTTTGACGTATTGATGCCCCAGCTCAATCCGGACGATGTATCTATCGAACTCGATCTTTACTGGATTGCAAAAGGAAACCAATCTGCCGTAGAGTACATTCAGAAATACCCCGGACGCTACCCCGTTTTCCACATAAAGGATATGGACAAAACGGCTGAAAGGAGTTTTGAATACGTGGGCGAAGGCTGTATAGATTTCCCGTCTATTTTCCGTCTCAACAAAGTAGCCGGAGTTAAGCACTTTATCGTCGAACACGACAATCCAGCCGATCCGGAGCTATGCGTACGGACAGCCGCTAACTACCTGTCAAAAATAACTTACTAGCAAAAAATAACAGGACGTATCTTATTATTCTTCACATACGTCCTGTTTTATAAACGATCATTTATCCTTCATCATACCTTTTTAAGTTTTAAATTGAAACCACAATTGCTAATTTCAGCCTGTTTTTTTGTTTTTTTGAGGTAATATCGGCTTGTTTATCGCTTTTACAAAGTAATATATTTCAAATTATCACACTATTAAATTACTGAATACTAACTATTAATTAGAGTTTTGTCGTATATTTTAGGAATATTTGCGAAAATTATTAATGAAATATTTCTTTAATTGAATATAATAACTATATTTACACCGTTATGAACTTATAACTCAACTAAATCATTTAGCGATGAAGCCAAAATTGAAAGTAAGGGATCTGACCCTTCGTGACGGACAACAATCTTCGTTTGCCACCCGAATGACACAACAACAGATTGATCGTGTTTTACCATTCTATAAAGACGCAGGTTTTTATGCAATGGAAGTATGGGGTGGCGCCGTGCCCGACTCAGTAATGAGGTATCTGAATGAGAATCCGTGGAACAGACTGGAAAAAATTAAAGCTGCCGTAGGGGATGCTTCCAAGCTGACAGCTTTATCGCGTGGACGTAATCTTTTTGGTTATAATCCGTATCCTGATAGTGTGATCGACGGATTCTGCCGGGAAGCGATAGACTCCGGGCTTGGAATCATGCGTATTTTTGATGCTCTTAACGACATTAATAACATCAAGTCTACGATCAAATCAGTCAAAAAATACGGAGGAATCGCTGATTGTGCCGTTTGCTACACCATCGACCCCCATTTCTCTACAGCAGAACGCTTGAAAGCTCAGCTGAAAGGGAAGAAACTACCGCATAAGATCTTCACCAATGAGTATTTCCTCAACAAGGCAAAGCAGATGGAGGAACTGGGCGCTGATATGATCACCATCAAAGACATGAGCGGATTGATACCCCCCAGCCGGGTAGCTGCCCTGATCAAACTTTTCAAGAAACACTTATCCATTCCGATTGATTTTCATACACATTGTACGCCGGGTTACGGATTGGCATCTGTCCTTTCCTCTATCGTAAACGGGGTTGATATAGTAGATACCAACATTTGGTATTTCGCTGGTGGGCCAGCAGCTCCGGCTATAGAACTGATCTATGTTTTCTGCCAGAAAATGGGTATTGATCTCGACCTGGATATGGAAGCCATCGAGAAGATAAACGGCGAATTGATCTATATACGGAAAGAGTTGGAAGCCTACGATGTAGTGAAGCAATTCCCGAATAAGTTTTCCCCACTGAGAGACCAACTGCCGAAGCATATCGAGCAACAGTTTGATGCTGCCATAAAAGCCGCCCGGGAAGACCATGAAGAGGCCTTGATAAAAGCCTGTCATGCGATTGAAGACTATTTTGGATTCCCCAAACCCGATGAATTGGTAAAGAAAGCCGAAATACCCGGTGGCATGTACACCAATATGGTAGCCCAGTTGAAACAGTTGAAAAGCGAGTTCATTCTGGAACGTGCGATGGAACTGATCCCTCGCGTACGCCTGGATGCCGGTTTGCCTCCGCTGGTTACACCTACCAGCCAGATTGTAGGTGTACAGGCTGTAAACTGCGCACTGGACGAAAAGAACGGAAAACCCAAATACAGTAACGTTTCCAACCAGTTCAGAAACCTCGTAAAAGGCGAATATGGCGAAACACCCGTACCTATCGATCCTGAGTTCAGACTGAAGATAGCAGGCATGCGCGAAGAAACGCCTTACGATACCTCCTCCTACGAAATGCAGCCCAATCCGGTACTGGAAGACTGCGGAGGCGTAAAACTGGCTGAAAACGAAAAAGAACAGCTTTTATTGGAGCTATTCCCCATCGTAGCGAAAGACTATCTGACAAAGTATAAAAAAGAAGCGTATCAAAAGGCTCATGCCGACACAGAAGAAAAGGGGCAAAATGCAGCTTCTGATACCAAACAAACAGATAAAATAACAGGCCATGTGATCTGTTCACCCATGCCCGGACGCATTTATCAGTTCCTGGTAAAACCGGGAGATATGCTGAAAGAAGGAGAGAATGTATTGGTGCTTGAAGCCATGAAAATGGAAAACAACATCACCACTCCATACTCCGGTAAAGTAAAACAGGTATTAGTCAATCTCGGTGATTTCGTGACAGAAGAAACGCCTATGCTCGAAATCGAATAGCAAGCAAGAGGAGAGGCTGTCCGGCCGGATAGCCTCTCTTTATTTTCTATAATTTGGGAGCGGGATTGGATATGGCTACACGATAGCTCTGAAGGGTAACCGTCAGTATAGTAAGGATGGCTATTGCCGCCAAGGCAATAAAGAATACCCACAGGTAAAGAGGAGTTTTGTAGGCAAAGCTTTGCAACCACTGATTGACACCATAATAGGCAATAGGAGCCGAAATGATAAAGCCTACCACTACCACCCGTAAAAAAGATGAATTAAACATCCAGAGTATCTGCCGGATAGTTGCTCCAAACACCTTGCGTATGGCAATCTCCTTTTCGCGTCCCTGGGATTCAAATATAACCAAGCCGAATACGCCTACCAACGACAGAATAACAGCCAGCAAACAGAGTAAAGCTACCAATAAGCCTTGCTGATGGCTTTTGTTGTAAAGCTCGTCTAATGCCTTGTCGAAGAAATGAACGTCGGCAGGATAGCCCGGATTTAGCTCGTTGATCACTTCCCGAATGTGGTTTATCGTTTCCGGAATATTCCCTCCGGCTATTTTTACATACGAATAGTTCTCCGGCAACACGCGGCGATATTGGTTCTTGGCAGATACCCAGAAGCCGAGAGGGCGTACTTCCTTATACAAAGACTCGTAATGAACATCCTTGAATATACCGATAATTTGCACCGGTATGTTATTATCCTCAATGCTTGTTCCTATCAGGTCGGAGATGTCTCCTATCTCATCGGATGTAAAGCGGGAAGCGATCTCCCGTGCGGCAGTTTCATTGATAATACAAACAGCCCGTGTATTATCCGGCGCTTCATCCAAGGCACGGAAATTACGCCCTGCAAGCATCTTGAAATCCATCATCTGAGGAAAATTAGGAGATACTCCCAGCCAACTCATATAGTAATGCTGCCCTTTGTAGTTGTACCCAATATTGGAACGGGATTCGTCGGAAACAAACTTAAATTCATTAAAGGCTACCTCTTTAATGTCGGGATACTCCAGCAAACGTGTTTTATACAAGTCGCTTTTAGCCAAGGCTGTTCCCATGCTCAGCTTTATTTCCAGGACGTTTTCCTTTTCAAATCCCAGATTGACATTGTCTATGTATTTGTTCTGCAGGAAGACAAACAGCGAACCTATTATCAGGGTAATGGAGATAACAAACTGAACGCCTATCAATAGTTTACGGGTATTCTTAGCTCTTCCGCTTAATGAAAAAGATCCGTTCAGAGCCATCACAGGAGGGAAAGAAGTAATATAGAAAGCAGGATAAAGGCCGGCTAGCAGACCGGCTCCTGCGATCAATGCAAAGGTCCAGGCAATGATCATCCAGTTTGCATACAGATTCACAGGATGCCCAAGCATGTCCGTTACCCATTGTGTGTCTTTTAGCAAGACAAGAAACATAAAGGCAACAAGAAAGGCAAGAAAAGAAATACCTATAGACTCTGAAACCAGGTATTTACGAAGAACCGTCTGCGAGCATCCCAGCACCTTTTGAGTGGTGATAGACTTCATGCGTACCGGAGCCAATGCGACGGAAAGGTTGATATAATTGACTAATGCTATTACAATGATCAATATGGCAATGAAAAGCAACATATTGGTTCGCAGTTTATTGCCTGTAGGAGCGGCATCTGCCCGGACTTGCTTGCCGAAATACAGATATGACAAAGCCCTAACCCTGATATCATCAATGCCGAAGTTCCTAAGGAAATCCGCATTTTCGCTCGCATATTCTTCAACAGATGCCGGAGCTGTTTTCGGAGACGACATCAACAGGTAACAATAGTAAGGTCCTGTGTTCCAATCCTCCATCATTTCTTTCTCCTGGATTGGGGTGTACAAGGCGTTCTTCACACGCGTATTTTCCGGGAAGTCGCGATAGACTCCGCCCACTGTATAATGAGGCCCGAACTCAAGTCCATACATCGCAAAGCTATCCACTCCCTTAAACTCAGAAATATAGATGGACTTCCCTATCGGATCCTCTTCGCCGAACAGCTTTTTGGCCGTATTTTCCGAAATCAACATACCATTCGGTTGCCTGAGGCAATCGGTACTACCGGCAAGTATCTCAAAGCCAAACACCTCGGTATAGCCCGGAGTAATCCGGTCTAATGCCTCAATATAGCTTACGGCATCCGGCCCGGAACTCGTTGAAACGCCAAAGCGGAACGACGTATACGATAAATTATTCGTAATACCGGCAGCTTCTATATAGGGCGAAGCAGCAATGAAACGCTCCAACTGCGGACGCGAGAAATTAGACTCCCATATCCCGTCGTCGCGTAAATTTTCAAGCTGAAAAACCCTATCCTTATCTGCAATCGAAGCATCAAAGCCATATTCATAATTCACATGAATGCTAATCAGCATAAACAGGAAAAAAGAAAGACTCAGCCCGACAAGGTTAGTAACCGATGCCAACTTAAAACGCCTGAGTATATGAAACAAGTTTCTAAATGTGCTACCCATAATTATACCTCATAATATAAAAACATTTCAAAATCCATGCCACAAACATATCCACCTGTTAATAAATAACATACAATTATTTCAAATGTAAATTCTGTCCAAAAACTTAACACCTCTGTCTAAATATTTGACAATTTGACAATTTGTTAATTCAGCCCCTTGTAGCAGACGATATTTCGGAGCAAGCTATGGAAAGCGCGTAAAAAACGGCTGGAATTGATACTTCAGGTTTATCAAAAAGTCCTCCAAATCCTCTATTAGCAGGGCTTTTTGATAGTTCAAATAGAATCGCCTTTTAGGCTGCATTTTTAGTTAACAAATCCTTCGTATTATATTTTTCGGACAGTACTTTTCGGATTGGCAAGAATGTGTAAGAAAATAACCAAGGCCATTCTATAAATGATCTAAATGACTTGACAAAATCACTTGGATAATTTAGTAAAATGACCTTGATGAATCGGAAGAAAACGCTCGATTTAACCAAATAATAGTTAAATCCGATTTGATTTCTATTAATATTTGTTTCTTTTCTTATTTTTCCAACACTTCCTGACAAAATAGAAGTTAGCTAAAAATACCATTTTCCGAAATTATGCATCGATATAAGGTATTTTAACATCAAAAAGATCAGCTACCATGTTTCATTACTTCGTTTATGGCTTCCGAGGGGAGGTGCTTGCCTACTTCTTTGTCGAAAGAGATCTTGAAAGCGTAGGCGTATTCGCAGGGTTTGTATGGGGGGAAACGGAGTTTTAAGCCTTCGTTTGTTTGTTCCCAGCTGATTTTTTCGTCTGAGCCTAACAAGGTAACGTTTAGTATTTTTGCATCTGCAATAGCTTCTTTATTTAGTGATTTGATGAGGGTTCCGGCATCGTCCCAGTTAAGGACAATGGCGTAAAAATCGTTACCTTTTGTTGTAAAGCGGATGTCTTGTGCCGTATAGGCGGTTGCCTCATTGTCGGTAAAGGAGCCCTTGGTGGGTTCGGCATTGCCTTCGCCGAACTTCTTCCAGCAACGGGTTCCATAGATAGCTTCTCCATTCACTTTCAGCCATTCTCCGATGGATAGTAATACCTCTTTTTGTCCTTTGGTGATTGTTCCGTCGGCACGGGGACCGATATTCAATAGCAGATTTCCGTTTTTGCTGACGATGTCAATCAGGTCGTGTACAATCTGTTCGGGGGTTTTGTTTTCTTCTCCTTCAACGTATGACCAGGACTTCTTTCCTACAGAAGTATCTGTTTGCCAAGGGAATTGCATCATCTGTCCAGACTTGCCACGTTCTACGTCCCATACATGCACATTGGTAGGATAGCCTTGCTTGGTGTTCACTACTACGTGCTGCCCCCAGTCCAGGGCATTGTTGTAATAGTAAGCCATAAACTTGTTGAAGTAGGGCATCAGAACAGGGTTGTTTACCGTCCAGTCAAACCAGATCAGTTTGGGTTCGTATTTGTTTATCAACTCATAGGTATGTGTAAGCCATTCCCTGGCCAGTTCTTCGGTGTAGGATTCGTCGGCATACCTTCTGCCATACAAGGAGATATTCATGTCTTGCACATCGGAAGGGAAGTTCATTCCCCCGTTATAAAACCAGGCATTCTCTGCCCGGTGGGTAGACAGTCCGAATACAAGTCCCTGCGCTTCTATCTCTTTCTTCAGCAAGCCAAGGATGTCTTTCTGAGGGCCTTTTGCAACAGCATTCCATTCATTCAATTCGCTATCATACATTGAGAAGCCGTCGTGATGCTCTGCCACAGGAACAACATACTTCGCTCCTGCTTCCTTAAACAGGGCAGCCCATTCGGCGGCATCAAACTTTTCGGCCTTGAACATCGGGACAAAGTCCTTATAGCCAAACTCATCATGAGGCCCCCATTTCTCTATATGATGCTTATATGCCCGGCTGTCTTGCTGGTACATATTCCGTGGATACCACTCGCTGTCAAAGGCTGGTACAGCGTACACTCCCCAATGGATAAAAATACCGAATTTAGCATCTGTAAACCAGGTAGGAAACTGATAGTTTTCAGCAATATTCTCCCAAGTGGGCTGAAAAACAGCTGTTCCTTTGGGTGAAGCAACAGAATCGATATCATAAACCGTCTTACCCGCCTGCTGGCACGAGGCACACAATAGTATCAGAAGTAGATAAACAGATTTTTTAATCATACTATATTATTTTAAAGTACATAGAATCAAAGAGGGTGTGCCCAACTGTGAGCACACCCCAAAAGTATAGAATGATTCCTGTCTTTTTATTATTCCTTATCGACCTTAAATAGTACTATATCGATAACTTTACGATTTCTTTTCTACAATAGCTTGCATTACGTTAATGATATAGTCGCCCATTTTCTCGCATTCGGAGATAAGGTCTATGTAATACACGCCGTCCTGATAGTCGTATTTTTTGTTGTTTACATCTTCCAAGTTGTTAAGTTTCAACTGGTTGCGATAATTGTTGATTTCGTTTTCCAGGTTGTACGAGGGATTGATATCATCGGGTACAATCTCTATTTTGTGAAGAACGTTATTCATCTGTGCAAGAGCCTTGTCTACCAGTGAAAGCATATAGTCGAAATTGTGGTTCAGCTCATCCGTGAAGACCGATTTGCCTTCGTTGCGCCTCTTGATGCCACGTGCCAGGTTATGGCATGAATCCGCTACGCTTTCTATCTCAGTTACGGCACGAAGCATTACCCGTATTTCTTCCTTACTTTCAGAACTCAGGCGTCCTTCCGATACCAATGTCAGGTAGTTGGCTATCTCTATCTCCATCCTGTCGCAGATATTCTCATACTTTACGATGCGGTTGAATATATTCAGGAACTCCTCCTCATTTTTTTCATAGAACAACTGTCGTACCATTCCGAGCATGCGATACGTCCTATCACCGTATACCGCTATTTCCTTCTTAGCTTGCATCATCGAAAGCTCGGAAGTAGAAAGCATGGAAGATGTGATGTAGGTAAGCTGAAACTCTTCTTCTTCGCCTTCCTTACGAGGTTTGATCAATGCCGAGCAAATATATACATAGAACTTCACAAACCAGATCATAATACATACATTACAGATATTGAACAACGTATGGAAAAGTGATAATCCATAAGAAACAGAGACCTGCAAGGATGTTAATTGGCTCTGATATTCAAGCAGTTTAGGATCGGTAAGCTCTTGACCGGAAGTGATCTGCGCGATTGTATTGGAGTCCAACGTAGCCAGAAAATTCGTTATTTCATTAGGATTACCCGGACCGTAGTTGGTTACTATCCATGAAACCAAACTGGTAAAAGGATAGAACAGGAGCAATACCCAAAATACCCCGAATACGTTAAACATCAAATGCGCCAGTGCGGCACGCTTTGCAGAAACATTGGCTGAAAAAGCCGCCAGATTAGCTGTAATCGTCGTACCAATATTTTCGCCCAGAATCATAGCAGCTGCCATTTCAAAAGGAATCCAGCCCTTTGTACACATAATCAGCGTAATGGCTACCGTAGCACTGGAGGATTGCACAATAACGGTAAGAATACTACCCAAAGCCAGAAATATAAACAAAGAAGGATAACCTAAATTGGTATAATTCTGAAGAAAAGCAAGCGCTTCGGGGTTTTTCTGAAGGTCGGGCACATTCTCTTTCAGGAAAGAGAGCCCCAAAAATAAAAGAGCAAATCCTATTATAAACTCACCCCATGATTTCCGCTTGCTCTTTTGTGAAAATACCAACGGAAGAGCCAATCCGACAAGCGGAAGAGCAAACAAACTGATATCTACTTTAAAGCCAAACAGTGAAATAATCCAGGCTGTTACGGTAGTACCCACATTGGCTCCCATAATCACACTGATGGATTGGGTTAAGGTAAGCAAACCAGCGTTTACAAAACTAACTACCATTACAGTAGTAGCACTTGAAGACTGAATTAAGGCGGTTATTAATACACCGGTCAATACTCCCGTAAACCGGTTTGTAGTCATGGCGGACAGGATACTCCGCATTTTATCTCCTGCGACCTTCTGCAATCCTTCGCTCATTATCTTCATTCCATACAGGAACATACCTAAAGAACCAACGAGAGTAAGAAAGTCAAAAAATGAGTATTCCATTTAAAAAAAGTTGTAAGGATGGTCTATCCAATTAATATTCTTATTTTTATCCGGCAAAACTACAAATAATAAGTGAAAAACTATGTCTGCAACTATTACAATTTATTGCAAAAACAATAGCCAATACAAAGAAATTCCGGTAGGATCATCATTATTGGAAATTTATCAGTCGTTCGGGTCGCCATTGGATTACCCCCCAATGAATGCCTTGGTTAATAATAAGGTAGAAGGCTTGAATTATCGCTGCTGGCAGCCTAAGGATATGGAGTTTATGGACTATACCAACCAGTCCGGCATGCGTACATACGTGCGTTCGCTCTGTCACATTTTCTCCAAAGCGGTAAATGATATACTCCCTACCGCCACGTTAAACCTGGAACACCCCATCTCCAAAGGATATTATTGTGTGATCCATAACGGGAAGTCAATCGATGAAGAAACCATCGGCAAGATCAAAAGACGGATGCAAACTATCATCGATGAAGATATCCCCTTCCACCATAAAAGCGTACGTACCTCAGACGCGGCTATCTTATTCCGCGAACGAGGGATGGAAGACAAAGCCCGTCTGATAGAAACAGCCGGTATGGCCTATACCTCTTATTACGAGCTGGACGGTTATATCAACTTCTTCTATGGCTGCCTTACACCTTCATCCGGTTATATTCATTTGTTTGATATCGTGCCGTATTTTGACGGCGTATTGCTGCGTGTGCCTCAGCGGAACAATCCGGCAGAGCTGGAACCGGTTATCAAGCAGGATCAAATGTTCGGAGCTTATAAGGAGCACCTTACCCTTCAGCGGACATTAAACCTCAGCAATGTAGGCGACCTCAACAAAGCCGTAGCCGATGGCTTTACATCCGAAATCGTAATGGTATCGGAAGCTATGCAGGAAAAACAAATCGCTAAAATAGCGGAGCAGATAGCCAATCGTTACGACGAGGGGGTACGGATTGTCCTGATCTCGGGCCCTTCCTCATCCGGAAAAACAACATTCTCCAAACGCTTAGAGATACAGTTGATTACACATTTGTTCCATCCGGTTAGTATCTCGCTGGACGACTATTTCCTGAACCGTGTGGATACCCCTCGCGACGAAAAGGGAGATTACGATTTTGAATCGCTCTATGCCTTAGACTTGCCCTACTTTAACAGCGATATGCAAAAGCTATTGAGTGGCGAAGAGATAGATTTGCCAACCTATAGTTTTACTACCGGGACACGCATCTACAAAGGCAAGAAACTCAAACTAAAAAAGAATTCTCTGCTGATTATAGAAGGCATCCACGCCTTGAATCCTGAACTGACAGCTCATATCGAAAGCAAATATAAATATCGTGTATATGTTTCAGCTCTGACGTCTATTTCACTGGACAACCATAACTGGATACCTACTACTGACAACCGCTTGCTGCGCCGTATCATTCGTGATTACCGTTTCCGAGGCTATTCTGCCAAGGATACTATCTCCCGCTGGGCCAGTGTGCGCAAGGGCGAAGACAAGTGGATATTCCCCTATCAGGAAGAGGCCGACGCTATGTTCAACAGTGCCATGCTATACGAATTGGCAGCCTTGCGGCGGTATGCCGAACCGATTCTTTCTGAAGTAAAGGAATATGACAAAGAAAACGCAGAGGCCTATCGTTTGATGCGTTTCCTGAAATACTTTACCCCTATCACAGATCAGGCATTACCCGGTACTTCGCTGCTTCGTGAATTCCTGGGTGGCGGTAGTTTCCACTACTAAGCAAACATATGCGACAAGCCTTCATTAAACTGCATATCTCTATCCTATTAGCCGGTTTTACCGGTATTTTCGGAAAGATAATCACGTTAAATGAAGGCTTGTTGGTTTGGTACCGTATGCTGATAACCGCGATTATCATGTTATTGGTACTATTCACACCCCCCAACCCCCTGAAGGGGGGGCTTGAGAAACGCCCTTCTTTCCCCCCCTTTAGGGGGTCGGGGGGTGAATCGGGAGGTGGAATGAGCTTTCGCATGTTCGGTGTAGGTGCTTTGTTGGCACTTCATTGGGTTTTCTTCTTCGGCAGTATCAAAGCCTCCAATGTGTCTATCGGTGTTATCTGTTTTGCTCTTACCGGTTTCTTTACAGCCTTGCTGGAGCCGCTGATGAACAAGCGCCGCATCTCCCTCAAGGAAGTAGCCTTCAGTCTGATCACCTTATTGGGCATTCTGCTGATCTTCCATTTCGATGCCCGCTACCGCACGGGGATTTTGCTAGGGATTGTATCTGCCTTGCTGGCTGCTCTGTTTACGATAACCAACAAGCAACTGGGTAAGGAATACCCTTCTTCCGTGATGTTGTTGTACGAAATGATTGGGGGTTTTCTGTTGCTTAGCTTTCTGATGCCTTTTTACCTTTATTTTTTTCCAACCGAAAGTATCATTCCCACAGGGAAAGACTTTCTCTATCTGCTGGTATTTTCTGTCTTCTGTACAGCCCTTCTTTATCTTCTGCAGATTGATGTGTTGAAGACTATCTCGGCTTTTACCGTCAACCTCAGCTACAACCTCGAACCCGTCTACAGCATCATTATAGCCATGCTTTTTCTGGGAGAAGCAAAAGAACTCAACCTCTATTTCTATATCGGCTTAGGACTCATTATCCTCTCCGTCTTATTACAAAGCTGGAATGTCTGGCGCACATCACAGCCTATCGCCAGTATCTAACTAAAGATTTCTTTCTACTTTTGTATTAAAATAAACTTCTAAGCAAAATATGGTAAAAATAACCGTAAAAGACACAGATATAACTGTTATTCAACAAAAAGACATGGATTATGTTTCTATCACTGATATAGCCAAGTTCAAAACAGATGAACCAAATGTAGTGATTGCCAACTGGATGCGAAACAGAAACACCATAGAATATTTGGGAGTTTGGGAATGTCTTTATAACCCGGATTTTAAACCCCTCGAATTCGAGGGGTTTAAAAAAGAAGCCGGATTAAATGCTTTTACCCTTTCGCCTCAAAAATGGATTGAGAAAACAAATGCCATCGGTCTTATTTCAAAATCAGGTCGTTATGGTGGAACATATGCTCACAAAGACATTGCTTTCAAATTTGCAAGCTGGATTTCAATAGAATTTGAATTATATATTGTAAAAGAATTCCAACGCCTCAAAGAAGAAGAGCAGAAGTCGTTGGGGTGGTCGGCAAAGCGCGAGTTGGCAAAAATAAACTATCGCATTCATACCGATGCAATCAGACAAAACCTTATCCCTAATGAACTTACGCCACAGCAGACTTCAATTATTTATGCCAGTGAAGCCGATGTACTGAATGTCGCACTATTCAGCATTACAGCTAAAGAGTGGAGAGATATTAATCCCGATCTCAAAGGCAATATTCGCGACTATGCAACAATAAATGAACTGATCTGCTTGTCAAATATGGAAAACCTTAACGCCGTTTTCATTAATGAGGGTCTTCCACAACGGGAAAGGTTAATAAGACTGAACCAAATCGCTATACAGCAAATGAAAGTATTACAAGAAGTGGAAGAAAGAAAAATATTAAAGTAAATTCTATGTTGGCAATTATCTCACCGGCTAAGACGATGGCCGGAACGTCTAAAATAAAAGCACCTGAGGGTACTACGCCTCGCTTTCTGAAAGAAGCGAAGGAAATAGCCTTGAATATGACACAGTTTTCTGCCGAAGAATTGAGCAGTATGTTAAAAATCAATGCCAAACTAGCAGCCGAGAACTATCTGCGCTTCCAGCATTTCCACTCCGAAACAACTCCTGCATTACAGGCTATACTGGCATATACAGGTGTTGTATTCAAGAATATCAATCCCAAAGATTTTTCGCAGGAAGACTTCCTTTTTACACAGGATATGCTCCGCATTGCATCCTTTGGCTACGGCTTGCTCCGCCCCTTAGACAAGATTAAGCCCTACCGCATGGAAGGCGACATAAAGATACCCGAACTGGGCGACAGCAACATGTACACCTACTGGCGCGACAAGCAAACGGAAACCTTTATAAACGATATCAAACAAGCGGGCAACATCCTGATAAACCTTGCCAGTATGGACATACAGCCTGCCTTCCGGTGGAAAAAAATAGAAGAAAAAACACGCGTAATCACCCCCGACTTCAAAGTATTAAAAGGAGATAAAGCCAAAACAATCGTAATCTACGCCAAGATGGCTCGTGGACAAATGGTACGTTACATCATCAAAAACAAAATTACTCAGCCCGAAGACCTCAAAAACTTCACCTGGGAAGGCTTCAGCTACAACGAAGAAATGTCTACCAAGGACAACTGGGTATTCCTACAAAGCTGACTTATTGTATTATCCCTCATCAACGAACCTATACGAACGAGTGAAATACATTTACTTATATATCAAATGATTATATAAACCAAAAAACGCATGTGTATTTTGTCTAAATCACACCCATGCGTTTTCAAAATTGCACCCATGCGATCGGCAAAACGCACCTATGCAATTTTTCCTTCATATAGCTTATTGTATAAACAGACCCTCAAATACTATAAAAGAAAGGGGCAATCATAGCGAAAAAGCAATATAATAGCTTGATACCTGTTCCCAGAATGAAACCACCGAAAGCGCCCAGAGCAACCTTCAAAGCATTACCGGGACCTTGCTTGGCAAAGAAGAGCTCGCCCAGGAAAGCACCCAGCAACATACCGGTAAGCATGCCAATAGGTGTAAAGAAGATTCCGGCAATCATGCCTATAATGGATCCGGTAGTGGCATACTTTGAGCCTCCCGTACTTTTAGTTATAATAGGAGGCAACAAATAATCAGCTACCGAAATAATAGCCATAATAACTCCTGTCCACACCAAAAAAGACGTAGAAAATTCCGCATACTTAGTCCAATGGATCAACCACAGCCCCAAATAAGAAAAAGGCGGCCCCGCAAGACCCGGCAAAATAGACCCGGCAATCCCCACCAGCAAACAAATAATCCCCAGAATAATCAATAAAATATCCATACGCTAGTCATCTATTTATTTACAGCCGCCTAAGTTAAGAAAAGATTAGAAACGCCTATTATACAAGGTTCATTAAAATTCCGTATCTTTGCATGTTTTTATTGAAAGGTAGGAAGCTGTATGACTAATGAACACAATATTCTGATCAAAGGCGCACGCGTCAACAATCTTAAAAATATAGATGTAGAAATCCCCCGTGACAAGTTGGTGGTTATTACCGGACTGTCGGGAAGTGGCAAGTCATCACTGGCTTTTGATACATTATATGCGGAAGGACAACGCCGCTACGTGGAAAGCCTTTCATCCTATGCCCGTCAGTTTTTGGGACGTATGAGCAAACCGGAAGCCGACTATATCAAAGGAATTCCTCCCGCTATTGCCATCGAGCAAAAGGTAAGCACGCGGAATCCACGTTCAACAGTAGGAACATCTACCGAAGTGTATGATTATCTACGCCTATTGTATGCCCGCATCGGAAAAACAATCTCTCCCGTTTCCGGAAAAGAAGTAAAAAAACATCAGGTAAATGACATTGTACGCTGGGTACTTTCATACCCGGAAGATACACGCTTTGCCGTATTTGCCCCTATTGTGCTGCCGGAAGGGCGCAGCATGAAAGCACAACTGGAAATCCTGCAAAAGGAAGGATATACCCGCTTGTCGATAAACGACGAAGTATATCGTATACAAGAGGTACTTGAGAATAAAACACTCCTCTCCTCCCCTGTCATAGAACTGTTGGTTGACCGCCTGACTGTTTCAACAGATAAAACCTTGAAAAGCCGTCTGGCCGACTCGGCAGAAACAGCCTTCTATGAAGGACACGATACATGTTTTATACGTGTTTATGCCGAAGAAGGTACGATTACAAAAGAATTCTCAAAGCGCTTTGAAGAAGATGGGATTGTATTTGAAGAGCCTTCGGATATGATGTTCAGCTTCAATAATCCGGTAGGAGCCTGCCCGGTTTGCGAAGGTTTCGGTAAGATATTAGGA
This sequence comes from Parabacteroides sp. PH5-46, assembly GCF_029892785.1. Taxonomy (GTDB): domain Bacteria; phylum Bacteroidota; class Bacteroidia; order Bacteroidales; family Tannerellaceae; genus DFXE01. The sequence continues at coordinate 24,827 of NZ_JARXXA010000015.1, forward strand.
ATTGACGAAAACCTGGTGATCCCGGATAAAAGCCTCTCCGTTTATGAAGGTGCCGTAGTGTGCTGGAAAGGCGAAGTAATGAGTGAATGGCAACGTGATTTTATTAACAACAGCGCGAAGTATGATTTCCCGATTCACCGGGCGTATTATGACCTGACGGAAAAGGAAAAAGACCTGCTGTGGAGCGGTGCGGAAGGACTTCATGGGATTAATGACTTTTTCCAGTTCGTACAAGAAAATCTATACAAAATACAATACCGCGTGATGCAAGCCCGCTATCGCGGAAAAACCACCTGCTCATCTTGCAAAGGAAGCCGTCTGAAGCCTCAGGCATTGTATGTACAGGTGGGAGGAAAAAATATCGCCTGGTTGGTATCGCTGCCAATCACGGAATTAAAAATGTTTTTTGATAATCTGGAATTAGACGAAGCAGATGCTGCCATCGCTAAACGTTTGCTGACGGAAATTAAAAACCGTTTGCAGTTCCTACTCGACGTAGGGCTGGGATACCTTACTTTAGACCGCTTATCAGCTTCCCTCTCTGGAGGAGAAAGCCAACGAATTAATCTGGCTACCTCACTGGGAAGTAGTCTGGTAGGCTCGCTTTATATCCTCGACGAGCCCAGTATCGGCCTGCATTCACGGGATACGGACCTGCTTATTAAGGTACTCCGCCAATTAGAAGCATTGGGGAATACGGTAGTAGTAGTAGAGCATGACGAAGAAATCATCCGGGCAGCTGACTATATCATCGATATCGGTCCGAAAGCCGGACGCTTGGGTGGCGAAGTGGTATACCAAGGGGATGTTGATAACTTACAGACCAATACAGACAGCTATACCGTACGATACCTCACCGGAGAAGACCAGATAGAAGTCCCTTCGATCCGCCGGAAATGGAACAATTACATAGAAGTATTCGGTGCTCGAAAGAACAACCTGAAAGGGATTGATGTTAAATTCCCGCTGAATGTGATGACAGTTGTAACAGGCGTAAGCGGTTCAGGGAAAAGTACCTTGGTGAGGGATATCTTCTACGAATGTGTAAAGCTAAGACTAGACAATTCAGCCCGTTCCAATGTAGACTGTAAAGAGACAAAAGGCGATTTCCACCTGATAAAAGGAATCGAATTTGTCGATCAGAACTCTATCGGTAAGAGTACCCGCTCCAATCCCGTTACCTACATCGGCGCTTATGACGAGATCCGAAAACTATTTGGCGAGCAGCCTTTGGCTAAGCAACTAGGTTACACAGCGGCTTATTTCTCCTTTAATAAAGAAGGCGGACGTTGCGAAGAATGTAAAGGAGAAGGGAAGATTACAGTAGAAATGCAGTTTATGGCTGATATTTCCCTGGAATGTGATGTATGCCATGGAAAGCGCTTCAAATCCGATGTACTGGATGTAGAATACAAAGGCTCGAATATTTACGACGTACTGGAAATGACAGTAAACCAAGCCATCGAGTTCTTTGGCGAATCGAAAGATTCGCAGGCAAAAAAGATAGTCAAACGCCTGAAACCATTACAGGACGTAGGATTAGGATACATCAAATTGGGACAAACCTCCTCCACCCTTTCCGGAGGCGAAAACCAACGTGTAAAACTGGCATCCTATCTAGGACAGGAAACACAACATGCTACATTATTCGTTTTCGACGAACCAACCACCGGTCTTCACTTTCACGATATCAAAACCTTGTTGAAAGCATTTAACGCCTTAATAGACAAAGGGCATTCTGTTGTCATCATTGAACATAATATGGACGTTATTAAATGTGCAGATTATGTGATCGACTTAGGCCCTGAAGGAGGCAATGCAGGAGGTAATCTGGTCTGCGCCGGTACTCCTGAAGACATTGCCGCCTGCTCCACATCCTATACCGGGCAATTTCTGAAAGACAAACTCTAAAAGTCGTTTTTCTGTTATTTAATGTTAATTTATCGTTTTTCGATAAAAATGTTTGGTAGATTAAAAAATTCTATTTTCATTTGCATATCGAAAAACGATAAATAACACATGAATAACAACTAATATTTATTGAACAATGAAAAAACGATTAAACATTATTTCCATGTTGGTACTCCTAACCTTCGGGATGTTAATAGGACAAAATATGTATAAAGGGATCAACTCTTTTATTGAAGGTTTTACCCAGGGGACTAAGCAAGTTCCAGGGGAATCGATAAAAATGGACGGTTATCTGGCTTTCGACGTAAAACCGGTAAAATATACGGTTTATCCGGATACATTGTATAATAAAAAAAGTGATACTAAGGTATCATATAGAAGTTCTTCTGTTGAAGTAAAGATGGAAAGTTCTAAAAAAATGGAAAAGTATACTATATGGTCGATATTTCCCAGTTTGTTTATTTTTGCTTTGGGTATAATTATGATTATAAGATTTGTCAGACTCATTAATACAATAAACAATTCAATCATTTTTGATAGAATCAATATAAAACGTTTGCGTTTTATAGGAATAGGATTCATTATTTTCTTTCTGGTCAATGCTATCATGGAATATTTTTATGTACAATCGCTTAAGGAAATCATAGAATTTGATAATTATAAAATAAGTGGTATTAATATAATTCATACACTTAGTTTAGTATTGGGTTTAGTATCTCTCCTGGTAGCGGAAATATTCGCCATTGGTTTAAAATTAAAAGAAGAACAAGAGTTAACAATCTAATATTTATTAAACAATGGAAAAGAGAAGAATCAATATCATTTTTTTCGCACTACTTGCTTTATTACTTTTCGTTTTAGGTAATGGTATGCATATTGCAATCTCTAACGCTATCAAAGGCGGGACAGAAGTATATAGTAATGAAGAAGAGAGACACTCTAATTTTGTTGAATGTTTAATACAGCCATCAGGAACAGATCAATATCCGGATAAAACGATACGTTTGTCAGATAATCAGACCATAAGGTATAAAACTCAATCTGTCGAAGCAGAAATTGAAATTCCATTATGGGTTTCAGCAAGCAAAGGCATATTAGTTTTACTTATCTTTGTCTTGCTCATTTTCAGCATCGCATATTTTGTAAAATTCATCCGCAACATTAAAAATGGAGCTATTTTTATCAAACCAAATATCAAGTATATGAGGTTTATAGCAATAACCCTTTTAACTAATTTTCTTTATTTCAATTTCTATGACTATATTGAATATTTAATAGCAAAAAAACAATTCTATCTGGAAGGTTATCAATTATCTACTCCCGATTTTCGTCTTGGTCCCCTTTGGGTATCTCTGATATTCTTCTTATTTGCCGAAATATTTGCTTATGGCATCAGATTAAAAGAAGAACAAGAACTAACAATCTAATAATATTGAATGATGAAAAAGAGATTAAATATATATTGTGTATGGTTGATTACTGCTTGTATTATTGCATTACTAAGTAACCACTGGGATACAGCTATGTGGTGTTATAACTTAGGAAAAGGCACTGTAAGCATTAATTTTGACTCGCCATGGGAATTATCCAAAATTGCATTATGGGCATTAGACCTGAATATCATACTATTTGCCGGCATATTATTCGTAATTATTATACGTAATATCAATAACTCTGTTGTTTTTGAGTGGATGAATATCCGTTTCTTTCGCTTTACTGCTTTTGCACTTTTTATCCATTTTATTCTTTCATCGGCAACGAATATGGTAGAGATTTGGGGGATACAAGGTGGAATTGGCGACCCAATAGATTATTACGCGTTAGTTATAACACTCTTTGTACTTGTAATTGCTGAAGTGTTTGCAATAGGGCTACGTTTAAAAGAAGAACAAGAACTAACAATCTAAAACAACTTAGCGATGGGAATTATAGTAAACTTAGATGTGATGATGGCGAAAAGAAAGATATCGCTGGGTGAGTTGGCAGAACGCATAGATATTACTCCCGCTAATCTATCCATATTGAAAACAGGAAAAGCAAAAGCAATACGATTTTCTACGCTCGAAGCCATCTGTGAAGAGTTGGATTGTCAACCTGCCGATATCCTGGAATATAAAAAAGACGAGTAAAATTTTTTCTATTCTGTGATTATTTAAACAGAAAAACAACTAATATATTACAAACATTATTCAAGTACATATTATGCTTGAAGAGCCATAGTTATGCTCAAAAAAAGAAAATAAATACATTAATAAATTAAAAATTAAAATCATGAAAAAGTCAGTATTAAACATCGTAGTAGTAGCATTCGTAGCTTTATTTTCAGTGTCTGTATCAAGTGTAAACGCACAGTCTCTTCCCGAATTTCTTTACAATACGTATGAAGAAAACGGAGTAGTAACATCAAAAGAAATTTGCAAACTGAATTCTTTTGATAATACACACAAACGCCACATTCTGTATGAATACACTTATACGGATAATGGCATGCTGAAAAGCCGGAAAGCTTCCTATTGGAATGAGAAAAGAAATGCGTGGGAACATTCAGCTATTATACTCTATAGCTATAACGAACTGTTGAATGATGTAACCTTGGAATATGCCGAATGGAATGATTCAAAAAATGATTTCGATAGTCCGATAGAGAGAGCTGTTTACCAATTATCTAATGAGCAACTAATATCTTCATATACGCTATATGAAAAAGATAATTCAGAAATAAACTGGAGCATTAAAGAACATTTTTCATTGGATACTCATTTTATAGCTTATAATATGCAATAGACACACTTTTACTTTGCATTATTTGATTGAGTATTACTCCCCCTCCGGCTTGCCGGAGGGGGTTTTATTTTTATCGTTTAATAGCCTTTATTATACAGGTTTCTTTGTCGGTTGTCAAACGGAACAGGTAGAAGCCTTTGGGTAGTGACTCTGTATGAATAAAGCCTTGCGGGCGTTCTATCCGTTTGTGTAACTTGCCGTCAATCGAGATTATTTCCAGTGTTTTTACCTGCTCAGCATTTATCAGGTTTACATAAGTACTGAAAGATGTAGGAGCAATTGAAACCTTGTTTTGCAGGATATTTTCAACGTCAACAATAACACTTCCGCTTACTTCTGTCTGCGTGCTTTCTACGTTACCATACATCGCCGATACGGCATAGGAATAACTACCGTTTCCTCCCGGTGTTTGGTCTACGTAATGTGTATTTGTTACAAGTGAGCGGTTGATCTTTTGATTGTCTCTGTAAACATGATATCCAGTCAGATTAGGGAAAGCATATGGGGTTGCACTACGGAGTGATACCCCTTCCGTCTGTACCTGCTCAAGCTGTTTCATCAAAGGTTTTAAGGCCGATTTAGTCAATACCAGATCACTTGCAGAAGCGCTCCTTGCCGAATTACCCTCTTCGGAAGTAACAATAGCTGCTACCAGGAAATTATAGTTGAAATCATCCTCGCCTTCGCCATCGTATAAGGCTTCCCAATTTACGCCATCTTCAGATATCAGGTTTCCTCTTTCATTCGCAGCAGGCCCTCCGTCACAATACGCCGGATAGTCTGATTCACTAAATTCAGATGCATATATAGCAACAATCAGATCGCTATTATTGCTGATCGTAAATGGAGTAGTCAACTCTATTGTATTGAACTTATTGTACGTCAAATTACTTACATTTTGTGTGTATTTACGCTTGCCCTGCGTAATCAGTATAGAATATGTAACATTTTTGGCCGGGAAGAAGCGTACCGCTTTCAGCAGCTTATTATTAAAAGGAGCTATCTCTTCATGGCTCCAGCTTTGTCCGAAATAGAACGGGCTTCCGTCAAGAGTTACTATATAAACCGGAATTTCTGTTCCCCAGTAAATCGTTTGCTGGTAAATAGGGGCATCCCAGTTGAGAAGCACTCCCTGAGAAGCTTCATAGCGGGCTGTAGGATTAGAGGGGCCGAGATATTTCATTACATAAACAGACTTACTGGTAGGCATAGACTCCGTATTATTGGCATATACGGCTGAAACACCATAGTTTGTAGTTCCGCTCTTAGGCGAGTTGTCTACATAAGACAGACCGGAAATATTCGCTTCAAAAATCCCGCTTTTATATACATTATAGCTGAGAGGCTGTTGAGTAGCCGGAGCATCCCAGCTTAGCAATACTTGTCCGTCAACATAATTGCCCTGCAGATTGGTTGGCTTTTCTATCACCACAGGTTCAACCTGATAGGTTCCTTGCAGAGTTTCTACACCCGAACCGAGCGGATCCAGCCAGATATCCATTCGCCCGATACTATCCCTGCTATATTGATTCCAATGATAATATAGCTTTCCATAGAGGTTCAGACCATTTGAATCTTCACAGCTTGAATTACCACCACTCAAGGTACCTACAATCAGCTTATCCTGGTTAAAAAGAGGTGAGCCGGAAGAGCCACCCTCTGTTACTCCATGCCCGTTTACTGTTTCTGTAAAGAAAACATTCCAATGGGCGCCTCTGGCGCCTTTATTTCCATCTTCATCTTCCCAGCCAATGGTTGTAGACTGGCTTGTAAAGGTAGATATCTTCTTATAATCACCCTGAGGATGATGAATTCCTACTCCCGATTTAGCTCCTGTATTTGTTCTGTTCCAGCCGTTATAATAGGCATAATAATTTTCCGGTATATGTTGGTTCAGTAATAATAGCAAGCCATCGGAACCGCCATTCAGCGGAGTGGCAGCTATCCTTTTGCAACCCGTCATTGTTTGGGTTGAAAGATGTCCCGAAAGATTATCACATCCTTTTTTTTCATAATGAAAATAGAATACCCACTGATTATAATCCGATTCGGAAGCTACTGCTTGTGTACCTTCCGAACAATGGTTGGCCGAGAGGATATAAGGCTTAAAATCCTGCGCTGTATTATTAACCAGTGAAGCCGAGCATATAAACGACTCCTTTCCTATCCGTTGGAGCATTTTACAAACACCTGTTTTTTGTGTCTGCCACTCTTCCCCTTCTTCGCAGTTTATGTTTACTTCACAAGTACCGGAAGAACTCCTCAGCGAAGGGGTATTACTTACTGTCAGGTGGTTATATCCATAGCCTACTGCTTCTATTTCGATCAAAGGTTGCTCTCCGCTTACAGCAGCTACATATTCCAGGATAATATCATCTCCGGCAACAAATTCTGTTGCAAATTTCTCGGTTTTCGGGTTGGTTTTATTTGTATAAGCTCCCAAAACCTGTGTTTTATCCGCATTATAAATAAATAGTTTTCCTCCTTCCGGAATATGGAAAGCCCTGTAATAAAGCATCAGGGCAATGGCTCCGTCTGCTTCTATATTCAGTTGCCATATCCTTTCTCCACCCGGCAATGTTTGCCAGGCACCATCATTGCTTATACTCAGGTTTGTTTCTATTAGTCTGGCTACTTTCAGAGGCTGTCCCTGGCTTAGCTGCCAGGCATCCACCAGTTTCATATCTTCTACATTAAATGTGATGGGAAGCTGTATGGAAGGGATTGTACTTCTCAGTGAACTTTCATAGTTAAAACTGGGTGGTAATCCTCCTTCACTGATTTGGGCATATAATTTACCGAAAGACAAACATATGACTCCAAACAAAATAATAAGACGGTATTTTTTATTCATATCATTTAAATATATCCATATATAAAAATAGCATAAGAGGAAGAAAACATATATCCTCTCTCTTATGCCTATTCCGAACGAAAGTATATAATTTTTCGGTTCAAACAACTTATTTCCCTGTTTTTTTGGAACTTGTTCAGAATTTCCATCGCAAAAGCGTATACATATCTGTCTTCTTGTTTCCCTCTATTTCTTCCAACTCTGATCCGATTATTTCTCTGTCTGAGTAACAGGTATGCCCTACTTTGGCAGACAGGGATAAGCGATTTGTTATGTTCCATCGAAAAGTAGCCGCCAAACGATAGCCACTCCCATAGAACGAAGGCATGGAAAAGGCATATAATATGTTCTTTTCGTATGAACTAAGGCGGCTTGCATAGTCTTCAGTACAAAACACAGCAGCGTGCAAATCAAGCTGAAAAGGGATCGTCTTTGGCTTCCACCCCAGGCTTTGAGCCAGCATAATGCCTTTACTTCCGGAACGTTCCTTTTCCTTATATAGCACGCCTTCCAGCGAGGTTTTCAAATAAACAGCTACTACTTCAGACTGTACCTGCATGCGCAATCTGTGCTGATTATAAGGCAGTACGGAAACAGTATTTTTATCAGGAACTGATATGTTTTTCTCTTTTTGCCTGTATTTGTATCGTATATAAAAAGAAACCTTTTCTATTTCTGAATAGTCCAGCCGGAGCATATACTCACTTCCTGATGAGGGCGCATCTACCCCGTATTTCAACCAAGGGAAGCGGAAATGGTCTGCAGAGGCTGATACCTTCCAATGTGCAAAAGGGCTCAATTCAAGCCCTATATACAGGCCTTGTTCATTCTGGGGTGTTGTATTTTGTGAGAAGGCATTTCCGTAGAAAGCCTGATAAGCCGGGTCGTAATAACGGTATAACAGCAATAGTGATATATAGGATACCGGTGTTAACTGCAAGGCATTCAGGGTAGAAATAGCTTTGTTTTGAGAGATAGCCGTTTCACCATAAAATTTCAGGTATCGGTTTTTCAACAGGTAATCCACACTTGCGTTCACATTCTTATTTCCTCTGAAATAGAAGTAATTATAAGGTTTTGGATCCGGATTTATCGTATAATTGCCAAAGGAATAAGAAAGCACCGTAAAGCCCAGACAAACATTGGGTGTAGCATATCGGATATTCCCGCCAAATGTACGTAGCGGTAAGATTTTTCTTTTCTCCCTCTCTCTTGGCAAACGATGTAACCCGTTCGTAATAATAGAAGTAACTATATTACTATCAGCTATTGAAGCATCCGTTTTCTTATAGGAATAAAAGAAGCTGATATCCATTTTTTTGCCGGCAGATACAGTAGCGGCAGCTCCACGGAAAAAGTCGTTTTCGTTGGTTGAAAAGTGCCTCCGGAAGCCGTTGAACCTTCTCTCTGCCTGTGTAACAAAGGTACCTTTTCCGGGAGTAAACTCCTGGCTGACAACCAATCCCTGCCCGAAAGACATCTTGTAATCACCAATCGCCAAGGTTTTCAACCATTTCAAATCTTTCAATAAAAAATGGATTGAGTAATAATCATAGCCTTTATGATGCCGGTTCCAAAAGGGCTCTCCTGCATCTTTTTCGGCAACAAAACCGGCTTGCAGACGATCATCAAACGTATAGGAATATCGCAAGGAATGATAGAACGGCTCACCAAGGTATTGGCGGTTCGGATATTTTTCAAGCAGACTATCAGGCTGTGTACGATAGCCTTTCTTTTGTTGAAAACAATTATCATACCTCAACTGTAGCTCATTTGAACCATATTTCAACAGGTTATGAACCGTAAATGGACGCTTTTCAACTTTTAATTCACCAATATATGTGAAAGAAAGTAATAAGTCTATCGTTTGAAAATCAAGCTGTTCTATATTTTTTAGTTCATAGATACTAACAAGTTTTCCATATCGCTCGCGATAGTTTATGATCTGTTCAATCTGCAGATCGGATAAGAAAGGTAATCGTCTAAGTTGCTCTGCTGTAATTAAATTCAAATCCAAAGGATGATCCGCCAGATAGGATAACTCATTGTATAGCGTCTCTATTTCTTCTGCATTTTCAGCCTCCAAAGCTAATTCATCAACATATTCCATCCACTTATCAACAGAAAATACATATTGTGCTTTGAGTTGATAACAACTTATCAACAGAAGTATAAACAAGTTTATGAACAATTTTTTCATCTGTAAGGCTTTTAAAAAGAAAACATAAGGCCTACCCCTGAACTAATCCCTAACACCGGATGATAAACCGCCGCTACATCTATCCTGAACAAGGAAAAACCATACCCTATACCAAACGAAGGGAGTAAAGGGTTCCCTCTTATTCCAGCCCGCAGGCTAAATTGATCAAATGGTATATATTCTACCCCTGCTTCAGCTGTTACAGCCTTTTCATCATTGCTCTCCAAGGTAGCAGATATAAACAGTTTGTTGATAACTTCCCATCTAAATCCAATTTGCAATAAATAGGCTGTAAAATCCTTTATTTCAAATGATTTATCTCCTATAAAAACTGCCGGACGATCCATTATCAACATACCTATCAACAAGTTTTCAAAAGGAGAGTAACTTATCCCCACATCTGTAGATAAACGTCCCAGCCTGTCTTCCATCAACTCAGTCTGCAACATAGCATATTGAATGCTTATACCCAATGAAAAACGGCTACTCAACTGTTTTCCAAGCGATAAGCGAAACATACTCTCTCGATACGCATCATAGCCGAAAGACAATACATCCAAACCAAAGGACAGTATATCATTCGGGAAATGAAATCCTCCATTAATAGTAGCTAACTCCTTCAGTCCGTATCGATTGAAGTAATTAAGATGAATGTTACTTTCGCCGGGAATGGCTATCAGGGCAGGATTAAACAAAGGAGATCCGGTTACACCGTTTCCACCCATACCCATACTACGTATATCCAGCATACGCAAATTATTCGCGGCGTATAACGTACAGGTACTCAGAAAAAAACACACAAAATACAGCTGTATTTTTACCAGCTTCTTCATAGAAAGGTTTTTTGGGTTATTGCTAAAAATCAGTCGCAAAGGTACTAATTAAGTATACACCTGCCAAATCCTTTATTTATGAGGAAGTTGCTGGGTCACAGTTGTGACCCACGTGGTTCACGGCTGTCGACCAGCTGGTTCACAGTTGTCGACCAGTTGAGTCACAGCTGTGAACCAGCTGGTCTATATATGTAACCCAGTAAAAATATTGAAAACAAAATACCTGATAGTCGCTATCGCATTGTATCAAGACCTGTAAATCTTATAAATAGTGTGAAAAGCGAACAATTAATCAGTAAATCAGTTATTTTTGTATGTTATGAGTGATCTGAAAGGGTATATTATTGGTATTGTATTCCTGTTTTGTTGCTTTACGGGAAAAGCCCAGCAAATAAAGATGAATGCAATACCTGCAGATGTACAAAGAGCCGTTGTTGATGAGGGAGATACAATAGCTATTGTACATTTGAGGAACATATATGTATATCCCGAAGTAAAATTCAAAAGCAAAAAAGAACAGGAAAAATATACCAAACTGGTACGGGATGTAAAACGCACCCTACCCTACGCCAAGATGGTGTATTACACCTTAATAGAAACATACGAATATATGGAAACACTTCCGGACGATAAATCCAGACAGAAACACTTGGAAAAAATGGAGAAGGAACTGTTCAAACAATACAAACCGGAACTGAAAAAACTGACTTTTTCGCAAGGAAAGTTACTTATCAAACTGATAGACAGGGAATGTAACCAATCCAGCTACAACCTCCTGAAGGCTTACCTGGGGAGTTTCAGAGCCGGATTCTGGAACCTTTTCGCCGGTATGTTCGGCGCCAGCCTGAAGTCGGAATATGATCCGAAAGGGAACGATAAAATGACCGAAAGAATTGTTGTATTGGTAGAAAACGGCTTAATCTGACAACTGCTTAAACAGATCCCAGATTACAATTCCGGCCGAAACAGAAATATTCAGCGAATGTTTGGTTCCGTACTGAGGTATTTCAATACATAAATCGCAGTTATCAACAACTGTTTGCTGAACGCCTTTTACTTCGTTTCCAAAAATAATAGCATACTTCTTTTCTTTGTCTAACAGCAACTTATCAAGCATAATACTTCCTTTCGCCTGTTCAACGGCACAAATAGTATATCCCTCTTTTTTCAACTTATCAACCGCTTCAAGCGTATCAGAAAAATAAAGCCAATCTACCGTATCCTCAGCTCCCAGAGCCGTCTTATGTATCTCAGGATGAGGCGGGCTGGCTGTTATCCCACACAAATAAACGGCCTCTACACGAAAAGCGTCAGACGTACGAAATACCGAACCTACATTATTAAGGCTTCGTACATGATCCAATACCACAATAAGTGGTATTTTTTCACTCTGTTTGAACCCCTCAGGAGTAAGACGATTTAACTCTGTTATCTTAAGTTTGCGCATATTTTAGTATATTTGATACAAAAGTAAGCTTTTCATGTTTATAGTATGTTCAAAGCTCGTTCAAAAGAATTGAATAAGTCGTGAAATCAAATAAAGGAAAAAACTTGTATAATTGAAATTCTTGCTTATACCTTACATGAAACGTAGTAAACAAAAAAAGTTTGAAGGAGTTTGTTACCCAATATCAACATTAGATATGCACAGAAAAGAGCCTTTTAACAGCCATATTTTTTAGGCTCCCGTTCTTATCAATACTATGTTGATAACAATAGAAAAGAACTGATAAACAAGTAGAAAAGTAAGTGATTAATTGTTGATAACCCAATGTAAGGAACTAACAACTTAAAAAGCAAGGATTGTCTCTGAAAAGTATGAACGGTTTCAACACTACATCATCATCATCTTAGATTTTTTAAATTAAAAGTTAAAAGAAATAATAATAATAAATGGTGGATAACTAAATTTCGGGAGGTTCCGTTTCATAAAGAAGAATGTTATAACTTTGCATATTATGAATAAAGACATGAAACAAGCAATCGATACATTGAGAAAAGAGAAGAATGCTATCATCCTGGCCCATTACTACCAAACGGGCGATATACAGGATATAGCGGATTTTGTAGGTGATAGCCTGGCATTGGCCCAATGGGCGGCCAAGACAACTGCAGATATCATTGTACTTTGCGGGGTTCACTTTATGGGTGAAACAGCCAAAATCTTATGTCCCGATAAAAAGGTACTTGTTCCGGATCTGAATGCAGGTTGCTCCTTGGCGGACAGCTGTCCGGCCGATCAATTTGCCGAGTTTGTCAGTCAGCATCCCGATCATACGGTTATTTCGTATGTGAATACAACAGCAGCTGTAAAGGCTGTAACAGATGTTGTAGTAACCTCTACCAATGCCAAACAGATTGTTGATAGTTTTCCGAAGGATACCAAGATCATATTCGGGCCCGATAGAAACCTGGGTAACTATATAAATAGTATCACAGGACGCAATATGTTGCTTTGGGACGGTGCCTGCCATGTACATGAGCAGTTCTCATTGGAAAAGATTTTGAAACTGAAAGAAGAATATCCGGAAGCTGAAGTAATCACTCATCCCGAATGTAAACAACCCATTATAAATATTTCAGATTTTGTAGGTTCTACAGCTGCTTTAATAAGGCATACGACTCAATCAGAGAAGCAACAGTTCATTGTTGCTACCGAAAGTGGAGTGATCCATGAAATGAAGAAAAAAAGCCCTCAGAAAGAGTTTATTCCGGCTCCTCCGAATGATAGTACTTGCGCTTGTAACGAATGCAACTTCATGCGCTTAAATACCATGGAGAAGCTATATAACTGCCTGAAGAATGAAACTCCTGAAATACTGGTAGATAAAGATATCCAACAAAAAGCTGTTCTTCCTATTAAACGGATGTTAGAATTATCAGAAAAATTGGGTTTATAATTCTTTTATCGTACAACAGCTATTTTAGTAACGACACTTTCTTTCGCTTCCGGGGTAGATGCTAATACCAGATATACGCCGGGAGCTATTTTTTTGTTGTTTACATTTCTGCAGTTCCAACTGATTTGACCTCCGACTGATTTGGTTTGATAGATGATATTTCCTTTGGTGTCTGTTATTTTTACATTGGAATTTTCCATCAATCCGGTAATGATTACTTTGTCGTCAAAATCGGGACGTACAGGGTTAGGATAAGCATATATATCGGAATAACTTTCACTGCCTGCTGTTGCATCTCCCCAATAGGAAATCAGCCCGGCATCGGTTCCAAAGAATACTTCGCCGGATTTATTATGAATGGCTATACTTTCAATAGAGTTGGATAATAAAGGAGAGTTATCGGTTGTAAAATGTTCTATAATGCTGCTACCATCTTCATTTACAAGGTATACACCTGAGTTTTCCGTTCCTATCCACTTACGGTTTCCTCCGTCTACAGCAATGGCTTTTATACGTTCATCTCTCAGAAAGTAACTTAAGTTTCCGTTTTCGTCTGTCTGAACAATCCTTTCAAAATTAGTATTTTCCTTGTTTATAAGCACATTGGAAGGATTGGATACAATAACCGGTCCCCTATTGGTTCCTATCCAGATATTGTCGTTTTTATCTTCTGTTATGCAAATATATTCACTGGCTCCCACACTACCGTTACTGTCATTTAATGAACTGAAATAATGATAAGTATCATCGGATGTATCATCAATAGTGCCGTTTTCGTTAAATACAAATATGCCGGCTTTTTTTCCTCTTACCAAGTTAAGCCATTTGTCACCATTATTTCTAATCAGTATTTTGTCGGCCAGGTTAGGAGTACCTATATCGGAAAAGCTTATTTTGCTCCAACTGCCGTCTGCTTTCATTACTTTTATAACGTCTGCTATATCACTGTTTGTCATCCATAAATTGCCTGCATTATCAAAGCAAAGACCCTCTATACGAACGTAAGAATCACTATTATTTACCCCTTCCAATATACTGTTATGCCTATCATATTTTGTAGCAAATTCGTAGTTTTTAAATTCGTATACTCCTTTACCCCATGATGATACATAGAAATGGCTATCATCCTTCGGATCAATGGCAATAGAGGTTGCATCTGTAAATCCGCTGATATCTTCAATATTATTCCACTTATTATCTTCCGTATTATAGATCATAACTGTTCCTGTCCGGTAGAATCTATCATCCCATCTACCTCCTCCTACAACGTATAATTGGTTATTATGCATTGTAAGATTAAAGGTATAATTCCGTTTTGGTCCATCATTTTTTATTTCGTTTTCTATAATCTCGTACTTATTGGCAGCTGTTCGTTTGATACCTGTAATACCTGAAGTACCGGTAGCCAGCCAGAAAATATTTTCATTCTTAGTAGATGATACATCGCTGATACCACTGAAGCTTCCTTTTTCACTCTCTGTAAGTGACGAAAACAGGTATAAAGTACTGTTTGAAAAAGCAACTAATTTTTCATTCTCTACTTTCATATTTGTAAGAGAAGTACTACTTAATATGCTTCGTAAATCATTTCCTGACTGGTAATAAATACCTTTTCCTTTGAGAAGAAAACATAATGTATTTTTAAAAATGCAAAGCTGTTGTACTTTATCATTTTCTGTTCCTACAGTGTAAGGATGCCAGTTTCCCGGATCAATTAGATTATCACTCAATGAACCCTTTAATACACCATTAGAAGTAACAGCATAAATATCATTTCCAAGTATGGAAACAGATGTAACAGAGGTTCCTAAGCGATATGTTTCTTTTATTTCTTTTCTGGAAAGATTGATTACTACAATACCAAAAGCAGTTGAGAGATAAGCTGTTTCGTTATAATTATAAATATTTTTTATTTCTTTATCCTGTATGCTTGTATTGTTTTTCAGGTATGGGAGATTAATCAGTTGCTCTCCTAACAGATCTATATTACCATTTTTATAGGCTACAATTAATACTTTTTGATTCTTATTGAAACTTATACTTGTGATATTATTATCGCTTAAAGCAGGATTTGTTTCTTTGGAGTAATATTTAATGCTTCGGTCATCTTCATTATAACTATATAAAGAACCGTTAGCAACACCGAAAACATAGTTATTTCCTTCTGCAACACCTGTTGTATTGTAGTAAGAAAGATATGATTTCCAACTACCTACGCTTTGAGAAAAACTGCTTTGAATAATGCTTGATAAGCAAACGATTATAATAAATAGTTGTTTCATTCTATAATCAGGATATAGTGGATAAAAATGTTGCTAATTTTTGAACGGCTAATGCTCTGTGACTGATTTTATTCTTTATATTAGTACCTAATTCGGCAAAGGTTTCCTTATAGCCGTCCGGGATAAAGATAGGATCATATCCAAAGCCCTCTCCTCCCCTTTTTTCCGTAATAATAGTACCGTTTATGATACCTTCAAATGTATATTCTTTATTGTCTGATATGAGGGCTACAACCGTGCGGAAGCGGGCTTTTCTGTTTTCTATTCCTTCGAGTGTATCTAAGAGTTTGTTCATGTTGGCTTCGGCATCATGTGTATCTCCTGCATAGCGGGCAGAATAGACGCCCGGTGCATTGTTCAGGGCTTCTACTTCCAGTCCGGTATCGTCGGCAAAACAGTCATAGCCATACTTCTCTTTTATATATCTGGCTTTAAGTAAGGCATTTCCCTCTAATGTATCGGCTGTTTCCGGTATATCATCCTGACAATTAATCTCTGATAAAGAAAGGACTTTTACTTTATCAGAGATTATATCTTTTACTTCTTCCAGTTTATGTTTGTTGTTAGTAGCGAATACTAATGTCTTCATTCTGTTGTTTTTTTATTATATCAGAACATATTCCTTTCAGTATTTATTATATGGTTGTCAGGTTTTAATCTGATCAAAGCCTTCTCCATAGACCCCTCGCACAATACTTTGTGAAATAAAGGCTTGGTTATCTATTTCTTTTATTAAGCGGAAAATAGTTACTGATTCTGATTTTTTGGCTAATAGTACTACTACTTTGGTTGGTTTCTGGGAATATCCCCCTTCTCCGTGCAGCAGTGTACAACCTCTTCCCAGGTCTATAAGGATCCGTTCTTTTATTTCATCATACTTTTGAGTAAAAATAAGGAATTGTACAGATTGGCGGTTCGCATTAATAATACGATCAAGTACATAGTTATTGACTCCCATTTCTACAAAACCAAAGACAATTTTGTCTATGTCATGGAAAAGAATGTAAGAAGAACTGATAATGAAAAAATCAAAAAGCAATAAACCCGTACCAATAGATATGTTTTTATATTTATTGATAATAGCTGCAATAATATCTGTACCACCAGTACTTCCGTTGGCTGAAAATATCAGTCCCAATCCTGTTCCACATATACCTCCTCCAATAAGAATAGCCATAAACGGTTCACCTTTAACAATAGGAATACCGGCCAGTAACCACTCAAAAAACGAAAGAGAAAGGGATAATGAAATAACACCGAAAACGGTTTTAATCATAAACTTAAAACCTAAAACCTTGAAAGCAAAGCCTAATAGAACGATGTTAATTAGAAAGTAAGAAACAGAAACCGGAATACCGGTAGCAAAAAATATCAATGCACCTATACCACTTACGCCTCCGGTTATTATTTCGTTGGAAAGAATGAATCCATTGAAACCAAACCCATAAAGTATGGTTCCAATGAAAATCATTAAATAATCTTGTATGTAATAAAAAGCTCTTCTGATCTGTTTTTGCATTTAAATAACGATGTTTACAATCTTTTGTGGTACAACAATAATCTTTTTAGGAGTTTTGCCATCCAACCATTTAGCTGCGTTTTCATCTGTTAGAGCAGCTTTTTCAACATCTTCGCGAGGCATTTCTGCCGGCAATTCTATACTAAAGCGTGTTTTACCGTTAAATGAAACGGCATACGTTACCATATCTTCTTTCAGATATTCTTCATTATATATAGGCCATTGAGCATTTACGATTGTTTCTGTATTGCCTAATACATGCCATAATTCCTCTGTGAGGTGTGGAGCAAAAGGTGATAAAACAATCAGTAATGACTCCAATATATCCCGCTTATTGCATTTAAGAGATGTCAGATCATTAACACAAATCATAAAGGCACTTACAGAGGTATTGAAAGAGAAATGTTCAATATCAAAAGATACCTTTTTAATCAGCTTGTGAAGTGCTTTTAATTCGTTAGCAGAAGCTGCATCATTTGTAACCTGTAAAATCTCTGTATTGCCATAGAACAGTGCCAATAGCTTTCTCAGGAAGCGATGTACACCGTCTATTCCGTTGGTATCCCAAGGTTTGGACTGCTCCAATGGTCCAAGGAACATCTCATACAAGCGCAAGGTATCAGCTCCAAATTTATCAACGATAACATCCGGATTCACTACATTATACATAGACTTGGACATCTTTTCAACAGCCCATCCGCAGATATATTTTCCATCTTCCAGGATAAACTCAGCTGTTTTATATTCCGGATTCCAATTGCGGAAAGCCTCTGTATCCAGTATATCATTGCTCACGATGTTTACATCTACGTGTAAAGGAGTTACCTCGTATTGATCCTTCAGATTCAATGATACAAAGGTATTTGTTCCGTTAATTCTGTACACAAAATTGGAACGTCCCTGTATCATCCCCTGATTGATCAGTTTTTGAAAAGGTTCCTGATCTTTAATGACTCCTAAATCGTAAAGGAACTTATTCCAGAAACGACTGTAAATCAAGTGTCCGGTAGCATGTTCTGTTCCTCCCAGATAAAGGTCTACATTACGCCAATAAGCATTTACTTTTGCATCTACCAGTCCTTTATTATTATGAGGATCTTCATACCGTAAGTAATAGGCAGATGATCCGGCAAATCCCGGCATGGTATTCAATTCCAGCGGGAAGATAGTTTTATTGTCTATTTTAGATGTTTCAACTACCTCGCCTTTCACGCTATCCCATGCCCATTTATCGGCTCTTCCCAAGGGAGGTTCTCCTGTTTTGGTAGGTAGGAACTTATCTACATCCGGCAACTGAAGCGGCAGTTTATCCATCGGAATAGGTTGAGGTAGTCCGTTGGCATCATAATAGATAGGGAATGGTTCACCCCAATAACGCTGACGGCTGAAAGTTGCATCACGCAAACGATAATTAGTTTTTATTTTACCTAATCCCTTTTCTTCTATGTAAACTTTTGTTTTGGCAATGGCTTCTGCTACTTCCAGACCATTTAATACCAATCCTCCGGTTATTTCTTTTCCTTTTTGCGGAGAGTTCATCATGATGCCTTCTTTGGCATCAAAACTTTCTTCCGAAATGTCACAACCTTCTATCAATGGGATGATAGGCAGATTAAAATGTTTGGCAAAAGCATAGTCGCGGCTATCGTGTCCTGGTACAGCCATAATAGCTCCCGTACCATAACCCGCCAATACATAATCACTGATCCAAACAGGAATAGCTTCCTGAGTCAATGGATTAATGGCATACGAACCTGAGAAAACACCGGTTACTTTCTTATCGGAAATACGTTCCCGCTCTGTTTTCTTTTTAGTTGTTTCCAGGTATTTATTTACTTCTTCGCGTTGTTCACTGGTAGTTAATGCATCTACCAATTCACTTTCAGGTGCCAGGACCATAAAAGTAACTCCGAAAATCGTATCGGCACGGGTAGTAAATATGGTAAATTCTACAGGCGAATCTTTAACTTTAAAGATCATTTCTGCCCCTTCGCTGCGGCCTATCCAGTTGCGTTGTGTTTCTTTTAAGGAGTCTGTCCAGTCGATGGTGTTTAATCCGTCTAACAGGCGTTGAGCATAAGCGGATACACGTAAGCACCATTGGCGCATCATCTTTTGTTCTACAGGATAACCTCCACGTTCGGAAAGGCCGTTGATTACTTCGTCATTAGCCAATACCGTACCCAGGGCAGGACACCAGTTCACCATTGTATCACCCAGGTAAGCAATCCGGTAGTTCATTAATATTTGCTGTTTTTCAACTTCGCTTTTAGCGTTCCACTCATCGGCAGTAAAGGTATATTCTTCGCTGCAAGCTACGTTCATGGGTGCCGCTCCTACTTGCTCAAAAGCTTGGATAAGTTCTTCAATCGGACGGGCCTGTTGTTCGTCATAGCAATAATAGCTGTTGAACATTTTAATGAATGCCCATTGAGTCCAATGATAATATTCCGGATCGCAAGTGCGTATTTCACGGTTCCAGTCGAATGAAAAACCTATTTTATCCAACTGTTCACGATATCGTTCTATGTTTTTGTTTGTAGTAACATAGGGATGCTGACCTGTCTGGATAGCATATTGCTCGGCAGGTAATCCATAGGCATCATAGCCCATAGGGTGTAATACGTTAAAGCCGCACAACCTTTTATAACGGGAATAAATATCAGAAGCGATGTAACCGAGTGGATGTCCTACGTGTAGTCCGGCTCCCGAAGGATAGGGAAACATATCCAACACATAGTATTTAGGCTTACTTTCATCTTCTGATACTTTGTAAACCTTGTGGGCATTCCAGTACTCCTGCCACTTCTTCTCGATCTCTCTGAAATTGTATTCCATTGTTAACTGTATCTAAAATTTATTTGTTATCCGTTTAAGGCCACAAAGTTAGTGATTTTAAATGAAGTAAATACCAAAGCAGGCAGTTGTTTTTCCGGATAGTGGGATATGTTTAGTTAAAATGATACTATTTTTTTACATATTAACGTGCGTTTTATATTATATTTATCTCATAATAATGAAAAAAAAAGAATTATTTATTATTTAGAATTATTTTAACGTAATATTTTTTTGATACTTGTTATTATTTTGTTTATTTGCACGTACTTGATTCATGAAAACAAGGAATTAAATTTTTGCCGTTATTAATTAAAGGTATTATTTGCCATTATAGAAAAAGTTAGTTAAGGTTTTTTATATAGACTAACTTTTGTAACTGCTTTTTAGATTGAGGAATGTATTTTATGAATGTGAACTTTCGGAATTCAATGATGCATGTTGATGAAAATTTTGATTTTAAAAAAACATTTTCCCTATTACATGAACCTGCTTTTGTAAAGAAGTTATTTGGCAAGAATTATGCAAAATCCCTATCTATATTTGAAAAATTAAATAACCTCGTAGCAAAGCATGCTTCGTATGAATATACTACAAAAAACGGAGTATTGTGTTTGCTGGGGGATACCTTTGCAGAATCGAAGAAAGCAGAACAGGCCTTAGATTGCTATCCATTGGCTTATGAATGGCGAAACTTTTTTAAACAGGAAATCGGAGACTTTAGAATTTTACTTCAGCTTGAATTTATTCTATCGGCTACCCGGGATAAAGGGAAGAACTTTGGTATCTACGAATTTATGAATCGTGAGTTTACAGCAGATATAGTTAAATTTTATGGATTCGACTTGTTAGAATTAAAAAATAACCTGAAATCTCTTTCCTATTATGATACTGTTTATGAAATTATCCATTTACTTTCGAAAACTTATTGGGATACGAAATATGCTAATTATGTAGCTAAAAATATATTGATTTCTTTCCTTTCTTTTATAGGTAGAAATAGTATAAAAAAAGAGTACATTTATGACTCTTATGGAACTAAAGAATCACGTACTGTTTTTATCTATCAGCATATAGGTCTGGATTACTGGATGTCGATATATAACGGGCGGATTTCTGATAAAGAATTTGCTGATTTCTTTCGGATTTTTTATCAGTATTATATAAAATCCGACTTTTTTGCAATAAAATCGCCACTTTACTTTTATAAGGGATATGTATCTGTTTTTGATTTCGGCAAAGCCTATGTCATGGGATTGATTCCTGAATCGGAAATGATAGAGGAGTTGACAGTACGCTCTAATGCACAGGAGTATATGAGCCTGGCTTCTGCCTTTTTGTTTGATAAACTGACAGATACACAACAACAGAAACTGGATGTCTTTAAACGAACAGATTTTTCTGCTTTTAAAGAGCTGATACAGCGTGTAATCGATCATATACTGGATGTTGAACTGAAACAGCCGGATAGCTTAACGGATGTATCACCGGTTGCTATGAAACTGGAGCATATAGAAGGGGTAGCTGCTTTTGTTTCACTTCTGAAAGCCTTTAAAAAGGAGTCATTTGCCAAACCGAATTATTACTTCAAATCAGTTCATACGAAAAATGAAGTATTAAGCGAGTTACTTCGCAGGTGTTATCCTTTCAAAATAGATAATGCAGCATCCTTATCGACTCAGTTAAAGGGTGTTCGTATATCTGATAAGCAATTAGCTGGAGCTGCTATGTATGCTCCTCAATGGGCAGAGATTGTAGAAGATTATACGGGCTGGAAAGGCTTGACAAATGCCATTCATTTTTTTCATGCCCATCTCGACGAATATAGCGAAAACTGGCAAAAAGCAATCATTGCCCGGTGTACACCCGTTGATCAGGAATACCTTCTGCAAGGCGCTTTCGATCTGAACTGGTTCCGTGAGATTTACAAAGAACTTGGTATGAAAAGGATGGAACTTCTTTGCAAAGCATCCGACTCTATCACTACTGAAAACGGACATGAAAAGATATGCAAATATGCCAGTGCCATTAATGGCAAACTAAAAGCAAAGGATATCCGGAAAGAGCTT
Organism: Parabacteroides sp. PH5-46; assembly: GCF_029892785.1. Taxonomy (GTDB): domain Bacteria; phylum Bacteroidota; class Bacteroidia; order Bacteroidales; family Tannerellaceae; genus DFXE01. Next base: position 47,014 of record NZ_JARXXA010000015.1, read on the forward strand.
GAACGAAAGAGAAATAAAGAACTGTTAATGCTTTATTGCCTTATCCCGCTGAACAAACGCTCTAAGACTGATTTGCTGGAGCGCTACCGCTATCTGAAGCAGTTTTCGGCAGAGAGTAAAGGATACAGCTCCCAACGTCAGGAAAGCGAGAAAAAAGCCGTGGAAACCGGTATACAGAATTTAGCTATAAATGCAGGCTATAACGATGTAAGCCGTTTGATGTGGCACATGGAATCGGAGCTGATAAGCGAAATACAGCCTTATCTTACCCCCAAAGAATATGAAGGAGTAGATATCTACATCCGGATTACAGATGAAGGACACTTTGAACTGAGTTATGTAAAGGGAGACAGGCCTTTAAGCAGTATTCCTGCCCGTTTGCGGAAGCATGCCTATATGGAAGAGTTGAGAGCTGTACTGAAGAACCTGAAAAACCTATCTTCCAGATTTTTAGGAATGCTTGAACAGTTTATGAGGGATGGTATTTCTTTCTATTGGAGCGAGCTTGTGTCATTTATGCAGAACCCTGTTCTCTCTCCCTTATTGAAAAACCTGGTTTATATAACTGAAGACGGGATAACAGGATTTTACTCGGCAGGAGCTTTGTTATTACCTGGTAAGGAATCCGCCTTCCCAGAGCCGAACAGCCGGGTTCATATAGCGCATCCTGTAGAATTATTGAAATCTAACAGTTTACATCTTTGTAGGGAATATATGTCTGCCAAAGAGATTACACAACCTTTCAAACAGCTATTCCGCGAAGTATATAACAACAAGCATACCGGTAACAACCATCTTCGCATGGACGATCTGTCTGATTTATCGAACAATAGCCGTTGGTTACCGAACCATACCGAAGGTTTGCAGCGAATATATTTCGAGTTTAATATAGTAGCTACTGTTTCGGATACGATTGAATTCCGCGACAGAACATCCTATTTACCCATTCCTATACATGAAGTACCTGATATTGTCTTCTCAGAAGTAATACGCGATATCGACTTTGCCATAAACGGCACTTACACCGCTAGCCTGTCAACCACCTACAAAGAAATCGTAAGCTACCCCGTAGCGTGAAAAACTTTTTGATGTTAATAAACCTTATACACTTACATAATTTCCCAAAATAACGATTTTATCTAACCTTACTTTCAATAAAAATGGTTGTAAAAATAAAATACTAAGCACATATTAATAATAAAACAATCATATTTAACGAATATTTAGTTAAATCAAGGATTTTCTCCAAATTCATCCAAGTCATTTAACTAAATTATCAAGGTCATTTCAAAATGTCATCTAGATGATTTACTAAAATGACCTTGATGAATTTTTTATACATTTCTGCCAATCTCAAAAATATTGGCAGGAATATATAATACGAAAGGTTTGTTAACTAAAAACATACCTAAAATGACTACCTATTTTGAAATATCAAAAAGACATATATTTAATGATGAATGTAGAATTATGAATGGAAAATATTAAAAGAATCGTTCTATATGCTCCGTCTTTCTTTTTTAAGCTACAAAACGATAAATCTAAAGTATCAAATTCAGCGCTTTTTTGCAACTCTCCCCTACTCTGTCTCGAAATATGACGTGTCAGAGAGGGGTAAATTAACAATTTGATAAAATGACACAATAAAGAGCTATTTTCTCTGGCTTGCTTCGCTAGACCCACGGCAAACTAAGGGTTACCAATATTTAAGCCTCGCAGCTTTTTTTGTGAGCAAGTTTTATTATTTCTGTTATCTTTGTGTCTCAATTGAAAAATAAGAAAAACTGTGGCAAAGCATATCGTTGAGACACCGCTGATGAAGCAATACTTCGACATTAAAGCGAAGCATCCTGATGCGATTCTTTTATTCCGGGTGGGTGACTTTTATGAGATGTATGGCGAAGATGCTGTCATAGGAGCTGATATCCTCGGGATTACGCTGACGAAGCGGGCTAACGGAGTTGCTCAGCACGTGGAAATGGCGGGTTTCCCCCATCATGCGCTGGATACGTATTTGCCTAAGTTGGTACGGGCCGGAAAACGGGTGGCTATCTGCGACCAGTTAGAGGATCCGAAGATGACCAAGAAACTGGTGAAACGAGGGATAACCGAGTTGGTAACACCGGGCGTTTCCATCAACGATACAGTCCTGAACCACAAAGAGAATAACTTTCTGGCTTCTGTTCATTTCGAGAAGGATCATTGCGGGATTGCCTTTCTGGATATCTCTACCGGAGAGTTCCTTACAGCCGAAGGGACAGTTGACTATATCGATAAGTTGCTGAACAACTTTTCACCCAAAGAAATACTGATAGAACGGAAGAACAGGAAACGCTTTGAGGAGTGTTTCGGTTCGCGTTACTTCACCTTTGAACTAGAGGACTGGGTATTTACTGCCGACTCCGCCAACGATCGCTTGTTGAAGCATTTCGAGACGAAGAGTCTGAAGGGCTTTGGTGTACATCACCTGAAGCAGGGGATTATCGCTGCCGGAGCTATTCTGCACTACTTAGACATTACCCAACATCACCAGATATCGCATATTACCTCCCTTTCGCGCATTGAAGAAGATCGCTATGTGCGGCTCGATAAGTTCACCGTTCGTAGCCTCGAATTGATTGGCACGATGAATGAAGGGGGTACCAGTTTGTTGCATGTCATCGACAAGACTATCTCGCCAATGGGCTCGCGTATGCTCCGTCGTTGGTTGCTTTTTCCGCTGAAAGATGTGAAGCCTATTCAGGAGCGGCAAGACGTGGTAGACTACTTCTTTCGCCATCCCGAGACCAAAGAATCCCTTGAGACCAACTTAGGACAAATTGGTGATCTGGAACGTATTATTTCAAAGGTAGCCGTGGGTCGTGTTTCGCCTCGCGAGGTGGTTCAGTTGCGGATTGCTTTGTCTGCTATAGAGCCGATAAAGGAGATTTGCGAGAACAGCAACGAGCCCAGTTTGTGCCGGATTGGCGAGCAGTTAAATACCTGCGCCATTATCCGCGACAGGATAGCGAAAGAAATTGTTCCCGATCCCCCTGCCCTACTAAATAAGGGCAATGTAATCGCTAAAGGAGTAAGTGCCGAGCTGGACGAGCTACGCGCCATTGCGTATTCCGGAAAAGATTACCTGTTGCAAGTGCAGCAGCGGGAGATAGAAAAGACAGGCATTTCCAGCCTTAAGATAGCTTTCAATAACGTATTCGGCTACTATATTGAAGTGCGGAATACGCATAAAGATAAGGTGCCGCCCGAGTGGATACGCAAGCAAACCCTCGTGAATGCAGAGCGCTACATCACCGAAGAACTGAAGGAATACGAAGAGAAGATACTGGGTGCCGAAGAGAAGATACAGGGCATGGAATCACGCCTGTTTAATGAACTGGTGTTATGCCTGATGGAGTATATCTCTCCTATACAAACCAATGCCAACCTGATTGCGCGTATCGACTGCCTGCTCTCCTTTGCCAAGGTAGCGGCAGCGAATAAATACATACGTCCGCTGGTAGACGAGTCGGATGTGCTGGATATTAAGGCCGGACGACATCCGGTGATTGAAAAACAGCTTCCTCCGGGTGAGCCTTTTATTGCCAATGATGTGTATCTGGATAGCAATAAGCAGCAGATCATTGTCATTACCGGTCCGAACATGGCGGGTAAGTCGGCTCTGCTACGGCAGACGGCCTTGATTACCCTGATGGCTCAGACAGGTTGTTTCGTACCTGCCGAACAGGCACATATCGGCTTGGTAGATAAGGTATTTACCCGTGTTGGAGCCTCAGATAATATTTCCGTTGGCGAATCTACTTTCATGGTGGAAATGAACGAAGCCTCGGATATCCTGAACAACCTTTCTTCGCGTAGTCTGATACTCTTTGACGAATTAGGGCGGGGTACCAGCACCTACGATGGTATCTCTATTGCCTGGGCGATTGTAGAGTACATACACGAACACTCGGTGATGCGTCCTAAAACGCTCTTTGCCACTCATTACCATGAGTTGAATGAGATGGAACGTTCCTTCAAACGCATCAAGAACTACAATGTATCGGTAAAGGAGGTAAACAATAAGGTAGTGTTTCTTCGTAAGCTCGTTCCGGGAGGCAGTGAGCATAGCTTTGGTATTCACGTGGCCAAGATGGCCGGGATGCCTAAAAGCATCGTAAAACGCGCCAATGAGATCTTAAAACAGCTGGAATCGGACAATAGGCAAGGAGGAGGAATAGCTGCCAAACCGGTAAAAGAAATAGCCTCAGGAGGCGAAGGCTTCCAGCTAAACTTTTTCCAGCTGGACGACCCGGTACTCAGCCAGGTGCGTGACGAAATAAAAAACATGGACGTAAATAACCTTACGCCCATCGAAGCTCTTAATAAGCTAAGTGAAATCAAGAAGATTATTCAAGGGAAATAAGCAAAACGCAGAACGGGAAGTTACACACCCTCTACCCCCTCTCAAGAGGGGAAAAACCGTACTGCGTACTGCGTGTTCCGTTCTGCTTCTTTATTTCTCCATTTCTTTCGTTATCTCCTGGATGTCTTGCAGAGTGAAGTTGCCGAGGAGTTGGATAACGGTGAAGCTGCTGTCGGTGTCGGCCAGCATGAAGAGGTCTTTTACTTTGTCGCCTTTCATAGTGGCGTAGAAGGTAGCACGGGTTTTACCGTCTTTTACGCGCATGAGTTCCTGGTGCTGACTGTTTACGAGCTGTTTGAACTCTTTTTTCATTTGTGGTATCTGGTCTGTTCTTTCTGTAGAAACAAGTTGCAGAGACTCTATCTTTCCTTTCATGTTCATCAGGTTGAGGCCTACGTTTTCTATGGTGGGCATCATCTGAAACATAGCTTTTGAGATGTATACAGAGGTTACATTGTCCATGTCGGCATATTTGTCGAACAGTTTGTCTTGTGCAAAGCCTAGTGTTGCACAGAAAAGGCATACGGCTGTAATTATATATTTCGTCTTCATATCGCTGATTATTCTTTAAAGTGTTTGTCTAATATCTGGTTTACTTTCTCCATTTCCTGTCCGGCGTTTTCTACCTGGTCGAGTCCTTTATTGAGCTGGGTAGACATGAAGGCCAGCACTTTCTCGGCTGCAATGGCAGCTTCCGCAGGATCGGTATAAGTATCTGCCATCCGGGCTTGATTGGCTTGCAAATCCGTACCAATAAAGATACCAATGGTAAGCAGGATGACGGCTGCTGCACTTGTAGCCCAATAGGTGAGGCGATGGCGTTTCTGCTTTTTCTCATTTTCGGCCAACTTGTCAATATGCTGTTCCAAGCGTTCTGCCAAGCCTTCCGGTACGGGGATATTCAAGGCCTCGTCAATCATACTGTCAAATTCTTTATCATCCATAACTAGCTAGTTTAAAATATTGTTCCCGGATTATTTTCCGTGCCCGGGAGAGCAACACGCGTACATTTACGGCACTTAGGCCTGTTATCTCTTCTATCTCTTCCAGCGAGCAGTCTTTGATCCCTTTGAGGCGTATTACCTGCCGCTGGTTTTCGGGAAGCTTGTCTATCAGTTGTTGAATCAGCCTGATTTCGTCTTGTTCGATGGCTTCTGTTTCCGGTGAAGCTCCGGTAGCCATCGATAGGCTCTCTACTATTTCTTCGCTTTGCCTGCTGCGTGGCGAACGTAGGAAATCGTAGCATAAATTCTTTACAAGTGTTACACAGAAAGCTTCCGTATTCCTTATTTCACTGATCTCTTTCCGTTTGCTCCAGAGTTTGCAGTAAGCATCCTGTAGGATATCTTCGGCGTCCTGGCTGTTACCTGTCAACGCATAGGCTATCCGGTAAAGCCGGGGGTGAAGCGGGAGATACAGTTGTTTGAAGCTTTCGGCATCCATCAGCTATGCTCGTTTACCAGCTTTTCAATGTCCGATTTCTTGATCTTTCCTTTAATACGTACCATGGCTGCATCGCTTCCCGAGGTAAGCACCACAAGTTCGCGGATCATATCATCTTTGATAAGCAACATAACCTTTGTGCGTTTCCCATCTTCGTTTGCATTAATCATCGTTTCGTAGGACGAGTCTTTCAGGTTCCTGATGGCATTGGTAAATTGCTCTTTTACCTCGTTTCCGCATTCGCCGAAAGAAAGGATTTCTATCCCGTCAACCCCCATTGTATCAGTAAATATCCCGGCCAGCTTCAGGGTCATTTTGCCGATATTTACCTTGTCTGTTCCTGCATGCTTTGAGAAGTCGCTGAATAGTTGGCTTACACTCATCTGCCCATATCCTAACTGGCATACAAGGGCAAGCATCGCTATAACTAATAATTTCTTTTTCATCCTGATTATTCTTATTTGTTACTATTCAAAATAAAGACGGGCAAGCCGGAATAGTTGTTACAAAAATAGAAGAAAAAAATAGGACGTTAGCTGTTTTTATTTGCTAACGTCCTATTTAAAATGGCTCGTGTCTTATTTTTATTTGCTCGTTAGTTCAATCGGTAGCTTACGAAGGCAAATTTTTTGCTGTCGGGTGCCCATGAATTTACGTTGATTGTTCCTTGTCCGCCAAATAGTTGGGTGAGGACTTTGGGCTCGCCTCCTTTGGCAGGCATTAATAGCAGTTCTACGTTTTTGTTAGCCGGATGATCACCGGGTTGTACGTCGCCTTTTTTGTAGGCAATGTAAACCACCAATTCTCCATTGGGAGATACGTGTGGAAACCAGGCGTTGCGTGTTTCGTCGAAGGTCATTTGCGTTTGCTCGCTGCCATCGGTTTTCATGCGCCAGGCCTGCATTAATCCGCTTCGTACGGAATTAAACCAGATATACTTACCGCAGGGTGAATATTCGGCTCCATCGTCCAGTCCTTCGGCTGTTGTAAGGCGTACTTCCTCTCCTCCTTCGGCCGGGATGACATAGATGTCGTAATTGCCGTTACGGTCGGCACAATATGCCAGTTCTTTGCCGTCGGGGCTCCATCCGTGCAGATAACTGGGTGCCAGAGGAGTTATAAGCCGGGGCGTTCCCCCTTCAAAAGGGAGGGTATAGATGCGCGAACGTCCGTCTTCCTTGGTGCCGTGGCTGATAGCAATCTGCTTGCCGTCTGCCGAGATAACATGGTCGTTGTTGCAACGGGTAGCGTATCCGGTATTTATTTCCTGAGGCTCAGCCGCTGTGGTAGGGGAGAGCTTGTAGAGTTTACCTCCGCTGTTGTAGACAAGCCATTGCCCGTCGGGTGTCCAGTTAGGGGCTTCTATCAGGTAAGGAAACTCTTTTACAACGGTTCGTTTGCCTGTTGTAATATCCATTACCTCCAAGGTACTCGTTACTTTGCTGTTCTGTGCCTGCAGGCAGCTCAGAGCGCTTAGCAGGCAGATAGCGGTTAATACATAGTGTTTCATTAGCGTAGTTCGTCTATTTTAGAGAAATCCTGATCTCCGTAGTCGAGGTTCTCACCTCCCATACCCCATATAAAGGTGTAGTTAGATGTCGCTGCCGCCGAGTGGATAGACCATTCGGGAGAGAGCACAGCCTGATTACCTTTCATCCAGATATGACGTGTTTCGTCCGGCTCGCCCATAAAGTGGCAAACGGCCTGTTCTTCGGGCACTTCAAAGTAGAAGTAAGCCTCCATGCGGCGGCTGTGTACATGCGCAGGCATGGTGTTCCATACGCTACCCGGAGCCAGTTCTGTCATACCCATTTGCAGTTGGCAGGTAGGCAATACCTGGTTTACAATCATTTTATTGATATTGCGATGGTTGGAAGTCTCCAATGCTCCCATTTCAGCTACAACGGCATCTGCTTTCGTTACCTTTTTGTCTGGATAATTGCGATGTGCCGTGAGCGAATTGAAATAAAAGAGGGTAGGCTTGGAAGGGTCTTTGCTTTCAAAGTACAATTCACGGTCTCCCGAACCCAGGTAAAGCGCTTCTTTATAGTTCAGTTCAAAGGAGGTATCGCCGATATGTACCACTCCTGTACCGCCTCCTACATTGTAAATTCCGATTTCGCGGTTACGCAGAAATACAGGCTGTTTCAGTGGGTCGATAGCTTCCAGCTGAAGTTTCTCACCGGCAGGCATGGCTCCTCCAACAATCATGCGGTCGTACATAGAATACACCATATTCACTTCATTAGCGGCAAATAGTTTTTCGATCAGGAAATCGCGACGGATTCTCTTGGTATCGTACTGTTTTGCATCTTCAGGGTGCGCTGCATAGCGCAATTCATAATTTGTTTTCATTCCTTTTATTGTTTTACCCCCCAGCCCCCTGAAGGGGGAAGAAGGGTGTTATTTTAAGCCCCCCCTTTAGGGGGTTGGGGGGTTGATTATTAATTACCGATTGCTTTATCGGCGCCAACATCTATGCCTTTCCAAGCTTTCAGGTTTGTCCATTCAGTGAAGGGAGCAGACCAGAAAGGGTGGGAGAGAGGCAGTCCTAAGGGCAGCAGGGCAGACGCGCAAAGATACACGCTTCCTGTGTTGATATAGCTTTCCGACATCCCAATCTGATCACCGGCAAAGCCTACTTTCAACCAGCCGTTGGCATCAAAGTTGGCAGGCGATTTCAATTGGTTGCGCATAACAGCTGTTAGGGCACAACGTACCTGCGCGGGCTCTACTTTCGGGGGCAGTATATCCATCAGACACACCTGGCTTAGTGCATGAAATATACCGAAACGATACACGATAGAACGTCCTACTACCGGAAAGGTTCCCTCGGGAGAGATCATGCGTTCGAGCTGTTCTGCGTAACGGGTATGGCGCACGAGCTGGGTATCCAGGAAGTCAGCCCCTTCCAGCTTATGCTTTTTCAAGACTATCAAGACGTCCGTCAGCATCGGGTGGATAACGAAACTGTTGTAATAATCGGCATGGAAGGCAAGACCGTCTCCATAAATAGCGTCTCCTTTATACCATTCGTTGCGGAATTTAGTAACTCCGTATGTCATTCTTTCCATGTCACATTCGCCCGTAAATTCCAGCAAAGCAGCCTCTACGATGGAAGCAAAGAGCAGCCAGTTGCTTTCCCAAGGCTTGATGACGCGGCTTCTTTTCAGTTCCGTAATCATCCGGGCTTTGCTTTCCTCGTCCAGGTTTCCCCACAGTTGGGTAGGGGCGCGAAGCAGTCCTTGTGCCAGGAAAGCGGCATCTACTAAGGGTTGATACGGTTCACCGAATGTCAGATAGTCGGGAGCGTCCGGATTTACGACGTTTTTCAGCCCGTTTACGGCCAGATCGATGTATTTGGCGCGTAATTGCCCCTCTGCAGATTCATCGGGGCCTAATTCAAGCCAGGGAGCGATTCCGCAGAGTAGCCTCCCAACGGCTTCCAGATAGGAAACCTTTTTGCGGAAAGGATCATCGGAAAGCGATTCGAAAGGCATATTTTGCTTTAAGGTATTATTGCTGAGGTTTGTCAGTACAGGGTCTGCGAGCCTGACTAATGTTTCCACCCAGAATGCCCTATCTTCTTCACCTGTTGGCGGAAGGACTTCTTTTTCTACCTTAGCTGTACAAGAAGCAAGAAGTATGCATACGAATAAAAAAACTTTTTTCATATCACTCCTTGATAAGTTTCTTTAGTCGCAACAGGGCTTCTACGTAGTAATAATCAGCATAGGATAGGGGTACGTCTACTTCCGAGTTGCCCGGTAAATGTCCAGTGCAATGCATGATGGAGAAATAACGGTTGCTTCCTGCTTCGGCAAGGTACTCCGGTGTGCTTAGTGAGCGGATTTGTTGCTCTGCCAAAGCCAGCCATTCTTTGCCTAAGGGGGTGGTATCCAGTTGGCTCAACTCAATAAGTGCGGAAGCCATAATGGCAGCAGCGGAAGCATCGCGAGGTACATTTGGTATTTTCGGATCATCGAAATCCCAATAAGGTATTTTATCTTCCGGCAAATTGGGGTGATTCATTATAAAATCAGCAATATGGCGTGCCAGTTCCAGGTATTTGATATTGCCTGTTTCACGTGCCATTACGGTATATCCGTACAGTGCCCAAGCCTGTCCTCTTGCCCAAGCCGACTCGTCTGCAAATCCCTGATGGGTTTGTTTGATATGCGGTTCGCCGGAAATCGTATCATACGAAACTACATGATAACTGCTAAAGTCGGGACGGAAATGATGTTCTTTTGTTTTCATGGCATGGGAATCTGCCATTTCGCTGAATTGCTTATCGCCTGTTTCTTTGGCTATCCAGGAAAAGAATTCCAGGTTCATCATGTTATCAATGATAACGGGATACTGCCATTTGTCTTTGTTGAAATCCCAAGAACGAATCGCGCAAACAGTCGGATTGTAACGTGTCGCCAATGAATGGGCGCCTGTAATCATGACTTCCTTGTAGTGCGGGTTTTGAGTGATTCGGTATCCGTTTCCAAAACTACAGAACAGCATAAAACCCAGGTCGTGTGTGTTGGTTAGATTCTTGGCTGGTTCTACGCGATCGGTATAGAGCTGAGCATATTTCTTTAGCTCGGGATTCTGCGTATATTCATACAAATACCAGAGTTCACCTGGGAAGAAACCACTGCACCACCAACCGTAATCACTTGTTTCAAGGTTACCATCTTTACCAATAGTCTTAGGGAATTTGCCTTCTTGGTTTTCAAGTTCTTTTGCCATTAGTAAGGCCTGTTCGGTTGAGCGGTTTAAGCCTCGTTCAATGACTGACGATAAAGGTTCCTGATTGTTACAACCAGCAAATAGTATGCAAATTGCAGAGAATAAAAGAGTATTTTTCTTCATGGAAAATAAATTTGTGTGTTTTCGCAAACATACGCATTATTTTTCATTCAGAATTATACATTAAACCGGAAATGCATGATGTCGCCGTCTTGTACGATGTATTCTTTGCCTTCTACGCTCATTTTTCCCGCTTCTTTTACAGCCGATTCGGAGCCGTATTGGATATAGTCTTCATACTTGATTACTTCGGCGCGGATGAAGCCTTTCTCAAAATCGGTGTGGATTACGCCTGCGCATTGAGGAGCTTTGCTGCCTTTCAGGTATGTCCAGGCACGTACTTCCTGCACGCCGGCAGTTAGGAATGTTTCGAGGTTCAATAGTTTGTAGGCCGATTTGATCAGGCGGTTTACTCCTGATTCTTCCAGGCCTATCTCGGCAAGAAACATCTGGCGTTCTTCGTAGGTTTCAAATTCGGCAATCTCACTTTCTATCTTGGCTGCTACGATTAAGATCTCAGCATCTTCTTCTTTTACTGCTTCACGTACGGCTTCTACATATTTGTTTCCTGAAACAGCACTTGATTCGTCTACATTGCAGATGTACATAACCGGTTTGCTGGTCAGCAGGAATAATTCGCGTGCAATCTTTTGCTCGTCTTTGGTCTCGAAAGAGACAGTACGGGCGCTTTTGCCTTGCTCCAATGCTTCTTTGAAGCGGATAAGTACTTCGTATATTAGTTTGGCTTGCTTATCACCGCCAGTTTGTGCCTGCTTTTGCACTTTGGCTATGCGAGCATCAATGGTTTCCAGGTCTTTGATCTGTAGTTCTGTATCGATGATTTCTTTGTCGCGAACTGGGTTTACTGCTCCGTCTACGTGTGTGATATTGTCGTCGTCAAAGCAACGTAATACATGGAGTATGGCATCTGTTTCACGTATGTTGGCCAGGAACTTATTACCCAATCCTTCCCCTTTGCTGGCTCCTTTTACCAGGCCTGCAATGTCAACAATCTCAACGGTAGTAGGAACTATCCTTTGCGGATGTATGAATTCCGACAGCTTGTTCAGCCGTTCGTCCGGAACAGTTATTACGCCTACGTTAGGTTCGATTGTGCAGAACGGAAAGTTTGCCGATTGTGCCTTTGCATTAGAAAGACAATTAAACAGAGTAGATTTGCCCACATTGGGAAGACCAACAATACCACATTGTAATGCCATGAAAAATGAATTTTAAATGAGGCTGCAAAGATAGTGTTTTTTGCCTGATAATTAATAAATTTTTACTATCTTGTGACGCGTTAAAACTAAAATACTATGATTATGGAAGTAAAGCAAGTAAAAGCGGTAGTAGCCGACCCTACCCCATTAGGCCTGTTTGGTTTGGCAATTATAACATTAGTAGCATCTTCTCAGAAATTAGGTTGGACAGATGGATTATCATTTCTTTTGCCTTGGGCGTTCTTTCTGGGCGGTATGGCTCAGTTAATCGCTTCTATCTTCGATTTTAAACACAATAATCTGTTTGGCGCGACTGCTTTCAGCGCGTATGGATTGTTCTGGATCGGGATGGGAATGAGTTGGTTGATAAAACTGGGATGCTTTGGAGAGACTTTATTCTCGGCGGCAGACGGACGACAACTCGGCTTTGTGTTTCTGGGATATATGTTTCTGACAATCGTATTGGCTATATCTGGACTTAAAATGTCGAAAGCTATGTTTGTGCTCTTGTGTTTGATTGTATTACTATTCTTAGGATTAGCCTTTGATTCGTTTGGTTTCGGAGCAATGTGGCATGCGGTGGCTGCCTGGTCTGAACTGGCTATTTCATTACTCACATTCTATGTCCTTGCCGCCAAATATTTAAGTATATTTTTCGGCAAAGAACTATTGAATGTAGGTAAACCAATTATTAAATGAGGGTTTAATGAGCTTCGAGCCAGTTTTTCCCTTCGCCGCAATCGGCAATGAGGGGAACTTCTAGCTTGATAACACCTTCCATCTCTTCGAGTACAATTTGACGGACTTTCTCCATTTCTTCTTTGTAGACATTGAAGTTTAGTTCGTCATGTACCTGGAGGATCATCTTACTTTTCAAACCTTCTTTTTCAAAGCGATTGAAGATACGAGCCATCGCTACTTTGATGATGTCGGCAGCGCTTCCTTGGATGGGAGCATTGATGGCATTTCGCTCAGCATATCCTCTGACGATGGCATTGTTTGAGTGGATGTCGGGTAAGAAGCGTTTGCGCTTAAAGATGGTCTCCACATATCCATGCTCTTTGGCTACTTCGATGCTTTCATCCATATATGCCCGGACGTCGGGATAGGTGCGGAAATACCCGTCTATCAGTTCCTTTGCTTCGGCGCGTGGGATGCTTAGGCGTTCAGCCAGGCCAAATACCGATATACCGTAAATGATACCGAAGTTGGCTGTTTTGGCTTTGCGGCGCATATCTTTCGTCACGTCTTTGATGTCTACACCGTATATCTTGGCGGCTGTAGCTGCATGAATATCAGCTCCGCTCCGGAAGGCGCTTACCATGTTTTCATCCTTGCTGAGGTGTGCCATGATGCGGAGTTCTATCTGCGAATAGTCGGCAGAGAAGAACAGGCAGTTTTCATTCTCAGGGATAAATGCTTTCCTGATCTCGCGTCCCATTTCGTCACGGATTGGGATATTCTGCAAGTTCGGATTGGTAGAGCTCAAGCGTCCGGTGGCTGTTACTGTCTGATTGAAAGAGGTATGCACTTTACCGGTCTGTGGATTGATCAATTCCGGTAATGCGTCTATATAGGTACTTAACAGCTTTTTGAGGCCTCTGTATTCTAGTAGTTTCCCTATGATAGGATGCTTGCTGCGTAGTTTTTCCAGTATATCTTCACTGGTGCTGTAGCTGCCTGTTTTTGTTTTTTTAGCCTTTTCTTCAATCTTCATATGATCGAATAAGACTTCACCTACTTGCTTAGCAGAGTTAATATTGAATTCCATTCCTGCCATTTCATGAATCTCTTTCTCCAAGCGGATCAGTTCTTTTGTTAGCTCTTCCGATGATTGTTTCAAAGCTGCCGTATCCAACTTGACACCATTTGCTTCCATGTCTGCCAATACGTATACCAGCGGCATTTCGATGTCATAGAATAGGCGCTCGATACCCTGCTTTTTGAGCTCCGGTTCGAAATAGTTTTTGAGTTTTAAGGTTATATCTGCATCTTCCGCTGCATAATCGGCTATCTTTTCGAGGGCTACATTCCGCATAGAAAGCTGGTTTTTCCCTTTAGGGCCGATTAACTCCTCTATAGGGATGGGCTTGTATTTGAGGTATGTTTCCGCCAGATAATCCATACCATGCCGGAGTTCCGGATTTAAAAGGTAATGGGCGATCATGGTATCGAACAGTAAGCCGGCTACATATATGTTGTATTTACGAAGCACCAATATATCAAATTTGATATTCTGCCCGATCTTTCCTATTTCTTTGTTTTGCAGGGTGGGGGAGAAGAGTGAAACTATTTTTGTTGCTTCTTCCATGTCTGCTGGAACAGGTACATACCAGGCCTCGTTCTCTTTTATGGCAAAAGAAAGGCCTACCAGATGGGCTGTTAGCGGATTGATTCCGTCTGTTTCCGTGTCGAAAGCAAACTCTTTCTGCTTGGATAATAGTTCGTTTAGTTGCTTTCTTTTTTCTTCTGTATCAGCAATATGATACTTGTGAAGGGTAGTCTGTAAGCTGGCAAGTGATGAATCATTGTTTGCCACAGCTTCTTCCGGTGCAAACTCAGCAAAGAGAGAACCTTGTATAGGTATGTTCTTCGGAGCTGCAGGCTTTGACTCCCCATTCAGTTTGTTGATAAATGTTCTGAATTCCAGCTCTGTGTAAATTTCTTTCAGCTTCTCATTATCCGGCTTTTCGAGAATACATTTTTGAGCGTCAAACTGTATGGGTACATCTGTTACAATCGTTGCCAGAAACTTGGAGAAGCGGATTTGCTCTTTGTTCTCTGATATCTTTGTTTGCAGAGCGCCTTTCAGCTTATCGGTGTTTTCCAGCAGATTCTCTATGGAGTGGAATTCTTCTATTAGTTTGGCAGCTGTTTTTTCTCCAACGCCTGGGCATCCTGGGATATTATCGGAGCTATCACCCATTAATCCCAGTATATCGATCACTTGATTGACGGACGAAATGGAGAATTTTTCCAGCACTTCCTTTGTTCCCATGGTTTCATATCCACCTCCGAACTTGGGACGATAGATGAAGATATGGTCGGAAACTAACTGTCCATAATCTTTGTCAGGTGTCATCATATACACATCAAATCCTTCTTTCTCTGCTTGTATGGCTACTGTTGCTATTACATCATCGGCTTCAAAGCGAGGGACTTCGAGTATAGGAATATTATAGGCTTCGATAATTTGTTTGATGATAGGTACGGATTCCCGGATCGCTTCAGGCGTTTCTTCCCGCTGCGCCTTGTATTCTTCATACGCTTCGTGCCGGAAAGTAGGGCCGGAAGGGTCGAATCCAACAGCTATATGTGTAGGGTTTTCCCTTTTCAGTACATCTTCCAAGCTATTTACAAATCCGAAGATGGCCGATGTGTTCATCCCTTTGGAGTTGATCCGGGGGTTTTTGATAAAAGCATAATAGGATCTATAAATAAGTGCGTATGCATCAATTAAGAATAGTTTCATTTTATATTGTTTTTTGTAGCTTTAATCGGTAAATGTACAAAAAAAGCATCTTACTCAATACTTTTTCTTACTTTTGCTAATCTTACAACAAACTATGGATAAACGAAAAATCATAGAAGCACCTGTTGCTGCCGAATTCAAGCGTTTCAATGACGATTTTACTGCTTCAATTTCAAGTTCTACCTTGAAACTGCAAAGTGCTATTGATAAGATTATGCTTTCATCCGGGAAGCATATTCGCCCTTTACTCTTGTTATTAACAGCCAAGGCGTGCGGAGGTATAACCGAAAAAACGCTTAATACTTCTATCATTGTAGAATTGCTCCATACAGCTAGTTTGGTGCATGATGATGTAATTGATGAGACAAAGGAGAGGAGAGGGGTACCCTCTTTGAATGCTTTCTACGACAATAGAGTCTCTGTCTTGGTTGGCGATTATATTCTCTCTTCCGCCTTGATGCGTTCAATACAGACAGGTGATTTGAATATTATGACGATTGTTTGCCTGGTTGGCCGTTCCTTGTCGGAAGGCGAACTGCAGCAGATAGAGCTCGTTGATAATATTGTATTAAGCGAAGAGGATTATTATAAAGTAGTTAAGAATAAAACAGCCCGTTTGATTTCTGCTTGTGCTGAGATTGGCGCTCTCTCTGCCAATGCTTCTGAAGAGATTGTAGAGAAGTGTAAGCTGTTTGGTGAATACCTTGGCTATTGTTTCCAGATCAAAGATGATATCTTTGATTATTACGAAGATGCGAAGATAGGCAAACCTACTGGAAATGATATTCTGGAAGGAAAAGTAACCCTTCCTCTCTTACATGCTTTGATGACTACAGAGCGTGAAGAGAATGTTCCTTATTATGAAATGATTGAAAAAAAGAACTTTACACCTGAAAATATCAAACGTTTGATAGATTTTGCTAAAAGCAATGGCGGGATAGAATATGCCCAACGGGCAATGGAAGACTATTGCGAGAAAGCAAAAGGCCTTTTACGTGACCTTCCCCCATCTCCAGCCAGAGAAAGTCTACTCTTATTAGCTGATTATATTGTAGAAAGAGATAATTAAGATTTAGGCACGGATTTCGCGGATTTCACTACTTTTTGATATTAACTGTGTAATCCGTGAAATCTGTGCCTAA
Source organism: Parabacteroides sp. PH5-46 (assembly GCF_029892785.1). Lineage (GTDB taxonomy): Bacteria > Bacteroidota > Bacteroidia > Bacteroidales > Tannerellaceae > DFXE01. Next base: position 63,499 of record NZ_JARXXA010000015.1, read on the forward strand.
TCCATTACTCGCTAATTCGCTTTAGAAGGTCGGTTCTTAGTTGGCTGGCTCCAATTCGGAAATAATCTTTATTCAGCCATTCTTCTCCTAAAATTTCTTTTACGATTGTGTAGTATTTTACGGCATCTTCTGCTTTTCTTACGCCGCCTGATACTTTAATCCCTATTTGTGTACCTGTAAGGTCATAATATTGCTTAATCACCTGACACATAATATATACTGACTCTGGTGTTGCACCTGTGTACTCTTTTCCTGTGGATGTCTTTAATATGTCTGCGCCCGAGTATATAGCGAGTATAGCCGCTCTCTGTATGTCATCGGGCGTGTTCAATGCTCCGGTTTCCAGGATTACCTTTAACGTAGCCTCTTGACAGCTGGATTTTATTTCCTGTATTTCTTCTGCAAGTTCCTGATAGTTTTTTTCGAGTAGATATCCTACGTTAATGACTGTATCCACTTCTTCGGCTCCATGCATGACAGCCAAGGCTACTTCAGCGATCTTGACCTCTATGAAGGTTTGGGAAGAGGGAAATGCACCGGCTACAGCAGCTATTTTAACATTTTGGGTGGTTAATGCTTGTTTTACTGTTTCCACAAAGTTAGGATAGGTACAAATTGCAGCTACATTTGGGATGTCAGGAGCTGTTCCTTCAAAGTCATTAACCTGATTGACAAATTGCCAGATACTTTCTTTGGTATCTGTTGTCGATAGGGAAGTCAGATCAATGCAGCCATGAAGCTTTTTAAGCACATCAGCTGTAAAGTTCTTATCATAGTGTGTCTGAAGGATTTTGTTTACTTTTTCTGTTATTTCTTTGCTGCTGCCAACTGCCTGGAATTTGGCAAATGCTTCTTGATATTTGTCCATATATTTGATTATAATTTGTTGTTATTGAAATGTCTGTCTCTATCGCGTGTTGTTTTCTTTTCCAGATTCTTTTTAAATGCACTGGTCATATCTACCCCTGTTTGATTGGCAAGGCAGAGCAGTACCCACAGCACATCCGCCATTTCGTCTGCCAGGTTGTATGCTTTGTCACTCTCTTTAAATGATTGCTCTCCGTAGGTTCTGGCTATGATTCTCGCCAATTCTCCTACCTCTTCCGTAAGGATAGCCATGTTCGTTAATTCGTTGAAATAACGTTTGCCATAGGTCTTAATCCATTCATCTACTTGTTGCTGCGCTTCCTCAATAGATAATCTTGATTCCATTTGTGTATTTATTCTTTGTTTTGCGAGTCAATGATGATTGTTACGGGCCCGTCATTTATTAATTCTAACTGCATATCAGCCCCGAATGTTCCCGTTGCTATCTTTTTCCCACTAAGGCTCTCTATTTCCCTGCAAAAGGCCTCATATAGCGGGATAGCGACCTCTGGCTTGGATGCTCGTATGTAGGAGGGGCGATTTCCCTTTTTTGTGGATGCATGCAGCGTAAACTGGCTTACGACCATGATATCCCCGTCTACATCAAGAACCGACTTGTTCATCACTCCATTTTCATCATCAAAGATACGCATTAATGTTATCTTTTTTGTCATCCATTCAATATCTTCCTGATTATCACGGTCTTCTATGCCTATTAGTACCAAAAGGCCATTAGCAATCTGAGCTGTTATTTCTCCGTTAATACTGACTGATGCTCTCTTTACACGTTGTGTTACTGTTTTCATTTTATTTATTAAACTCTTTTAACAAAATGGCTGTTTTTGCTTTGCCTATTATTTCTGTTAATTCTTCTTCAGAGGCTTCTTTAATTCTCTTCACACTCTTAAACTTTCTGAGTAAGAGCGTTTTAGTCTTTTCTCCAATCCCTTTGATCTGATCCAGTTCCGAGGCTGTTTGCTTCTTGCTTCTTAGTTGGCGATGGAAAGTGATGCCAAAGCGGTGGGCTTCGTCCCTTAATTGTTGTATAACTCGCAGTGTTTCAGAGTTTTTGTCTAATATTAAGGGAATTGGATCGTTTGGAAAGAAGATTTCTTCCAGTCTTTTGGCTAGCCCAACGATTGTAATCCGCTCTAGTAATCCCAGATTCTTGATCACTTCCGTAGCTGCACTTAATTGGCCTTTACCACCATCTATGATAATGAGCTGAGGCAGTGGCTCTTTTTCTTCCAGCAGCCTTGAATAGCGTCTACCAACTACTTCAATCATAGAGGCGAAGTCGTTTGGACCTTCTACCGTTTTGATGTGGAAATGCCTGTAATCCTTCTTAGAAGGTTTTGCTTTTTTAAATACTACACAGGCCGCCACAGGATTTGTACCCTGTATATTTGAGTTGTCAAAACATTCAATATGTATAGGCAGTTCCTTTGTGTGCAATTCTTTTTGCATGGTAGTAAGGATGCGCGTTGTCCTCTGTTCGGGATTTAGTTTTTCTGCCTGTTTTAATTTATCTATTTTATACTGCTTTACATTTTGTTCTGATAATTCGAGCAACTTTTTTTTGTCTCCTTTTTGAGGGATATGAAAAGTTATATTGCCGGACAGCTCTATATCAGGAATGAAAGGAATGATTATTTCTTTTGCTGTACTCTTGAAGCGTGAGCGCATTTCTACAATCCCCAGGCCCAGTAATTCTTCTTTCGGCTCGTCCAGCTTTTTTTTGTATTCAAATGTGTAGGCTTGCACAATCGCTCCATTTCCTATATGCATATAATTAATGTAGGCAGACTGCTCATTTTCGGTGAAAGAAAAAACATCGATATTTGTGAGCATGGGCGGGACGACTGTAGATTTTGCCCGATAATTTTCTATCGCTTCATACTTCTCCTTTATGCTTTGCGCTTCTTCAAATTTTAGTTCAGCGGCATATTTTTGCATTTCCTCAAATAGCGTACGGCTTATCTTGGAAATATTTCCTTTTAAAATTTCTTTGATCTGAACAATGTTGTTCTGATATTCTTCCAGCGATTGTAATCCTTCACATGGGCCCTTGCATCTTTTGATGTGATATTGCAGGCATACTTTGAATTTCTTCTGGGCAATATTTTCGGGTGTTAGGGGATATTTACAGGTGCGAATTGGATAAATATCTTTTAACATTTGTAGCATTACCTTTGCTATGTAGATGGAAGAATAGGGGCCATAATATTGCGAGCCATCCCTTACTATATTTCTTGTCTGGAATACACGTGGGAAGTATTCGTTCTTCACAATAATGGAGGGATAGCTTTTGTCGTCCTTCAACATTACATTATAGCGAGGGCGATATTGTTTGATTAAACTGTTCTCCAGATGTAGGGCGTCTTCCTCTGTGTCTACTACAATATATTTTATATCTCGTATTTGCTTTACTAAAACATGAGTCTTCAGGTTGTCATGCATCTTTGTAAAATAAGATGAAACTCTCTTCTTTAAATTCTTCGCCTTGCCTACATATATGATTTTTCCTTTCTCGTCAAAGTATTGATAGCACCCTGGCTTTTCAGGAAGAATAGATAGTAGTGTTGCAAAAGGATTTTTGTTTGGAGTTTCCTTTTTTATTTCTTTGTTACTCATGATGCATTTTTATGTTTCACGTGGAACATTTCGATTATCTTCCCAACAGAACAAGCAAGATGTTTATGTCGCTGGGGGAGATGCCGGGGATTCTGCTTGCTTGAGCAATTGTCTCCGGATCTATTTTTGTCAGCTTTTGTCGGGCTTCTGTCGATAAAGATTGGATGCTGCTGTAGTCGAATTTTTCTTTGATGCGAATATTCTCCAGTCTGTTAATCTTATCAGCAATGATTCTTTCTCTCTTTATGTATCCGCTGTATTTGATTAATATCTCCGCAGCTTCAATGATCTCTTCTTTTCGATTGGGAGATACCTTGTCTAATTCTGCTTTGAAGGCAGGAACTAAATCAGCTAAATTATCTATAGAAACGTGCGGGCGTAAAATAAGGTCTATCAATTTGCAGCCATGGGAGAGGGGCTTTGTCTCCAACGCTTCCAATCCGCTGTTTATATATTGGGGTTTTACAGAATAGTTTTCTGCAAAAGTAATAATGCTGTCTCTTTCTTTTTTCTTTTCTTGTAGTAGCTTGTGGCGATCTTCTTTTGCCAGTCCGATTTTGTAGGATTTTTCTGTTAAACGCATATCGGCGTCATCCTGACGAAGGAGTATTCTATACTCAGCTCGAGAGGTAAACATGCGGTAAGGTTCGTCTACTCCTTTTGTTACAAGATCGTCAATTAAGACGCCAATGTATGCTTCGTCTCTGCCTAATACGAAAGATTCCCCTCCATGGCAGTTTATGTGAGCATTTATACCGGCCATTAATCCTTGTCCGCCGGCTTCTTCGTAACCGGTCGTGCCATTTATTTGTCCGGCAAAGAAAAGATTCTTTATTTGTTTCGTCTCCAGATTATGCTGTAATTGTGTCGGATCAAAGAAGTCGTATTCTATAGCATATCCGGGTCGATATATCTGAATATCCCGGAAAGCCGGAATTGCCTTGAGAGCTCTTAGCTGAATATCGAGTGGGAGAGAGGACGAGAAACCATTAAGGTAATACTCTTGCGTGTTCTCTCCTTCCGGTTCAAGGAATAGCTGATGCTGATTTTTGTCTGCAAATGTTACAATTTTTGTTTCTATGCTCGGGCAATATCTGGGTCCGATACTCTGGATTTGTCCATTGTATAGAGGAGAATCCGGTAGCCCTTCCCTCAATATGTCATGGCAGGCTTCTGTTGTGAAAAGTGTCCAGCAACTTAATTGCTTCAACTCCCTGTTGGATGTATCCATAAAAGAGAATCGGTGGAAATCATTCTCGCCGGGTTGTTCTGTCAGTTCTTCAAAGTGAACACTCCTTCCGTCTATTCGTGCAGGAGTACCGGTTTTCATCCGGTCTGCTTTGATGCCTAAGGACACTAGCTGTTCTGTTATTCCCGTGGTGCTGGGCTCGGCGATGCGGCCTCCCTGTATTTTTGTTCTGCCGATGTGCATCAGTCCGTTTAGGAATGTGCCGTTTGTGAGGATTACACACTTGGCTTTAAACTCTACATTCAGGCCGGTTTTAACCCCTACAACTGTTTTATCTTTGATCAGTAGTTCGCTTACCGTGTCTTGCCAGATGCTTAGATTCTCCTGGTTTTCCAGGATATTTCGCCAGGTTTCAATGAAGCGCGCCCGGTCGCTTTGGCTTCGCGGACTCCACATAGCCGGGCCTTTGCTCCTGTTTAGCATCCGGAATTGGATAGATGTTTTATCTGTTACAATCCCCATATTCCCTCCTAAGGCATCGATTTCCCGAACAATCTGCCCTTTGGCTATGCCTCCGATAGCCGGATTACAGCTCATTTGGGCAATCTTATTCATGTCCATCGTAATGAAGAGGGTTTTGGATCCCAGGTTGGCGGCGGCAGATGCAGCTTCACATCCGGCATGTCCGGCTCCAACAACTATTATATCATACTCAAAATTCATATACTATTCTTTATTTGTAAGCCTCTTCAGGTAATACCTCAAGGGCCTTGTTTTCGTTTAATTCCATAATCTCTCTCTCTCCCGACTCTTTGTCATTTATCCCGCAAAGGTGCAGAACGCCATGAATGATCGTCCGGTGTAGTTCTTCCATATATGAGGTATTAAACGTTTCGGAATTACTCTTAACGGTATCTAAACTGATGAATATATCTCCGGAGATTGTATCTCCTTCCGTATAGTCAAACGTAATGATATCCGTGTAATAATCATGCTGCAAATACTCTTTGTTTACTTCCAGGATCTTCTCGTCCGAACAGAATATATAGGCAATGTCGCCTGTTTTTTTCTGATGGTTCGTGGCGATTGTTTTGATCCAGTTTTGTACAATCCGCTTCTTTATCGAAGGGAGTTTTGCATCTTCTGTGTGAAATGAAATGGCCATATAATGATGTTTTAACTGAAAAACAAATACGCTAAAAAGATGGCGGCAATAGCGCCGGCCAGGTCTGCTAAGAGCGATAATTGTATCGTATACCGGGGGTCTTTTATGCCGACACTCCCGTAATAAAGGGCAACAACATAGAATGTAGTATCCGTAGATCCTTGCACAATACAAGCCAGGCGCCCTACAAAGGAGTCGGCTCCGTAGGTGTTCATGGCATCAATCATCATGCCTCGTGCACCACTTCCGCTCAGCGGTTTCATAAGAATTGTAGGCAAAGCTCCTACAAATTCAGTGTCCAATCCAATGTCGGCTGCTCCTAGTTTTACACCTTCTATGATGAAATCCATCGCTCCTGAAGCTCGGAATATACCGATGCCCACTAAGATGGCAACCAGGTAGGGGATGATTGTTATTGCTGTTTTGAAGCCATCTTTGGCGCCTTCTATAAAGGCGTCATATACATTGATCCGCTTTCTGATCCCGCTTACAATAAAGCCGCAAATAATGCTGAAGAGGATCATATTGGCCGTTAAGGTAGAATACAGATTCACTTTAGACTGATCCATTGACATGAAAAGCCATACCAATCCGGCAATAAAAAGAATGACTCCGCCGAAGAACAGAAGCAGGTTCTTTTGTAAAAGATTGATCTTTTGACGAACGCAAACGGCCAAAACAGCCACCAAAGAAGAGGTAAATGTAGCCAACATAATCGGCAGGAATACATCCGATGGATTCGTTGCCCCCATTTGCGCCCTATACATGAGTATTGTAATGGGAATCATCGTCAATCCGGATGCGTTTATGCATAAAAACATGATCATGGCGTTGCTGGCTCTTTCCTTTTGAGGGTTTAGTTCCTGCAATTGTTGCATGGTTTTAAGCCCCATAGGGGTTGCCGCGTTGTCTAATCCCAGCAGATTGGCCGAAATATTCATGAAAATAGAGCCTGTTACCGGGTGTTTTTGGGGGATATCCGGGAATAATTTACCGAATACAGGGGCTGAAATCCGGGCAAAAGATTGGATAACTCCTCCCTTTTCGCCTATCTTCATAATGCCCAACCAGAGCGTTAATACCCCGGTTAAGCCGATAGATATCTCAAATCCGGACTTGGCCGAATCAAATGACGCATTGATAATCTCCGTAAATACTGACGTGTCTCCCCAGATAATCAGCCTTGCCAGGGCTACTACAAAGGCAATGAGAAAGAATCCTACCCATATATAGTTTAGTACCATAGCTCAATGTTTTATATACAAAAGTAATAAATTCTTATTTAATATAGGTGTTTATTAGATGAAGACCAAGGCAAACGCATTTTTTAAGCAAAAGTTTCACTTTTTTTCTTGGGATGAAACTGAAAGTTTCACCTAGGTGATCCTACAAGATCACTGCGGTGATCCTTAAAGATCATTGGGGTGAAACTTTATTATCATCCAGGGTGGAACTTTTAGTTTCAATCGATGAAAAGGTATTATTTGCTATGAGAGAAGTTCTTACGGACTTTTCGCTGTGTTTTAGCCTTTTATTCGATAAAAAATATACCTTTGTTAGATAAAATAGTAAAGCAGAATATTATGAAAGTATTAATGACCTATGACATGTTCAGGGAAGGATATGACGAATTATGCGATAGATATGAGGTCACTTTCCCCGAAAACCGCGATTTCACCTATGAAGAAGTATTTGATATGATTTCATCGTATGATGTGCTTTGTTCGATGTTTAACTTTCCGGTGGATAAAGCGTTGATTGATCAGGCTCCAAACCTCCGTTTAATCGCTAATTACGGGGTGGGGTACAACAATATTGATGTAGCTTATGCCTTAGAAAAGGGCGTTTCTATCGCAAATACCCCTGATCCGGTGATTGCGCCTACTGCGAACTTAGCTTTGGGGCTTATGTTGGATGCTGCCCGACGAATTTCGGAATGCGACCGCAAATTACGTAGCTTGAAAAGTGATATGAAAATCGGAATCCTGGAAAACTTAGGTGTTCCTATCAGTGGGCAGACGTTGGGGATCTTCGGAATGGGCCGTATAGGGAAGGCTCTCTGCAAGCGGGCAAATGCTTGTGGAATGAATGTTATCTATCATAATCGCAGACAGTTAGATATGGAAGAAGAGACCCGCTTGAACGTCGCTTATGTATCCTTTGAAGAGCTATTGGCACAATCCGACTTCTTGTCACTGAATGCGCCCTACACCCCGGAAACACACCATCTCATCGATGAAACGGCTTTACAGGCGATGAAATCGTCTGCCATCCTTATAAATACCGCCAGAGGCCCTTTAGTAGACGAATATGCGCTTATTAAGGCTTTGAAGAATAATATTATACGTGCTGCTGGTCTGGATGTCTTCGAATTCGGTGATTATCCTCTGCCGGAGCTCTTAGAACTGGAAAATGTAGTGCTAACCCCTCATATGGGAACACAAACTACTGATGCACGTATAAAAATGGCCTTTGCAGTTACTAATAATGTGGTTGGTTTTTTAGAGAAAGACCGCCCCGTTACCCTTGTAGTACGGCCTTGATACATTTTTGTTATGTATGTAAATATTCAAATAAATTAAGAAATATATGCTTGATTTATACTCAAATCAAAATAAATGTTCAAATTATTTATTTACAAATATACGTTTCATAAAAACGCATGATAAATGAACGTAATATCATAATACAGACAAACGTATTCAAAAAAAGGATACAAAAATGCGAAATGAATGTGCATCTGATATTATGTAGTTCATTTTTTGATTTCCTCTTTGCCGGAAATTAGTTTATGTGAATTATTTCATATATTTGCGCATGCAGATTTTATTCTGAATAACTTTGTATTGATGATGATGTATGACGAAGACGAAAATTGAACTGAGATTATGAATCTTTTTGTGTGTTTAGTTTTGCCTGAGTCATTCTTAAAGTAAGAAAACATGGAAAAATTGAAAGAAATTGCACGGCCCAGCTTTCGCTTAGTAAGAGATGGTGAACACTACGAGTATCACCAAAAAGTGTTGAAAACCGTTACTCCCATTATTGCCAAAGAGTATAAAATGGAAGAATTACGCTTGGTTTATGAGCGTTATTTCAAAAGGGAAGAGGCTGCTTATATGCGCGACAGGGCTTTTGAGGAAACAAAGGAGCTTCAGGCGGCCGACAAAAAGCGGGATGAGCTGTTTTGCTTTATTAAACGTACGATAGAGATAATGAAGTATAATCCGGATTCTTCCATCAAGGCTTTTTGGGAAGTTCTGGATGGCGGACTGGAACCTTACCGGAATGCACACCGCAAATCGTTTATCGAAAATACAACCTCTGTATCTCTCTTCCTGGAAGAGATGGCAGATGAAAAATACCTTCCGGCGCTGGAAAATCTGGATCTGCTGAAAGTCTTTGATCTGTTAAGGGAAGCGAACGATAAATGCTACCAACTATATAATGAACGCCTGAGCAAGAAAGAAAAGCGGAGTAAAGAAGATAAAATGAGAAGCCTTCGTCCGAAAGTAGACGAGGCTTTTTCTGAGTTGGTCAAATTTATTAATGCCATTTACCTGGTGAGTTATCAGATCACAAAAGAAGAACAAGTCATAAATGAAATGGAAACCTTGATCGATAAGATTAACGAGATAACCCGGGAAATGCAAAAATCGATTGTACAAAGACGGGCGGAAGTCGAAAAAATAAAGAAATAATGAATACATTTGTATGATATATGTATGGATGATGTGAGATGAAACGAATTTTTCTGATAGGCTACATGGGAGCCGGAAAGACAACAGTAGGGAAAGAACTGGCCAATAGGATGAAGCTTTCCTTTGTTGATCTTGATCATTATATAGAAGCTCGTTACCATAAAACTGTCAGGGATTTGTTTGCTGAAAAAGGCGAAGACGCCTTTCGCGATATGGAAAGAAACATGCTTCACGAAGTTGCCACATTTGAAGATGTGATTATTTCCACAGGGGGAGGAGCTCCCTGCTTCTTTGATAATATGTCATTTATGAATCAGATAGGGACTACGGTTTACCTGAAAGTTTCGGCAGAGGAGCTATCCAAACGCCTGGAACTGGTGAAACATACACGCCCTATCTTAAAAGGGAAGGCCGGGGAAGAACTTACCCGGTTTGTAAAGGATAATTTAGAGGTACGAACACCATGGTATACACAGGCATCCATTATTTATGATGCCGAAGTAATGCTAACCGACAGAGATGTGGAAGACATCGCGGAAGCATTGGCGAATATATTATTGTAGGAACGGGTGATATGGCAGGTAAAGAATCAACACATTTACAGGGAGCTTATATCCCACAGGAATTGCTGAAAGAGCTTGGAAAAGTAAATAATCGTTTGCTGATAGGCATTCCATGTGAAAGAGTTAAAGACGAGAGGCGTTTGGCTTTAACGCCGGAAGCCGTAGATATTCTGACCGATGCAGGGCATCGCGTATTGCTTGAAACAGGAGCCGGCTTGGGTATCAACTATTCTGATAACCACTTTTCTGAGGCAGGCGCCGAAATAGTAGAGACGCCCGAAGAGGTTTATAAAGCTGATATTATACTGAAAATACTTCCTCCTTTGCCTTCTGAAGTTGCGTTGATGAATCCCAGGACTACACTATTCTCGATGGTACAGTTTAACCTATTTTCCCAGGATGTATATGAAGGTTTGATTGCCAAGCGCATGAATGCAATTGCTTACGAACTGATGCTCGACTATCAGGGGAAATCACCCATCCTGAGTATGATCTCCGAAATAGAAGGTATGGCCGCCATTACGATAGCCTCTGGTTTGTTGAGTAATACGCAGGGCGGAAAAGGCGTGCTGTTGGGAGGAGTGCCGGGTATTGCTCCAACCGAAGTCCTTATTATAGGAGCCGGTGCCGCCGGAACCGTTGCCGCACGAAATGCCCTGGCCATGGGAGCTACCGTTAAGGTCTTTGATTATGACATCAGCAAGCTGCGGACACTTCAGCATACGCTGGGACAAAAGATTTTCACCTCCAATTTCCATCCAAAGGTATTACATAATGCTTTTCAGACTGCCGATGTTGTAATCGGAGCGATGAGCTATATCAACATACAACGCCGCTATATGATAGCTGAAGACCTGATCCGTACGATGAAGCGTGGAGCGCTTATTATCGACCTGCGTGTCAATCAGGGAGGCTGCTTTGAAACGACTTGTTGTCTTTCGCCTTCCGATCCGGAAATCTTTGAGCAGTTTGGCGTTTTGCATTATTGCAAGCCGAACGTTACGAACTCTGTTGCACGTACTACTTCTATGGGCTTCAGTAATATTCTGGTATCTGTTCTTTCCATGCTGGGAGATGCCGATTCCATTCAGGGAATGATAAAGGAAGACAACTGTTTTCGTTCGGGTGTGTACATGTATTCCGGAAAGCCCGTTAATAGTTATATCTCAAATCATTTTAATATTTTGTCCAGTAATCTGGATATCTATTTATCAGCATTTTGATTTGTGAAAATTAGATAAATATGATCTTTTGACTATATTTGCGACAATTTGTTTAATATACAATCAGGATGCTAAAGCTAATAAAAGAATTATGACAGAACAGACAAAAGTTACGACTTTGGAAAAAGTCGTAGTTCGTTTCTCGGGAGATTCGGGAGACGGCATGCAGTTAACCGGGACGATCTTTTCAAATTTGTCGGCTATCTTGGGAAATGAAATCTCTACTTTTCCTGACTTTCCGGCAGAAATTCGCGCTCCGCAGGGATCATTAAGTGGTGTATCCGGATTCCAGGTACACTTGGGATCAAAAAAAATCTTTACGCCAGGCGATAAAGCGGATGTGTTGGTTGCTATGAATCCCGCAGCTCTGAAAGTAAATGTAAACTATCTGAAACCTCTGGCTATTGTTGTTATTGATACGGATTCTTTCCAGAAGAGTGATCTTGATAAAGCCAAGTTTACTACAGATGATCCGTTTAAGGAGTTGGGCCTGACAAATGTACAGGTAATCGCTGCTCCGATCAGCTCGATGGTAAAAGACGGATTGGCAGAGTTTGGCCTAGACAATAAGTCGGCCGTACGCTGTAAGAATATGTTTGCATTGGGCTTGGTTTGCTGGCTTTTTGATCGCCCGCTCGACGAGGCCATGCACATGCTACAGAACAAATTTGCAAAGAAACCAACCATTGCCCAGGCCAATATCAAGGCGCTGACAGATGGTTATAATTACGGACATAATACCCACGCCTTAGTTTCTACTTATCGTATCGAAAGCAAGAAAATGGCACCGGGTTTTTATACGGATGTAAATGGGAACAAGGCTACTGCCTATGGCTTGATTGCCGCTGCCGAAAAAGCAGGCTTGAAGCTCTTCCTGGGTAGCTATCCGATTACTCCCGCCACAGATATTCTACAGGAACTTTCTGCCAGAAAAGACCTGGGTGTAAAAGCACTTCAGTTTGAAGACGAAATAGCCGGTATCTGTACCTCAATCGGAGCCAGCTTTGCCGGCTCTCTCGCGGCTACGTCTACCTCTGGCCCAGGTTTGGCCCTAAAAAGCGAAGCCATCGGACTGGCTGTCATTGCCGAAATACCTCTGGTTGTTGTAGATGTACAGCGCGGAGGCCCTTCTACAGGCTTGCCTACGAAGAGTGAGCAGACCGACCTGGCGCAGGCGCTTTACGGACGAAATGGCGAGAGCCCTGTTGTAGTGATTGCTGCCTCTACGCCTACAGACTGCTTTGATGCTGCTTTCTGGGCAGGTAAGCTGGCACTTGAACACATGACTCCGGTAATCCTGTTGACTGATTCTTTCCTGGCAAACGGCTCTTCTGCCTGGAAGCTGCCTGATATGAAAGACTATCCGGAAATCAAACCAAAATATGCTACGGAATACAAAGGCGATACGCCTTGGAAGGCTTATCACCGCGATCCGGAAACATTGGTTCGTTACTGGGCTGTTCCGGGAATGGAAGGTTTTGCTCACCGCATCGGCGGACTCGAGAAAGACTATGATACCAGCGCGATCTCTACCGATCCTCATAACCACCAGAAGATGGTGACTACCCGTCAGGCGAAAATAGACAAGATTGCCGATTACATCCCCGAAGTAGAAGTACTGGGCGATAAGGATGCCGACCTGCTGATCGTAGGCTGGGGAGGTACCTTCGGTCACCTCTGCGAAGCCATGGAGACTATGCATGAAAACGGAAAGAAAGTGGCCCTAGCTCACTTTAAGTTTATCTCTCCGCTGCCTAAAAACACAGCCGAAGTGCTGCTGAAATACAAGAAAGTGGTAGTAGCTGAGCAAAACAACGGGCAGTTTGCCAACTATTTGCGCAGCAAGATAAGCGGTTTCAATCCGTATAAGTTCAACCGCGTAAAGGGTCAACCTTTCATTGTGTCAAGATTAGTAGAGGAATTCACCAAATTATTGGAGGCGTAAACATGGAACAAGAATTAAAATATCAACCCAAAGATTATAAGAGCGACCAATACGTACGTTGGTGCCCCGGATGCGGAGACCATGCCGTATTGAACTGCGTGCATAAAGCAATGGCAGAACTGAATGTAGACCCGAAAGACATTGCCGTTATCTCCGGTATCGGCTGTTCTTCCCGTCTGCCGTATTATATGAACTCGTACGGGTTTCATACCATTCACGGACGTGGGGCGGCTATCGCTACCGGTGTTAAAACGGCCAATCCGGCGCTGAATGTCTGGCTGATGACCGGTGACGGCGACTGTCTGGCTATCGGAGGGAATCACTTTATCCATGCCGTACGCCGGAACATAGACCTCAATATCGTACTTTTCAACAACAAGATCTACGGTCTGACCAAGGGGCAATATTCGCCTACTACCGACCGGGGATTTGTGACGAAAAGCTCGCCTTACGGAACGGTAGAAGAACCCTTTATCCCGGCTGAGTTGACGTTTGGTGCAAGAGGTAATTTCTTTGCTCGTGTGATTGATGTAGACCTCAAGAATACAACGGATATCCTGACTGCTTCGGCTCGCCATAAAGGAGCTTCTGTAGTCGAAGTATTGGTGAATTGTGTCATCTTTAACGATGGCATCCATAAGCAAATCACTGATAAGGAATTTCGTCCGGACCGTACCATCTTCCTTCGCCACGGCGAAAAAATGCTCTTCGGAAAAGAAAACGAAAAAGGCCTGGTATTAGACGGATTGAAGCTAAAAGTCGTTACCATCGGACAAGATGGCTATACACTGGACGATATCCTGGTACACGATGCCCACACCGAAGATGCAACCATGCACATGATGCTGGGTATGATGGGTGGTGATCTGCCACTGGCACTGGGTGTTATTCGCGACGTAGATGCCCCATGCTACGATCAGGAAGTAGAAAAACAAATCCTGGAGGTACAAGCCAAGAAACCGCATCGTACGCTCAACGAATTCCTCATGAGCGGCGAAATCTGGGAAGTAAAATAAATTTTATATCATCTTATCTTTTCTTATTTAATAGAGACAAGGCATCGCCTTGTCTCTATTGCATTAATACGCTTTTTTTGCTGTATTTCTGCTCTTAATGATTATTAACTATGATTATTAGTTTGTAAACTAAAAGATTTAGTTTCTTTGTCGGAAAGATATTTAAAATATGAAACGACTTACTGCGAAAGAAGAAGAATTGATGGGCTATTTCTGGGAGAAAGGGCCTTTGTTCGTGAAGGAGCTACTCGACTTTTACGAGGAGCCGAAACCACACTTTAATACGCTTTCAACGATTGTGCGGGGGCTGGAAGAGAAAGGTTTCCTTTCGCATAAGGCGTATGGGAATACGTATCAGTATTACCCGGCAGTTACGGAAGGCGACTATAAAAAAGGTACCCTGAAGCATGTAGTAGCTAAGTACTTCAATAACTCCTATTTGGGAGTGGTTTCGTCTTTGATTGAGGAAGAGGATGTTTCGGTGGAAGAATTGCGCCGATTGCTTGATGAGGTGGAACAGGCTAATAAAAAATAAGAAGAGATGGGAGTGTTTTTTGCCTATATTGTTAAGTCTACCATCTGCCTGGCGCTGTTCTATCTGTTTTACAGGTTGCTGCTGAGCAGGGATACATTCCATCGTTTTAACAGGATTGTTTTACTAAGCCTGATCGGCCTTTCGGTAGTGATCCCATTTATTCGTATTTCAACGGAAAAGGCGACGGCTATCCAGTCTCCGATGCTCAATCTGGAAGAGTTTCTGCTGTTGGCCGGACAGGCTCCTGCGGCTTCTTCCCAGTCCGTTTTGCTGCAAATCGCCATGCTACTCTATCTGGGTGGAATTTTATTTTTTATTCTCCGTTTGCTTTATTCAGGTTGGATCATTATACGAATCATCCGTTCGGGCGAATGGGTAGAAGCGGGCTTGCCTGTTTCTTTGATTGTAACCGACCGGAATATTGCTCCTTTTAGCTGGATGAATCATATCGTGATCTCCCGTAAGGATTGGGAAGAGAGCCGGGATGAAATCCTGGCGCATGAAATGGCGCATATCCGTTACCGCCATTCGTGGGACGTTTTACTATCAGGCTTATGTGTGGTATTTCACTGGTTTAATCCGGCCTCCTGGCTTTTGAAGCAGGAGTTGCAGAATATCCACGAATATGAGGCCGATGAAAGCGTATTAAATCAAGGCATCGATGCAAAGAGATATCAATTATTATTAATTAAAAAAGCTGTCGGCACACAGCGCTTCACTTCTATGGCCAACAGCTTTAATCACAGCAAACTAAAAAAAAGAATTACTATGATGTTAAAAAGTAAATCGAACACATGGGGACGTTTAAAGTACCTCTATGTACTTCCGCTGGCAGCTGTTACAATCGCTGCTTTTGCCCGTCCGGAAATCTCTCGCGAGTTGGATAAGATTTCAAGTACCAAAGTTAGCGAATTGCCGCTAATAAAAGAAGCAATTCCCGTAAAAATCGAACCGCCTGTACCTTTGGATACTACAATCGTAGTAAAAACAGATGTAGACGTACGGAAGGTACAGGTAGAAGTAGAAAGAGCCATAAAGGAAGCCCGAATCGAGGAAACTGTTCAAAAGGCAATAGAAGAGGCTAAGATTGAGGAAACCGTAAAAAAAGCCATAAACGAAGCCCAAATAGAGGAAAACATCCAGAGACAGGTAGGAAAGGCGATAGAAACGAAAATGGAGAAAGAACCTCCCTTCATTATACCAGGCAATATCAACAATATCGTGTATGTGATAGATGGTGTAAGAAGCACCCAAGCTGATCTGAAAACAATATCTCCAACAGATATAGAAAGCGTCAGTGTTCTTAAAAATGAAAAAGCTAAAGAACTTTATGGCGAAGACATAGAAGGCGTTATCTATATCACTACCAAGAAATAAAGTATTAATTCCCCTCTTGAGAGGGGGCAGGGGGTGTGTTACAAACGTAACAACGTGCAAAATAACATACCCTTAGCCCCTCTCAAGAAGGGGAATTTGTTTCTCCTTACCGTTTTAGCATTTGTTAGTGTTTGGTGTTAAAATAAGGGCTGGCGCACAAGTAGAAAGAGATGCGAAAATCATATATTCTCTAATTGCTGAAAAATTTCCTTAATGGGTTGTGGGTAATTGAAAAATAGTATTATTTTTGCAGTGTGGTTTACAAGGTTTTTGTAGAAACGAAGGTAGAAAGTGTGATAGTAATTATTATAAATCAATCATTAATTATTAATTAGAAATGGCTAATTTAGATTTGAGCAAGTACGGGATTACGGGAGTAACCGAAATTGTACATAATCCGTCGTTCGACGTATTATTTCAGGAAGAAACAAAACCAGGTCTGGAAGGCTTTGAAAAAGGTCAGGAAACAGAGCTAGGTGCTGTAAACGTGATGACAGGTGTGTATACCGGTCGTTCTCCTAAAGATAAATTCTTTGTAATGGATGAAACCAGCAAGGATACTGTATGGTGGACTTCAGACGAATATAAAAATGACAATAAACCGGTAGACGCAAAATGCTGGGCTACTGTAAAAGATTTAGCTACAAAACAACTTTCAGGCAAAAGATTGTTCGTTGTTGACGCTTTCTGCGGAGCAAACGAAAACAGCCGTTTGAAATTACGCTTCATCATGGAAGTAGCATGGCAGGCTCACTTTGTGACTAACATGTTCATTCGTCCGACAGCTGAAGAATTGACTAACTTTGGAGAACCTGATTTTGTTATCATGAACGCTTCTAAAGCAAAAGTTGAGAACTACAAAGAATTAGGCTTAAACTCTGAAACTGCTGTAGTATTCAACCTGACTGAAAAGATCCAGGTTATCCTGAATACATGGTATGGTGGTGAAATGAAGAAAGGTATGTTCTCGTATATGAACTACTTGTTACCACTTCAGGGTATGGCTTCTATGCACTGTTCTGCCAACACAGACATGAATGGTAAAAATACTGCTGTATTCTTTGGTCTTTCAGGAACAGGTAAGACTACTCTTTCTACAGACCCAAAACGTTTGTTGATCGGTGACGATGAGCACGGATGGGACGATGAAGGCGTATTCAACTTCGAAGGTGGTTGCTATGCAAAAGTTATCAACCTGGACAAAGACAGTGAACCGGATATCTTTAACGCTATCACTCGTGACGCTTTATTAGAAAACGTTACTGTAGATGCAAATGGTAAGATCGATTTCAACGATAAGAGTGTAACTGAAAATACACGTGTTTCTTATCCTATCAATCATATTAAGAACATCGTTAAGCCGGTTTCTAAAGCGGGTCCTGCTGAAAAGGTTATCTTCCTTTCTGCTGACGCATTCGGTGTATTGCCTCCGGTTTCTATCTTAACTCCTGAGCAAACTCAGTACTACTTCCTTTCTGGTTTCACTGCAAAATTAGCAGGTACAGAACGTGGTATCACTGAACCAACTCCTACTTTCTCTGCTTGTTTCGGTGCTGCATTCTTGTCGTTGCACCCAACAAAATACGGAGAAGAACTGGTTAAGAAAATGAACAAATCAGGCGCTAAGGCTTACTTGGTGAACACTGGTTGGAACGGTAGCGGCAAACGTATTTCTATCAAAGATACACGTGGTATTATCGATGCTATCTTAGATGGATCTATCGACAAGGCTCCTACAAAATCAATTCCTTATTTTGATTTCGTAGTGCCTACAGCTCTTCCGGGAGTTGATCCTAACATTTTGGATCCTCGCGACACATATTCAGAAGCTTCTCAGTGGACAACTAAAGCAGAAGACCTGGCAAACCGTTTCATTAACAACTTCAAGAAGTTCACAGGAAACGATCTGGGTAAATCATTAGTTAACGCAGGTCCGAAATTGTAATTTAATATTACATAACACAATAGGGATAGAGACAGGGCAATGCCTTGTCTCTACTTTTTTGTAGAGGGAATATCTGATTTCCGATAAAATTTCTTACTAAATATAAAGGTATATTAAAATATATAACTACCTTTATACCGTATATCCGCTAATGTGGGAAATTTAAAAGGTGTGATATGAAGAAAATTCTGCTGATTATAAGCACGATACTTATTCTGTTCTCGTGTGGGGACGGTACGTCTTTACGGGTTGAAGGTAAACTTACCAACCTGGAGGATCAGACTATTTATGTCGTGTTTGAATCGGAAGATTATAGTGTGGTTGATACAGTTGAGTGTGAAAAACCTGGACAATTTAAGGTGGAACAAAAAGACCAGAGCTTTAACCGGGCTACTCTTTTCTTTGAAAATCGTTCCTCATGGTTTACCGTATATCTGGAGCCGGGCGTAAAAGTGTCTGTAACGGGTGATGTGCATTATCCGGTACTGCTTCAGGCCAAAGGTGGAAAACTGAATAATGAGCTTACTTCTATCCGCAAGAAACTATCCTCTTTGCTTAAGGAACAAGCCGACCTGATTGCTTCTGTAAACAATGGGAACAATGGAAGTAACGGGAATAATGAGGCGGCTACACGCCTGATCAATGTAAATCATCAACTCAGCGAACAGGCATTGTCTTATATACAGGATCATAAAAGCGAACAAGCCTCTGTTGTATTAATACAGACTTTCTTTGCGGATCCGGATGATACCCGCAAACTGGATGAATTACTGATAAGCCTAGATCCTGCCCTGAAAGACTTTTATCTGGTAGGAGAATTGGAACAGTATAGCATACGTGCAAAGCGGACAGCTTTAGGGGCTGAAGCTCCCAACTTTATGGTGAAGAACATTTATGGGAAAATGGTAAACCTGGAATCGTTTAAAAGCGAATATTTGTTGCTTACATTTACTGCCCCCTGGTGTGATATGTGCCAGACTGATGATTTGTATTTAGATGAGATAGACCAGAAATATTCAGATGAGAAAGTTTCTCAGCTTTTGATTAGTCTGGATGATAATATGGAAGGTGTACGGCAGGTTTTAAAGAAAGACAGTATCCAGTGGAACCTGGTTACCGATTCTGCCGGACAGGCAAGCATGTTGGTGGATTTATACAACGTAAGTGCTTTGCCCCGCTGCTTCCTGATTGACGACGAACGCAAAATTATCCTCAAAACTGAAAACGGCGTTGAGGTAAAACAAACGATAGAAAAATTATTTAACGCAGAACGGAATACGCAGGGCGCAGAACGGAAAGAGTGATATCCCATTCTGCGTTCTGCGTGTTTCGTTCTGCATATTTTAAAGCTTTAACTATGTTAGTGAAATCTTATGCCGCTGCTGTGCAGGGCATTTCTGCAACCATCATTACTATTGAGGTTAGTTGTAACAAGGGAATCCAATTCTTTTTGGTGGGGCTTCCGGACGCAGCCGTACGTGAAAGTCACGAGCGGATTATCTCTGCTCTACAGGCTAGTGGGTATAAATTCCCCCGTTTTCGGATTGTGATTAATATGGCGCCTGCGGATATCCGTAAGGAAGGCTCGTTTTATGATTTGCCGTTGGCCATAGGGATTATGGCAGCAGCAGAGGAGATAGACTCTTCCCGTTTGAGCGAGTTTTTGATTATGGGTGAGCTCTCACTTGATGGTAGCCTGTTACCAGTGAAAGGTGTATTGCCCATTGCTCTCAAAGCCCGTGAAGAAGGTTTTAAAGGCCTTATCCTGCCCAAACAGAACGCCCGCGAAGCCGCCGTAGTAGACGGAATAAACGTTTACGGAATGGAGAATATCAAAGAAGTAATTGAGTTTATCGACAAGAAAAGAGAGGTGCAGCCAACGTTTGTTGATACTCAGGCTGAATTTTTTGCCCGTCAGGAATCGTTTGAGTTTGACTTTTCAGAGGTTCACGGACAGGAAAATGTGAAGCGTGCTCTGGAAGTAGCCGCAGCTGGCGGACACAATTTATTAATGGTTGGGCCTCCGGGCAGCGGGAAGTCGATGCTAGCCAAACGTTTACCTTCTATCTTGCCTCCTTTAACGCTTCATGAGGCGTTAGAGACCACCAAAATACATTCTGTGGCGGGGAAGATCAGTAAAGATACTTCGATTGTAACTCAGCGTCCATTCCGTGCCCCGCACCATACCATCTCGAACGTAGCGATGGTAGGAGGGGGATCTTCCCCACAGCCCGGGGAGATCAGCCTGGCACATCATGGAGTACTTTTCCTGGACGAGCTTCCGGAATTCAGCCGGAATGTGCTAGAGGTGATGAGACAGCCGCTGGAAGACCGGCAGATCACCATTTCCCGAGCTCGCTTTTCTGTGGATTATCCGGCAGGCTTTATGTTGGTCAGCTCTATGAATCCCTGCCCTTGCGGATACTATAACCATCCGGATCGGGACTGCCTGTGTCCGCCGGGAGCCGTTCAAAAGTATCTCAACCGCATTTCGGGGCCTTTGCTGGACCGAATCGATATTCAGGTGGAGATTGTACCGGTTCCCTTTGAAAAGATCTCTGAACAGGCTCCATCCGAGTCTAGCGAGGCTGTTCGTGAGCGGGTAATAAAAGCCCGAAATATACAAGCGGAACGTTTTAAAGACAGCGAAGGAGTTTATTGCAATGCACAGATGTCGCCTCGCCAGTTACGCGAATATGTTAAGCCGGATGAGGCTGGCCTGAATCGTCTGAAAAGCGCTATGGAACGCTTGAGTCTCTCTGCACGGGCATACGACCGTATCCTGAAGGTTTCCCGAACGATTGCCGATCTGGAAGGAGTAGAGCAAGTAGCTTCCCACCATATCGCCGAAGCAATCAGCTACCGCAATCTGGACAGAGAAAGCTGGGGAATGTAATTAGCGGAAGGAGACTTGCACAGCTGATTGTTTCTCTGCCGCATGCTGAATAGCGTACGGGCTGACAGTTACTGCGCCCTCTACCAACTCTGGCAGGTTATAGGAGTAAAGCAGATAGTCATATAAATCAGGATCTTTTTGTGGAAGCAGGAATGGCTTTGATGCTTGACCGTTTTCGTCGATATGTGCCAGATAGGGTAGGGTGTAAAGCCCGTTGTCTCGACGACTGCTCACTACCACCCAACGACTGTTTCTACTCCAGGAATGATAGCTTTCCGTATCTTCACTGTTTATTGCAGACATATCAACCGGATTGCCATTGAGTAAGTCGATCATCCGTATTTCGGCATTTTTGTGCCAGATAGGGAATTGCCCGTAAGCTGTTTCGGTGTACATCAGAAAGTGTCCGTCAGGCGAAATACGAGGGAAAGAGGCGCTAAAGCGATCATTACCTACTATCGTGTCCACCCCGGCAGTAATACGCCCTTGATTTGCGTCAAAAGGCACACGACAAAGAGCATAGCGGATGCTGTCGTACTGTTGCGGCATAGGCAATGCCGGAGCCGAACAATAATAAAGCCAGGAACCATCAGGTGAGAAAGAAGGAAACGTCTCGTAAGCATCTTTGCTGATAATAGAGGCCTCTGACAGGATTGCCTGCTTTTCGATATCATAAACAACAACATCTGACTCTATATCGAATACTTCCATTTTCTTCTCTTTAACGGCATGAAAGAACTGCTTGATATCATTGACGGATGTCGTGATGTATTTTCCCGACGGATGCCAGTAGGGATAGGTCAGGTTGCTGATTGTCTGCTCGGTTTTTGTATTTAGCTTTTGAATCTCGTTATCTGTTATGATGTAGGTACCGCCATGTGTAGCCCGCATGTGGAACATCATCTGCTGTGGATTACCCCCGCAAAAGCTGTGACAGTTGATACAGTTATAAGCTGTCATATTATTCTTTATGATGGGCTTTTCTTTGTAAGTGGTCAGGTCGCGTTGATAAATTCCAATGATGTGCCACTTTTCGTAACCCGGTTCAATGAGGCGATAGACCAGATGACTGTCAATAGGGTCATTACTTACATAGATGTTGAATGCTTGCCAAGTGCTCCATTGCTTGTCTTTAGCTTGTGAAGAAACTGTTATCTTTATGGACTTACCGGCATTTTCAGTCAGTAGCTTTTTCCACTCTTTTGGTTTGATACGGATACTATTTTTTCCGGAATAGCTGAAACTGCTTCCATTCTCTCCGTTGAGGGTAATGTAGCAGTTTTGAATATCCCCTTCCAGCCTGAAATTGAGTGGTGCGATATTGGGTGGTACCGTTACCTCTTTATAATCGGGAAATATGGCAGGTTGCTCGTTTGTTAGCTTAGGATTTTCCGGTCTATGGCTGCAAGCAGAGAATACAAATAATAGGGCCAACAGGTTGATTATAAGAATAAAGATGACGGCTATCCTGACCACTTTTCGTTTTGTTTCGTTTTTCATCGGTTTTGTCGTTTAGGAGGTTGAACAGACTGGGCGTAATAGTAATAAGTGTCTCCATACTGGCGCGCCAGCAGAGTAGGAGAGAGAGTTCTTACCTGTTGCAGATATGTGGTAAAGCGATTATATACAGCAGGGTCGATAGGGAAAGAACTGAAGGTTTCCGGGTTCTGTTCCACAGCGGAGTAATAAATACAGATCGCTTCTTGATAAAGAACAGGAAGTGCTTCCCCCCTTTCATTTAAGGCCTTCATATAGTGCATAAAAGCTCCCAGCTCTTTGTGGATCAACAAATAACCCATGCCATACTCAAAGGCGATCCGGTTTTCTGGATGATCATCTATCAGGAAGGCTATCGCGTTGGGAAAACTTTTAGTCAGATCATGCGGATTGTCGGTAACAGGATTCAGCTTTCGCTTTGCCATGATCCAGGGAGTGGACTCTGCTACTTCCGGTTGGAGTAATTTGCGTTGCTCTCTTGCCCAGGAACTATACAGCAAGGTTTGTTCCAAAATCCTGATGTATTTCTCCGCTGCTTTGTATTCTTCATTCACCAGATAGGTCTCAATGAGGCGCTTCATCAGTCTGGGCTGCACACAACGTTCCGAACTTAGTACGCCAACGAATGCAAATCGCTGAGAAGCATTGGTTTGATTTACTGTCCAGGCAACCTCTTCGGCTTCAATTAGTCCCAGGCGTGTCCTAGGGTCATAAGGGATAAAACCATCTTCTCCTATCTGTTTGAAGCGCATTAATGCTTTGTTGAATGAGTCGGTGTAGGCAGATGCCAGATTCACATAAACCAGGGCATCCTGATCTTTTGCCGGATGCTTTTCGGCATGTGTAATGATTTTATCCCATTGTTGCTGTCTGGCTAGCCAGTCGTAGCGATAGACTTGTTCCAGCGGGTTTTCTCTGAAAAAGATCCCTCCGCCTATTATCAGCAAGAGAGTTAGGCAAATAGCAAATCCGTTTATCCAGTCTTTACGGAAAACTTTCTTGCGGTTTCGGAGCAGATACACCAGCAGAACCATTAACGGGAAGGCGCACCAGGTGTACCAGAAAGAAGTGGGTAGGGGATATTCCGGATGATAAAGGAACTTACTGAAATAGGCTTCGCGCATTGGGATTATGTACAACGTGCGCATGGCAACCAATGGGAGTAATAATGCAAGAATTATAAGACCTGCCCCTATTGCAAAGCGCCTTTTGTTTTCTCCGCTGCAATACTCGTACAAGCCAAACAATACGGCAGCCAACAGATGTGCCGGAGTAGCCAGAAAATACAAAAACAAGATAAAGACAACGCCTGAGCTATAGCGGATAACCGGTTTTCGGATAAAGGTATATCCGTATGCACTTGCCACTCCTGTTAAAACGGACAGTATAGAGGCGATAGATTCTACCGGAAATACCCAGAAGAGAAAAACGGGCAACAAAGCAGGCAGGGCTGATACCTCTACTCCGCATCTTTTGATAAACAACCAGAAGAGAAAGCCGATTGCTGTTAGAAGCACAGCCAGGCATACCGGAGCTACAAAAGGGAAAAAGAAAAACTGAGCAATAAATGAAGTGATATATTCATTATACCCCCCTGGCTGAGCCAGTAGATCAAAGAAGTAATTTGTCGTATAAAGAAACAGCTGATATTGCTCCATAAACCGGTACATAAACCGGTAATTGATTTCAAAAAAAAGAAAACAACCCGAAAAGAAAAAGAGAAATAAGAGCCAGTTAGCTGTTAGTAAGCGCTTCATGGTATTGCATAATTAGTATTATATGCAAAAATAATGAAATTACTTAGCCATACGCAGTAGTTCCTCTATTATTTCTTTGTCATAGCCCATCTCCTGTGCTTTGAGGAAATCTTTTTGGGCCGACTCGCGCTCGTATTGTGCCAGCTTTACTTTGCCCCTCAGTACATACATAGCAGCTCCGGGTTCGGTTTCTGTAAATACTTTGTTGATGTCGGCCATTGCACGCGCATTCTTGCCCATCATAAAATACAGGTCGGCGCGGCTTTCATACAGTGTCCATTCCTTTGGCAGCTGGTCTATCAGGTAATTGTATATCCGTTCGCTTTCGTCATAGTTGGTCCGCATTTTTTCGAGAATGGCATGTCCTAGTCGTCCGTGAACGCTTTTGTCGTTTACTGTAAGTATTTTGTCAAAATCCTCTTCGGCCCGGATATAGTCTTGCTTCTGCAGGTAAAGGATTCCCCGGCTATACAAAGCATCCTGATTGATCGGATCTTTGATCAGCAACAAGGTATAATCCGTTATGGCTTTGTCTGTTTCGCCCATTTCTACATGCAACGAAGCCCGGCTTTCGAGGATAGCTGTATTATCGGGATGACGGCTGAGGGCTGCTGTGTACGAGATAAGCGCCTCCTCTCTTTTTCCCTGTCGGCGTTGGATAGTGCCCAGGTTTGTCAGCAAGGCATAATTGTTCGGATTGCCGGGCTCTAGGCGCATGGCTGCCCGCAAACTCTCTTCGGCTGCCGACAACTCATTCTTGTCGAGGTACGTAAAGCTTTTCTCTATCAGCTCTTCATACGTCTGTGCATACGCCATATTTCCTGCCAATATCAGGATAACCGTAAATATAAAACTTCTTACCATAAAGTATTTAATCAGTTGAGATTGCAGCAAAGCTACAAATACTTAAGCCTTGAAAACGAAAACCAGATAATAATTTATATCTTGCTAACGATTATTAAAGAGAATTTCAGTATTTAATTTATACATGATGGAACAAGTTAATTGGGGGATTATTGGAGTAGGGAATGTGTGTGAAAAGAAGAGTGGGCCTGCCTTTTATAAGATAGGACATTCTTCATTGGTGGCTATTATGAGAAGAGATGCTAATAAATTAAAAGACTTTGCTTTACGCCACAATGTCCCAAGCTATTATACAGATGCAGAGCAACTGATTAATGATCCCGAGGTGAATGCTATTTACGTAGCTACTCCGCCGGACTCGCATAAGGAATATGCCATCAAAGCGCTGTGTGCCGGTAAACCAGTATACGTAGAAAAGCCGATGGCCATGAACTATGCCGAATGTACGGAAATGATCAAGGCTTCGCAGGAGAGCGGGCAGAAGCTATTTGTGGCTTATTACAGACGGGCTTTGCCCTATTTTCTAAAAGTAAAAGAGCTGCTTGAGGAAGATGCAATTGGCAGGATACTAACTGTCAACGTAAGGTATATGCGTCCGCCCCTGACTTCCGACTTGATAGCTGAAACACATACCTGGCGGGTAAAACAGTCGGTAGCTGGTGAGGGCTATTTTTACGATTTGGCTCCACATACACTTGATATACTCGATTTTCTATTGGGCGAGATCAGCGAGGCGAAAGGCTTCTCACAGAATCTGGGACATCTATATGAAGTAAAAGATACCTTCAGCGCTATCCTGCAGTTTGAATCCGGAGTGACAGGAGTGGGGCAGTGGTGTTTTGTGACGTCCGGCAAGTCTACAGAAGACTCTATCGTCATAACCGGCACCAAAGGCCAGATCAGCTTCAGTACCTTTTCTTTCAGCCCGATTCACTTGCAATCGGTAAACCGGGCGGAAGACTTCGCCATCACTCCACCTGAACATATCCAACAACCTTTAATCCAAACTATTGTTGATGAACTTCGTGGCAAAGGCAATTGCCCCTCTACCGGCATATCCGCCTCCCGTACTTCGCGCGTAATGGATCAAATCTTGGGGTAAGGAATTATTCTCCCCCAATTATTATCTAACCTCTTGGTTCTTGGGGTGTTTGATGCTGTAGCTGAGGCGGTATTCTTTGGTTTCGCCGGCTTTCAGTTCTTCTTCCCAGGTGATGACGCCAAGGCTTTCTATGTTGGCTGTCCAGGGGGTGGTATCTTTGGTGATCAGTTCTACTTCTATGCTCTTTTGGGTAGAGATGGGGTACTGGTCTTTCAATACCATCTTGATGGGCTTGTTTTGATTGTTGCGAACCGTTAGTTTATAGGTAAATACCTGCTTGGTATCGTTGCCCAGGAAGCGGGTACTGCTGAAGTCGTGCATCTTTTCCCGTTTTACGGTTACCCGCTTGTCTGAGCCTAATGTTAGGGCCAGTTTTTCTTGTGTAGAATTGGCATCAATATAGGATTCTCCCACGTATGTGCCATCATAGGTGATGTTGGCATTGGCACTTAGCAGGTTCAGCTTTTGCCAGTCTGATATTTCGGCCAGCAGGTAGGTTTCCGTATCCAGCCTGGGGGCGCAATAGTATTTGTACTCGGCAGTTGTTTCTTTTGTCTGCAAGTCGATGCTTTGCTCTTTTCCGTTGCCGGGGATAGAATAGTGTAAATCAATGGAATACACCATATTCAGTTCATTTTCGGATTGTAGGATATACTCTTCCATCGTAGGGGTATCGTACCGAAGATCTTCTTCTATGATTTTTTTTGCTTTTGGACCGCTGACTACCACTTCTGCCATCTCATACGAAAAAGCATTTTGCGCCATGACAGACATATCCTTGGCTTCGTTTGCCACTATCGGATGGTAGAAATCAAGGAACCAGGCATTGAACAAAGGAGCCGCCTTGCCGTTACTTGGAACAGAGGTAGAGAGGGTGAGCTTTACCTTCTCCCAGTCCAGACCGGTAGTTTGCCGCACTTTTGATTTGCTGACAATACGGATAGGTTTGTCTGTAGAGGCTATATTAATATCATAATAAGGCATCCATCCCGCCATAGGTGTATAATACGAAATAATGAAATTGCAGGTAGCTGTAGTAGGAGCAGAAAGGCTCAATTTCAATACACCGGACGTTTTATTGTTTTTTGAGGCTTCCATATTCAGTTGGTTCTTTAGTCGGACAAGGCTTTGTTCCGCCTCTTGTTTCTTGCGGTTATTAGCTGATTGAGCCTCCTGTAGCTCTTTTGATTTGCTTTTGTAATACTCCATGGTTTTTACTAACTCATCAATCCCCAGCCCCTTTTCCGATCCGGCTACATTTTTGTCTGTCCCTTTCTGCAAGAGGGCCAGCAGGTTTGTTGTAATGCTGATATCAGTATTGATTACCTCCAGCTTTTTCTCGTAAATAGCAATGGAATCCTGTAGTTTTTTGACAGTAGCATTGGGTACTTTACTGTTTGAAAGGTAATCTAGTGTGTATTCATAGGAAGAAACAATCACACCGTTTGTAGTCTTGATTTTCAGGCTATTCTTGTCAATATTCGGACTAAGCCCTTCGATATAAATCTCGTTCTCTCCCTTTGTCAAAGAAGATGAAGCTGTGTGGCTTAACTCCGCACCCCTGAAAAACACGGTAGCTTCATTCAATTTGGAGGCAACAACCTTTTTCTCTTCTGCTGATCCGGGATAAACAATACCCGCAATCAGAATAACGGTTAATACAATCTGTTTTGTTTTCATAAAGCAATCTATTTAATCTATAATTTGTTCGTCTGTCAAAAGTATAGATTAAATAGATAGCATTTTTCCATAAATGGGTAAAAACAAGATTTCACTTGGTGAAATCCCGTTCTGGCTTAGTTCGCTTGCCGTATCGAGCCCGAGCCTGATTTGCTGGAGTTTATTGAAGGGTTTCCTTTGTAGGTAATGTTGCCGCTTCCATGAATGCTGGCTTTCAGGTTGTCTGAGGCAGATAGTTCTATTTTTCCTGAACCGGCAACGCTAGCTGATACCTGACTGGCTTTGCAGTCGTAGGCTCTGATCTTGCCGCTTCCTGCCAGGTTATATGCTACTTCCTTTACAGAGCCGTCTATTTTGATTTCTCCGCTGCTTGAGAGGTTGCATTCTGCTTTTTGGGCTTGTACATTGTTTGTCAATATCTTGCCCGAGCCTGCCATGTTGAGTTTTACTTCGCCGGCTACAAGCTGGTTTGCTTGCTCAATTCTTCCGCTACCAGCCATGTTAAATTCAACTTTGTCTACCTGTATGCTGCTAGCTAGAATCTTACCCGATCCGGCCATATCGGCTTTCAGATCTGTCCCTTTTATTTCTTTTTTAAATTCGATTCTTCCACTACCTGCTTTGCTCGCATACAGTGAGTTAAATGTCAATGTGCTAGCCACTGTAAAGCTTCCCGATCCAACTGAACTTATTTTTTTCAGTCCCTTAGAGTTCGATTTAATCTTGTAAGTAGTAGGATTCAGGTTGTAGGTACTGTTACTATTGTTTTTCTGCCTGATGGGTTCTACAATCAAGTTTTTTCCACTTACTTCTGCTCGTATGTAGGGCAGGATGTTTTCGTCTACTGTGATCTCAAGGTAGGGTGCGGCATCGGATTGCTCATATACAAACTCCATACTTCCTACAATGGAGGCTTCGTTGTAATCTGTGATGTCGATCTTTGTTGTTGTAACTTTACCGTTTCCACGGATTGTTTCATTTTGTGCAGCCAGACCTGTTGTAATCAGCAACAGCGCTGCCATAAGGAAAGATACTTTTGTTCTCATATTATGTATTTTAAGAGTGTCATATATTTTAATTACGCAGTTTGTGAGCAAAAGGTTGCACGTTTTCTTGAATTTTTTTGCTTAAAAAGTTTTTGGGTTACAGCTATGGATCAGCTGGTCGACAGTTGTGAACCACGTGGTCGACAGCCGTGACCCAGCTGGTCGACAAGTGTGAACCACGTGGGTCACAGCTGTGACCCAGCAACTTTTTTCTGTAAAATATAAAGAAGCTTCAGCGGATGACGTAAATTTAATTAGGATTTTTGCTTTTAATCTTTTACATTTACAACGTTTTTAATGGCTCATGTTCGCGCAAACATTTTATCATAATATAATTACCATGAAATCAGAAAACAATTCACGTCGCCAGTTTTTAAAGCAATCACTGGCGCTTTCGGCAGCTACAGCTGTGCCTTCTTTCTGGACACCGGCTACGGCTCGTGCCACATCTACCACTCCTTCAGTAAGTGCAAACAGTAAAGTAAACCTGGCCCTGATAGGTATTGGTTTCCGGGGAGGAGAGATAGCAAAAGACTTATACAAAACCGGTTTGTGTAATATCGTAGCTTTGTGCGACGTAGATATGGGTGCTCCCCATACACAGGAAATTATCAATATGTTTCCAAAAGTACCCCGTTTTCAGGACTTCCGGAAAATGTTCGACAAAATGGCCGGGAAGATTGATGCA
This sequence comes from Parabacteroides sp. PH5-46, assembly GCF_029892785.1. Taxonomy (GTDB): domain Bacteria; phylum Bacteroidota; class Bacteroidia; order Bacteroidales; family Tannerellaceae; genus DFXE01. The sequence goes on from NZ_JARXXA010000015.1 coordinate 93,189, forward strand.
GTAACGGTAGGCGTGCCCGACCATGCGCATTTCCCCATCACCATGGAAGCCATGGCTCATGGCAAACATGTGTATGTAGAGAAGCCTATGGCGCGTACCTTTCACGAAGTGGAATTAATGATGAAAGGGGAGAAAAAGTATAAGGTTGTGACCCAAATGGGTAACCAGGGACACTCTGAGGACAACTACTTTCAATTCAAGGCTTGGCATGAGGCAGGAATTATTAAGGATGTAACGGCAATTACGGCCCATATGAACAGCCCTCGCCGCTGGCATGAATGGAATCCGAAGATGACTTCTTTCCCGGAAGCGGAGCCTCTGCCTTCTACAATGGACTGGGATACCTGGCATGGCGTTGTACACGAACATGATTATAACAAAAATTTAGTTAACGGACAATGGCGTTGTTGGTACGACTTCGGTATGGGAGCCTTGGGCGACTGGGGAGCTCACATCCTGGATACAGCGCATGAGTTCCTGGATCTGGGACTTCCCTACGAGATTAATCCTACCTATCTGAAGGATCATAATCCGTTCTTCTTCCCGATGTCTTCTACGATTATCTTTAAATTCCCGGAACGAGGCAACATGCCGGCAGTAGATATAAGCTGGTATGACGGACTGGACAATATCCCACCGGTACCCGCAGGATATGGAACCTCTGATATTGACCCAAATATACCTACAGTGGCGGGAGGAAAGATACAACCTTCCAAACTGAATCCGGGCAAGGAAATATACTCAAAGACATTGACCTTCAAGGGTGGCTCGCACGGAAGTACACTCTCTATCATTCCAGAAGAAAAAGCCAAAGAAATGGCCTCGAAGCTACCGGAAGTACCTAAAAGCCCGTCCAACCACTTCGAGAACTTCCTATTGGCCTGCATGGGCAAGGAAAAGACCCGTTCCCCCTTCTCGATAGCCGGCCCGCTGAGCCAGGTATTCTGTCTGGGCGTATTGAGCCAGCAGTTGGGTACAAAACTTATTTTTGATCGCGAAACCAAACGCATCACCAACAACCCATTGGCCAACCAGCTACTATACGGCTCATCCCCTCGTAGCGGTTGGGAAGAATATTACAAAGTATAAATCGGGCGGAATACGCAGAACGCAGAACGGAACACGCAGGACAGAAACACACCCCCTGCCCCCTCTCAAGAGGGGAGAGCTCTCTCCGTGCTGCGTACTGCGTTCTGCATGCTGCGAAAAAAGCAGAACGGCGAACCGCGTTCTGCTTTTTTTCTTATCTTTGCGTTTTTAGCTAAAAAAGACGGGAAGATTTTATATGAAATCGGAAGACAACACAGATTACAACGAAGACAAAGAAAAAGAAGAACTAAATGACTCACAGACTCCATCTGACATCTCTGACGTAAACGAAGGAGAAGGGGAGGCTTCGGAGGATGCCCATTCTGAATATAAAGCGCCGGGAAAAAGTGACGGGAAAGTTACTCATAACCTGTCTGGTATGTATCAGGATTGGTTTTTGGATTATGCTTCGTATGTAATTCTGGAACGTGCCGTGCCGAATATCGGTGATGGCCTGAAACCCGTACAACGTCGTATTCTTCACTCAATGAAGCGTCTGGACGACGGACGCTATAACAAAGTAGCCAACATAGTAGGACATACCATGCAGTTTCACCCGCATGGGGATGCTTCCATTGGGGATGCTCTGGTGCAACTGGGACAGAAAGATCTGCTGATCGACTGTCAGGGAAACTGGGGGAATATCCTTACGGGAGACGGAGCTGCTGCCCCTCGTTATATCGAGGCGCGACTGACAAAGTTTGCTTTGGAAACGGTATTCAACCCCAAGACAACTAACTGGCAACCTTCTTATGACGGACGAAACAAGGAACCGATAGCGCTTCCCGTAAAGTACCCCTTGTTGCTGGCTCAGGGAGTAGAAGGGATTGCCGTAGGTTTGTCTTCCAAAATACTTCCGCACAACTTCAACGAATTACTGGATGCTTCGATTGCTTATCTGAAAAACGAAGAATTTGTGCTGTATCCCGATTTCCAGACAGGAGGTTATATAGATGTAACGAAATACAACGATGGCGAACGGGGCGGCTCGGTAAAGGTACGTGCCAAAATAGGCAAGCTGGACAATAAAACACTTGTCATCAGCGAAGTGCCTTACGGACGAACCACCTCTTCCGTGATTGAATCTATCCTGAAAGCGAATGACAAGGGGAAAATAAAAATCAAGAAAGTTGACGATAATACTGCCAGCAATGTAGAGATATTGGTGCATCTGGCGCCCGGTGTTTCATCGGACAAGACGATTGATGCCCTGTATGCGTTTACTGATTGTGAAATTAGTATTTCGCCCAACTGCTGCGTGATTCAGGATAATAAGCCTCACTTCCTTACGGTAAGTGATGTGTTGCGTTTTTCAACGAATAATACCCTTCAACTCTTACAATTGGAACTGGAGATAGAGAAAGGCGAGTTGGAAGAAACCCTGTTCTTTGCCTCTCTGGAGAAGATCTTTATTGAAGAACGCATCTATAAAGACAAAGAATTTGAGAATGCCAAGGATATGGATCAGGCTATCGCACATATCGATACACGCCTGGAGCCATTCAAGCCCAAACTGATCCGAGAAGTAACACGCGAAGATATCCTGAAATTGATGGAAATCAAGATGGGTAGGATTCTCAAGTTTAATTCGGACAAGAGCAATGAGTTGATTGCCAAGATAAAGAAGGATATAAAAGAGATTAACTTCCACCTGAAAAATATTGTTCCTTATACCATCGACTGGTTTGCCAAACTGAAAGAACGGTATGGGGAGGGCTATCCCAGACGGACGGAGATACGGAGCTTTGATACCATAGAAGCCGCTACAGTAGTAGAAGCAAACGAAAAACTGTACATCAACCGTACGGAAGGCTTTATCGGTATGTCTTTGAAGAAGGACGAGTTTATCTGTAACTGTTCCGATATGGATGATATTGTTCTCTTCTACCGGAACGGTACCTATAAAGTGGTGAAAGTAGCCGATAAGATGTTTGTAGGCAAAGATCTCCTGTATGTCAATGTCTTCAAAAGGAACGATAGCCGTACGATCTATAATGTGGTCTACCGTGACGGCAAGATGGGTAAAAACTACATCAAGCGGTTCAACGTAACAGGCATCACCCGAGACAGAGAATATAACCTGACAAGAGGAACAGACGGATCCCGTATTATGTATTTCAGTGCGAATCCGAATGGAGAGGCTGAAACGGTTAAAGTAATACTGAAACCAAAACCTCGCCAGAAACTGCTTGTCTTTGAAAAAGACTTCAGCGATGTGTCGATCAAAGGGCGCAGTTCGATAGGGGTTATCCTGACCAAGGCAGAGATTCATAAAGTATCCCTCAAGCAAAAAGGTAGCTCTACCCTGGGAGGCCGTATGGTATGGTTCGACTGGGATGTATTACGCCTCAATTATGACGGGCGCGGAGATGATCTGGGCGAGTTCCAGAGCGACGAACAGATACTGGTGGTGTTGCGGAACGGCGATTTCTACACCACGAACTTCGACCTTAGCAATCATTATGAGAATAATATCCTAACGATTGAAAAATACGATCCGGAGAAAATATGGACGGCTGCGATCTATGATGTAGAGCAGGGATACCGTTATCTGAAACGCTTCCAGCTTGAAGCTACGAACCGGAAGCAGAACTTTGTAAGCGATCATCCGGATAGCCGCTTGTACCTTCTTACGGATGAGGTTTATCCGCGCATTGAAGTAGTGTTTGGCGGAGAAGACAGCTCCAAGGAAACAATGATAATTGATGCCGAGGAATTTGTTCCAGTAAGAAGTATCAAAGCCAAAGGAAAACGTATCTCCACCTTGCAGATACAGACCATAAACGAATTGGATCCGGTACGTTTCCCGGAAAATACCAGCCCCCAGGATCCGGAAGAAGGCGAAGATGAAGAAGACAGTAACGAGGGGGATGACGAAAAAGAAAAAAGCAAATCAGATATAATTGATGAAATAACGGGTCAGATGAAATTGTTTGATGAATAGCGTATGAAAATCCTACTCCGACTATTACTGTGCTTTTGTTTTGTTCCGCAGGTTTCGGCACAACTGGGATCGGAAGAACTTCCGCGAACAATGAACGAAGGTACGTTAATTGGAGTTGGTTCTTCCCATGTGAAAGACACCTATCTTTCCCCCTTTAATTATTCAGGCTGGGGAGCCCGTATCCTGAATGAACGGATGAAGATTATTGGTTCCGGAAATGGGAATTTCTCCCGTCAGCAAATCATCAATGTAGATATCTCCTTCACAAAGAATCCGGCTGAAAATGTGAATGATTTTGGGGCTTTTGTAGACTATTCCTTAGGCTATCATTATCGCATAAATGCCTCTCCTAATTTCAAGATACTGACGGGAACAACAGCGCATCTGTTGGGAGGCTTTATATACAATACACGAAACGGAAATAATCCGCTTTCAGCCAAGATCGATATCGACCTGGGGCTGTCTGTTATTATGCTCTGGAACTTCCGTATGAAGAATACACCGCTTACTTTGCGTTATCAGGGCGAACTGCCCTTTGCCGGTGTGTTTTTCTCTCCCGAATATGGTGTTTCGTATTACGAAATGTTTAATGTGGGGAACCTCTCCGATGTGGTGGCTTTCAACTCTTTCCATAATAAGTTTGCCCTGAAAAACTATGTTACATTGGATATCCCGATGCGTAGCTTCACACTTCGCCTGGGCTATCTGAATAGTCTGTATTATACGGACACGAAGGATCTCAGCTCTCACATCATTTCCAATTCGTTTATGGTGGGGTGGGTGAAAGAATTTATACCTTTGGGAGGTAAACGAAAGAAATATAACGGCAACGTAAGAAGCTCTTATTACTGATAATGAATCGATATCTCATATACCTGCTTTCGTCTTTCCTGTGTTTCCTTTATTCGGGATGTAACATGGCAGACGAATACAGTACCTCTCCCCGGCAGAACTTTGAAGCCCTGTGGAAGATATTGGATGAGAATTACTGCTTTTTCGACTATAAAGGAGTAGACTGGAATGAGGTATACGAAAGGTATAGTTTCGGTATTGACGACTCGATGAACGAATATGAGTTGTTCAGTGAAATGGAAAGTATGCTTAATGAACTGAGAGACGGACATATTAACCTAAACTCTACTTTCCGCATCTCTTCTTACGAAGGCTGGTATGCCGACCATCCCTCCAATTTCAACTGGAATGTACTTTATAATACCTACCTACCGGGTGCAGCCAGAGCCGGCGATTACGACGAGATCAGATACACTCGTATGGCCGGTGGACAGATAGGGTATATCTATTATGCCAGCTTCAGGGAAAGTATCCTGGAAATGGAATTAGACAGTATTTTCAGCTCGTTTAAAAACTGCAAAGGATTGATCATTGATGTGCGTGATAACGGAGGCGGATCATTGACTAATTCAGACCGCCTGGCTTCCCGCTTCCTGGACAAGAAAATACTTTGCGGTTATATCCAACACAAGACAGGGAAAGGACATCATGACTTTTCTAACCCATATCCGATCTATTTATCCCCTTCTCACAGCGATTTGTGGCTGAAACCAGTCATTGTACTAACCAATCGGAGATGTTACAGTGCAGCGAATAATTTCGTCAGCAAAATGCGCGAACTCCCCAACGTACGCACCTTAGGAGGCAGCACAGGCGGTGGCAGCGGTTTCCCCTTCACCTCCGAACTACCCAATGGCTGGAGTATCCGTTTCTCCACCAGTCCCATCCTCAATGTAAACAAGGAGCACACGGAATTTGGCATAGAACCCGATATCAAAGTAAGCCTCTTACCCAACGACACCGAAAAAAACAAAGATTCCCTTATAGAAGCAGCTTTGGCTCTTTTATTATCAGGAAATTAGCCAAACCACCCCTCAAAAACTCCCACAAATACTTGCCAATAACCAAAAAAGCATTACCTTTGCACACGCAATGCGGCTGTGGTGTAATTGGTAGCCACGCTAGACTTAGGATCTAGTGCTTCACGGCGTGGGGGTTCGAGTCCCTTCAGCCGCACTGATAAAAATCAAAAAATCAAGCAAATCTCTGAAAATCAATAGGTTTTCAGAGATTTTTTTATTCCCTGAAACATACGAAAAAGCAAAAAATGGCAGTTTTAAGCAGTATAAACTGACCCTAATCGTGACCCCATTCCAAAAATAACAAATGGGGTCACAAATAAGTAACTAAAATGGTTTTAATATTCTGATATGTAGTGTTTTGCACAGGTGGATTTTGGGTTAATATTTTTAGTTTTACAACCAAAAAATTCATGTTTTATGGAACAAAAAACAAGCAATCAAAGGGGCACATTTAATGTGATGTGCTACCTGAAAAAGTCAAAAGCATTAAAGAATGGTGAAATTCCAGTCTACATGCGAGTTACAGTTAACAGGCAGTCCTTTACTTTCAGTATGCAAGGCTCTATTCTCCCCTCTCTATGGAGTCAAGAGAAAGAAAAAAGTAAAGGAAAAGACAGGGAAGCCCAAGATCTCAATCATTATATTGAGTCTGTCAAATCTCGTCTCTACAAAATTCATCGTGAGTTGGAGATAGATGGCAAGCCCATCTCTGCGCAGATTATCAAAGACATCTTTTTGGGCAACGTGAAACCGGAAGAAGGTAAAAACTTAGTAGAAGTCCATACGGAACATAACGAGAGATGCCGGAGGCTAATCAATACAGAATACTCCCCGTCTACTATCTACAAGTTCGATGCTTCTTTGAAGTTCTTGAAGCTCTTTATGAAAAAAGAATATGGCAAAGAGGATATCCCATTGAGTAAACTTAATCCCGATTTTATCCGACGATATGAAGTTTTCTTGAAAACAGAGCGGGGTTGTAACAACAACTCAGCAATCAAGCATTTGAAGATATTCAAGAAAGTTGTTCGTATTGCTCTGGCTAACGATTGGATGCAGAAAGATCCTTTCACCAGTATTAAATTCCATTTGGATGAAGTACATGTGGATTTCCTCACAATGGAAGAATTGGAAATGCTTGCCAATAAAGAATTGCCGATTAAACGACTGGCGCAGGTTCGGGATGTTTTCGTGTTCTGTGCGTTTAGTGGATTGGCGTTCGTTGATGTAAAAGGGCTTCGGCAGGAACACATTATTAAAGATGCCAGTGGGCGCATGTGGATTCGGAAACCTCGGCAGAAAACAAATAATATGTGTAATGTCCCTCTTTTGCAAATCCCTCAAGCCATTCTGGAGAAGTATAAAGAAGATAAAAGTTGTCTATTAACAGGGCAACTCTTACCCGTTCCTACAAACCAAAAGTATAATGCGTACTTGAAAGAATTGGCAGATTTATGCGGAATTAAGAAACGGCTGACGAGCCACGTTGCACGCCACTCGGCGGCGACCTCTGTGTTTTTAGCCAACAAAGTATCCATGGAAAACGTAGCTAAGATGCTTGGTCATTCTTCTACTCGTATGACACAACATTATGCACGGGTACTTGACCAAAGCATTGCGGAGGATATGGATAATGTGGATGCGATATTGTCTAAAATAGGCATGAACAAGAATAGAAAGGAGCAGTCATGAGAAGACAAACAATAAGCATAGAAAACGGTATTGTATATCTCCCTCAATCCGTTGATATTTGGATGAGCCATCATGAGATTGCGGATTTGTTCGGATGCTTTGTGTCTAAAGTGAATAGCAATATCCGTTCCATACTCAAAAGCGGTGTATTGCGTGAATCGGACGTTTGCCGAACCTACCAGTATCAAAACGGCAACTTCATTGAGCAATATAATCTGGAAATGATTATCGCCCTTTCGTTCCGCATACAATCAAGGAATACAGAGGTATTTCGCAGATGGCTGACAAGACGGCTTACCAAAGCGGAAATACCTGAAATGCTAATAATGGCTGTTAAAAATCCGATGCTAAATTGAGTACTTTTTCCAACGGCAGGCTATTGGTTTAGTTTGCCGTTTTTCATTGTTCTTTTTCATCTGACCACAAATAAAAAAGAAGGGAATAAAACGCCAACCTCTGTGCCCTTCGGGTTTTCTGCAGAAATCTCCACCTTTCAGGTCGTATTTCCTTGAAAAAGGTTGTCTGATTTATTCTCCTTCTATTAAGAGGTGTTTATCAGTCGAAAAAGGAAAATATTCAGTCGGGGTGATGCGACTATCTGAACTTGTCCCGATAGCCATCTTCCAGCAATTTTTCTATATCAGAAGAACGATAAAGGATCTTCCCACCCAACTTGATGTATGGAATACGCCCCTCGTTGCGGTAGTCTTGCAAGCTTCTTCGGCTGATTTTTAATTTCTTCGACAGTTCTTCATCCGTGTAAAAGCTCTCCCCGTCCAGTGTCGTCTTCCGGCAGGAAAATATATGTTCTAAAGCCGATGATAGCTTGTCCAATGAAAGAAAAAAGCCCTTTATTCTTTCATTGCCCTCTGTAATTAATAGGTTACTCATATCTGTTTTCTTTTAAAATTGGCTTGCTTCTGTTTCTCTCTTACTACCGGAATGATCCGTTCCACGTCTTCCGGCTTATAATACATCTTATGGCTGATTTGAGTATATGCCAGCGTCCCGTTATCCCGAAGCGTTTGAAGTGTTCGCTTCGAGATGTTCAGAAGCTGACATACCTCCTGATTATCCAACCATTCTTTCAGATCCCGATCACCATGTAAGCGGAGGAGATACTCCATCCGGCTTGCAAAATCCTCAAACTTCGAGAGCATTTTCTCAAATGTTTCTGCACTAATGTTGACTATTTCCATCTTATTTGTTGTTACAATTATTACTTATCTTCTGCATTCACAGCACGAAGTAAAAGAGAATAATCCGCTATTCAATGGAGTCTGAATCTGGTGGTAGTGTTTGGCACCGATTTGGATATGTTTTGCCCCATCATAGTAATATTTGCACAGTTATTCTTGTTTTATTCAACTAAGTATGCAAAAATTGCTACTTCTTAGTTCAATCCGTTGTGCAAATCAGTGTAGTTTGCACCGTTTATCCAACAAACAAAGTGGAAAGTTATTGCATATTGCTTCATACAAATCTAGTCCGTTCAGCCTGCAGATAAATAGTCGTTTATTTGCTCTCGACAATTGGTTTTCTATATCACGGGAAACCATACTATTAATATTCTAAACACAGTATGCTATGAGCAGTAAACAAACAGA
>NZ_JARXXA010000016.1 GCF_029892785.1 Parabacteroides sp. PH5-46
AGATAAAGATACTAATTCTTGCAGATATAAACAAGAAATAATCAAACTAATATATTGTCAATCAAATAAATGAAATGCTTTTAAGGATAGACTATATAACATTACTGGCTACGACTGCTTACGGTCAGCTCCCCTCTGAGACAGTGAAGTTGCATTCCCTTCGGCAGGTGGAGGATTCCGTGCAATTAATCATGGATATTGACCTGACGGATTTGCGCCTTAATACAGAGCGCTCCCTGGAGCTGACTCCGGTATTGTCTTCTCCCAAAGGACGGGAAGTGAAGATGAAGAGTGTGTTGGTTAATGGACGGCACCGCCAGAAGGCTTTCGAAAGGGAGGTGGAACTTAATGGATGGCAGAAGCAGATCGCTTCGGCACACTATGCAGTGATTCCACTCAAAGGCAGCAACCGCAAGGTGGTTCGCTACCGCCAGACAGTGCCCTATGAGAACTGGATGCGTGAAGCACAGCTGGACGTACAGGCCGACCTCTGCGGATGCGGAGGTGAACCGGCAGAATGGGAAAGCCGTAAACTGGCCAACCGTATCATACTAGAAGGAGTAAAAGAATACAATCCATCCATCCATGCAGCCTATATACGCCCCGAAGCGGAACAGGTAAAGGCAAGAAGTGAGCAAAGCGATGTTTTCCTGGATTTCCCTGTCGCACGTACGGAAATCAACCCAAGTTTCGGCAACAATCCCCGTGAACTGGCCAAGATCGAACAGATCATCGGTAGCATACGATCAGACAAGAATCTGACGGTAACCAGCGTACTCATCACCGGCTACGCCTCACCCGAAGGAAGTGTACAGGGGAATAACCAACTATCCAGAGGACGTGCAGAGGCACTGAGGAACTACCTGTCCATGCGTGCCGGTATCCCTTCACACCTCTACCAGATCGGTTACGGGGGTGAAGACTGGGAAGGGCTGACGAGACTTGTACAGCAATCTTACATAGAACCGAAAGGCACCATCCTTTCGATCATCAACTATTACAATCCCGAAGAACGTAAGAACCGCCTCAAGGCACTCAACGGTGGAAGACCTTACCAGCAGATGCTGCACCAACTATACCCGCAGCTCCGCCGCGTAGTAGCAAGAATAGATTACAATGCCAGGAACTTCAATGTGGAAGAAGCCAAACAGGTAATCAAAACACAGCCCCGGCAGCTCAGCCTCAATGAAATGTTCCTCGTGGCCAACACCTATCCGGAAGGCAGCAAAGACTTCCTGGAAGTATTCGAAACAGCTGTAAAGCTCTATCCGGAAGATCCTGTAGCCAACCTCAATGCAGCCGCTTCGGCACTCAAAGCAGGTGATCAGGTACGCGCAGAGCGTTACTTGCAGAACGCAATACGCAACACGCAGAAAGGAAATGTGGTTCGGGGTACGGCAGAGTACTATAACAACATAGGGGTACTCGAAATGCTTCGTGGCAATACAGCCAAGGCAAAGAGCCTTTTCAAACGGGCATCAGAGAAAAACCTCGATGCAGCCCTGAAGAACCTCGACGAAATAAAGAGAAAAGAAGAAGCAGAGAAATTGCTTCGCAATTAATAATTCATAATTGATAATTCACAATTAAATAGACTTTTTTTATTAATTAAAAATTCAAGTGAAAATGAAAAAGACGTTTAAGTTTTTTATGACTGCCGTTACGGCAGTGGCACTCATGGCTTCTTGCTCTAGTGAGGAAGTTGCGCCCATTCCGGAAGGACCGGGAGGAGATAAAGGAGAGGTTGTAGAAGGAGAACCTACCTATGCTACATTCAGTTTCAATGTGCAGAACAATGTCAAGACAAAAGCATCTTCCATCACGGATGCTTCGGAAACGGATGCTATCAACGATATCCGTTTATTGATCTTCCGTACAGGAAACAGCAGCACATGTGAGGTGAATGAAGTATACAGCAACCCTTCGGCACCGGACACGGATAAGACAAAAACCGTGCTTCTTTCGTCGGGTACCAAGAAGGTATTTGTTATCGTTAATGCAGAAGGACTGGGTACTGCCAATCCTTTTGACAAGGCAAAGATCATTCCTAACACAACTACGCTTGCACAGTTCTACAAGGCTTCTGAAATAGACCTGGGAACAACTACTGCAGGAAAGGTTACAGCTGTGGATATCACGAAGCTTGTAGACACTTCCGCCGGATACATCATGAGTAACCCGGCAGATGCCAACAGCCAATATGTACTTGTGGGTGGTATCTCTGAAAGCGACTCACGCACCGCAGCACCGGGAACTGAGAACATGAACCACTTTAAGATTGAAGTGTTACGTACGGTAGCAAAAGCCAAAATATACTACAATGAAGACAAGACGTTGGAAACAACCGACGGCGTAGGTAAAATAACAGCTTCAAGCCTTAAATACGGCATCAAGAACATCAACCGTTCGGTAAACCTGTTCCAGTTATTCTCTGGTGACATGGTAGCTGCCGGTTCTACCCCCTGGGCTCCTTATTATACACAAACAGAAAGCTGGTCTGCTGCAGACAAAGAAGACTTGTCAAAATATGCACCTTTCTACCACCGCGAATACCTGATGAAGCATACAGTTACAAAGAAAGGTACGGCAGCAGACAATGCACCTTCTATCTACTTTACGGAGAATACAAGTCAGATACAGCGCAGGGGTAATTCTACCTATGCAGCTATCGAAGCTATTTTTGCTCCCAAAGCAGGTAAATATGTGCCGAAAGACGGTATCAAGTATAATGCTACCTCCGGGGTTGCTACAATAACACCTTCTACTGCAGATGTTGCCGCCAGCGGACAGACACTGTATATGCTGTTGGAAGCTAACGGTACCACCGGATTGGCTGACGGAATGTTGTTCGTTGATGTAAAAGATGCTAAACTGGCAGCTTACGCAGCACAGTATGACCATACAGGAACTGCTACATGGGATGGTACTTATGCTAATATTCCGGTCACCTTCAACCCGTTTGAAACAACCGGTTCAGGAAACACAGGCACACCGCTGTCTACAGTTAAGACCTATGCAGACGGTAAATGTTACTATCGCCTGAACTTCGGTATCGGTGATATGTTGACCAACAGCATGGACTATGGTGTATGGCGTAACTACCACTACCAGGCCAATATCACACAGTTCGGAGGCATCGGTGATAACCTGCCTGAAGAACTGGATATCGATCCTGAAATTCCATTGGGAGAACGTACACACGTAACAGCTACGATCATTGTGAAAGACTGGACGGACGGTAACTCCACAATTATCCTCTAACACAAACTGAAAGAAAGGAGAAGGCAGTCTTGGTTGCTGCCTTCCCCCTTCTCTCCTTTTGTACTTTAAAATAAACTGACAATATAATTGAAACAATAAAATGAAACCGATAAAATTAGTAAATAAATGGATTGCCGCCTTTTGCATGCTAAGCCTGATGGTAACACTACAGGGCTGTGTACAGGATGATTTATCGGATTGCGGTATAGGCGTGCAATTCCGGTATATTAAAAATGTAGAGGGAGTGGACAAGTTCGCGGCTGCCGTAGATAAAATAAGCCTCTTCGTTTTCGATGAAAAGGGCACTTATCTCGGGGAGTATTCCGACCAAGGAGACATCCTGACGGATAATTACATCATGAATATATCCCTGCGGGCGGGTATCTACCAACTCGTAGCCTGGGGAAACCTCTGCGACGACTATCTCCTGACACCTTTTACAATAGGGGTTACACAAATAGAAGAAGTATTGCTGTCCCTTAAAAATACAGAGTATACGGTGGAAAACCATCCTACACACCTGTTCTACGGGGGAATCAATACCATTGAAATTACGTCCGATTATACCGGACGCAAGCATGTCCTGATGGATATGATGAAGAATACCAACAGCATCCATGTAACAGCCTATGGCCTGCCACTGGAAATAACAAGCAAATCAGCTTCCCGCTCGGGAACAACTTTCGATTGCACCATCACCTCGCGCAACGGTGATTATAAATTTGACAATTCGATAACCGGTGAACGGTTAACTTATATACCCGGATACGGAACAGAAGGCCAGGTCCTTCTTTCAGAATTCGTAATCATGCGGGAACTCAATGACGGATCAACAGGATCACGCCTGATTGTAACACACCACAAAGGCAGTGGGGAAGAAGAATCCAAAAGCGGCGAAGCGGAAGAAACCGTGGAACTGCTAAACGTAAGCCTGACCGACTTGCTTGTCCCCGCCTCCATCACAGGCGACCTGGACATAGACGATGACTTCAACATCGAACTGATCTTTGATTATACCAACAGTACAGCCACCATCATAGTAAACGGCTGGGTGATTAACGAAACACCCGTAGTGGTTGGGTAATAACTGAATAATAGAGTAACTGAGTAACAGAAAGAAAGAAAAAATATGCGAAAAGAGAATATAAAATATAACAAACAAAAGACAGTAATTCAGTTATTGAGTTATGCAGTCATTCTGCTGTGTTTTGGCTGTACATCGGGGGAAATGCCCACGGATGAGAAGCCGGCAGAGGTTACTACACTGCAAATACCCATCACACGCTCGGGCACTGAAAACGAAGACCAGATAGGCAACTGCCGGATGATTATCTTCAGCAAAGCGGGAAGGGTATTATACAACCAGAAGCACAATGAGGCGGACGGTCTCACCTTTACGGCAGAAGTGCCTGTAGGTAAGATAGACCTCTACCTGGTAGCCAACGAACAGGCTGCCTGGAACCTGGATAATGTTAGCTCTCCGGGCGACTTGAAAGGCAAACAACTTGCCTTCAGCGCTTATCCCTTGGTAGATGCTACCCACCCGATCCCCATGTTCGGGAGTTATGAGAATATTAAAGCGGAACCCAATGATGCCACAGTACTCTCGTCGGCGGCTATCGAACGCCTCTACTCCAAGGTAACGCTCGATTTGAGTTGTGCCTTTGAAGATATAGCCGATACGGAAATCGTGCTGGAGCATGTGGCTGTCAACTCCATGCCTTCTTGGTCCAAGCTCTCGCCCGCATCATACAGCGGGACAGTTTTCAACGGGGCACAAATAGCGCCTGCCACGCTGGGCACAAACTATAACGCCACACAAAGCCGCGACAAGAAAGCAGGTTTCAGCGCCACCTATACCTTCTATGTACCCGAATACCTGGTAAGCAACAAAGCCGACAGGAGCTACCTGGCCATATCGGTGTACCAGAAAGACGATATAACCAACAAGAAAACATACAAAGTGATACTGGGCGACGGCATAGCGGACACACAGCCCGGACACAACGATAATACCTACATGGGTGGGGAATCGGCCACCCTGACAGATCTCAGGATCAGCCGCAACCGCCACTATACCTTTACGGCGTCGATAAAGAATTTTGATGCCTCCTCCGACGAAACGGATGTGAACGTGGAAGGGCAGGTTATAGACTGGGAAGACGGCGGAACAGTGGAAGTGCCGCTATGGTAAGCAATTAATAACAAAAACAGATAAACAGGATGAAAAAGTTTTTAATGTATATCACGTGGGCTGTCTTCGCCACTATGCTGTATACGGCCTGTACGGCAGAAGAGAGATCCATTACGCCGGAGAAGGGGAACGACACGGAAGAGGATGTTACCTTCTCACTGGAATTCCCCGGTGTGGGAGACGCCACAAAGGCGCTGACAGGAGATAACGAAAAAGCCGTGCAAGGCATAGCCGTACTGGCGTTTAATGCCGGAAAATACCATTACACATCGTATGCCACCGATATTACGACCGACCCGGGGGATAAAAGCCGGAAGACCTTCAAGGTGAAGCTGGTCAAGACCGCTTCCTGCGACCTGGTACTGGTGGCTAATGCACAGGACCTTATAACAACAAACTTTACAAAAGACACCCCAAAAGCCGATGTATTGTCCGCCTTGCAGGCTACAGCCGCTAAGTGGAATGCCACCCCCGGCAGTGCCGGATACAAACATATCCCTATGTGGGGTAAGAAAAGCGGGGTGGAAATAAAAGAAGGTACCACTTTTACCGGAGCCAATGCCATCAAGCTGGCGCGCATGCTGGCCAAAGTGAATGTAAGTATCGCAACAGCTGCCCAAAGTGACTTCGAGCTGACAAGCATACGGGTGTACAACTACAACAACAAAGGGCGTGTAGCACCTACTAAAGGATGGAGTGATGCCGACAATAAGATGACATCGCCCGATGTACCCGCAGAAGCTACCCTGACCAAAGGGCCGCTCCTATACGATGGGACTGATATAACAACCGCCAAGGTGAAATCAGAAGATGTGATCTACCTTTTCGAAGCGGTAAAGGGAACGGACAGCAAGCTGGGGAGCAACACCTGCCTGGTATTGGGCGGAACCTACGAGGGGGATACCTATTACTACCGGGTGGACTTCACCAAGAAAGAGAATGACAAATGGGTGTACCTGGACCTATTGCGCAACCATAAATACGTAGTATCCGTTACGGCAGTAAAAGGCCCCGGCTTCAAAGACCCCGGAGACGCCTTCAACTCACTGCCGGTTAATATAGAGGCAAACATCCTCGAATGGGACGAAGGAGGCATGGAAAACGTAGCCTTCGACGGACAGTTCTACCTCAGTGTAAGCCAGGATGAATACAATCTGTCAAAAGATGCCCGCTCATCTTTATTTGCGGATAATGTAATTTACGTTAAGACAGACTATCAATCGGGATCCGAATCGGGATGGAAAGTAGAGAAAATAGTAAATGCCGACAATGAAACACAGGCGGTTACATGGGTTTCGCTGGATCAAAATACAGGGGTGAAAGATGTGAAATCGGAACGCTACTTCAAAGTGGAAGAAAATACCAGTGGCAGCAGTAGGAAAGCAAAAATTATCTTTGCCGCCGGAAGACTCCGTTATCCGGTGTATGTAACACAGAGTATCTATTCAACTTTACAGCTCCACGTAACGGATAACCTGGGCAATCCTATCGAAGAAATGATCTTCTCGTCTTCCTTTAATGTACGTCCGGGGCAAAAGACATTCAAGGTAAACTGGATTCCGTCAAGCAGCCCGCTTACGGTATTTAAGCACCCGATGAGTTATTATCCTTTCCCCACTACTGCACCCGACATCACCCCCTCGCTGGGGAATATCGCGGCAGGAATTGGTACGGCAAACTACACCGTATGGCCACAAGCCATGACTGCTGAAAATGTAGAACTGGATCCTTTTTACGAAAAGAATATACGCCTGGAGTTTCAGGCAACCAACGGCTCGGAAACCGTTTCGAAAGAATTAATCCTAAGGCAGGTACACTACAACCGTACCCACAAGCCCAAAAAGTATTATTACCTGGATGGTAATACCTATTCCTTTGGGGTAAAGAGTAATACAGCCTGGGTGGTTGCTTCGTATTCCGACCCGCATGGCATACTGGATATGACGGCCTCTGAAATCACGTCGCAGAGCGGTGGATATAATGTTTCGTCGGGTACACCCTTCCGTTTCAAAATGAAAGCAGATACCGACGGTTCGTTGAGCGGAAAGTCTGCCATTATCACCTTTAAAGACCCTACAGGAAATATGGCGACAATGACTACAGCGACTATAACCGGTTTATCCTGCGGTGCAGCCGGTGGTGCGACCAAAATAACGATGGGGGCTTCCGGTAGGGAATACCTGATCCATGCCTATGGAGGTACCTGCTGGATGGTGGAAAACCTCGCAGAAGACCCTATTTTACCCGAGGAGATAATGCCTGATGCTGCTTACCATAAAACATATGACGGCCACGCAGAGGGTGAACGTGGCTATTATTACCAATGGGGAGCTGCTCTATATTCCTGTCCGGACGGTTGGAAACTACCTTCCAAAAAGAATCATGCTGATCTTTGGGCATTACTTCGTGACGATGAATCCACACCGGGCAGGGATTACTGGAATGTTAGTAAGACAGCTCGGGATCTGCACGGAGGATATTGGGTACGATCCACCGGATTTGAACGCTGGGGCGGGTCAGGTGGCTTCTGGCTTGATGAAGATAACATGTATTTCGAAGTAAATTCATTAGCTGTTAATCCGGCCGGATCTATACAATTCGGCGCGCCAAAAAACAATGCAACCGGAAACGGTGTTAGAAATGGACGAGAAACTGTACGCTGCATACTGATTGATGAAGAAGATTGAACCTAAATATCTATCATCATGGTTGCTGCTATTTGCGGGGATATTCCTATCCTGTCAGGGAAAGCAGCAGCCAGCCTATTCGCAGGCCTTCTTTCGAGATTCGCTGGATATGGGGGAATTGTATCAAACAAAATACTGGAATAAAGCGATTGAAACCTGGGTAAGTTCCTATACGACTACAGATAGCACTATCCCGGCAGTTATGACGTTGATAGACCGGACAGAGGCCGAATCGCCGGAGATGCTGCAACCACTGGTTCATTCGATTTGCAGAACATTGGAGGAGCGGGGGGATATAGAAGCAGCTACAGCGGTAGCCGCTTACCCCTATGGCATTGACCCGGAACACAGTCCGGAAATAGCCCGCAGGCTTTTGGTCTCCATCCTGCTTCCGGGTAAAAAAGCTCCGCCCCTTGAAGGCTTACAACAGGAAGAAAACAAAACAACTCTTTTGTTCTTCTACGAAAGCCGCTGCCGAAGCTGTATGCAGATGATAAGCGAATTAACAGGGCAGTATACTAAACTAAAGGATAAACAGATACGGATTGTAACGATTTCTGTTGATAAAGAGAAAAAAATATTTGAAGAAGTAGCTTCCGCTTTTCCCTGGCCTGATACCCTTTGTGACTATCAGGGATTCCATGGCAAAAATGCTATCAGTTATGGAGTTGCAGGCACCCCTGCAATCTATTTAATAGATAGCAAGGAAATAGTAAAGGGGAAATACGATACACTTCTGGAAATCTTTGAAGAACTGGATATAGAAAGTTGATATGAATACAAGCGGTTTCAGTTACCATGAGGTGGAGGAAGGGGGAATGTTCCGGCCGGAGGATGTGATGTACAACCACCTGCTCTTCCTCCTGGACGGAAGGATGCAGGTGAGTTGTAATAACTTCATACGAAAGGAAGTACAGGCAGATGAATGCGTGATGCTCCCCATAGGAGCGGATGCAAAATGCCGAGCCTTATCGGTATGCAGACTGGTGTGTTTCTCTTTCTACAACCTACCGGCAGACTACAATGGCGTCTATATGGCAGACCTCTGCCGGACAGTCGCAGGGATGGAATACACCTTCGAGGCCATCCCTCTGCGCGAACCGCTGCAGAAGTTCCTCGCACTGCTGTTGGGATACTTCAGCGAAGGGATAGACAGCCCGGAATTGCAGGAAGTAAAATACCAGGAGTTCTTCCTTATGCTACAAGTTTTTTACGAACAGCAGGAAGTGGCCAAACTGCTCTATCCGCTGGTAGGCAACGACCCATCCTTCCGCCTGGAGGTACTGCTCCATTGCCGGAAGGTAAACCGGGTAAAAGAACTGGCGGCTCTGCTGAATATGGAAAGCCGTGCCTTTGGGCGCCAGATGAAAGAAGAGTTCGGGCTATCACCCTATCAATGGCTATTAAAGCAGAAAGCCGGCCATATCTACTTCAGCCTGCGGGAAGAAAAAGAAAAGTCGCTGGAAGCCATCTGGCACGAACACGGCTTCCGCTACGCCGGACACTTCAGCCGCTTCTGCAAAGAACAGTTCAATGTTCCACCACTGAAAATCAGAAACGCCTTGTGGCGTGAAACATAAAAGAAATCTTATCTTTCTTAAATTAACGCCAAGTTAATTTAAGGTTAGTCTATGGAGAAGGGACGCCTGGGAAGGTATCCCTCTCATTTTTTATATGATCCGGACACGAAAAACAGATGAATGTCCGTTTTTAAAATCAAAACAATACTTAATTGTAAAAAACAGACCATCAGCGATTTATTTTTTACAATTAGGCAAAATCGTTTCAAAACATTGCTATTTATTTTAAATAATTAGCTATATTTGCACGATGAAAAACTCTAAAAATATGGTTAGTCTTAAAAGGGGATGCTTGGGAAAGTATCCTTTTTTTTATTTATCTTTAGAGCCCTCTCCTATAAAGCTATGCGTCTTATATTTGAACAATATGTTGAACGATGTCAGGCTGCCATAAGACCTGGTAATATATTGTTGTAAGGTAATTTTTTCTTCCTCACTGATATTACTGGTATTAATCTTCTGCTCCAAAACCCGCAATCTGTCACGAATCATGATTATTTTATTGAAAAATGTAGAGATAGGCATCTCGTAAGGTTTCAATTCCGGATTTGAAGGTTTCAAGATCAGTGTTCCCCCCGCCCACTTGTCGGCAATAGGCACTGTTTCCTGAATATCTGAAAAGGTTCTCAGTATCTTGATCAGGCTATATTCGATGGTTTCCAGGCTTACCAGATCGTCAGGCTGTACCAGAAGGTCTATTACCTCCAGTTCTTTATACGTGCGCGAAATTTCCCTGTTGCCATGCTCCATAAAGGTAATCAGATAGCTGGCAGACTTTACTTGAATGACTACACCCGGTCCGTATTCTTTGTGTTTAACACGCGAACCGATTCCTAAAACTTCATTTTCTTCCATAACATATTATTTTAAAATAACTTATTGTTTTTTATTTTCTATTTTTTCATAAACGGGCTGTTGTGTATCCGGGTCAATTCCATTTAGTTCGATATATTCCACCGTCAGGGAATTGCTCTTCTTTGCTTGTACATATAATGACTGAAGAATGGCCGGTTTATTGTTTATATCAACCATACAAACATAATGCGTGCCATCTTTACGGATCGTTATTTCTCTTGCCGAATAGGCGGTAAGGGTTATTTTACATGTTTCATCGTCTGAAGAGAGCAACTTATATCCATAAGCCATTTTTCGCTGAATCGTAGTTAAATTTTCCGTCTTACCCGGTTTGTCTTCCCTGTTTAGCCAGTAAATCGTTAAAGGGTTTCGAGTATCCAATTTTCCATCCTGCAGATTTACATCATAGCACACCAGATTTTTGTTCTTACTTCTGGCAATATGGAAAAGCCTCTTGTCAGGAGCAGATGCACCTTCCTCAGCAAACAAAACACAGGGGGAAACAATTAGACATAAAAGGGTAAGTAACAGTACGTTTTTACACATCATCAGTTTATTCATCATATAACATTCTTTTAAGTATACAACAACAAAGATAATGGATTAATCGTAAAAAAGATGAAGACCGCTAGATTCACATCTCACGGCCTCCTACACTAACCCTTAACTTTAACCAATGAAAAACAATAATCTACAACTTTATCATGTTAATGAAGCTAATGCCGCTTCGTAGTTTGGTTCTTCTGTAATTTCCGGAACAAGTTCCGAATATATAATTTTGCCTGCTTCGTCGATGATAAGTACACTACGGGCAAACAAGCCTTTAAGCGGACCATCAACAAGTAACAAGCCATAATTATCTTCAATCGTTGAATTGCGGAATGCGGAAAGAGGAATCACTTTATCAATACCCTCTGTAGTGCAAAACCGACTTTGAGCGAAAGGCAAATCTTTGGAGATAGCTAAAACTACCGTGTTGTGAAGAGAAGCTGCTTCTTTATTAAAGCGGCGAACGGAAGAAGCACATACTGCCGTATCCAAGCTGGGGAAAATATTCAGAATTACGCGCTTTCCTTTCAAAGAATCCAATGCCAATTCCGACAGATCATTCTTTACAGCTATAAAATCCGGAGCTATCGAACCAACTGCAGGAAGTACACCGTTGGTATGGACTTCAATCCCTTTAAAAGCAACTTTTGCCATATCGTTTTTTTCTTTTCTATTTTGATCTATATCAATAGTATCGTACCACAAATATAAATAACCTTTTATATATTAAACAACTTAAACCGACTATTGTTTTGCCACAAGGCCTTATTTAACCTTTTTTAATACCACTGCCTGCCGTATAAATATATCTTTGCGTAAAATAACAGACCGTTAAAATCAGATAAGACCGTTAGAATATGGAAACAATTATTGTTAGTGGAATTGTAGTAATAATTATAATACAATTGCTCATTTTTTTTATAAAAAGGAAACCCGATACAGAAACAGCAGACAAATTGCATAAAAGCATTTTAAGTTCTCTCGACCGGGTAGCCACCAACTCGAGGGAAGATGCCAGTCTGCAAAGACAGGAAACACGACAGATCTCTATTGACACGAAGAATGACCTAACGCGCTCCATGACTGATTTTCGTGAAACATTTGAACGCTACATTAATATAATGAATGATATGCAGCGTGAAAAATTTGAATCCCTGGATAAGAAGCAACAACACCTGATAGACAATACAGAAAAAAGACTGGAAGAAATAAGGGTAACGGTAGACGAAAAACTACAGAAAACATTAGACGACCGCCTGAGCCAGTCATTCCGCATGGTAAGCGAATACCTGGACAATGTACAGAAAGGATTGGGAGAAATGAATACGCTGGCACAAGACATAGGAAGCCTGAAGCGCATTCTGGGCAATGTAAAAACACGGGGGAATATGGGAGAACTGCAGCTTGGTATGATGCTTGAGCAAATACTTGCACCCGACCAGTACGAAGCGAATGTACGTACCAGCAAAAAAACAGATGCCGTTGTAGACTATGCTATCAAACTTCCGGGAAAAGACAACAAACTACAGTGTGTGTACCTGCCTATCGACGCCAAGTTCCCCAAAGAGGTTTACGAGCAGTTGCTACATGCTTACGACCTGGGCGATCCGCATACAATAGAGCTCTATGGGAAATTACTGGAGTCTACCATCAGAAAGATGGCAAAAGACATACACGATCAATGTATCGACCCTCCTTATACAACAGACTTTGGCATCATCTTCCTTCCCTTTGAAGGTATCTATGCCGAAGTGGTACGTCGTTCTCAATTACTGGAAGACCTTCAACGGAATTACAAAGTAATCGTTACAGGCCCCACAACCTTGGCCGCCATACTGAACAGCCTGCAGGTTGGTTTCCGCTCATTAACGATACAAAAGTATTCCAGTGAAGTATGGACTATACTGGGAGCTGTTAAGAAAGAATTTGAAAAAGTGGGCGGAATGCTGGAAAAAGCCCATCAGAACATCCGCATAGCCGGCGGGCAGATCGAAGAAGTACTGGGAACACGTACACGCGTTATCCAGCGCAAACTAAAAGACGTAGACACATTAAGTGACGAGGAAGCCCGCAGTATCCTCCCCGAAATAGGCCCATTGGAAACAGTAAAAGAAGAAGAGGATGTCTTGCAAAACACATAATTATGACAAAACAAATTATTGACATAAATACCTGGAAACGAAGAGAACATTATCAATTCTTTAAAGACTATCAGGAACCATTCTGGTCTATAACAGCCAATGTAGATTGCAGCAAAGCATACCAATATGCCAAAGAAAACAATTTGTCTTTTTTCCTCTATTACATGTATCGCTCACTCATGACGGTGAACAGTATAGAAGAATTCCGCTATCGCATAGAAGACAACAATGTAGTATGCTACAACAAAATACATGGCTCTACTACGGCTCTCAATGCTATAGACATGTTCGCTTTTGCCTTTTTACCATACGCTGATACGTTTGAAGACTTTTATGCGTATGCACAAAAGGAAATTGAAAAAATTAAGTCTATAAACAATATGAATATAGACGAAAACGGTAGTCGCCCTGATGTAATCCACTACTCTACTATCCCCTGGGTTTCGTTCACAGCACTTACTAACGAACGAAACTATGCCATTGCCGACAGTATCCCCAAAATAACCTTTGGCAAATACACTAAAGAAGGGAATAAAATGCTACTGCCTGTGGCACTGAATGTTCATCACGGCTTAATGGATGGTTTCCATGCGGGTCAATATTTTGAGCTGTTTCAGGAATTACTCAACAAAAACGAATAGAAATAAATGATATCATCTATTGATGCAAAGCTTCGGTCATTAGCTGAAAGCGATTATAAAGCTTTTAATGAAAAGCTTATCCCAACGAATTATGAAATACTTGGGATTCGTATGCCTATACTGAAAAAACTGGCGAAAGAGATAGTAGCAAGCCCGGATGTGGAAACCTATCTTGAAAATGCAGAATACACCACCTACGACCATATCCTACTCTACGGCTTGGTGCTGGGCAACCTGAAAAAGCCTTCATTGGAAACGATTTTCCATTACTTAGACCCACTAATCCTGAAATTCGACAATTGGGCACATGTAGACACCATTATATGTACACCCAAAATATTCGCAAAACACCCGGATGAAGTACTAGCCCACTTCCTGCCACTCAAAACCCATGAGGGAGAATTTACTAAGCGTACTTTTGTTATTATACTGATGGACTATTCCATAAACGAAACATACATTGACACAGCATTGAAGCATCTGACGGAAGTACCCCAGGGACAGTATTATGTAGATATGGCAATCGCATGGGCTATTAGCTTAGCTCTCGTCAAGTTTTACGATAAAACCATTCCCCTATTGGAACAACAAATTTTTTCAAAATTCGTACACAACAAAGCCATCCAAAAAGCCCGCGAAAGCTATCGCATAGCACCAGAAGTAAAGGAGTACCTGAATAGCTTGAAAGTGAAATAAACTAAGTAGATTTAATGTATTCTTTTCAGCGGCTCACCTAGGTGAGCCACTCAGTTCACAAAGGTGAGCCGCATCGCTCACGGAAGTGAACCGCAACGTTCACCCATGTGAACTGCATAAAATAATAGGTGCAAATTTCCATTAGCTTACCTTATTCCACCCTATTCCCATTCATATCTATAAAGAAAGTTTCGCCGTTTCGTTTCACTTTTGCCTTACCTTCTTTATTAAAATAACGGGCATCATCGTACATAAACGGTATAACGTCTTCTCCAGCTTGGTTTATAAAGCCATATTTACCCTCAATACATACAGCTGCCAATCCCGTTTTGGTAAATGAGTATGCGGGATCATATATGCACGGAATAACCTCTTTCCCTGTTTTATCTACATACCCCCACCAGCCATTTAGCTGGACCAATGCCAATCCTACAGAGAACAAATGAGCATAATCATATTTAAACGGTACAACCTCTTCTCCTGTTGCAGCATCTAAAAATCCCCATTTGCCATTATTTTCCGTTGGCACTAATTTTCGTGCATTGATATCGTCCATAGATATTCCCCCTCGACTAAACATTATATATTACAAGTTCTTTTGTGGCAAAAATAAGAAGTAATATTCACAAATCAACAAACTAGATGTTTGCAGGTGGTCCCAGAACTCCAATCATAAACAGTATTAAAAATGAAAACACCCAACTTTACATTTTTGGATGTAAAATTGGGTATTCATTTTTCAACTTACAGACATTCAGTCTTGTTTGCGAAGAGAGAGGGAACGTTTATTCCTATCTAACCGCTTGATATATAAGCTTTACTTATCCCTAAAATTAGACCCTCCCCGATTTGTGCTTTGAAAGGGTTCTGCGATTTGCACCGCATTTCATATATCTACAAAAGTAACGAATTCTTTCGGATTTACAAATTGTTATTTTTCATTTTCAACATCTTGATCCTCATCCCACATCCTTCTATAGGCACCTACATAATAAATAGTGGCTTCCGAATCTATGGAATAATAATACCTACATAATTTTTTGAATAGCAAAAGTATTCGCTCATCACAAGCACAGCTAAGTAGATCGTCCAGTAGCTTCTCTATTTTTTTTGAATCTGTACATTTAGTTTCTATATAATAATCAACCATAGGAGCATACTCTTGTTCAGCTAACCTATAAATTTTCTCCGATTCTTCTACAAGTTTTCGAATATCTTCATAAAATTCCTTTGTTATTTGTTTTTCATCCATTTATTATGATCATTTTTTGCGGATCAAATGTTAAGTGTTCATTATGTGAGACATAACCCAACTGATTAGACACACAACAGGCATTTCCTATCTGTTTGTCTATATTACGATGTGAATGTCCATAAATCCAATATTCTATTGGGCTGGATTCAATGTATTCTTTTAGCTCGACTGTAAATGCTCCGTTTATTTTGCTTCCTGCAAAATCAGGAGATGTTAACTGAAATGATGGGACGTGATGGGTTACAACAATAATATGTTTTGCTGTGCTTTTCGCTACTTCATTGCGAATGAAACGAAAACAGTTGTCGTGTTCGCGATTGAAATCGGCAAAAGTCAATATTTCTCCATTGAACAGAATGCGATGAAAATCAGTAACACCACGCTCTGTTAGATAGGCTTCCTCTAATGGTATTTTTGCCCACAATGTTGAAACAATTATGTCGGTATCCTCTATGCTGATAACATCGTTGTAGTAACACTTCACATTCTCTCGGATGGAATAAACCAACCCATGTGGCATCTTTGCCAAGTCGTAATACTTATACAACTCATGGTTTCCTACAGCGACAATCACTTGCTTGAAATTCTCCGAAGCCCAATCCCAAAACGGATGCTTGCTATAATTATCATCATTCAGGTATCCAATATCACCCGCAAGGATAAGAATATCACCTACCGGAATAAGTGGCGATTCCTTTAGAAACCTTGAATTATCATGAAATTCAAGATGTAAGTCGGATGCGTACTGTATTTTCATAATCCAAACACAGTCTTTAGTTGAGTGGAAAACTCATCAATGGTAATTTCTGCTCCAAGTCCTAATTCTTTGGATAACCCGGTGGTTCCCAAACCATCTTCTTTTATCATTTCAAGAAATGTCCTTAAATCATTCTTTATTACTTCCGGGATTTCATATCTGTCACTTCCAGTAAAGGTTGAGGTAATACGAAAAATATCGTTTTTGTGTTTTGTAATATCCTCTGACCTTACCGGCTCACCTCCTGCTTTACGCTTCGAGTTATTAATATATGCTATTGCCTTAAGTACAACAATAGCATCTTTATCCACGAAATTTAGATCATCTAAAACTACCGTATGAGATGTTGCATAGTGGTAATAGTCGTCATCCAAAAGGATCGCAGAAAGACTTGATAAATCTTCTCCGACAGGAATTGGAGTCAAATGCGAGCCTTCCGGCACTTTAATCAGATTCGGTACTCTTGAAAAGAGTTCAATTTGTAAAGGAAAACCTTCTGATTTAGGTCTAATAAACCGATAAAATTGTGTCTTTTCAGATATGGTTTGCCACAACTCGTATTCCCCGGCTCTAATAAACTCCCAGAATCGTTTAACAAATTCATCACTTAATGCTTCAACAATCAAGATTGCATCAATATCCTTTGTCGCTCGTGGTTTTAAGCCTTCATCTTCGATAAGTTCACTGCATGCAGTTCCGCCAATAATCACATAATTACCTACATACTCCTTGAAATACTCTCGAAATATATCTAATCCTCTTACCATTTTTCTTTGTTTATTAGTTCTTTTAATTCAGCTTCCACACGCTCATTTGAATCTTCCCGATAACACAGATATAAAGATAGAGGGTCTATATATCCATTATCATTTAATAAGCGAGGATTGTATTTCCATACTTCAACCTGCATATCTCCTTCCGTTTCATCTAAATACTCCCAAAAATCGCTTTTCCTCAACTCTTCAAATTTATTCTTATAGACGGCATACATTTCCTTTTTAGTATCTGTTAAAAAAGTGTAATGAGCTAAAGCCATATCTCCCGATTTACAAAAATCCTGACCCTCTTTTGCGTTTGTAAAATAGGACTTAATAATTGGCGATTGCATTTGAGGTTCTGCTATTTGCCATAACTGTTTCCTGTCAACCTCAAAAGCAATTCGTTTTTCTTTTGTTCCTGTGATTTTGCATAACTTTTTTGCTTTCAGTTCCGATACAATCTTTGTGATTGTTTTAGGCGAGTAGTTTAGTTTCTCTGCGATTTCTTTAAATGAGAATTCTTCTAAATGCTCCACTTGTAAATGATAGAGCAATAACATTTGAGCCGCAGGACTTAACAGCTCCGGAAACGAATAGGTTTGCGGCTTATTATCTTTCAGATAAATAAGTAAATCAGGCAGATATATTTGGTTTTCAGGTACTATAAAATTGAGCCGTTCTTTAACCATCCTATACCTCATTTGTGGACTTAGATTGTTCAACACAAAAACGACAGGCAATTCTGTATATTGATATATCGTTTTTACTTGCTTCTTTAGCTGACTTACAGTTTTAGGTGTTGTGTCAACATCTTCTGCAAGCAAAAGAGAATGGTCTTCCAATTCGAGTAAGCGATAATTATAGGTATGGCTCAAGTATAACGGAAGTTTCTTAATCAGCATGTCCGGCACTTTCTTTATAGTCCCAGATAAGCCAAGTATGTCTTGCAGATATTTTTGAACATTACTCATCACGATTACCTTAATTTATCATAATTACCCATGGCAGGTAATTGTTACAAATATAAGGTAATTATCTGAGGCAAACACAATAAAATACAATTATTTTCAATTTATTCCATTTAGGTGCAGTTTCATTCTATATTCCAGTTGTTAATGGTTGGTAGGAGAGACTTCTTTATGTCCAATTCAAACTTAGTAAGTGGATTAAGGCTTTGCTTTAGTTTGTTTGTACTTACTTGACTATTGATGTTTTCCAAAATAGCCCCCAGCAAAGCTTTCACTCGTGGCGGATATGATAAAGCATATTTTATCATTTCTGCAATCTGCTTATCGTTCAGTTCTTTGATTTTGTTACTTAAAATAACAATACTGTTGTCTGGCGAAGCATCTGGTATGCGTTTTATATCCTTGAGGGCATCAAGCAGTTCCAACAATTTGTAATTGGCATCTGTTACATCAACATAGCTTTTCACCGTATCAATTTTTAATGCACCTTTATTAACCGAAATACGCCTATCACGGCTAGCAATCTTAATTCGAAAAGCTACCTGTGTGGTTAACTTAAGTCTGTTATAAAGAGAATATCCGGTTTCGTATGCAACTCGCTTCCCATTCTCAAAAAGATAAGGACGCAACATCTCAGTATAATCCGGCTTTAGTTCTCCAAAAACAGTTTGTTTAGGCTTGTAAAAAACACCTTTGGACATCTTTTTTATCAAACCTTCTTTTTGCAGACGTTCCAATGCCTTTGCAGCTGTAACATAATCTTCTTTAACAATGAGTAAATCAGAGTAACCAAAGGTTTTACCCTCTGGGAATTTATTTATCCTTGTTCGTATTTCACTTGCTAATGACATGCTACAAAGATACAAATATTTTCACAATGTCAAGTTTATCGCACTATAAACTTGACATTTCTGCTGCGGAAAATTACATATAAATAGATAGGCGCTCCATAGATACTGTCAATTTCAGACAAATCGCAACCTATATTTAAATGGTTGGAATAGGTTTGCGATTTGAAAACGATCAAAACTTGCTGTTTTACATCACGTTACTTTCTGCACATATCCAAAGAACTACACACGAATATAAAGATAAGAAAGAATCTACAATTACAAATAAAGCTCAATTTTATTTATTATTTTTTGAATCTCTTCAAATAGAACGTCATTATTAGCATTCCCGGTAGTGTTTATCAAATCATGTTGTTTTTGTACTAGTTGTTCTTTTGAAGGAGTCTCACAGTGTTTTCTCTTTATCTTTGATTTGAAAAATTTGAAAATATTTATTTTGTATAACGCAGAATTCATATTTAGTACTTTATAGATCATATTAGCGAATTAAATATCATTATCACTAGAACAAAACTCTATTGATAATTTTATTACTTGTTTAACGTCTTCAATAGAAAACATTTCTATTGGAGAATGCATATATCTTACCGGATATGAGATTAGAGCTGTTCGAATTCCATTTTTTACTATTTGTAATACTCTAGCCTCTGTTGTTGTACCGTTAGGGTGTCCCTCCATTTGGTAACTAATCCCGTTAAGATTAGCAATGGTACATAATTTTTCAAGTATTAGCTTATCTATATCAGGACTTATGCAAAGAGTAGGTCCTTTACCTAAGCTAATATCTCCATGTTTCGAAGGAGTTGATAGTGGATAATCGGTAGCATGCGTAGCATCAATAACGAGAGCAATATCAGGTTCGATTTGAGATGCGACTACAGTAACCCCTCTAAGGCCAATTTCTTCTTGAACAGTTGATACAAAATAGATATCATAAGGTGATGAGTTTACATTTTTCATTATTTCAAGTAAAATCAAACCACCTATTTTATTATCGGCCGAATGAGTAATAAATTTATTATCAAAGACATGGTTAAGGCTTGATGAATATGTCATTATATCCCCAATAGATATAGATTTTAATGCATCTTCTTTTGATGCAAATCCTAAATCTAGCCAAATAGAGTCTGTTTCAATACATTTTTTTTCATTCTCATTTAACAAATGAATAGGTTTTCTCCCAACAACAGCTACGTATTTTTCTTTATTATGATGCAGGATAAGTTGTAATCCGGGTAATAATGACAAGTTAACACCGCCAATTGGAACTATATATACCATTCCCATGTTGTCAATATATTTAACCATAAACCCAACTTCATCCATATGTGCTGATATCATTAGTTTGAGTCCATTTCCGGAGCAGCTTTTCTTTAGCGCAATAATGTTTCCCAGCGTATCTGTTGTTATCGAATCGACATATTTCATAGCATAAGAAGCGAAAATCTCCTGTCCTTTCTTTTCAAAACCCGAAGGTGTTGGAGTTTCTATAATTGCATCCAAGTAACTATCGGTCTCTTCATTGAATAATGTCATCTTATATTGTTTGTTTATTAAAATGGAATACTTTATTAAGCTTCTCTTGTTGAGGTTGATTCTCATTATAGCGTTGTTGAATACGAGCTTCTATTCTTAAAATGTCAAAAAACTTACATTGATTTGCTGACTGACAAGTAGAACAGTTAAAACAATTCGGGAATTTGAAATTTTTAAATACCTCATCTTTATTCTTCATATCATTGACAACTTCTTTAGATAACTGTTCACCATATAGTTTTTTTAATATAGGTTGAATATAAGTGCTTTGATTATTAAGCTTATACATCCAATAATAATAGTCCCTCAATGCAAAATAATATGTTTCAATTTGTACTCCATGGGATTTTGTATAGAGAAGATAGCTTCTCATATTTTGAAAAGCATTCAAATAATCGCCAAGTCGAACATAGAGTAAAGACAATAATAAATTACGGTTGATTCTATTATGAGGTGATGTATTATATGGAACAAGTTTGATAAAATGACTGTCTTTTTGTTGTTCTACAGATTGTAATAATCGCTTCAGGCCATCTTCATCAAGAGATTTGATTTGGTATTGAAGCGGAATATAGCCGTGAATGCTTACATCATAACTGAACACTCTCCCAACTAGGCTCATCAATCGAAATAAAGCATACGAAACATCAGATAATCCAGGTATGTATACATGGTATGCTGGGAAGTTTAAAAAAGAATTATCTCTTACATAAAGCGTATATCCTTGTTCTGCTATAAAATCACAGTAAGCGTCAAGTTCTTCTTTATCGTTTTCATACATTTTCCAAGATGATTCTTTAAATTGATACGAGGGAGTATCTAAGAACAACTCTTCAGGAAAAATTCCTGTACCATTCACAACATTTTTCTCGTATTCAGCTTCATAATTGATGCCAGATATATTAAAATCAATATCATTGAACTGTATGTTGTTTAGTTCTTGTATTCCTTGAAAAATTTCGGTATAACATCTTTCTAAAGCGATAATAGAATTTGCCGCTGCACCCAGTCTAAAAGTATATTTGTTGTTGCGAGTATCTATAAGTAAAAGGCCAATGACTGGAAATCCTTTTCCTAGCGAACAATCTTTTATTTCATAATTGATTCCATGAATAATTCGCAACAATTCAAGTTTGTCCAGAATTTTACTATTTGAATAATGGGTTGCAGGGATTTGTGGTGGGGTGATTTTGTCAATGTATATCCGTTGAAGAACATAACGTTCAAAAATTTCATTAATCCCTTGCAATATTGCCTCTTCAGGAGTATTACCTGCACACATCCCTGTAGAACTGGACGAAAGACGAATAAGTTGAAATGGTAAATACTCACAAACTTTTTTATTCACATTATAGTAAACAGCTTCGAGCAGCGGTATTTGCATTTTACCAATTCCATCATTTGTCATCGCAAGCAATAAATTTTGCTCTTCAACTGGGTGATAAGCAGATGGCATATAGATTGAAATTTGAGAAACTAATTCTTGAATACTTCCTAAAATATACTTTCTTTCATCTGGATAATATCTAAAATCAAGAACTAATCTATTCTGTTTTAGGATGCTTATAAAGTCTGCCTGTTGTTTATGCTTGCTATTGCTGTCCTTAATGGCAAAAAAAATATCTTTGAAGAACATTCTATTTTGGATTCGCTCCATTAATTCACCATATGCACTAGCTAATGCATATTCGATGGTCATTCCTTTACCATTAGTGCCAACATCTATCACTTGTAAATTATCGTTTGCAATAAGTATTCTACAGGAGTAATAGAGCCCTTCTTTTCTATAATGATGTTCTATAGTAAATACCCCTAATTTTTTCAATATTTCACGGGCGTGGTTAATAGTTTCTAAGGGTGGTGTTGCTTTGTATTGACGAGATCCCATAATATTATCTTGATAAAACTCTCTCCTTGCTTATATAGCAAGGAGAGAAATTAAACAGATTAGTTTCAATTACATCCCAACTGTTCCTGAACAGCCCATACCGCAACCAAAACATCCGCAAGCAGCCATTTCTGCAACTAAATTATTGTTAGTATTTTCAACCAACAAAGTCGCTTCTTCCAGTAATAATTCTGATACTTTCATAAAGAATTCTTTTAATAGTTAAACATAAATTAATTATTATCGAATGAGAAATCGATCAATGATTTATAAGCATAGAGTGCTGCTTTTAACTTAACCTTTTCTTCTTCAGTAATTACATTTTTTTTGCGCATATAATATTCTATTTGAAATGCACTTATTACTTGTGCTTCAACAAGCATTAATTTACACATGGATTTGTCTCGTTTTTTTACGCTACCTCTTTGGTAGTAATTATATCCGATACAAGAAGGACAAACACGAACCATTTTGCATTTTAAGCAAGACTCTTCTATTAATTCATCCGGGTTGTAGAAGTTAATTTGAGAAATGTCATCTCTAGCGTCTTTTCCCAAGACAATGGGAGAAAACATATGACAAGGATAGGTTTTTCCTTCTATATCATAAGCTATCATATTAGTTCCTGCGCCACAGAATTTCAATGGAGTGTTGCTAGTTAACACATCTCCATAAAAGCGGGTAAATAAAGATCCAGGAATATATTCTGGATTATCCAGATAAAATCTGGCTATTTTAGATAATTCTCTACGATATACTTCGGCGTCTCCATCTTCCCAATTTTCGCCTTGAGCTAACCGACTTTCCACTAAATACCCTTGTTTTACCATATTAATCAGTCCATTAGCTAAATCTTGAATGGAATATTTAGATATTGTCATTTTAAATGGTTGATCGGGCCATAACTCATAGGCAATTTCCATAGGTAATTTTTCGGTAGAACAACCTCTATTCTTCATCTGCATTGCAGAATCCCCATCTACCGACATTACTAAAACTATTTCTTCCTTATTTTTCCTAAACCACTCTTGTTTTTCCTTATCTAATAATGTCCCATTTGTAGTAGCATATATTATGTATGGAATTTTTATATCCTGCATCCAAAGCCATTCGGAAAAATCTTTTATGAATTTGAAATTCATAAGAGGCTCTCCTCCAAACAAATCAATTTTAAGTGAGTCATTTACACTAGAAGCCTCTACTTGGGAAAACTCTTTCATTATTATTTCCTTAGCCAAATCAAGAGACATCACTTTTTGGGGATCTTTATATTTTTCAAAACAATATACACAGTTCAAGTTACAACCATAAGTAATAAATAGAGTACAAATTTTTGCTTTCGGTAATTTTTTAATCATATTGATACTGCTTAATAAATATGTTATTCTAAACTTTGAGATTTTTTTCCAGACATTAAGTTCCAAAGTCCCTTTATAATCCATGCAAACAAATTAAGTATCTGTTTAAAAATCCACCCAACTAGTTCGAAAAGGGTCTTAAGCATAAAATCAATAATATCCATAATAATAAGTTTTTATAGTTGTTAATTTTTATATATAGCAGAATATTGACCGCATTTATTACATTTTACAAAATCCTTAATTTCCCAAATCTCAGGTTTCTTTTGCTTCCAGTTAAGACTATCTATTAAATCTTCATCAATTTCTTGTTCAACTGTATCATAACTATTACAGTGAATGCATCTATGCCCTCCGTTTTCTTGCATACGTGCAAATAACCCTAAAGCTATAAGTCCGACAATAATACCAATCCACCAAGTAGAAGTAACTCCAATGCCGATTGCGACTATTCCAGCTAATATATACATTAACATGGGGAATGATTTGAATAATGCTGAACAAATAGCATATACAACAAATAAGATAACTAGTCCAACAATAATTGAGATTATTATTTCCATAAATGATTATATTTCTGTCAAATTCATTGTTTTTC
Source organism: Parabacteroides sp. PH5-46 (assembly GCF_029892785.1). GTDB lineage: Bacteria > Bacteroidota > Bacteroidia > Bacteroidales > Tannerellaceae > DFXE01. The sequence goes on from NZ_JARXXA010000016.1 coordinate 24,574, forward strand.
ATGCGTACCACTTCTAAGCAAGAGGTGGTATCTTTTTTCGGAGATGTTTTTATAGCGAAATTATCTGGGCATTTGCATCGTCTATAAGAGATTGATCCAAAGAAGCTAAGTATATTCGGGTTGTCTTCTCATTTTCATGCCCCATCCCTTCACTGATAACTTGTACCGAAATTCCTTTGCGCAAGGCTATTGTAGCCCAAGAATGCCGTGAGACATACGAACTCAATGGCTTTTCCAGATTGAGTAGTTCCGAAATTCGTTTAAGACGTTTATTGTAGGTTCGTAAATGACTGTTATAATCACGGTTCAGAGGGTTGTATATGGGAAGAATGTAATCATCAAAAACAACCTCCTTATATCGGTCTATTATTTCTTCAATACATTTTTCCATTTTGATGGTCAAAACTTGTTTAGTTTTACTTCGGGAATAGATAAGATAACCGTTTTTTAGATTACTCTGTTTGAGATTAGCCATATCAACAAAGGACATTCCCCGTGTGTAAAAACTAAATATAAAAAGGTCTCGTGCCAATTGCAAATGGCTATATTCCGAAAAATCAAACCTAATCAATTTAGAGATAATGTCTTGATTTACGGCTCTCTTTGTTGTCTTGTCTATACCGGTATAAACATCCTTAAACGGATTTTTTGAGATTGTCAAGCCTTTTTGTACCGCCAGATTGTATATAACTCTCAATGCTCGCATATAGCAAGAAATACTATTCTGTGATACACCATTATTTTTTAGGTAAGTTTCATATCGTTGCATCAATGCACTGTCTATTTTGTCGATTCGGATATCTTCTCCATACCGGAAGCGAGAAAAACTTCTCCTCGCTGTTTCATATATTGATGCGGTTTTGGTTCGATTTTCAGACTTCAACTCCTTGATTTGATACTTTATGAAAGGAAAGAAATAACCATTAAAAGAATTATTGAAGTAGTATTCAACCAATTCCTTAGTAGTATAATCGCCACGCCTTTCAAGCATGGAGATTAAATCATAAATCTGCCTGATTTCTAATTCTAATCCGTCTTTTATGTTTTGCAAGTAAGACATCCTTTCAGAGTCTATGGTATTTGCGACTACTGTGGATGAACGATTATCCCACTCAAAAGAATGCAAACGAAATCTTGTCGTAATGAGCTTAGTTTCACGACTATGAATAATTTGAATATAGAGGACTCCCTCCTTATTCTTTATTGTTGATTTTCTAAATTTTATTTTTACTGAAGTCATTTTTATCTGTTTTTACGTAATAAATTTGTTGTTAATATTCTCGTTCCTCCGCTTGGACTTACCTCTTCCTCCCTCTGTTCTTCTGTTGAATAATAGGTTGCTTTGGCTTTTGTTTCTGTTCCTCCTTTTGAGTTTTCGGCAACCTTGGATCATTCCATGACTCTTTATATTCGGCATCAGACTTATTCGCTTTCCAAAGAAATGGATAGGCATAATTTACTCCTCCAAACCATTTTACTTTAGCCTTGGTCATATACCCATTTTCAATCAGAATCTTATCCCGGATACGCATTTCATACTTGCCGTATTTCACAAACTCATCAGGATTGTCATAGGAGAACAACACCTGCTTCTTCTCATCATTTAGGAAAACATAAGCTGAGAATTGAGTTTTTCCATCCTTAGCTGTCATATTTTCAAGGAATATATGACCACTGCCCATCAGCGTTTTCTCTTGCTCATCACTCAATACCACACCTTTAATAATAATATTCCGTTTGGCTACTTGTACTTTTGCCTCGTCTTTTTTCCTCGCTTTTTCTTCGTCTTCTTGTTTGACTTTTAACGTAGCCTCTTGCCTTACTTTTTGTGCCGTCTGTTCCTGTAAAAGTTCTTCCTCTCCTCGTTTTTTCGACTCCTCGATATTTTTTTCTAATACTTTTTTGATATTTCCAAAGCTGTATTTTCTATCTACCTCAGAGCCTTTGAATGCTATATCTCCGTACCGGAATGATACTCCCTCAATCTCAGATGATGTTCGTTTATGCTTGTACTCAAGCTCTATCCCGAATTTCTGAAGATTATATCGCAGGTCATTAGGTGTTTTACATTCCAGCAGAACGGTTTTAATCGCATCATAGATATAATATTTTGCCTTATCCGGATTCCTTAACTTCTCACGCTTAACCCTTTCTTTATCCTTTCCATAAGTCAATCCATATTTATCTTTTAGCTTCTTACAAACCTTGATATTCCGTTTGTAATCGTGGTTGACTGATATTAATTTCAGGTTATTGTCGATTCGGTTATAGACAATATGAATGTGTTCATTGTCGGTGTTGTGATGCCTGACAATGATATATTGGGTGTTTTTAATGCCCATTTTTTCCATGTATTCCTTAGCTAATTGTACCATAAAATCATTCGTCATTCTATCTTTATCTTCGGGAGCAAATGACAATGGAATGTGTCCGACAGGCTGCTTAATTTCTTTTCTACCGGAACGTTGCATGGCAAAACTGCGGATAATATCGTGTTTACTTGAAGCTAATACACCTTCGGCTTCAAGCAACTTGGCAGTTTCGTTCATCACATATGATACACATCCCCTGAATGACTTTCCCTTGATATTCTTAGCGATCATCCAGTATCCTTTTAATTCTGATCATCATTCCCATTATATTAATGCTTTCCGCAATATATCCTGCCTGATTAGCTTTCTTTGCGATCTGGTTCAGGTTATTTGCTATACCTGAAAGTTTTCGCATAAGGTCAAGTTCCTCCAATGTAAAACGGGATTTGACACCTACTTTAAGCACCATTTCCCGTGCATATTGGGTTGCTTTCATCCCTATTTTCTCCGCTTTCTCCTTGATTAAACCCAAGTCTTTCTCTGTCAATTTGAGATTGATTGAACAATTTAGCTTCTCTTTCTCCTTAGCCGGACGACCACGTTTAGGCTTCTCCTCTTTCTTATCTTCCATAACATATACATTTGAAGGTTATGGAATCTTTCCGGCTATTCAGATAGCCGGGCAAGCCGAAACGAAAGCGACCACCGGGAGATGAAGCGAAGGCTTGCAAGACAACCTGACCAGCATGCGACCATCGGGAGAATAACGGGAAGGTTGTCAAGCGAACCCAAACCAGCCGACCATCGGGAGCGGGCGCAGGAGTTCGCTGCCCCGCAGGGCAAGGTATGCACAGGAGGAACAAGAAAGAGCCAAAGGCGAATTTCGGGTTACCCGTGCGATTACCTTGCTCCTTTGACGACGACAAAAAAATAAAGAGGCGAGAGGCTCTTTGTTTTTTGCTTAGGCGGCAACTGTTACACACTATCCGGCGCATAAAACTAAGAAGCCCGGATTCTCTAATGCGACTTAAATTGGAGGTCGCCTTAAAATAATTTTCTTCATTCATCGGTCTGTCATTTTAATATTTCAGACCACGAAGAAAATTAATAATATCCGGTCAATGTTAAAGCCGGATTGGCATGTATAACTCTGCTATATATTGCTTGTTTGACCGGAAAGCAATCGGTGCGAATTGCGCCGATTTGCCAATTGATAAATTCAGGCAAACCATTGAGAGATAAAAAAAACATACTTGTCCTGCAATTATTCAAATAGCCTTCTTAATAGCATGTCCTTGGTGCAAAACACATCCTTTCAATGCATAAGAAACCGACATTGTATATTGACAAACAGAATATTATATATTCGCGACTGAAAGTTTGGAAAGTTTGGAATTGGCAGATTTTACAGATAGGAGAATATACAAATTTCAATCTGTCGATAAATTTTGAGACTTGGAAAATCTGCTGTTTTTCTGATTAGAAGTTTTTCAAGTTGGTTTTATATTTTGAATACTTGAAAAATATCAAACATGAAAACTTGGTGGTTTGGTAATTTGAAAACAAGGAAACTTGAAAACAACAAAATAATAAAGCTTGAAAAACTTACAAATATCAATATGTGTAATTCTAAAAATTGAAAACAAGATGAAAAAAAAACCTTTATTTATCGCCTTCTCCACCCAAAAGGGAGGTGTCGGCAAAAGTACATTTACAGTACTCGTGGCAAGCTATCTGCATTATCTCAAGGGACTGAATGTTGCCGTAATGGATTGCGACTATCCGCAATGCAGTGTCTACGACATGCGTAAACGTGAAATCCGGCAGTTGGAAACCAACCTGCACTATCAGTCCAAAGCTATTGCCCTGTTTGATTCGCTGGGTAAACAGACTTATCGGATCGTATGCTCCAAACCGGAAGAAGCAATCCTGAAAGCCCGTGAGTTTTTGGCTGGCGAACCAGCCGACTATGATGTGGTATTTTTCGACCTGCCGGGAACCATCAACAACGATGGGGTAATTTCAACCTTTATGTCGATGGATTATGTTTTCGTGCCAATGGCTCCCTCTCGGATGTCAATGGAGAGTACACTCTCATTCATTGTTCCTGTAAAAGAAGTGTTGGGGGAATACAAAGACCTGAACCTGAAAGCCATCCATCTGTTTTGGAATCGTGTCGATGGACGTATCAAGAAAGACTGGCTCGAACACTACGAGAAACTTATCTGCCAATTTGGATTACCGCTGATGCAGACAGTTATCTCGCAATCCGTCCGCTACGACAAGGAACAGTCCATCGAGGGTAGCGATGCAGTTTTTCTATCCACAATCTTTCCTGCTGATAGGAATTTACTCAAAGGCAGCAACTTGGATTTGCTGGTTAATGAAATTATGGAGATTATTCACCTTAAACCTCAATTATAATGGCAACAGAGAATAAATTCGATAAACTCCGCTCAATGGTACATCAGGGTGTGCCGTTGGAAAAGGCTATGGAGAATACAACACCGGAAGAAGTAAAGTCTGCCAGCGTGGACTCGGAAGTGATGGAACCAGCATCCAAAGTTCCTGAACCTCCTGCAAAACCACCAGAGAGAAGAAAGCGCAAACCACAGGCAGATTATCAAAGCTTGTTCTTCAATCGGATAGACTTCACTCACCGAAAGCCGCTGTACATAACTGCCACGACCCACCGCCGGTTGATGCGAATTGTTCACCTGATGGATGAATCAAAAGCGACTATCAGCAGCTATGTGGAGAATATTATCCTGAACCATCTGGATACATTCAAAGAGGAGATAGATACCATTTATCAGACGAATAATATAAACCCAACAGAATAATGAACGAAGTATTTATAAAATTCTATGTATTGGTGAGCCTGTGGTTTTGGGCGGGGATGCTCCTGAGCGATCCGCTGCGCAAGGCATTCGGCGATATGCACCTCAGACTCTTGAAAAGAATCTACGATGCTACTTGGGGACAGGTGGTAAAAGCATATAAAAAAGTAACCAGTTCGATATTAAAGAGATTTAAAGACACCACGCTTTATATGGAGAATCGTACTTATGAGCTACGTGTCAAGGTTGCCCGCTCGCTGGTAAGTAAAGAGCTACTCGAAGAATTGACAGAGAAAAACTTCGTAGCAGCAATTTCAAGGGCAAGACAAATAGGCACATGGGGGCATGGGACTTCTTTTGAGGAACTTCAGATGTTGGGCGGTCTGGCATCAGGCAGGACAGTTGACAGAGAGAAAAAGAAGGCTGCCTTAAATGTCGCATTTGAACTTTGTGATACAGATCTTTTCGAACAGATAATAACACGGATACCTCGTGCACAGGAACGTATCCTGTTGGCTTTTGAACAGGCAGAAGGGAATGCTCCTTACGATTCTATCAGAAATGAGGAGTTCCGAAAATTTATACGTGAGTAATGGAACGTGTAAAACAGGGCAGCCTTCGGATTGATTTTCGAAGGCTGTTTTCCTTATTTAAAGCAAAATTTTTCCATTTCTGAAATGAGTTTATCTCCAAAACCCCGGACAACCCCGGACAAATGCTGCCATAGCCTGATTCTTTGCTATTTAACCGATTTTTTGTATATATATTTGTGCTTCGATTGAAATTAATACTTAAAAAATAAAGATATGGAAATAATAAATATTGAAGCACAAACTTTCGAGAAAATGCTCTCCAAGTTTGAAGATTTTGCAAGCCGGATGGAGCATCTATGCCGCTTGCATGGAGACAGAGATATGAAAGAATGGTTGGATAATCAGGACGTATGCCAGCTTTTGAACATCTCGAAACGGACACTTCAAACGCTTCGGGATAATGGAACGCTGGCATATACCCAAATCAGCCATAAAACTTATTACAAACCGGAAGACGTGGAAAAAATCGTTCCAGTAGTAGAAGAAAAACGCGAGCAAGCTAAATATAAAAAAGGAAAACAGATATGAGCAACCAATTAATTACATCCGAAAACGAAAGGGTAAAATCATTTTTCCTTTCACTCGAACGGCTATCTACTGTGATAGAGAAGCTATTCACATCCCGCAAACCGACCCTGAACGGAGACAGTTTTTATACGGATGAGGAACTTTCCAAGAAATTAAAGTTGAGCCGGAGGAGTCTACAGGATTATAGGAACGAAGGTCGAATCCCATATATCAAACTGGGCGGCAAGATACTGTATAGATCATCAGATATAGAGAAACTACTTAATGACGGATACCATGAAGCTTTCCGGAACCAACCCTAAACACAATACTATTTTTTCTTTTTTTCGGCAACTTTTATCGTACAGGAAAAGAATAAATTAGACAAACCTTTCCAAAGGAAACCCGGCAGGGCATTGGGTTTGGCGTTTTATTCTCTTCCTGTTCTTTTGTGAACGAAAAATAAGAAAAATCAATTGAGCATTGACTTATTGCTCTGAAAATTGCTAATTAATAACAGTTGGAGACTATTTTGAAATACTACTTTATTCATTAACCACTCCCGAAAGATTTCTGTATTCTTCGACTTAATCCGAAATGAAAGAGCCACAATCATTTCCAAACTATATTGTTCAACAAAATCACCATTCTTGTAATGATAAGTCCGACAAACATTGGTTTCATCCAATACGCTAGTTTTCAGAATAGCACGAATATTTGCATTTACTTTGCCTACAAAACATTGGAACAAATCGGCAAGTTGGTGTTGTGTCATCCAGACCTCGGCTGATACCGGAACGGATACAATTCCATTTTCTATAGTTATTACATCTCGTTTCATAATTTATCCGATTGAAAATTTACCATTTACCCCTTCCATATCTCGCATAATACTCTTATCCAATACTTTGGCATAATGGCGAGTCATCTTTGTATCGGAATGCCCCAGCATTTTTGCTACATTTTCGATTGAAACTCCATTAGCTAAGGCAACAGACGTTGAGAAGCTGTGTCGGCCGGTGTGTGTCGAGACTTTCTTCGCAATTCCGCATATGTCAGCCAGTTCTTTCAAATATGCGTTCATCTTCTGGTTGCAAAGAACAGGTAATAAAGTTCCTTTCTGAACACAAACAGGGTGGTTCTTATACTTTGCTAATATCTGTTTTGGCACATCCAATAATGGGATATTACACATATTGTTGGTCTTCTGTCGCTTTTTTCTAATCCACAATGCACCATTATTGTCAGTGGCGATATGTTCGGCTGTAAGTCCTTTCAAATCTGAAAAGGCGAGGCCTGTAAAAATCGAAAAAACAAAAATATCACGCACCTGTGCCAATCGCTCTATTGTTATCTCTTTATCTATAATTCGTTGAATTTCGGAATCTTCTAAGAAGTCCCGCTCCACCTCATCCAGCGTGAACTTAATATTGGCGAAAGGGTCTTTACTGATATAGTCGTTTGCCAAAGCAATACGAATAATTTTCTTGAAATTTTTCAGATACTTGGTTGCCGAATTATGAGAGCAGTTTCGTTCGGTCTTTAGATAAAACTCGTAATCCGTAATAAATTTGTGGTTGACTTCCGTAATCGGAATGTCTTCTTTGTGGAAATTGAATTGGATAAAATTCGCTGTATGTTTCAACGAAGTTTCATAACGGGTAACTGTCGCCGGAGCCATATCTTTGCCAATCAGTTTTCGACAACGCTCGTTGTGTTCTCGAAAAATATCAAGTAACATAATTACCGGCTTGTCGTTTCTTCCCAAATACTGGTCAATAATCTTATGTGCTGTAATCTCTTTGCGGTCGAATTCCATCTCGCGATAGATTTGCATAATCCGCATGCGGATGGTGTCTAAACGGAAATTGATTTCTTGGTCTCCCCGATCGTCCCCGATTACCTTTTCAGCGATAGTATTCCACTTTTTGAAGTCAACTCTAAGGCTAATGGATGTTTCACATCGTTGTCCATTGACTGTAACACGCAAATAAACAGGACTTTTCCCATCTTTTGCGACCCGTGATGCCTTTACGACAAACAGGATTTTGAAGGTCATTCTTTTCATACATTTCAATTTTTAATTGGGTTCGAAATATATGAAATATCGGTGGGAACAGAACTACGCAAAACATAGCATTACATTGAAAAACAATCCATTACCTATAAAGAGGGGAGCTTTTCCTATTTTTCTCACTCCTCCCCGAATAAGTCTGCGAAAAGTACTCCAATTTGCTATTTTCTGTTATTCTTCCAAAAACAAAAATCCCCGTAAACGTCTAATTTACAGGGATTATCTTGTTTTTGCTTTGCTTGTTTGCGGAGAGAGAGGGATTCGAACCCCCGGTACCTCTCAGTACGGCGGTTTTCAAGACCGCTGCAATCGACCACTCTGCCATCTCTCCTAAATTGTCATCATGTTTTGCGTTTTGTCTCAAACGCGGGGCAAAGGTAAGTATTATTTTTTTACTTCCTAACTTTTGGGGCGATTTTTTCTTATTTTAATTCTATTATTTTTCTTTAGGGTTTTTGATGGTGTCGCGTGGATATTTATCTTTATTTTTGTGGGCTTGAAAATAAATACTGCATGAAGATGAATAAGTTGAGTACTTTTTTTGCTTTTTCTGTCATATTATCCCTCTTTAGTTGTTCTATGTCGGCAAAGACAGAGAGCAATGGAAAAGAAAAGGTTTCTAAAGGTGAAATTATCGTTTTAGACAAGGCTGATTTTCTCAGTAAGGTATTTAATTATGAAGAGAATAGCACCCAATGGATATATGAAGGCGATAAGCCTTGCATCGTTGATTTCTATGCCGACTGGTGCGGACCATGCAAAAAAGTTTCTCCTATTCTGAAAGATTTAGCCATTGCATATAAAGATGACATTATTATCTACAAAGTAAACATCGACAAGGAAAAAGAGCTGGCTTCAGCTTTCGGAATACAAAGCATCCCTACCCTACTCTTCATTCCTACGGATGGAATCCCTCAAATAGCACAAGGCGCCCTTCCTCGCGAAGAATTTGTTAAACAAATAGACAGCTACTTATTAGGCAAAATTCCGCAGGAGAGGCATTAATAAGTGAAGACTTTCCCTCCGGCTTTTACTTCCTGAGTAGTTTCATCAAAAGTCACTTTTTCTCCCGTCTGCAAGGAAGCGGTACACATTATCGTTGCTATGGAATGATTGTATCCGGCATCTACTGGGGCATTTGGCTGTTTGCGACTCTTTATACATTCCATCCAGTTTAGCATGTGTAAGTTTGTCATCGGATCTGTCCCTGTGTTAGCAGCTGTTTCAACTTTAACTGACGGTAAATCGAAAGTGTCCAGCATATTTGAAGGCATACCCATTTGTGCAGCCATACGTTCTGTCAGGCCACCATCCGACGTTACTTTATTTGTTTCCAGATTCAAGGATCCACCATTAGAGAAATAGAGTTCTTTAACCCCTCCGGCACTATTATGCATGCGTGATGAATAGACTACCTGAAAAGCATCCGAGGCATCCGCTCCGGCATATTCAAATACAGCTGTCAGGGTATCAGCGTTTGAGCGTCCGTCATTCCATTGGTAAATACCTCCATTTGCTACAACAGACTTGGGGTGAGCATATCCGGTAAACCAATGAACCGTGTCAATCTGATGCGACATCCACTGCCCGGGAATACCGGACGAGTAAGGCCAGAACAAGCGGTATTCCAGATACTTGCGAGGATCCCATTCCTCATAGGGGCGATTCATCAGAAAGCGTTTCCAATCGGTATCTTTTTCAAAGCATTGGGATACTAAATCCGGTCGACGCCAACGTCCCGGCTGATTCACGTTCCAACTCATCTCAACCATCGTTACCTTACCGAACTTCCCTGACCTGATGTACTCATTTGCAGCCTGATAGTTTGGTGCAGAACGGCGTTGAGAGCCTATCTGCACAATACGACCTGTCTCCAACACAGCCTGGCGGGCTGCCCGATTATCAGCCATTGTCTCAGCAAAAGGCTTCTCCACATACGCATCACAGCCAGCCTTTACGGCTTCTATACAGTGCAGCGCATGCTGAAAATCAGCGGTTGCTATAATCACAGCATCACATATTCCGGCCTCATACAGTTCTTCATTATTGCGAAAAGCCTTTATATCTTTCCCGTAGGTATTCTTCATAAAGGCTATAGCCTCTTCTCTACGACGTTTCCATATGTCTGATACGGCTACAATTTCAAAGCCCATCTGCTCGGCATATACCTGAAAGGAAGGGATTAAAGTATGTCTCGTTCGGTCTGAAAAACCAACAACACCGACCTTTATCTTGTCATTTGCTCCAACAATGCGGGCGTAACTGCTATGCGGAAAGGAAATACCTCCTACTGTAATTGCGGCTGTACCTAGGGCCGTACTTTTCAGGAAATCTCTGCGTGTTACCATGAATTTAGATTATAAACAGATCAAAGATAGATAAAAAATGTATCTTTGCCTCTTAAATACTACATATTTACATACGATAATCTAATGGAACAAAGAAAAACAGCTCTCTTCGATTTTGATGGCGTAATTGTTGATACTGAGCCTATTTATGATATATTCTGGCACGAGGCCGGCAAACGTTACAACATCGGGATTGAAAACTTTCAGGACGTTATCAAAGGTACTACCCTTCCCGATATAATAATCCAATATTTCAGTGATCGTCCCGAAGAAGAAAGACAAAAGATTTTTAGGGAAGCCTCCGAATATGAGGCTACTATGCCTCTTCCCGCCATGCCAGGCTCGATAGATTTCCTTCGGCTTTTAAAGTCGCATCAGGTCAAACTTGGTCTTGTCACCAGTTCCGATATGGCTAAAATAACACGGGCTATTTCCATGTATAATCTTGAAAACCTGTTCGATACCATTGTCACAGCCGATCGTATCACTAAAGGAAAGCCCGACCCGATGTGCTATCTACTGGCAGCATCCGACCTGCAAGTCCCTCCCGGAGATTGCCTGGTGTTTGAGGATTCTTTTGCCGGTGTACAGTCCGGAACAGCTGCCGGAATGAGAGTAATAGGACTTAGCACAACAAACTCTGCCGAGTCCTTGCAGGACAAAGTATATAAAGTAATCCCCAACTTTGAACATATCACGTTTGACGATTATCTGAAGTGGTGATTCCTTTTCCCACTTTGCTCAGCCATTTTCCAAGTGGCTTTTGATCGTTTTTTATTTAGAAGTACGTCTAAAATAATTTAGAGGTACGTGTAAATCGATTTAGAGGTAGGTGTAAATAAATTTAGAGGTACCTCTAAACATAAAAAGGACAAGAATATCCTGTATTTTTCTTAAGGGATATTAGAAATTGTATCCTACGCGGAAGGCAATCAACGCTTGGTCAATGTCTTTTACGATATTATATTTCACTTCCAGACCCAGTGTTATTTCTTTTGAAGCATATACTTCGCCGCCTAAGCCAAGATTTGCTCCAAAGCGAGTATCGTTATGACTCCAACCACCAGCACTGGCTTTCCAGAAGCCAAGACTCAAACCTGCCAGAGGGTAAAAGCCAAAGTATTCACTCAGTGGGAAAACATAATGCGCATTCACATCAATCATCCAGGCGCTTAGTCCATTATCCTTCACAAAATGAGTAATAGAAGGAGCGAAACGCACTGCATCCGTAAAATTGATCCGATAATCAAGTCCAAGTGTTACATTCTCAGAATCAAATCCGTAACCAAGGTTCAAACCAAAAGACGAATCCCCCTTATGATTCTGCGCATGAACGCCAAGGGAGAAAACAACCAACATTAGCAAAACAACAATTCTCTTCATGTCTTTACGTTTTTATGATTAATAATAAGATTACTCTTTTACTTTCAAACGCTCGCCGGCACTTTTTACAATGCTGCGATAATAGGCTTCATCATAGCCTGGGAAGTCAGGAGAAACAGCCATTCCATAAGGGTTCCGCTTGAATGCTCCATCCTCTTCTTTCTTTACGTTTCCGTCTATATATTTAACCGTCAGATATTCACCTAGCTTTCTCCAGCGGGCTGTTGCATTATCGGCTGTAGTGGTGCTAAACCAAGTAAGGAATCTACGGGCTTCCATCGGGTCTTTAGCCAACAATTCCGCTGCAGCTTTATCGATGGCGGGAACCACATCCTGATAGCCATTTTCCAACTCTTGTTGTACTTTGCGAATGTCTTGTATCATAAAGCTATATTTATGATAAGCCATATTGGCCACCCAGTTATGCATCCAGAAGGCTGATGTCCAAGAGAATGTCAGCATATCACCATTCCCCACGCGATAACATTCGGGGGCATCCAGCATAGAGCTATACAGGGGGGTAAAGACAGCCATATCCGCATCGTCAACGCCAAACCACAGAATACCACCTATTTCGTCGGGCAGCCAGTTACGCATCTGCGGAACAATCACAAAACCTGTTTGTTGCGTAGCAATAGCACGTTCATTCACATAGGTCTCACCGTCTACTTTGAAGTTCATCGGACGCCAGCGATATGGCACTTTATACGGGCCTGCTCCGGCATCTTTTGTCATATCCAGGTCTGTTCCTTCGTAATGATCACGCATGGCGTTCTGTACATCCTGAACAGAAAGTTTCTTGTTCGGTTTGATGTATAAAGGCATCGGTTCCTTGCTAGGATCGCCTTTCACAAAATCGGCATATTTTCCCATCGTTTTGTCATACTTGTTGAAGAAAGACCATACGCGAGCTTCGCAACCACGCAAACCGCTAAAATCGTATGGATTATAAGCCTTTGCAAAGCTAAAATCTTCGTCTTTTCCGCTGAAATAGCCTTTTTCGCGTGCCAGGGAAACTACATCCGGAGAATACATACAGTTTTCCTTGTCTTTAAACGGAATCTGCTGAATACGAGCCTGATTGGCATGAGCAGAAATACAATCGTCGGGAATACGGATGGCCACCCATACAGCCCCTTTATTTCCAACTCCTTTACCGATCAATTCCATCACCCATGCTTCGTTTTTATCAGCAATAGAGAAGGTTTCGCCACTGCTATAATAGCCATGTTCCTTCACCAGGTCTGTCATTACTTTTATAGCTTCTCGAGCCGACTTTGAACGTTGCAAAGCGATGTATATCAGGCTACCATAGTCCATAATACCGGTAGAGTCTTCCAACTCCGGACGGCCTCCCCAAGTACTTTCTGTGATAGCTACCTGATACTCATTCATATTTCCTATTACAGAATAGGTCTGTTCTACCTGCGGGATTTTCCCTAAGGGTTTACCGGTATCCCACTCTACTACATCCAGCATGGAACCTTTCGGCCAAACAGCAGCCGGCCAACGATATAACTCGCCATAAAGCGTATGGGAATCTGCGGAATAACTGATCATAACAGAACCGTCAACCGAAGCCTTCTTCCCAACCAGCAAACCGGTACAAGCCATGGCTTCTATCCCTGTAAACAAGGCTGCACAAACAGCCAACATAATCCATTTTTTCTTCATATAAATTCAGTTTAGGCAAACAATAACATATAGGCTCCCGCTCCGCAGATATAACCTGCCAGAGCCAGGATTGTAAATCGTTTGGTATAGTACATAAAATCAATCTTTTCCATTCCCATAACCGTTACACCGGTAGCCGATCCGATGATCAAAATGCTTCCTCCTGTTACCGCACAATAGGCCAGGAACGTCCAGAAACCCCCATCACTAACAAAAAATTGCGCATAAGGAGCCAGATCCGCTGCATACGGAACCACCGGATACATCCCCATCGTAGCCGCAACCAGTGCCACATTGTCTACACAAGAGGATAAAAGCCCTACTACAAAACTAATAATGTAAGGTTGATGGATATGCTTGTCCAGAAAACCAGACATCAAACCCAGATGCCCGGAAGTCTCCAAAGCCCCTACAGCCATCAATATACCCAGGAAAAAGAAGATGGTAGACAAATCCACATTGGGTAACAAGTTTACGATCCGCAATTTCCTAGACTCCTTTATCCGGTGCAGCCTGCTATACATGATATCAGTATAAAACCATAGGATAACCAATCCCAACAAAACACCCAGGAAGGGAGGCAAGTCTGTTGTCATCTGAAAGACAGGGACTAAAGCCAGTGACAAGACTGCGATCGTAAAAATGGTTCTGCGTGCATGATTGGGTATTTCCGGTATATATTCATCCTCTTTCTCTTCTTCGCTCAAAACACGTAAGGTAGCCCCTTTTTTGAATAACCAGAAATGAGCAATAGTAAGCGGAACCAGCAAATTGATCAAAGCTGGAACAAACAAATGTGTAATCTGATGCATAGCCGAGATATTCTTTCCCACCCAAAGCAAAAGAGTCGTTACATCTCCGATAGGAGACCAAGAGCCTCCGGCATTGGCAGCAATGATAAGCATACAGGCATATTTCATCCGGTCTGTACGATCCGGAACAATCTTACGCAGAATAGCCATTATTACAATAGCAGCTGCCAGGTTGTCTAGAATAGCAGAAAAGAAAAAAGCAGAAAAACTGATATACCACAACAGCTTCCGTTTATTAGCAGTTGCAATATAGCCTGTTACCGATCGAAAGCCTCCATGCTTGTCTATTATGTCGACAATCAGCATCGAACACATGATAAAAAACAGCGTTTCGGCCACATTTCCTAAATGATAGACGATGGAACGATTGGATATAAAATTAACAAACTGCTGATGCGGAGGAAGATCGGCCATTTCCGGGTTTTCAAGCAGGAATTCCTGAAACAATGGGCTTGACCTGTCAATAAAAATATGGTATGCATCCAGCATCAAAATCATCCACAACGAAATAGCCATAAACAAAGCAATAGCCGCTTTGTTTATTTTTATCTTATCCTCTAAAGCAATGGCAAGGATTCCCAAAAGAAAGATTATCGGCATTAAAGCGAACATATAGCAGTAACCTTTATATTTATATTTGCAAAAGTAAAATAAATCTCAAGATAAAGACGACAAAACAGAAACGAAAAAAGGAACACCATTCAAGATGTTCCTTTCTTATTCTTTTACGCTTTTAAGCATAAAGCCCTAGTAGCTATTTCTTAATCAGCGACAAAATCCAAAGTAAGACAACGGCACCTACCGTAGCTGTAACCAAACTTCCTAAAAGGCCACTTGTACTCAGGCCTAGCAGAGAAAATATCCAGCCGCCTAATAAGCCGCCAATAACACCTACAATTAAGTTTACAATAAAGCCAAAACCCTTACCTTTCATTAAATAGCCAGCAATAGCACCGGCCAATACGCCAATAATAATAAACCAAATCCATCCCATGATAATTTGTTTTTAATTGTTTAACTTTTTCTTTTTATCCTATCGCAATTAATTATTATTCAACGGTTAAATCAACAACATCAGCAATAGCCGAATTCTTTTTTACAGACTCGATACCTTTTTCTCTGCCGGACTCACTGGCATACATCTCGCTCGTTCCGATGATCTGCCCATTGCTGGCTTTCAGGTTAAAAAACGGCTTGCCATTTTTCGCTTCCTTCCGTTCGTAACGTGCATCCAGAGGACCATTCTTTTTTACAGATTCGATACCTTTTTTGCAGCTTTCTTTTGCTACATAACCTTCACTAGTTAAAATAATTTCTCCGTTTCCAGCTTTCAGATTAAACTGAAACTCACCATTTTTTCTTTTTGTAATTTCAAATTTTGCCATAACTTTTAGTTTTATATAAAACAAACAAATTGGTTAAAAGTTTTCAATCGGACAAAAGTAATCTTTATTATTTATTATAAAAATGTCCCATTGATGTTTTAAAACAAAAAACTCCTTATTTTTGTTAGAAACATAGATACGAAAAAACATAAATTAATAAATATAAAACAGTTTTATTATGGATACAGCACAGGTTATTAGTCTTTTAGGTCATGAAAGTGAATATTACCTTAATCACAGATGTAAGACAATAGAAAAAAGTTTGATACACGTACCATCTCCTACCCAGCTGGATGATATATGGATAAACTCTGACAGGAATATACAAACACTCAGAAGTTTACAATCCATGTTCGGACACGGACGACTTGCCAATACAGGTTATCTCTCCATTCTGCCGGTAGACCAGGGAATAGAGCATACCGCCGGAGCCTCATTTGCTCCGAATCCGCTATACTTCGACCCTGAAAACATTATCAAACTGGCGATAGAAGGCGGCTGTAATGCCGTAGCCTCCACTTTTGGCGTACTTGGAATCATGTCGCGTAAATACGCACATAAAATTCCATTCCTGGTGAAAATCAATCACAACGAATTACTTACCTATCCTAATTCGTATAATCAGGTGATGTTCGGAACGATCAAAGAAGCCTGGAATATGGGAGCTGTAGCCGTTGGAGCTACCATTTATTTCGGATCAGAAGAAAGTAGGCGCCAGTTGGTAGAAATAGCCGAAGCCTTTGAATATGCACACGAACTGGGCATGGCTACCGTTCTATGGTGCTACCTGAGAAACGATGGTTTCAAAAAAGAAGACATGGACTACCATGCCGCTGCCGACCTGACAGGCCAGGCCAATCACCTGGGAGTAACGATACAAGCAGACATTGTAAAACAAAAGTTACCGGTAAATAATGGTGGTTTCCCAGCCATTAACTTTGGGAAATACAACCAGAAAATGTACACAGAACTCACCACCGAGCACCCTATCGACTTATGCCGCTATCAGGTAGCCAACGGTTATATGGGACGTGTAGGATTGATTAATTCGGGAGGTGAATCACACGGTGCTTCCGACCTGAAAGACGCCGTCCTTACAGCCATCGTAAACAAACGCGCCGGCGGTATGGGCCTAATCAGCGGAAGAAAAGCCTTCCAACGCTCCATGAAAGATGGCGTAGAACTACTAAATGCCATCCAGGACATCTATTTGGATCCGGAAATTACGATAGCATAATCTTTTAATGATGAATGAAGAATGTGGAATAAATTGCAACAAAATATTCTACATTCGTCATTCGTCATTCCTTATTTCAGCCACTTATCAAGCCAGTTGAAGAAGACGCGTTGGAATAAGACACCGTTTTGAGGTTGTAATACCCAGTGATTTTCATCAGGAAAGACCAGCATTTCGGTTGGAATTCCGCGTAGCTTGGCTGCATTAAAGGCACTCATACCTTGCGAGGCAAGGATACGGTAATCCAATTCTCCATGTGTAACTAAAATAGGTGTATCCCATTTATCTACAAATAAATGAGGTGAGTTGGCGAATGTTTTTTGAGCAATCGCATTACTCTTATCCCAGTAAGCGCCACCCATATCCCAGTTGGCAAACCACAATTCTTCGGTTTCCAGATATTGCTGTTCCAGATTGAAAATACCGGCATGTGCAATAAAGGCTTTAAAGCGTTTCTGATGATGTCCGGCAAGCCAGTATACAGAGAAACCTCCATAGCTAGCTCCTACTGCTCCCAAGCGTTCTTCATCCACATATGGCTCTTTCGCCATTTCGTCAATCGCAGCAAAATAATCTTTCATATTCTGGCCACCATAATCACCACTGATCTGTTCCAGCCATTCTTGCCCAAAACCGGGTAATCCTCTGCGGTTCGGAGCAACAATGATATAGCCGTTTGCTGCCATAATCTGAAGATTCCAGCGATAGCTCCAGAACTGACTAACCGTATTCTGAGGGCCTCCCTGGCAATACAGCAAGGTGGGGTATTTCTTTGTCGGATCAAAATTCGGCGGATATACAATCCAGGTAAGCATCTGCTTTCCATCGGAGGTTTTTATCCAGCGGGGCTCCGATTTCCCGACAGCCAACTGATCCAGTGTAGCTTTATTCTCAAAACTGATTTCTGTAGCTTCACCAGACTGTGCATTAATTGCATATATCTCAGCCGGACGTTCCATCGAATGGCGTGTCGCAATCATATTACCAGCTACGGCATCCATGCTTGTATAGTCATATTGTCCGGTAGTAATCTGGCGAATCTGCTTATCCAAACCTATTTGCCAGATATGGGTAAGTGCCTCTTTACAAGCAATAAAGTAAAGCGACTTACTATCGGGCAGCCATTGAAAATCGTCTACATTGTAATCGAAGGCAGATGTAAGATACTGCTTTTCTCCCGAAGAGAGGTTGACTATAAACAAACGCTTTTTATCAGACTCATACCCATCTCTTTCCTGACTAATCCAGGCAATAGACGAACCATCCGGCGAAAAAGAAGGATGTGTATCATAGCCCATCATACCCTCAGTCAGGTTGCGGGTTTCCTTTGTAGCAATATTATATATGTATATGTCTGAGTTTGTAGACAATGAATACTCCAATCCGGTTTTCTTACGGCTGGCATAAGCTATCAGGTTTCCGTCCGGACTCCAGGCCAGATCTTCTATTCCATTATGAGGTTTCATCGGGCACTCATAAGGCTCACCTTGCATAATATCAAGGGCTTCACCCATCATTTTCCCATCAAAAGAAGCTACAAACGGATGCGGTATAGTTTCCACCCATTCATCCCAGTGTTTATACATCAAATCATCCACAACGCGGCCAGTAGCCTGGGGCAAATCGGGATACATATCAACAACTCTTTTCCCGTATTTAATATCACTTACGAAAAGAATTTTTGTTTCATCCGGAGAGAGAATAAAGCCATTTATTCCACCCTCATAATTACTTACCCGGCGACGGTTTGTGCCGTCTGCATTCATAATCCAAACCTGCGAATTTCCGCTTTCAGACGATAAAAAAGCAATTTCATTTCCGTTCTTTAACCAAACAGCATTTTGTTCACTTTTTGGCGTTTCTGTAATTTGTTTTTTAGCAGTCCCGTCATAATTCATAACGAATAATTCACGGTTCCCTCTGTTCTGTTCAATACTGAAAAAGCTCACCCCGTAGAGCACTTTGCTTCCATCGGGAGAGAGTTTGGCGTCACTTACGCGTGCTAAGCTATACAGCACTTCCGGGGTCATCAGACCGTTGGATACTTTTATCTCCGTACGCCCGATAAGAGGAGATGTGTTTTCTGTCTTTTTAACTTCGTGCGTACACGCACCCAGCAAAACGGATGCCGAAATAACCATAAAAAAGAAAGTTTTATTCATTTACTTTATAATATATTTTCAACTAAGTGCGAAAATAGTAAATAATATTTATATCTTTGCGATTATAATTTAAGAACTGGATAATTATGAATAAGATTTGGTTATTTGGAGCTGCTATATGCATGTTACTTGCTTACAGCTCGTGTAAACCTAAACAAAGTGCTTATAAAGCCGCTTATGAACAAGCAAGAGAAAGAGAATCAGGCCTACCTGTTGATGAATTTGAAGATGATGAATTTGCAGACGATTATGATGAATTTGAGGATGAATTCGAAGTCGTTTCCAAACCACTTACTGATGAGTTTGAAGAAGACTTGAATGTATCTACACGTCAGGAACGTATCAACCCATATATGGGAGAAAACAGTGCAAATCTAAGACGTTATAGCGTAGTAATAGGCAGTTTCAGAAACAACACAAATGCATACTCGTTGAGAGACCGCATGCAGAGTGATGGTTATAATGCCATGGTTGCCCAAAACGAGCTTGGTATGCTACGTGTTATTGTTTCCAGTTTCGATAGCAAAAGAGACGCTCTGTACAGCAGAGACGCCTTCAGATCTAAATATTATCCGAACTTCCAGGATGCCTGGATTTTGGAACGTTATTATTGATCTGTTTTTATAGTATTTTATTCTTTTATTATATGAAAGGGGATATCCTATAAGTTATCCCCTTTCTGATATATTTTTACCCTACAATCACATGAAAATCATTGATCAGAAACTCCTGAACCAAACGACTGAAAAAGCCAAAGAATCCCCCCGTCTGCGAATGAACTATAACCTTCATGATTCATTGGAAGATTCTCTTAACCGTCTGATCAATGCAATGGAACCCGGCACATACCTGCGTCCGCACCGGCACCTGAATCCCAACAAAGACGAATCATTTCTGATATTACGGGGAAAAGCTGCCATTTTCATTTTTGACGAACAAGGCCATATCACCAAAAAACAAATCCTTGATCCTCTGAACGGAGTATATGGAGCCGACATAAAAGCCGGAGTCTGGCACTCCCTCCTAGTATTGGAAACTGGAACCGTCATCTACGAAGCCAAAGAAGGTCCATTCGCCCCCCTATCCCCCGAAAATTTCGCCCCCTGGAGTCCTGAACCAGAAAACACCCAAGAAGTCGAAGAATACCTGGCATCCCTAGCCCGCTCCTTGTAGTAGTAAGCGATAAGCCATCCCATAGAGTTGTCAGCAACAACCCTTTACCCTTCAGTTTGCTTTCAGCTATAAATATGCTATCTTTACAGCAAAAATGATAAAAAGAAAGCTTTCAGCCATACCTTTGTATTTGCAGATTTTGCTGGGGATGATCGTTGGGATTATCATCGGACTGATAGCTTTATTCATTAATGGTGAGCGATTTATACAGGATTGGATTCGTCCTTGGGGGCAGCTATTTATTCGTTTGTTGCAACTTATTGCTATACCGCTGGTGTTCATTTCCTTGGTGAATGGAGTTAGTGGATTGAAGGATATCAGTAAGTTCTCCAAAATGGGTGGAAAAACGATCTTAATATACATCTTTACTACGGCATTTGCCGTACTACTGGGGCTTGGATTGGGATTGGCTGTTAAGCCGGGAGAACTGGTAGATCAATCACAAATAGTTCATATACAAGAAGACTATTACTCCATTGCCGAGCAGAAAAAACAGGAAGCTGCCGAAACACAAAAACAAGGCCCATTGGCCTTTCTGAACGATATTGTACCGAATAATATAGTAGGTGCTGCTGCTGATAATTCAAAGATGCTGCAAGTAATCTTCTTCGCTATTTTCTTTGGTATAGCCTCCCTTACGATTCCTCCAGAAAAGGTGAAACCTGTTTTGTCTTTGTTTAATGGACTGAACGAGATTATCCTCCGCATGATTGACTACATCATCCGTTTCGCCCCTTTGGGAGTGGCTGCTTTAATGGCCGGATTGATTATTGATTTTAAAGGAGATGCTTCTGTTTTCGGGGCATTGGCAGTATACGCGTTAACCGTAGTTGTGGCATTATTCTCTCTTATTTTTTTCTTCTATCCGGCTCTTATTCACATTTTTACTCAAACAAGGGTAAAGAAATTCTTAAAGGCCATGTACCCGGTACAGCTTTTTGCATTTACTACCAGTAGCAGCGCTGCTACACTACCCGTTACGATGGAAACGGTTGAGAAAGAGCTGGGTGTAGCCAAAGATACAGCCTCTTTTGTTTTGCCCGTTGGAACGACCATTAATATGGATGGTACCAGTTGCTACCAGGCTATTGCCGTTCTCTTTATCGCACAGGTGTTAGGCATAGAACTAGGTCTGATACAACTGCTTACGATCCTCCTTATGACGATCCTCTCCTCCATTGGCACACCGGCCATTCCGGGCGGAAGCTACGTTATACTTACGATGGTACTTACCTCTGTGGGCATCCCTGCCGAAGGCCTGGCGCTTATCTTGGGGATAGACCGTCCATTAGACATGCTCCGCACAGCTGTTAATGTAACAGGCGATGCAACTGTTGCCATAATTATTGACAAAAAATAAAACCTTTTTCATACGTGAAGTGTTTTTTATAGAAATTGTCAAATATTTCTATAAACAATAAATTATGAAAAAGTTTTATTTAATGATGAGTATGGTGTTGTTACTAGCCGCTTGCAACACTAAGAAAGAAGAAAACAAAGCGCAAGAGGTAGCCAATCAGCCTACTATCGAAGGTACTTATTCCGGCGTGCTTCCAAGTGGCATATATGAAGGTAAGCTGCCCACTGCATCCGGTGAAGGCATGAACGTAACAGTAACACTGACAGGTGATACGTATAAGCAAACCATTGTTTATACCGGCAAGTCTACCGAGCCTTTTGTCAAAGAAGGTACGTTTACATGGAACAAAGAAAAGTCCATCATTACTCTGGAAGGTATGGATGCTCCCAACCAATATTTTGTAAGCGACAATACCCTTACCCATCTGGATATGGAAGGCAACAAAATCACCGGAGAACTGGCTGACATGTACATACTAAAGAAAAAATAAGTCTAAATCTGATTGTCGAATAAAAAGTCCTGTGTTTGCAGGACTTTTTTTATTTGCGTTTTTCGTACCTTCGGGGCATGAAGAAAACGTCGAACTTCCGGGATATAAGCGATAGCTTTGCTACTATCGACTTTGAGACTGCGAATCAGGAGCTAAGCAGCATTTGCAGTGTAGGAGTTGTTGTTGTACGTGACGGGATTGTTGCCGACACGTTTTACAGCCTGATTCATCCCGAGCCGGACTACTATCTACACTGGAACTCACAGGTACACGGACTTACGGCAGAAGACACCCTCCATTCACCGGTATTTCCAAAGGTATGGAAGGAGATAGAAGAAATTATCGAAGGCCTCCCGCTGATTGCACATAACAAAGCTTTTGACGAGAATTGTCTGAAGGCTGTATTCAAAACCTATTGCATGGATTATCCGGATTATGACTTCCATTGCACCTTACAGGCCAGCAGGAGACTATTCAAAAACCTGCCCAATCACAAACTACATACCGTAGCCGAATACTGCGGTTTCAACCTGGAGAATCACCACCACGCCCTGGCCGATGCAGAAGCATGCGCCGCCATCGCCCTGGAAGTACTACTCCATAAAGACAAAATAAACGGCTAATATCAGACAGATAAAGGCTGCTACATGGTTCCAGTGCAGGACTTCTCCCTTGAACAGTAAAGTAGAGAAAATAGTAAACACTGTAAGGGTAATAACCTCCTGAATAACCTTCAGCTGCATCAAAGTAAACGGGCCTCCATTCCCCACATACCCAATCCTATTAGCCGGAACCTGAGCACAATACTCCAAAAAAGCAATTGCCCAGCTAAAGACAATAACCCCCATTAAAGGCCAATGCGTGATCACTTTTGTTTCCTGTAACTTTAAATGCCCATACCAGGCAATAGTCATAAATATATTGGAAACAATCAATAACAATACAGAATATACTCCCTGCATACTATTTTTTAGGTTTTATTTTTTGCGGTAAATATTGTTCCTGAATATTCGTCATGCTTCCCCAGAGGCTATAGCGGGCTTCGGGGTTTATGTCTTCCAACTGCTGCAAAATACGTTTCATATCCGAACGGTTTGAACCGGATTCATAAGGACAGTTCTTCACCTGTTTTTTGTATTCTTGCCAGGCGGCCAGCCAGATCAGTTCTTTCTCCGGTACGAGACAAAGCGGACGAATTATTTCCATCTCAAACTTATCCATTTTCAGCTTGGGAGGCATCGTAGAAAAGGCTCCCTGGTGGGTAAGATTCATCAAAAGAGTCTCCAATATATCATCCTGATGATGACCCAGTGCTATTTTGTTGCAGGAGTTTGCCTTAGCTATTTCAAACAAGGCTTTCCGGCGGGTCCAGGAGCAGAGGAAGCAGGGCGACTTCCGGGTATCCGTTGAGGCATCAAAGCTGGTTTCGTGCAACACAAAGGGGATATCATACCGGGCAGCAAAATCCCTCAAATAGGCTTGATCCGAATGGTACGGAATATTCGTCATAACGATATGAGCTGCTACCAGCTCAAAGCGTGGCTGGAATATACGGGAACGATCCCCCAGCAAATCCAGCAGAGCCAGCGAGTCTTTCCCTCCGGACAGACCAATCAGTATACGATCCCCGTCCTTGATCAGTCCATAGTCCAGGATTGCCTTTCGAACCTTATCCTTTATTTTACGATACCGTTTTTCGTCTTCAGAAACTGCTGCCATACCTTATTATTTCGGGTGCAAAAGTAGGCAAATGTGTTCAAAAAAAACATATACGAAATATTATTTTCATTCATCGTCCCACAATTGTTGAACACGTGTTCTACAGTTGTTGAACTCATGTTCTACATATGTTGAACATATGTTCTACAATTGTGGGACTTAATAGCCGAAAACCGCTTTATGCAATTTTTAGAAGGCGAATGATACAGATAACCATAAATATTATTACCTTTGAAACAGCATACTTATTTAACAGGAAAAATGATACAGTTGGTTAAAAGACTTGTTTATTTCATAATAATTATTCTAAGCTACAACAGTTTATACGCCCAAAGCCTTGACCAGGCAAAGAAACTATACAATGAAGGGCAATACGCTGATGCCAAGCCGGCTTTCGAGCGTTTGGTAAAGCAAGCTCCCAATAATGCTTCCTATAATCTTTGGTATGGGGTCTGTTGTTACAAAACAGGCGACCTGGAAGAGGCGGAAAAGTATCTGTCTGTTGCCGTAAAAAGACGGGTACAGGAAGCCCATCTACATCTGGGAGAGATGTATATGGAGTTATACCGTTTTGAAGAAGCAGCCGAAATGTTTGAAGAATATGCGGATCAACTGGCCAAGAAAAAACAGGATGTAGAGCCCTATAAGGCTCAGATGGAACTGGCACAAAAAGCCCAGCGCATGGTAGAAAAAGTAGAGAATATACAAATCATTGATAGTATGGTGGTTGACAAAAACAGCTTCCTTTCCTCTTATACCTTGAGTGAAGAAGGAGGCAGCCTGTCGTATTACAAGGATTTCTTTAATACAGAAGACCTTAACACCACTGTATATATGAATGAGAAAGGGGATAAAATATACTATGCCCGCCCTACCGGCGAAAACCGATATTGCCTGTTTACCCAGTCTCGTCTGCTTGATAATTGGGGGGATGAGAAGCAGCTTCCTATGAACATTAACAGTAAGGAAGACGACAATTACCCCTTCGTACTGTCGGATGGTGTTACCATCTACTATGCCTCCAAAGGAAACGGTTCTATTGGCGGATATGACTTATTTGTAACCCGTTACAACACCAATTCGGACACCTATCTGACACCGGAACAACTGGGGATGCCTTTCAATTCGTTTGCCAACGACTATATGTTGGTCATTGACGAGGCAAAAGGTCTGGGTTGGTTTGTGTCCGACAGGTTCCAGCCAGAGGGTAAAGTATGTGTATACCTCTACATACCAGATGCTTTACGTAGCCGTATCGAAGGAGAAGACATGGCTCTCAAACGCGCACGCGCTACCATTACCTCTATTAAAGACTCCTGGAAACCAGGCTCCGACTATACGGAACTGATCCGACTGGCACATACCGATATACCGTCGGGCAAAGAAGAAATAAAGAAAGATTTTGAGTTCATAATCAACAATACAATTGTCTATTACAAACTGGATGAGATCAAAAGCCCGGAAGCGAAAAGCCATTATCAGAAGGTGATTGAGCTGAACAAGCAGATCAACAGCCTGGATAAAAAGCTAAACGAACTACGGGTAAGTTACACACAAGGCAATCGTGCCCGGAAAGACCAACTAAGGCCTACAATTCTGCAGGCGGAAGAGCAGTTCTTTGGCTTGTTGGACCAACCCGGCGAGTGGGAGAAAAAAGCACGTAATGCCGAGATAAACTTCTTGAAACTCAACCGATAAAAGTAAATTTATTCTACTATTATGATATTAGACATCGTTATCATTATTTTCTTAATGGCTCTGGCTATCTTCTTGATCCTCTTGGAGATATTCCTCTTGCCGGGCATTACGATTGCTGGGATAGGGGGCGCTCTTTTTGCCATCGGCGGCGTTATATACGCCTATACGATCAGCCCATTTGCCGGACATATAACACTGCTTGGCTCGGTTATAGGCTTTGTTATCACCTTCTTCTGGCTATTAAGGGCTAAATCGTTCAATAAGGTAGCCTTGAATACCGATGTGGACTCAAAACTAACGTCCAGCCGCGAGCTGGGTATTGAAGTGGGCGACGAGGGAATAAGCCTTTCCCGCCTAGCACCAATCGGCAAAGCCCGGATCAAAGATATCACAGTAGAAGCCAAGTCTACAGGGGAGTTTATCGATGAAGAAACACCTATTGTAGTAGTCCGTGTAGACGGATATAACGTATTAGTAACAACGAAAGACAATACTATTCACTCATAATAATTAAACTCATGGAAGTAACCTTTTTACCAGCATTTCTATTAGGAGCGGCGATCATACTGTTGATCATCTTCTTCTACTATGTACCGTTCCTGCTTTGGATTTCGGCAAAAGTATCCGGTGTTAATATCTCACTGATACAGTTATTCCTGATGCGTATCCGTAAAGTTCCTCCCGGTGTTATTACACGTGCGATGATTGAAGCACACAAAGCGGGCTTAAAAACCCTTACCCGTGACGAGCTGGAAGCTCATTACCTGGCCGGCGGACATGTAGAACGGGTGGTTCACGCACTGGTTTCTGCCTCCAAGGCTAATATCGACCTGACATTCCAGATGGCTACAGCTATCGACCTGGCCGGACGTGACGTATTTGAAGCCGTACAGATGTCAGTAAACCCCAAAGTAATTGATACTCCTCCGGTTACGGCTGTATCAAAAAATGGTATCCAACTGATAGCCAAGGCTCGCGTTACCGTACGTGCCAATATCAAACAATTGGTAGGGGGAGCAGGTGAAGAAACCATCCTGGCCCGTGTAGGAGAAGGTATTGTATCTTCTATCGGTTCTGCCGACAATCATGAAACGGTTCTTGAAAATCCGGATTCTATCTCTAAACTGGTACTCCGCAAAGGACTGGATGCCGGAACAGCTTTCGAGATCTTATCGATTGATATCGCAGACATCGATATAGGTAAGAACATCGGTGCCGTATTGCAGATGGATCAGGCTCAGGCAGATAAGAACATCGCACAGGCTAAGGCCGAAGAACGTCGCGCCATGGCCGTTGCACTAGAGCAGGAAATGAAAGCAAAAGCTCAGGAAGCCCGCGCCAAGGTAATAGAGGCAGAAGCCGAAGTACCCAAAGCAATGGCAGAAGCCTTCCGCGAAGGAAACCTGGGGATCATGGACTATTACAAAATGAAGAATATAGAGGCCGATACATCTATGCGCGAAGCTATCGCCAAGCCAAATACCGGTCCTTCAAAACCTATAAAAGATTAAGATGAGAGTAATTCCTCCTTCTGAACTGATTATAAATGAAGATGGAAGCGTATTCCATCTTCATTTGAAACCGGAACAACTGGCAGACAAAGTTATATTGGTAGGCGACCCCGACAGGGTACCCACCGTTGCCTCATACTTCGACACAAAGGAGTGTGATGTACAGAGCCGGGAATTCCGCACGATTACAGGTACTTACAAAGGAAAACGCCTTTCGGTAGTATCTCATGGCATCGGTACGGATAACATTGATATTGTGCTGACTGAGCTAGATGCACTGGCCAACATTGATTTTAATGCACGGACTGTCAAGCCGGAACTGAAACAGCTCACTCTGGTACGCGTAGGTACCTCCGGAGGGCTTCAGCCTTTTACTCCTATCGGCACCTATGTAGCTGCCGAAAAATCCATTGGCTTTGATGGCGTTGTCTATTTCTATGCCAATAGCGAAAAGGTGCGCGATACCGACTTTGAAGCCGAATTACTGAAACAGCTTAAATGGCAACCATCCGGCATTTGGCCGTATGTGGTAAACGCTGATCCTTCGCTGATCGAACAAATAACACAAGACGACATTATACGTGGTATAACTATTGCAGCTAATGGCTTTTACGGTCCGCAAGGACGTGAAGTACGCCTACCACTTACCGATCCGGATCTGAACAAAAAGATAGAAGCATTCAACTATCAGGACAAGCAGATTACCAACTTTGAAATGGAAAGCTCGTCTCTGGCTGCCCTGGCTGCTTTAATGGGACACAGAGCCATGACCGTTTGCTGCATCATAGCCGGACGCGTGGATAAAAACATGAACACAAGCTACAAAGGCTCCCTTACCGGATTAATCGAATTAGTATTGGAAAGAATATGAGAAATTCAAAAGAGAAAAAAGATTCGGAAAACTTGCCTTAAAACAAAAACTGCCTCACGAATGATGAGGCAGTTTAGATATAACGAAGTTTATTTATCTCCTTTTATTACAGTTTAGGTAGCTCCCAAGGGGCGCGATAATAGGCTTTTGCCAGTGCATTTGCCTCACTATCATTCACAAACATGCTCTTTGCGTCGTCCCAATGTACTTCACGTTGCAAGCGACAGGATATATTTGCCAAATGAGACATCTTAGCCACCCGGGCGCCTATTTCTATATCACCTGCCGGTAGCTGGCGGCTCTTTATACAAGACAGGAAGTTGCCCACATGATTATACAAGCCTTTCCCCTCTCCTTTCTTAAATGGAACAGCTTCCATCCGGGGAACATTATTGGCAACAACAGGCATTACCTCCCATCCGGCACGAGTTAATAACATCGTTCCATTCTCACCATAAAAGGCCAGGCCTTCTTTCTTATCAAACAATCCGTGATTGACTCCACAAGCATGATCCCAGATGATATTGAAGTCCTTATATGCATAGGTAGCCATTAAGGTATCAGGCGTTTCCATAGCATCGGTAGGATAAGCAAACTTACCTCCGCTTCCGAATACATGACTCGGCAAAGAAGCACCCATTCCTTCCAAGGCATAATCCAGCAAATGGACACCCCAATCAGACATTAAACCACCTGCATAGTCCCAGAAGAAGCGGAAATTATAATGGAAACGATATTCATTGAACGGACGCTTAGGCGCCGGGCCCAGCCACATATCATAGTCGACCCCTGCCGGAGGATTACTGTCGGGCTTAACCGGAAGTGTAGGCTTCCCATCCTGATACGCCCAAACCTTTACGGTACGGATACGTCCGATATTCCCTGCACGTAAATAAGCAGCTGCTTCGTTCCAGTGAGGATCGCTCCGTTGCCATTGTCCTACCTGCACAACCCGGTTATATTTACGGGCAGCTTTCAGCATCAGGTCACATTCTTCTATGGTGTTGGAGAGAGGCTTTTCTACATATACATCTTTGCCTGCCTGAGCAGCCCAGATCATCGGAAGGCAATGCCAATGATCAGGAGTCCCGATAATTACGGCATCGATGTCTTTATTATCAATCACATGCCGCCAATCTTTATATAGGTTTGCTACTTTCTTACCTGTCTTTTTCTCTACATCGGCCGCCCGTTTGTTCAGCCATTCATCGTCTATATCACAAAGAGCCACACATTCTACTTCGGGATAATCTAGAAATGTGTTGAGGTTCGAATATCCCATGCTGCGGCAGCCGATAAGGGCAACCTTTACCTTATTACTGGGAGCTGTTTGTCCGAAAACAGAGCTATAAGAGTTTCCGATTAAAGGCGTAAGCCCTAAAGTAGCAGCTGAAAAAGCCGTTTTTTGTAAAAAGTTTCTCCTATTCATTATGTCTTTTCGTTTTTAACCTTAAAAAAGGTGAATGGTATTAAAAAAGTATATATCTTTAACCTGTGTATAGCATTTTCAAATGCAATAATACGAAATAATATTTACACTGTGTTCGCAAACAACCAAAATAATGAAACCGAAATCAAATATTACGAATTGGTATGTCCTATATACATCAGCCAGAGCCGAGAAACAAGTAAAAGAAAGGATTATGGCTAAGGGATATGAGTGCTGGTTGCCCCTGCACCAGGCTCGGCGTGTATGGTCCGACCGGGTAAAGGTAGTAGAAGTACCTCTGTTTAACTCCTATATATTCGTTAAGTGTCAGGAACACGAAATACGTGACATGATAAAGATCTACGGAGTATCACGCATTGTTTTTTACAATGGAAAACCGGCTGTTATCCGTCAGAAAGAGATAGATGCTATCAAAGAATTCCTGGAACAGGCCGCCAATCGCACCCTTATGGTAGGAGAAGAGGTAGAGATACTGACAGGAGCCATGAAGCACGTATCAGGAAAAGTAAAGAAAATCAAAAAGAAATACCTGCTTCTTTATCTCGAACAAATGGGAGTATCCGTTAGTGTTAGCTTGGAAGACGTTGCACCAGTCAAGCGTCTAAAGTAATTGTTTATACACCTCTTCCATGTTTACATGCGCCCGTACCAAGCTGGCTAATTTGTCATATTGTTCGTTTTTGAAAGCTGTATAATCGAAGGAGCTTGATACCTCCGAGGGGGTGAACTCCTTATCCAGATGATCCAGAACTACCGAATTGTCGAAGATGCCATGTATATAGCTTCCCCAGCAGTTTTGATTCAGGTAGTAGCCATCTGTATTTCCGTTTGCTTGTTTTACTAGCGGTTTTGACTCTGCTCCATCCATTAGCGAAGTTTGTCCCATGTGTATTTCGTATCCTTTGCAGGGGGTATCTGCTGCATTGGGTAAAAAGACAAACTGGCTTTGGCGGGTAACTTTCTCTTTCTCAAGAACGGTTTTCAAAGGCAACAAACCTAAACCCGGCATAAGCAGGATATCCCCCTCTACCCCATCCGGATCTTCCAATTGTACACCCATCATCTGATAGCCCCCGCAAACGCCAATTACCTTTTTGCCATTCTTGTAAGCTTTTACGATTGCGTCTGCAATA
The DNA here is from genome assembly GCF_029892785.1 of Parabacteroides sp. PH5-46. Classification (GTDB taxonomy): domain Bacteria; phylum Bacteroidota; class Bacteroidia; order Bacteroidales; family Tannerellaceae; genus DFXE01. Next base: position 55,306 of record NZ_JARXXA010000016.1, read on the forward strand.
CCATTTTCCCGGAGTGTCTGCAAATCAGACAAGGTATTCTTGCTACCGGGAAGGATAATGATATCCGCCTTTTCTATTTCCTGAATATCATGGGTATAATAGGGGTTGAAGCGGGGATCCATCTCCAAAACATCAAAATCGGTAAAATTAGACATCCGTCTAAGCAGGATTATAGCGACATTGATCTTGCCTTCGCACCAGGTATTATTCTTCATATCAAGCGCTACAGCATCTTCTTCTTCAATCTTTATATCACGGAAGTATGGGATTATGCCAACTACAGGAACACCGGTCAGCTCTTCCAATATCTTCTTCCCATCGTCAAACAGGGAGATATCTCCTCTGAATTTATTGATAATAATCCCCTTTATCAGGGCTTTTTCTTCAGGAGGCAACAAAGCAATCGTACCATATACGGATCCGAAGACCCCTCCCCTGTCGATATCGGCTATCAGATAGGTATTGGCTCCTGCTGCCAGCGCCATACGCATGTTTGTGATATCGCGATCGCGAAGATTAAGTTCGGAAATACTACCTGCTCCTTCCATAACGATCGGGTTATATTGCTTCTCCAAGCGTTTGAAGGCTTTTCTGACTTCCTGAAACAAGGCTTCTTTGGGGTTTTCCTTTCCAAAATAATCCTTTGCCGACATATTGCCTACCGGCTTTCCATGCAATACAACTTGTGAATTGGTGTCATGGTTAGGTTTTAGCAAAACAGGATTCATATCTGTATGCGGAGCAATACCTGCCGCCTCAGCCTGAACGACTTGGGCACGCCCCATCTCGCCACCTTCCGGGGTTGAATACGAATTCAACGACATATTCTGTGCCTTAAAGGGAGCCGGTGTATAGCCATCTTGTTTGAAGATCCGGCAAAAAGCCGCTGCTATAACACTCTTTCCCGCATCCGAACAGGTTCCTACAAACATAATGGGTCTTAAACGCTGTATCATCTATCACTATTTTATAAGTCACAAAATTAATGATATTTCTTAAAGTTAATTATGTACTTTTGTGACTTCATTTAATGTACTGTATCCTAACATAAAAAACACAAAACGAATGGAATCAATAAAGCAAATATTCAGGATAGGCCACGGGCCGTCAAGTAGCCATACGATGGGGCCAAGACGAGCCGCTCAGATGTTTCTGGAACGCAACAAAGAAGCGGCCAGATTTACTGTTACCTTATACGGTAGCCTGGCTGCCACAGGGGTAGGTCACATGACAGATAAAGCAATACTGGAAATACTGGAGCCGGTAGCTCCTACTACACTGGTATGGGAACCCCAAATCGTTTTGCCCTTCCACCCAAACGGTATGTTCTTCGAGTCGTTCGACAGCAACGACAAAATGATGGAGGCCTGGAGTATCTACAGCATCGGAGGAGGCACATTGGCCAATGAAACCTTCAACGAACAAAAAACTGTCGACATTTACGAAATGAGTACCATACGGGAGATCCAGCAATGGTGCCAAACAACCGGACACTCGTATTGGGAATACGTAGAACAGCGGGAAGGCAGCGAGATATGGGATTACCTGAACGAAGTATGGAAAGTGATGCAGGAAGCGGTACTTCGCGGACTGGAAACGGAAGGAATCATTCCCGGCGGACTGGGTATTCGCAGGAAAGCATCCGATTATCTCATACGTGCCAAAGGCTATGGAAGCAGTATCAAAAGTCGCGGTATGGTATATGCATTCGCATTGGCAGTATCCGAAGAAAATGCTTGCGGAGGCAAGATTGTAACAGCTCCCACTTGTGGTTCTTGCGGAGTGATGCCTTCTGTTTTATACCACCTGAAAGACAGCCGGGAGTTTCGCGATTCACGTATATTACATGCCTTGGCTACTGCCGGTTTGTTTGGTAATGTGGTGCGTACAAATGCCTCTATCTCCGGAGCAGAAGTAGGTTGTCAGGGAGAGATCGGTGTGGCTTGTGCCATGGCTGCTGCAGCCGCCAGTCAACTATTCGGAGGTACGGCTGCCCAAATAGAATACGCAGCAGAAATGGGACTCGAACATCACCTGGGACTCACTTGCGACCCGGTTTGCGGATTGGTACAAATCCCTTGTATAGAACGTAATGCCTTTGCTGCTGCCCGTGCATTGGACGCCAACACCTACTCCAACTTCTCTGATGGCCGCCACCGGGTAAGTTTCGACCAAGTAGTAGAGGTAATGCGTCAGACAGGACACGATTTACCCAGTCTGTATAAAGAAACCTCCGAAGGAGGCTTAGCCATTGTAAAAGGTAAACAATAAACTAAATAAATTATGAAAACGCTTATTTGTTATCTGGCGATTGCTTGTCTTTTCTTTTCGTGCAAACAAGTTGCCAAAGAAGTAGAAACAAGTGGTAACCCTATATTCGAGGGATGGTATGCCGATCCGGAAGGGATTATCTATGATGATACCTATTGGGTTTATCCCACCTGGAGTGATCTTTACGAGAACCAGATATTTTTCGATTGCTTCTCATCTAAAGACCTGGTAAACTGGACAAAGCATCCCAGCATACTTGACACTACAGAAGTAAAATGGGCCAAACGTGCTATGTGGGCTCCATCGGTTATCCGTAAAGACGGAAAATATTACTTCCTGTTCAGTGCCAACGATGTACACGAGGGCGAAGTAGGCGGTATCGGAGTAGCTGTCAGCGACCGTCCGGAAGGTCCCTACAAAGATTTGTTGGGAAAGCCCCTGATAAACGAGATCATCAATGGGGCACAACCGATCGACCAGTTCGTATTCCGCGACGATGATGACACATACTACATGTATTACGGTGGTTGGAGGCATTGTAATATCGTAAAGCTAAACGATGACTTCACCGGATTAGTACCCTTTGAAGATGGCGAAATATACAAGGAAGTAACGCCCGAAAACTACGTAGAAGGCCCTTTCATGTTCAAGAAAAACGGCAAGTATTACTTCATGTGGAGCGAAGGGGGCTGGGGCGGCCCGGATTATTGCGTGGCTTATGCCATAGCCGATTCACCTTTCGGTCCGTTTAACAGGATCGCTAAAATACTTGAACAAGACCCTGAAGTGGCCACTAGTGCCGGACACCATTCAATTATGCACGTCCCCGGATCGGAAGATTACTACATCGTATACCATCGCCGCCCGCTGAATGACAAGGCCCGGGATCATCGCGCAACCTGTATTGAAAAAATGACATTCGACGACAAAGGATTCATAAACCCTGTTAAAATAACTTTCGAAGGCGTAGCCTCACGAACCATAAATAAGTAATAAAAAAATCGCATACGTGCTATTGAAAAATCGCACGCATGCGTTTTCAAGATCACATGCATGCGTTTTGTAAAACGTATGCATGCGATTTTTAGCCCCTATACATCCCTGTAAAATAGGGCAAAGCGGCAGACCGTCAATCACACGTCAAAATTTGTTATAAAAACAAAACGTATTTCCTTCGCGTACTATATAAATACAAAAGATTCTAGCCTACTTTCCCTTCCGTTAAATATATATAAAAGAGAAAGATAGAGAAGTACTATATTGCTTTTTCACTATATATTTGACATATGTGTCAAACAAATCAGTCAAAACATTAAATAACATCTATAGAAAATGGGAACGGATGATACAAACAATATGGAAACCAGAGTTATAGAGGCGGCTAAAGTAGTATTCGTACGGAAAGGATATGTGGCTACAACGATGAAGGATATTGCTGACGAAGTGGGTATTAGCCGTACATCGCTGCATTACTACTTCCGCACCAAAGAGACCTTGTTCGAGGCTATATTCGAGCAGTTGATGAAGCACCTTTTGCCTAATATAGAAACAATCATCAACGAGAAGAGTTCTGTTCTGGAAAAGGCTCCTGCTATCGTCACACAGTATTTGCAGGCAATCAGACAGAATATGTTATTTCCCATATTTGTAGTAAGCGAAATAAACAGAGATCCGGAGCATCTTTTTCATGCCATACTGAAAAATCCATCTAAAATAGAGCCTCTCCTGCGATTACGAGAACAGATCTATGAGGAAATGGAACAAGGGTTGATTCAAAAAAGACCTCTGGTCGACATTGCTTCCACTTTGCTTAGCTTGGTTCTTTTCCCCTTTTTGCTGAAAACACCCCTCACCAAGGTATTTATGGATAACAACGAAGCAGCCTTCAAAGATTTCCTGTTGAACCGGGAAAAACTAATCACGGAAATCATGCTTTATCTACTTACACCCAACAATTCATCACCTATCAAACCCATCTGACGTATGAAACGTATTTGTTTATGCCTCATTATGATTACTTTCCTGTTGAACAACCACATAAAAGGACAGGAAGCCATCACCATTACACAATGCTATGAGCTGGCACGCGCAAACTATCCCCAAATCAAGCAATACGGACTGATCGGCCAAACAGAACAATACAACCTCTCAAACGCTGCCAAAGGGTGGTTACCGCAAGTGGCGATCAATGCAAAGGCCTCGTACCAGAGCGATGTAACTAAGTTACCGTTCGACAGTGATATGTTATCTGCCCTCATCCCAAGATTCACAATCCCAACTCTGAGCAAAGATCAGTACCAAGTGACAGCAGAAGTAAGCCAAACCATCTGGGACGGAGGCATTATTCAATCTTCACGCGAGTTGTCACGCGCTCAGGCAACAGCCGAACGGGAACAGCTCGAAAGTGACTTATACCCACTGATAGATCGCGTAAACCAACTCTATTTCGGCTGTTTACTACAAGACGAACTATTGCTTCAAAACGCCACCTTGCAGAAAGAGTTACAGGTAAACATAGACAAGATCAAAGCTATGATAGACAATGGAATAGCCAACCAGTCCGACCTGGAAAGTATGCAAGTAGAACTACTAAATACCCGCCAACGGGAAATAGAACTGAAAGCCAGTCGCACGGCCTACGGGCAGATGCTTGGGGTATTGATAAATGAGACCCCACCCCTCCTCGCTCCACCCCCCAACCCCCTGAAGGGGGGACTAACTGCGGCATCCCATATTACCCCCCCTTCAGGGGGTTGGGGGGTGGAGCGCCCGGAACTACGCGCCTTGGATGCTAAGAACCATTTATTGGATGTACAAAACAAACAAATCACAGCAGGACTCATGCCGCGTTTAGGACTATTTGTGCAGGGGGGCTATGGCAGGCCAGGATTGAATATGCTGAAAGACAGCTTCGAGCCCTTCTACATTGCCGGTGTACGCCTGTCGTGGAACATCGGAAAGTTTTACACCTTGAATAATGATCGCCGGAGGATAGAAATCAATCGCCAAGCCATTGATATGCAAAGGGAAACCTTTTTATTCAACACATCCCTACAGGTAGTACAACAGAATACAGAAATACAAAAAATGAACGAGTTACTGAATACTGACTATGAAATCGTACGCCTGCGGGAGAGCATCAAGAAAGCTGCAGAAGTAAAGCTGGAGAACGGCGTTATTTCCGTAACCGACCTGATACGGGAAATACATGCCGAAGATATGGCAAAGCAAACGGCTGCTACCCATCGGATACAACAACTGATGGCTATTTATAATTATATGTACACAACGAATAATCAATAAGCAAATGAAACGAGTGACTTATTTGGCATTAGCCATTCTTATACTGGCAGGCAGTACGGCATGCCGGAACAATCAAGGTTCCTTTGATACTACAGGCGTTTTTGAAGCAACCGAGATATTGGTTTCATCAGAGGTGAACGGTCGGATTATGGAGTTGAATATACAGGAAGGAGATCGCCTGGAAGCAGGAGCATATCTCGGCTATGTAGACAGTATACATCTACATTTGCAGAAGATGCAACTGGCTGCCGGGCTAAAGGCTGTAGACATTCGTAAACCGGACATCCGCAAGCAAATAGCAGCTCTGGAGCAACAAATAGCCACAGCACGCACAGAGCAGCAACGCATGGAAAACCTAGTGAATGCCAAAGCCGGAAACCAGAAACAGCTGGATGACATTATAAACAACATCAAGTACTTACAAAAGCAACTGGACGCTCAATATTCCACATTAAACAAGACTTCCGGCAGTACAGATGCAGAAGCGGAAGGCTTGCAATACCAAATCATGCAATTAGACAACCAACTGCAAAAGTGCAGGATCGTGAACCCACAAACCGGCACAGTATTAACTAAATATGCAGAGCCCGGAGAAGTAACAGCCGCCGGAAAGCCACTCTACAAGATAGCAGACACAGACCTGCTCTATTTACGCGCTTACATCACGGCAGGACAACTAACACAATTAAAGACAGGACAAAGCGTACGGGTATTTGCCGATTACGGAGAAATAGAGCAACGCGAATATCCCGGCACCATCACCTGGATATCCGACAAGTCCGAATTCACCCCCAAAGGCATCCAAACCAAAGACGAACGAGCCAACCTAGTATACGCCATCAAGATAGCCGTCAAAAACGACAGATACCTAAAGATCGGACAGTATGGGGAAGTGGAGTTTAACCCAAATCACCCCCTAACCCCCTAAAGGGGGGACTTTCCTGTTTTTTACTTATAAAAGAAATATTATGAATAAAGAATCAATGTTTTATGGGGCTCCTCCTATTTTATTTGAATTGGCAAAAGAATTAAGGCTTCAAGAAACGGAAGCTGAAAAGTATTTATGGCAATTTTTATCAGGTAAGCAATTCCATGGATATCGTTTCAAAAGGCAACATCCTATCTTATACTTTATAGCAGATTTCTATTGTCATAAAATAAAGCTTGTAATAGAGGTAGATGGAAGTTACCATAGGGTACCTGAACAATATGAATACGACAAAAACAGAGAGCACGAATTAGAAGAATTAGGCATTAGAGTAATTCGTTTTACTAATGAAGAAGTTCTGTTTGACATTGACAGCGTATTAAAAAAGATAGCTAAAGCATTAAGCCATGAGAACGATAAAGATTGAAAAAATATATAAATCGTATACGCCCAAACCCAAACCTCCCCCCCAACCCCCTAAAGGGGGGGCTAACTGCGGATCCCCATATTGCCCCCCCTTTAGGGGGTTGGGGGGTGGAATGCTGGGGGCTGCCTTACAGGGTATTTCTCTGGAGGTGAAACCTGGGGAGTTGTTTGGTATTATCGGTCCGGATGGAGCGGGGAAAACAACACTGTTTCGTATCCTTACAACCTTATTGTTGCCGGATGGCGGGTCGGCCTCTGTTTGTGGCTTAGATGTCGTTAGAGACTGGAAAGAGATACGCCGGAGGGTAGGTTATATGCCGGGGCGCTTCTCGCTGTATCAAGATCTTTCGATAGAAGAAAACCTCAGCTTTTTTGCTTCTGTATTTCAGACAACTGTCAAGGAAAATTACGATTTGATACGTGATATTTATGTACAAATAGAACCTTTCAAAAAACGACGAGCCGGAAAGCTATCCGGAGGGATGAAGCAGAAGTTGGCGCTGTGTTGCGCCCTGATCCATCGTCCGGAAGTCTTATTCCTCGATGAACCGACAACAGGAGTAGACCCGGTATCACGTACCGAGTTTTGGGATATGCTGGACAGGCTGACGAAGCAAGGTATCACCATCCTTGTCTCCACTCCCTATATGGACGAGGCTTCGCGTTGTGACCGGATCGCTCTGATGCGCTCGGGAGAGTTTCTTTCGGTAGACACACCGGCTCATATCCGCCAGTCATTCAGCAAAACGCTATATAGCATACATTCCAGCGAGATGTTCAAGCTATTGGGGGATATAAGAAAGTGGGAAGGAAGCGAGTCCTGTTATGCCTTCGGCGATTCACACCATCTGACATTAAAACCAGATGCTCCCGGCATACAAGCCCTACAAAACCTTCTGCTGGAAAAAGGCTACAAAGACATAGGTATCAAGCTTATCGACCCAAGCATAGAAGATTGTTTCATGGAGTTAATCGCTAATCATTAACCTTTTATCATTATTTTGGATGAACGCAATAGAGGTAAAAGAACTAACAAAACGTTTTGGAAACTTTACAGCTGTAGACCGTATCAGCTTTGAAGTGGAAAGCGGCGAAATATTCGGATTTCTAGGTGCCAACGGAGCCGGAAAAACTACCGCTATGCGTATGCTCTGCGGCTTATCCACTCCTACATCAGGCGAGGCTACAGTAGCCGGATATGACGTTTACAAAGAAGGAGAACAAATTAAGAAGCATATCGGGTACATGAGCCAGAAGTTCTCACTCTACGGCAATCTGAAAGTATGGGAGAATATCCGGCTGTTCGGAGGAATCTACGGCCTCTCCAGAAAGCAGTTAGCCTCTAAAACAGACGAACTTCTGCACACCTTGGAACTGGAACAGGAACGAGAAACCCTTGTGGATGCACTACCCTTGGGCTGGAAGCAGAAACTGGCTTTCTCAGTAGCAATCATTCATGAACCTAAAATTGTATTCCTGGATGAACCTACAGGAGGAGTAGACCCCATCACACGTCGGCAATTCTGGGAGCTGATTTACGAAGCCTCTGCACGTGGCATCACCATCTTTGTTACTACACATTACATGGATGAAGCGGAATACTGCCACCGTGTGTCTATTATGGTAGATGGAAGAATAGAAGCACTTGACAGACCTTCTGTGTTGAAAACCACCTATAAAGCAGCAAATATGAACAAAGTATTCCAGGCATTAGCAAGGAAAGCAACCCGAGGAGAATAAGCCTATGAAACAGTTTATATCCTTCATCAGAAAAGAGTTTTATCACATTTTCCGTGATATACGCACAACCATCATTATACTGGTTATCCCCATTGTACTGATTATCCTTTTCGGATACGCCATCTCTACGGAAATCAAGAGTACACCTATGGCAGTCCTCGACTACAATAGAGACAATGTAACCACAAAGCTTATAGAGCAGTTACAAGCCAGCGAATACTTCGATCTGTATACCTCAGCAAAGAGCTACGAAGAAGTAGAAAGCCTCTTCCGGCAGGGGAAGATCAAGATAGCAATCATCCCCCAGCCCCCTAAAGGGGGGGTAATATGGAGATCCGCAGTTAGCCCCCCCTTTAGGGGGTTGGGGGGTGGGTTGCAGGGTGGAGTGCAAATACTCGTAGATGCAACTGACCCCAATGAAGCTACCTTACTTGTTCAGTATGCCACAGCTATTATAGCATCATCCGGCATGGCTCAGGAAACCATCTCGGTAAGCAATGTGCAACCTGGCATTACACCTACTGTCAGCCTGCTTTATAATCCGCAGATGAAAGGGGCATACAACTTTGTACCGGGGGTTATGGGCTTAGTACTCATTCTGATCTGTGCTTTGATGACCTCTGTAGGCATTGTCAGGGAGAAGGAACTTGGCACCATGGAGGTGCTGCTGGTTTCTCCCCTCAAACCTGTTTATATTATCCTGGCAAAGGCCGTTCCCTACCTGCTTATCAGCATTATAAATATCGGGACCATCCTGTTCTTGTCGCGTTTTTTGTTGGATGTTCCTATCGTTGGCAGCCTGTGGCTGTTAGTTGCATTATCCATATTATATGCCATTGTTTCCCTCTGTTTGGGATTGCTAATTTCCACTATAACAGACACCCAGCAGGCTGCTATGCTAATCAGCGGAATGGTGTTAATGCTTCCGGTTATGCTGTTAAGTGGTATGATATTTCCTATCGAAAATATGCCCTGGATACTACAAATACTATCCAATATCGTACCGGCCAAGTGGTATATCATTGCTGTAAAAGACGTAATGATAAAAGGTTTAGGCTTAGAAGCTATCCTGCCGGAGGTGGGTATCCTGCTCTTCATGGCTCTCTTTATTATCATTGTGAGTGTCAAACGCTTTAAGATTCGTTTAGCATGAGAACATTACTATATCTGTTGGAGAAAGAATTTAAGCAGATCCGGCGAGACCGCTTTCTGCCAAAGATTATCTTCGCTATGCCGGTTTTGCAACTGCTGATTCTGCCCTTTGCCGCCAATTTTGAGATGCGGAACATCAATCTGGGAATCATAGACAATGATCATTCCGTTTACTCCCAGCGTTTGACGGAAAAGATCCTCTCTTCTGGCTACTTCAAGCTTAGCGACGTGTCTACCCACTATCAGGACGGATTGGCATCCATTGAAAGTAACGAATCAGACCTTTTGCTGGAAATACCCAATGGATTTGAGCGGGAACTGGGACGGGAAGGGCAGGCTACAGTCTCCATTGCAGCCAACGCTATCAACGGAACAAAGGGAGGACTGGGCAGCTCTTATTTGTCGAACATCATACAAAGTTTCAATCAGGAGTTAGGCTATGGACATGCAAGTATGGCGGAAGGAATTAGCTGGAGTTACCTCTTTAATCCTCACCTCAATTATAAGTTCAATATGGTACCCGGTATCATGGTATTCTTGCTTACGCTTATCGGAGGGTTTATCTCTGCTCTGAATATTGTGAGCGAGAAAGAGAAAGGTACAATAGAGCAGATTAATGTCAGCCCCTTACACAAATCAATGTTCCTGCTCTCCAAACTGATCCCTTTCTGGATTATCGGATTTATATTATTAACAATCGGATGCCTCATTACCTGGATTGTTTACGGGCTCACTCCCGTGGGTAGTTTTGGAACTATTTACCTGTTTGCAGCTGTCTACCTGATTGCCTTTACGGGATTCGGGCTGGCTATTTCGTCTATCTCGTCTACCCAGCAACAAGCCATGTTTTCTGCTTTCTTTTTTATCATCATCTTTGCGTTGATGAGTGGGCTTTTCACCCCCATAAGCAGTATGCCCGAATGGGCGCAAAAACTCACGTTATTCAATCCCGTACGCTATTTTATAGACGTAATGCGCATGGTATACCTGAAAGGAAGCGGACTGAACGACCTCTTACAGCAGTTTGGAGTAATTTGCCTCTTTGCCATAGGCTTCAATATATTAGCCATTTTCGGCTACCGAAAGAGTAGCTGATACTGCAAATATTTCGTTTCTTTGTATCAGGATAGGAAAGTGTATGGATACCCCATCTACATATATCGCAAATAGTGAACACTACTCCATTGTGCTGGATAAGGTTCAAAAGGTAAGGAAAGTACTCTGGATAGGTACTGCCGACATCAAAGACTTGTATGTGAAACAGGGTACCGCTTCTTTTCCTTTTCTGAAAGTGCTTTCAAACCTCATACAGCGAGGAGTGGAGATACGTTTGATCCACGCAAAGGAGCCGGGTCCGAATTTTCGGAAAGATTTTGACAAATACCCCGCTTTAGCATCCGGTCTGGAGAGGGTACTATGCCCCCGTGTGCATTTTAAACTGATGATCTTCGACCTGGAAACAGTCTATATAGGATCGGCCAACCTGACAGGTGCAGGCATTGGTATGAAAGGAGATGATACACGTAACTTTGAGGCTGGGATCTTAACGTCAGATCCCGCACTGGTGGAGGCTACTATTAACCAGTTTGATACAGTCTGGATGGGCAGTTTCTGTTCCAAATGTAAACGTAAAACCTTCTGTGGCGACCGGATCAAATAAACTTACGCATACCTTCCGACAGCCGATGAGATAAGGCTTCCGTCATATAAATTAACAACCCGGTGGGCAAAAGAAGCATCATGCATGGAATGGGTTACCATTACGATTGTAGCACCCTCCCGGTTTAACTCTGTCAACAGCTGCATTACTTCATTTCCATTTTTCGAATCCAGATTACCAGTAGGTTCGTCAGCCAGAATGATCTTTGGCCTGGCAACTACTGCTCTGGCAATCGCTACCCGCTGTTGTTGCCCGCCAGATAGTTGCTGAGGAAAATGATGTGCCCGATGGCCGATATTCATGCGCTTTAATACCTGAGCTACTCTCTTTTTTCGCTCGGAAGCTTTCACATCTAAATAGGTTAACGGAAGCTCTACATTCTCCTGTATATTCAGTTCATCGATCAGATTAAAACTTTGGAAAACAAAACCGATATTCCCCTTTCGTATACAGGTTCGTTCTCTTTCTCTCAAGTGCCCTACCTCTTGGTTTCCGAGATAATAATTCCCTTCTGTCGGGCTATCTAATAGGCCAAAGATATTCAGCAAGGTAGACTTGCCACATCCCGATGGCCCCATGATTGCAACAAACTCATTGTCTTTCACTTCCATGGAGACCTTGTGAAGGGCGATTGTCTCCACCTCTTCCGTACGGAAGAACTTACTGATACTCTCTAACTTGATCATAATTATTACGTCTTTTACCTATAAGACGTATCAGCAGGTTCTCCCGTTGCAGTTTTTTTCTTAAAAATCAATAACTAATTTTACAGCCAATATAGTAGCTGCGTGGTATACCCGGTCCATACATATAGCCGGCATCACGTTGCGGGCCTTTGTCAAAGTCGTCTTGATAGGCATCAAAGATATTCTTCACTCCGGCATTTAGCTGTAATGTTACCGAGCGGTATATCGGAAAATCATAAGCCAGCTTGAGGCTCATATCAAAGAAATCGGGAGTCTTTTCTTCCCTGTCTTCCGGAATATATCCTGCCATGTGCTGCACCAGCATACTTCCCGTATAGGTACCTGTCAGAGAAGCTGTGAAGCGCTTAACAGGTGTAAAGGTAGAGGTAAAGTAGCCATATACATCCGGCGAGCGGAACATCTTCTTCTGAGGAGCTATATTCTCATTTTCACTCCATTGCTCAGCCTCTTTATAGCGGCTGCGTTGCAGGGTTGCTCCGGCTTGCAGTTGCATCCAGGCATAGGCTATTTTTGCTTCGGCATTTATACCCATTACCCGGGCACCTTTCCCGTTGCGGCGTTCCATCAGGACATTACCTTTTTCGTCATGCCCTTGTTCTTCCAGAATAAAGACATTTCGCAGATCGGTATAAAAGCCTTCCAACAGGAAATTGGTTTGTACAGCTCCGAAACGGCGATAGTAATCGACAGAAGCACTCAGGCTTTGTGAGCTTTCTTCCTTCAGATCCGGATCCAGATTGATGATTACCACATCTCCTCCTACAGCTGTGATATGCAAGTCTTCATCAAAGGCCTGAGGTGCACGGAAACCGCTGGAATACGAAAGCCGCATATTGATATCATCTGTCGGATTAAAGCGTAAGTTCGCACGTGGGCTGAATATCACACCGTCTATCAGATTATGCTTGTCCAAACGTCCGCCAATCAGGAAGCTCCATTGCTTGTTCTTCCATTCGTTTTGAAGGAAAAGACTCTCTATATGAACGGTCTGCTCTATGGTACGCTTATAGCCTAGCATTTCATCCTGCAGATCGTCATAGTTATACTCTAATCCGCCTGTAAACTCAGCCGGCATAAACAAACACTTATCCCAGGCATACGAATACTGTCCGCCACCTACAAAGGTTAGGTCGGTAGTATGTCCGTATGCATCTGCATCAAAATCAGCCCCATAGTAGCTATCCCGTTTGGTATGTTGAGCAGAGGTATACAGATTCAGCCGATGTTTGTAGTTTTTAGAGAACAGGTCGAACTTTAACCCTCCCCCATTGATATTATGGTCGGTTTGCTCTGTTATATTCGTTTCATGAGGCGGCAGGTTCAAAAGGTTTCCTCCCCTGCGAAACTCAGTAATATTATGATATTCAAAGATGAGTTTGGAATAGGTACTTGTTTTCAGATACGAGCGGAATCCCAAGGTTTTAGCATCCAGCTTACCTAGTTCGGTATAACCGTCTCCGTCATGGTCATAAGCCGCGCGGTAACGGTTTTGTCCAAAAATATAGATACCGGCTTTATGGTCATCTGTTACCAGGGAAGCATTAAAGGTAGTATTATTGTCCGGACGATCACCTCCTGTCATCGTTAGCGTATGAGCAATTTGCGCCGAATTACGCAAGGGCTCTTTAGTTATAATATTAATGGTTCCGGCAATGGCTGAAGAGCCAAACAAGGCAGAGCCTCCCCCGCGCATAACCTCCACCCGTTCAATCATATTGGCCGGGATTTGCTCCAATCCGTACACACCCGTCAATGCACTAAAGATCGGGCGACTATCCATCAGTATCTGCGTGTAAGGACCTTCCAAGCCGTTGATTCTCACCTGCTGGAATCCGCAATTCTGACAATTATTCTCTACCCGTACACCCGGCTGAAAGTTCAGTCCATCGGCTAAAGAGGTCGAACTGGTTGTTTCAAACGTTCTTGAGTCCAACACATTAACCAGAGAAGGAGCCATGCGGCGGGTCGTTTCGTTCCGGTTGGCAGAGACTACCACTCCATCCAGCGACACGGCATCTTCTTCCGCATCAAAGTTTATTTCAAGTGTTTTCCCTTTTTTCAATGTTACTTTCTTTTCAATCGTTTTATAACCAATTGATTTCATAACTAATGTAAAGGTTCCCTCCGGCAGGTTTTTCAGGTAATAATGCCCGGTTGCATCTGTAGATGTACCGATGGTTGTTCCTTGTAAAAACACATTCATAAAGGAAAGATGTTCACCCGTTTTTTTATCTAATATATGCCCAACAATATTTGCATCAGAAGGGTTGAGGTTTGGTATATCTTCGGCTTTCACAATACAAAAAGCACAGCATAACACCAATGCTAATGAAATAATTCTTTTCATCAAAAATAGATCAAAATGAAAATTAATAAGTAGTTCTTTGTCTTTCTCGGACAGACTTTATTCTGTCATTTATTTTCAGACAAGAGCAGGAGGGGCGCGAAGAGATAAAGGTCCGGCAATCGGAGTCAGATAGTCCGGATATACGGTATGTTCTGCAATTTTAATGACATTTGTATGAAATAATTGCAGCTGAAAAGAATCCAGCTTCACATCACTAATATGTATCATTCCCAGGTCATGGGCAACCCATAACTCGGCCAATGAATTGTGATGATGTGGTACGGATTGTTCGGATATCGGCAGCAAGTGGGAGTGAGCAAAAAATCTGCCGTTATTGTAATGGAAGTGCATAAACAAAACAGAAGTGCTGTAATACGCAACAAACAGCATCAGTAAAAACCACTTCTTATACTTGTTTATATTTTGCTTCATTTTTATTTTTAAAATCCGGCTGCAAAGTTAATAAAATCAGAGAATCTCCAATACCTACTAATAGGTATATTCCCTTATTATTCTATCCTTTTGTAACATTTATTACACCATCATATCCGGAATCATCCTATTTTTGCAGGATAGAGCTGAAAAAGATGATGAAATTTCTGAAAAAGTATCATAAATGGGTTGGTTTACTCTTTGCCTTTTTCCTGTTAATGTCGGCAATTTCCGGTATAATGTTGAATCACCGGAAGGTAGTTTCTTCCCTAGATATCTCCCGATCTCTGCTACCCGGTGTTTACCAATATAATAACTGGAATAACGCGTCTGTAAAAGGGAGTATCAAACTATCTCCCGATTCGGTGTTAGTATATGGAGGAGCCGGAATATGGCTGACAGACACACTACATTCCTCATTCGCAGACTTCAATAAAGGGCTAAAAAAAGGAACAGACAATCAAATCATTAGCCGTATCGTTTACTGCCAACAGAGCTTCTTTGCTGCTTCTACATTCGACCTTTACCAACTGAGGGAAGATGGCTCCTGGCAGACGATTTCCGACAGAATAGATAACAAAGAACGCATTGCAGACCTGGTGGTAAAAGGAGACACCCTGGTGGTTGTCAGCCGTTCAAACATATATATAGCAACAGCTCCTTTTACTCATTTTCAGAAGAGTGAATTACCTCAGCCCGAAGGGTATACACGCAAGGCCACACTCTTCCGTACACTCTGGCTGCTGCATAGCGGAGAATTGTTCGGCCTCCCCGGCCAGTTATTTGTTGACTCCCTTGGTATTCTGGTCATTATCTTGTGTATAACAGGTCTTATCTACTTCATTTGTCCCGGCATTATCAGACGGAAAAAGAAGAAAAACAAGCCAACAGCAAGCAGTGTTTCTCACATGAAATGGTCGATTCGCTGGCATAATAAAGTAGGAAGCTGGTTTCTTATTTTCTTACTTATACTCACGATATCAGGGATGTTCCTACGCCCTCCCCTATTGATTGCCATTATCCGCTCACAGGTAAAAACCTTGCCCGGAACGATCCTCAATAGTGACAATCCCTGGCACGACAAACTAAGAATGCTCCGCTATGATACAACATACAGCGAATGGATCCTTTATTCTTCAAGCGGTTTCTACCGGATGAAAGAACTGACAGATACTCCGATGGAGATCGTTCAAGCGCCTCCGGTAAGTGTAATGGGAGCTACCGTTTTAGAGCAAATAGATGCTACAGGCTGGATCGTAGGCTCCTTCAGCGGCCTCTACTATTGGGACCGCGAAGACAAGCTGATTGTCGATAGTTATACCGGGCGTTTGGTAGAAGCAAAAAAGAGCGGCCGCCCTGTAGCCAACAACCCTGTCAGCGGCTATGCCGGCGACTTTGCCGATAAGCTGGTTATCTTTGAATACAACCGGGGAGCCATCGTTTTCGACTCGGAGCAAGACTTCGCTCCTATGCCCGATAGCATCCAAAAAGGCCGTATGTCTTTATGGCACCTCTGCCTCGAAATACACACCGGCAGAATCTATGAACCCATCATCGGTTTCTTCAGCGACCTATACGTATTTCTCTTGGGATTTTTCACTCTTTTTGTACTGCTATCGGGATACATTATATACAAAAAGCGGTATAAGCGAAAAGGAAAATAGTTTACATCCTTTTTCTACACCATTCTATGGAAAAAAGCATTATTCTGATTGTTTTCCTGGAACATCTCGGCTTTATTTTCTGTTAGAGGTACGTATAAATAAATTTAGAGGTAGGTCTAAATTATTTTAGAGGTACGTGTAAATGAATTTAGACGTACGTGTAAACCAATTTAAAGGTACGTGTAAATAAAATTAGACGTACCTCTAACAGAAAAGTATTCTTTATGTTCAAAATAAACAGACATCAAGTCTTTTAACATCAAAAAGGAAGAAAATAAATTATTTTTTCATATATTCACTGTGTAATTTATAATGCAAAATCATAGACTAACTGTTGGAGGAGAAAACTGCTTATTTATAAGGCAGTAGATATATTATTGTTATTAAAAAGCTAAAATAGATTATGAAAAAAAATATTTTATTCAAATTCATAAAAGTATTAAGTCTGTTTCTCATACTTTTCCATCTGTGTTCCGAAGGGATATTCGCTCAACGAATTATAAATATCAATGATGAATCCTCCGGTTTGAGAAGTTCACAATTACTCGCTCCGCAACAGAGAACATTTGAATCTAATTCGCAATTAAAGTCACTTACCAAAGAAAATGAAGGCGACATATTATTGCTTGATTTTTTTGAAGACAAACAGTATCGCGCTTTAATTAAGAAAGTTACCCGAAATAAAAATGGAATAATCGGCATTACGGCAAAGGTTGAAGATACGGATTTTGGTTATTGCTACCTTTCCGTTTCAGACAAAGGTATTCTGATTAATACGGAATTACCGGAAAAGGACGAGTTCTATATTGCAACAAGCAGACTGAGTGACGGGTATCTATCTGCACACAAAATGAAGGAGTTAATGAAAAATAAACCGCAATGCGCCCCCCTTTCGCCACCTAAGCAAATAGAGCCTTTATCTTCTGCGCAAATGCAGCTTAAAAATACAACCGCCAATGAAAACACCCCTGCAACTATCAATGTTTTAGTTGTATATACGAAAGACGCAAAAGAATATATTGAGAATAATCTGAAATCCTCTATTGATCTTGAAATTGATTTGGCTATACAAAGAGCCAATGAAGCATCTGCTAATTCTAATCTCGGTGTAGATTTTTCTTTAGTTCATAGCTACCAAACCGATTATCAGGAACTAAACGATACAACAGACTTAAATAACCTGACAAATCCGGATGATGGAGAGTTGGACGAAGTACATGCTCTCCGAAGGCTACACAAGGCTGATCTGGTAGTGTTTACCCCTAAAGTTGACTATACAGGAGGGGTAGCCTGGCGTTTGAGTAATCCGAACGGCTCACCAGCTTATGCCTTTACTTTACTGCAAATCCAAAACCTAAGCCACTCATACACAATGGTACACGAAATGGCACATAATCTGGGCTGTGCCCATCATAAAGATCAGCTTGCAAATGCTGGTCCGGGGCTTTATCTTTATTCTTCAGGCTGGAAGGGAGTTATTAACGGAGAGAACAAATGTAGTATTATGACGTATGATAATCCCCGATATTGGAACGACAATTCTTCTTATATAAAAATCCCTTATTTTTCAAGCCCCGACATAACCTATCCGGGCACCAATGTACCAATCGGAGATAACAATACAGCAGATAATGCTCGTACAATTCGGCAAACCAAACACATTGTAGCATCCTATAAAGAGATAATCAATCATACGATTTTAACCGATTTAAAAGTAAACGGTACGACAATAGAAGGGTTTGATATAGACAAAAGTAACTACACACTCACTATTGAAGACGAGACTGTTACGATAGAAGGTATCACTACCGATTATGCAACGGTACATGGAAATGTAACAAATGCAGCTTTGAATTATGGCGAGAATATCTTCCCACTTTCAGCGGTATCAGGTAATAGTACTTTTACGAAAAAGTACAATATTATCATTAATCGTGTAGTATCTGCCTGTGATTCGTACCCAAGTCATCCTTCGTTTGATGGCGATGTTTCTGCTATGTTCGGAGATGATTCATTGAATCTGAATATGGGTCCGGAGGCTCCTGTTATGGGGAATAATTTACTTTCGCTTAACCTGGCGTACTGCAGTTCGCCTATATATATGAGAGATAGTATTCATTCAACCAATTGCCATTCTCTTGCCAACGGCAACAGTTTTTATGTTTATTTAAGTACTTCAAAAATTAAAGTAACACAAGATGGAAAATATACATTTACAGCAAATTACCCCCTTGTATTAACGTTATTCGACAGCGATACTACTTCTCACTCCAGCTTCATTAATTCTTCGGCATATTGGGCCGGGAATGGTACCAGTACCTATTACAGCAAGAGAGTTACTGCATCATTAAAAGCTAATACAACTTACTATATAAAGGCCATATATTATACGCCACCCAATACGCAATTAAGTATCTCAATAAACGGTCCCGGCATTTGTTATCCCGAATTAGCGATTCCGCCCGGAACAAGCTATACATACATAGCTGTTGACCAATCGGATAATCTGGTTAAAATGCAGAGTGCTACAGCTGATTTCAGATTCTTAAATATAGGTAGTTACAGCATATATGGCATCCCTTATTCGTATGGGAGCGATCCGAGTACTTTTATTGGAAAAACAGTAAGTGAAATACAGGTTTCCGACTGCATAATACCAAGCATCAGCTCTATCAATATGACTGTAACAGACGAAGTACCATTCGAAAGAATTATGGGAGAGTTGGAAAAAGACAATCCGCAGGTGAATAAACTGAGAGCATGGAAAGAAAACGGATTATTGTATGTTAGTGGATTAACAACAGGAAAGTCGTGGTATGTGTACAATAGTTCCGGCATTCTGATTCGCCGAGATATAGCAAAGAATAAAGAAGTTAGCATAAGTCTTCCTGCCCAGGGTATCTATATTATCAAATGTGAGAATAACATAATAAAAGTCGTATACTGAAAATAAAAACTATCTTTAGGATTCATTGTATTTAATATCAACACAAATGGAAAAGACATTAGTCATATTAAAACCAAGTACCATACAGCGGGCATTAATTGGCGAAATTATCACTCGTTTTGAGAGGAAAGGCCTCCGCCTGGCCGGAATGAAAATGATATGGTTGACAGATGAAATTCTGAGTGAACATTATGCTCATTTGAAAGATAAACCATTCTTTCAACAAGTAAAAAACTCCATGCGGATCTGCCCCGTAATTCTGTGTTGCTGGGAAGGAGTAAACGCCATTGAAGTGGTACGAAACCTGACCGGAAAAACAAATGGAAGAGAAGCAGCTCCGGGAACAATACGCGGAGATTACAGCATGAGTGTACAAGAAAACATTATCCATTCTTCCGATTCGCCGGAAACAGCTAAAAATGAAATAAAACGTTTCTTTAATGAAAACGAACTATATGATTATAAATTGAATAACATCCGAAACACGTATGCTCCTGATGAGCTATAGGCTGGTTGTATTCAGTTTAAAACACAAAAAAACGAGAGTAACCTGATGGGGTTACTCTCGCCTTATTACATCTTAAACAATGATGATATAATACTTATAAGTTTTCAGCGGAATCCAGCTTTTTCAGCTCCTTAAGTTGCAGTTCAATTTTTTCTTTTTCTTTGATCAAACGTAATTCCTCTTTGCCCAACTTTTCTTTCTTATAACGCATTGCTAATTCAATCACTTCTTCTAATTCAGGAAAAGTAAGATACTTCAAGCCTTTTGTTACTAATTCATAAGCTTGTTCTCTTTGTGCTCTTTTCAATGCCTTTTCTTCTTCTGTCATTTTCTTTCTTGCCATTGTTTTTGCTATTTTTTTCTAGGTTTATGATATCAAAAGCAAATATATTAATTAATCCGGATTTTTCACCAAATTCCAATGATTTATTGTATATTTGCCCTTGATTTTTCACGAAAAATACATTTAATAATAATATTTATGCACAATTGGTTTGAATGCAAAGTATCGTATGAAAAGATGCTTGAAAATGGGATGCAAAAGAAGGTATCAGAACCTTATTTAGTAGATGCTTTGTCTTTTACGGAAGCCGAAGCCCGGATCATCGAAGAAATACGTCCGTTTATTACCGGCGAATTTACTATTGCCGATATAAAACGTGCCCGTTTTTCCGAAATATTTTTCAATGAAAACGGAGATCGTTTCTATCGGATAAAAGTATATTTTATTTCACTGGACGAAAAAAGCGGAGCAGAAAAGAAAACAGCCGTTCAGATGCTGGCACAAGCATCCGACCTGAAAAGCGCCATCGCCATACTGGAAGAAGGCATGAAAGGAACAATGGCTGACTATACTATCGCATCTGTAACGGAAACAGCCCTGATGGATGTATTCCCCTT
Organism: Parabacteroides sp. PH5-46; assembly: GCF_029892785.1. Classification (GTDB taxonomy): domain Bacteria; phylum Bacteroidota; class Bacteroidia; order Bacteroidales; family Tannerellaceae; genus DFXE01. The sequence goes on from NZ_JARXXA010000016.1 coordinate 76,291, forward strand.
CTCGGCAGAAGAAAAGTCATGAGTGTTGGATCAAAAATAGAATCATTAAAAAAAACACTCCCAGACCATGTAAAACTGGTTGCTGTCTCCAAATTCCATCCGGCTGACGCGATTATGGAAGCCTATCAGGCCGGACAACTGGTATTTGGAGAGAGCCGGGCACAGGAGTTGAAAGCCAAACAAAACGAACTGCCGAAAGACATTGAATGGCATTTCATCGGCCCTTTGCAAAGCAATAAGGTAAAAGATATTGCACCATTTATATACATGATCCATAGCATTGACTCCCTGAAGCTATTGCAAGAAGTCAATAAATACGCAGCAAAACAAAACCGGACTATCCGTGTACTGCTGGAAATCCACATCGCCAGGGAAGAAAACAAACATGGTTTCAGTCCGGAAGAAGTCAGAGAGCTACTAGCCAAAGACATGCTTTCCGGGCTCAACAATGTATCTATATGCGGTTTGATGGGGATGGCTACCTTTACAGAAGATAAAGTACAGGTACAAAATGAATTCCGCTCGTTAAAAAGTCTGTTCAACGAACTAAAAACCAGCTATTTCAGAGCAAACGAACAGTTCTGTCAATTATCCATGGGAATGACCGATGATTACGAACTAGCTATTGCAGAAGGTAGTACTATGGTTCGTATAGGCAGCTACATCTTCGGAAGCCGTTGAACAAAAAACGCCCTACTCCTGTTTTAACCATTTTAAATAGCCTGAATTAAGGTCTGATGAAATAATTATGTACATTTGTATAACGTTAGTATTAAAGTTAAACGAAATTAAATCGAAGACATGATTGATCTTACTACTCAATATGCGGGATTAACCCTACGAAATCCAATTATCATAGGTAGCTCCGGACTGACATCAAGCCCGGAACGTAATAAAGAATATGAAAAGGCAGGCGCCGGTGCCATCGTTCTGAAATCGCTGTTTGAAGAACAGATCGAGATGCAAAGCTCCGATTTAATGAAAATTTCCGATTATCCGGAAGCCACCGACTATATCAGGGAATATGTTAAAACCAACCAAATAAACAACTATCTGGAGGTAATTAAAAAAACCAAGGCAACATGTTCTATTCCTATTATAGCCAGTATTAACTGCTATAAAGCGGATGCCTGGATTAATTTTGCCCGTCAGATTGAACAGGCCGGAGCCGACGCTCTTGAGTTAAACGTATTTTATATGGATACAGACTTGGCACATGATTACGACTCTACCCGTGCGATGTACGTAAACATCATACGTAAAGTAAAGGAAACTATTTCCATTCCGGTGATCATGAAGATCGGTAAATTCTTCAGTAATATTCCGGCTTTAGTACATATTCTGAAAATAAATGGGGCAGACGGAATCGTATTATTCAACCGTTTCTACCGTCCGGATATCGATATAAATACCGTTCAACTTGTTTCCGGCAATGTATTCAGCAGTCATGCCGATCTGGGAGATACCCTTCGTTGGACAGCTATCGTATCAGGTAAAATACCTGGCTTCAGCATATCTTCGTCTACGGGGGTACATGATTGGGAAGATGTAATCAAATGTCTGTTGGCCGGAGCCTCTACAGTACAGATGTGTAGCGCCGTCTACACCCATGGTTCTGAGATCATATCACAGGTATTAACCTGCGTAGAAGAATGGATGACACAAGCGAAGTATAATTCGATATCACAGTTCCGGGGCAAACTAAACTATGCCAACATCAATAACCCGGGAATGTACGAACGTTCGCAATTCATGAAATACTTCTCCAACAGGGATTAAAACACCAATAAGAGAAATCAGGAAATGATATAACCTTCACGATGCTTGACCTCCAGAAATGAATATGGAGGCCGGGTATAGTGTTGTACCAATGGGACGGATTCATAGCGTTTCTTGTCGAAATTAACCACCCAGCAAGCATTCTCTTGTGTAGTCACAAATACGCTTCTGCCCAGTTTTGCATCATTATGCACATAAAGCATGGCCTGAGCACTTATCGGATTACAAACATCCACAGGGGGCAAAGTACACCATCCCAATACATTAGCAGAAGTATCAACACAAGAGGCACTCAGACTCTTAATCATATAAAAGAACACAACAAAATCCAAATCCTCGGGGAAAGTAAGCGCCAGGATGCGGTCTTCAATCGGATGTAGCCTTACTTGGATACTATAGTCGCTCCGGTGATACAGTTTACAAAACTGCCTGACCTGCAGTTCTATTTCCTCTCTAGAAGCACCTACAATAATCACAAGTTTATCATTCATAACAAGTGAACCAACCTTCTTATTGACAGCAGGAAGCGGTGTCTTTGTCTTTTTAAATAATGCACTCATAACAACTATATTAGAATTGGAAATAAATGAATGGCTGCACACCTGCACTCTTGACTTGAATAACAATAAAAATAAGGATTACCAACATCAAAGACTGCACAACTAAAGGAGAACGCGTGACAACAGCCTGTGCTGCCTGCTCTGCTTTTTTAGGCATAAAATGGAGGATATAGCCTATTAGCATTAGTAAAAATACGCCCTTATACCCCATCACAAACTGTAGGAAAACCTCGGGATGAAAACGGGTAAAGATCTGAGTCAACACCTCCCCTGCTGTCTGCATGGACTCGGCCCGGAAGAATATCCAGCCAAAGCAAACCAGATGGAAGGTGATAAATATCCCTACTACTCGTCTGAAAGACCCCATCTGAGTTCCTAATTGCTTAAAACTACTGAAACGCCCCATCACAAACTTATGAATGGCTAACGATACCCCATGCAATGCTCCCCAGAAGATAAAACGAAGGGATGCTCCATGCCACAAACCACCCAGAAGCATCGTGATTATCAGGTTAATATAGGTTCGCACTTTGCCTTTCCTGTTTCCACCCAAAGAAATGTATAAATAATCTTTCAGCCAGGAAGATAAGGAAATATGCCAACGCCGCCAGAACTCCGTAATAGTAGCCGACTGATAAGGCGAATCGAAATTAATATTAAAGCGATACCCCAACAATAAAGCGATACCGATCGCCATGTCCGAATAGCCGGAAAAGTCGCAATAAATCTGCAGGGCATAACCATAGACTCCCAGCAGATTTTCCACTCCGGTATAGAGCAAAGGGGCATCAAATATACGGTCTACAAAATTAAGACTGATATAATCTGATATAACAGCTTTCTTAAACAAGCCACACAGGATTAAGAATACACCTTCTCCAAACTGTGCCCGGGTAACTGTTATCTCCTTATATATCTGAGGCAGAAAGTCACGGGCACGAACAATGGGCCCGGCTACTAACTGAGGGAAAAAGGAAACATAGAAAACATAGTCGATCCAGCGATGCACCGGTTCCAACTGCCGCCTGTAGATATCGATAACATAACTGAGCGACTGGAAGGTAAAAAAGGAAATCCCCACCGGTAGAAAGATATCCAGAGGTTCGTATGTGATTTGCTGCAAGGTATCATTACCCAGCAAAGTGCCAAGCTCATGCCCCAGCTGAGCACCAAGGCTCAACAAGAAATTAAAATATTTGAAATAAGCCAGCATTCCCAGGTTGATACACAGGCTGAGAACCACCATCCATTTACGCCTGGAAGCAGATGATATCTGTGGAAGTTTACGCCCGATAAAGAAGTCGGAAGTAGCTGTAACTAGCAATAAGACAAACCAAATACCGCTGCTTTTATAATAGAAATACAGAGAAAACAAGGTAACATAGACAAGCCTTGCCAGCAGATGCTTCTTCAGCGATTTGTAAATAATCAGGAAACCGATAAAAAGAAAGAAAAATAAACCACTGCTAAACAGCATTGGAGCATTAGGCTGATAAACGAATTGCTCGCCCAACTTCTCCCAGGACAAGCCCGAAAAAAAGCTGGTAATATCAATCTGCTGTAATTTGTCGTTCATCTTTATCGTTTGTTATTTTGTCCTTTTCTCTTTTTATTTTCAGGTTCATAAGTGCTTTATACAGCAATGTACCCTGTTCCCGGTAGCCATCCTTCGTGAAATGAATACGATCCCGCCCCATCCACTTACCGTTAAACCACTTCTGCGAAGACCCTTTTCCACCGGTTGCTGCAAATAAATCCCAGCAGGCAATGCCTTCTTCTTCGGCCACTTCCCGGATAGCTTTAGCTGCCTTCTCGGTATGAGCATTACGTGTATACGTCCGTTTCTTGTTCACCCACACACGTTTATAACATTCGGGAGGAGTGGTTAGCAGGATAGCCGTATGAGGCATATATTTCCGTACAAGAGACAGGAAAGCACGTACCTGCCCGCTAAATTCAGCAGTATTGAAGTTTCTCCCAAAAGTCTCATTCGTCCCCAAAGATATAATTAATAATGAAGGATTCAACAGAGCTAATCGCTTCACATAACTCGCATCTGTGTAATTGACAAACATGGCACCGTTTACCCCTATCCCATGATATAAGACACCCGGATTTCCGTTTGTCAGGTTAAAGCCGTAATAGATGTTTTCAAAAGATTCGGCTGTCAGCAGGGAGTCTGTTCCCTCTTTACGTCTTGTGCTTTGTAATTCCAGCTTATCCGTTTGTTCATGCAGGCGGAACGTATCCGTTAAAACAGCCGGAGCTATTGCTATATGGCTTCTTCCTATCATTGTTGAATCCCGTTCATCTCCGGCGGGTAACATTGGCATGGATTCATCTCCCCTGTACTGCACCACCTGATTAAACCAATAGCCTGCTCCATTATTGGGAGCTATTGCAATATCAAAGTTTACAAACGGAGATTCTGTCTGAATACCAATTCCCCCCGGCCCTACCGTTGATTTAGGCACAGATTGAGTGGCACGTCCGGTCACCCATTCCTTCACAAGCGAAGTAATGAAATAATCGTCGGGTTCATTTGTTTTGGATATCTTAAACGGTGCGATCCAGCCCCGCCCGGCATTGCCGTATTGCTCTTGCAGTAAGCGCATAACCCTTCCGTTCAAGAATCCTGCCTGAATATGCGAGTCGCCTAAATGAACGATAGAAACAGTTGTATCTGCTCCGGCTGCCAACATATCCAACTCGGCAAAGAAAGCATCCAGAGAGTGCTCCGGATCATCTACAATACACAAAGAATCAACAACGAATGTAAGATTCGTTTGTATGGTATCGCTTACGCTATACATCCGCATACATGGAAACAGCAGTATGGCAACAAACAGAAGCAAGCGCATCGTATCAGTATATAACCTTGTCTGCTTCATCATAAAACTTCTTTTCTAACATTAATGCTTTGATTAAACTTCTGGCAATTTCCCGCCCTCCTCTGAAGCTCAAGTGAGTATAGTCTTTACTGGCCCAACCCTTATCTACAAACTGAACCATACTATTCTCTCCTCCCATAGCGCCGAATGTGTTCCAGAAAGGGATACCGGCATTTCTGGCAATCTGTCGCTGTGTATGCAGAAGCGCCAATACAGCCGGCATTGTTCCGAATTCTCCATTATATTGGTTACAACGGTCCGAGATACCCAGCAACAAGACATCACTTTCAGGGAAACAGCTTCTGAGGTGCCTGATTGCCTCTACCATACGCGCTTTGTACCAGCCATATTCCAGCATATCTTCGTCTATTACATTCAATCCGTATTGTAAAATTATCAGGTCATAGGGGCGTATTCTTGAGAAGGATACACAATCCAAGGGATCCAGGTTCTCTATCAGCAAACCGGAGTTTCCACGCAACGAATAGTTGTCAACCACCACTCCCCAGTCGTCTTCCAAGGCAAGTCCTAAGGCACGGAAACCTTTTGCCTGTGAGAAGATAAATTGTCCTTCCGTGATACTATCACTTTTAATCACAAACTGATCTATCTGATTAGGCGTAGCTATTACTTGTGTTAACGTATCCGTCAAACCATTACATGCCAGTTGCATAGAGACACCTTCCGTTTGTTCATAGATCAGTTTGAGGGAAGATACCTTCTTTAAGCGATTGAAATAGGTTGCCGTTTTGAAAGACAAAGCGGCATCGTCCGACTTTACCTCAAATGTCATACCCGGCATGGTATAGGTTTGTTTCTTGTCATACAGGATTGAACGAGTGATCCATCCTTCTGCCTGCTGATCTATCGTTGGGCGGAACTGAGAGGTTTTGGAGGTTACAGGAACAAAGCCAACGCCTCTCCCTCCAAAAAGTTTTTGCATCTCGTTCCTGAAGTCAGCCACCATGATATCGCCTTCGATGAATGAATCACCCATAAATGCGATACGAACAGGGCGCTCTGCACTTCGACCCAATGCTGCAAAGAAACGCTTCAAGCCCGTATGAGCAACGGAATAATCTTCGATATGAACACCGCTTGAATCAGCTCCCCGGCTGGCCGACATGACCTTGTAGAGCGAATCGCGCAAAACAATTGCCTTTTTATCTATCAAGCCGGCTTGTATCAGTGAATCATTGACGGCAATCGTATCAATCTCAGGTAACTCCGGCAGTAACAACTGAGCACGAAGGGAGTCCATTGATATAGATACCGGCTTTACCCGGATATCGGACAACAGATCTACCTTTTTTATCTTGTGGGAAAGGAAAGAATCAGGTAACCAATATAAGCCTACACAAATGATTAATGTAATTAACAGCAGCGTAAGTAGTCTGCCAAAATTATCGCCTGCGTCCATTTAACTCTTATCCAATATTGTTCCTTTTACATTCGCGTTTTTCAGGTTCACGTTCCGAACATTAGCTCCTTCCAGATCGGCATTTTCCAGGTTGGCATTCTCCAGATTCGCGCTTTCCAGGTTGGCTCCTCTCAAATTGGCTCCTTTCAGAATAGCACCTTTCAGGTTTACCTTCTCGGCTATAACATTCGATAAATTAGCTCCTACCATATTTACACCAACCATCGTTGCTCCGGTCAGATTAGCCTTCTCCAGGTCAACTTCAGCCATACTGGCTCCATTCAGGTTCACACCTGTCATAAGTGCACGACTCATCTTGGCTTTCTCCAGGTCAGACCAAACTAAAACAGACCATTCCAAGCGGGCATCCGTCAAATTAGCCTCTTTCAGATACACACGCTCCATCGAAACTTCCGACAGATTCGCTGCTTCAAAATTGGCTTTATTCATCAGCGCACCATTCAAGTTGGCACCATTCAGATTGGCACCGCATAAAACGGCATCTGTCAGACTAACCTTTTCCATGATTGTTTTTGACAAGTTTGCCTCCGTCAGGTTTATCCGTTCCAAATTGGCATCCAGTAAAATAGCCCGTTCCAAATTGGTTCTTTCCAGATTGGCATCCTCCAGGTTTATACCGCTCAGGTTTGCTTTCTCCAAAGAAGCATCCGCAAAGTAGACTTTTCGCATATTTGCTTTCTCCAGATTGGCACCATTCAGGTTTGTCCGTTCCATGTTAGCTTCTTCCAGATTCGCTTCTGAGAGAACGCCTCTTTCAAAACGAGCATTCCGCAAATTGGCATACTTTAGTTTGCTACCACGCAGGTTTACTTTTATCATCAAGGCATTCTCCAGATTGGCACTTTCCAGATCTGCTCCAACAAGGCTCGCATCTTCCATATTTGCCTTTACCAGATTAACAGCTGTAAGAAAAGCTCCTTCCATTTTGGCTTTCGACAAATCGGCTTCTTCCAGACAAGACTTATGCAGCAAGGCTTTTTCCATTGTTGCGCTAACAAAATGTGCCCCTTTACAATTCGTATTCGTTAAATTAGCTTCCCGCAAATTTGCATTATCAAAGATGGTTTTCTCCATCTGGCTATTTTCCAAAACAGCCCGTTCCAAGTCAGCATTTAAGAAATTCGCACTGCTTACATCTGTATTCTTCAGATTAGCATCTATTAATTGCGTTCCTTTCAATATCGCTTTACCTAAGTTGGCTTTTTCCAGATTCGCGCAAATTAAGTTGGTTCCAGTGAAGTTCGTTTCACAAAGACAAGCCTCATAAAGGTTTGCTTCGCTTACATTCGCATTACTTACATTTGCATTAGAAAGATTGGCTCGCTCCAATATAGCTTTGTTCATATTGCTAGCCGTTAAGACAGCATTTTCCAGCAGAGCCTCGGTAAGGTCTGCCTTTTCCAGGTTCATCTTGTCCAGGTTGGCTCCTTTCAATACAGCCTGTTGCAGCTGAGCTTCCGCCAAAACGGCTCCCTCAATATCCGCCTGTATCAGATTGGTTTTAATCAGTCGCGCTCCGTGCAGATTCGCACCTATCAGCGAGGCCTTTGTAAGATTCGCCTCTTTCAGTTCTACCCTCATTAAGTTTGCCCGATCCAATTTGGCGTCACTTAGATTTGTTTTATATAGGATAGAGTCCGATAAATTAACCGAAAGCATGTTTGCATTCACCAAGCTTGCCTCGCTAAGGTTTGCCTGTTCCAAATCAGCATTTTCTAAGTCTGCATTTTCTAAGTTGGCATGCATCCAGTTTGTGTTCCTTAGAATTGCCTGCTGAAGGGTAACATCACGCATAGATACCGACTCCAGATTGGCATCCGATAGATTTGCTTTTTGCAAATTCACATTCTCCAAAGCACTATCTTCCAGATTGGCTTTATGCAGATTCACGTTTTGCATACTTACTCCTGTCAGAGAAGCCTTTTTAAACAAAGCACTTTCGGCATTCGAGCCATCCAATACAACATCAGTTAAAGTAATATTCTCTAAATCCGCTTCTTTCAGATTCGCATTTTTACAGGTAGTGCCTTTAAGGACAGCTTCCTTTAAATCAACATGTTCAAACGTAGAATTGCTTAAATCCACATTCGTCAATGTTATCTGCTGCAAATTAGAATGGCTCAGGTTTGAATGCAGGATAGCCACGCGGCAAAGGTTGGCTTTCTCCAACACTGACTCCGTCATATTTGCCTTATTTAATCCGGCATCATCCAGATTTACTCCTGCCAGATAAGTATGTTGCAATTCTGCCTGAAATTCTTTAAAAATAGCGCTGTCTTCCTTGTCTTTAAAGAGTAAATTCAAAAGAGTAGGTATTTCACCGGAAGGCCATTCGCTATGATTGTCTAAATAGTCCTGATTATTAGTAATCGTTCTTAGGTGATAACAAAGAACGTCAAAAACAGACTTAGCATATTGTTCCGGATAATCTTTTGCCAGCAGATAAAGGTTCTGAGCTCCACCGATCCTGGACGACTCCTGCTCATTCCCCAGTAGCTCAACACTCTTAGTAAAACGATTATTTTGCTGGGTTATATTATCCAACTCATATTGTGCTTTTTGCTGAAGCAGCAATTCTTTTTGAGCATCTATCTTCCGGCGTGTCAAATAAATCAGATATCCTATCCCCAATACGGCAAAGACAGCAACCCATACCAGATAAAAATCACGCACACTCAGTCCAAAGGTATATAGTTCCGCCACATATAAATCCAAAAGGGCTCCACCGGCTACTAATATAAAGGGTAGTAAGAAAAGAGTCAGTAAAACGATCAATAGTCTGTACTTCTTGAAAAAGCGCTCTGGCTTCGACAAATCATTCATATTTTCGTATTTTTCTCATTGCAATTAAGTTTGACACAAAAGTATAAAATAAATAATATAACTGAGGTAAAATTGTTGTTTTACTCGTATGAATTTCGTGCTTTTATGCCGACTTATTAAATAGCTCACATAGGTGAACGATGCAGATCACCTATGTGAACAGATCGGTTCACCATTGTGAGCCATCCGGTTCACATAGGTGAGCCGCTAAAAAGAAGCTGAAATAAACAATAATAGAGAGCTGAAAAATAGGAAGGGTTTAAGCGTTTTTTTTCATAAATTTGCCCTACGTAAAAAAACAATGAATGGATGAATTATTGCTTCTCTTGAAGAAGTACTTTGGTTTTGATTCTTTCAGGCCTTTGCAGGCAGACATTATACAGCGGGTTATCCAGAAGAAGGATTCGTTGGTATTAATGCCTACCGGGGGTGGGAAGTCGATTTGTTTCCAGCTTCCTGCGATACATCTGCCCGGGACGGCTATTGTGATATCTCCGCTGATTGCTTTGATGAAAGACCAGGTGGAGGGACTGGTGGCCAACGGTATAGCGGCGGCTTCGCTTAACAGTTCTATGCCGGAAGAGGAGAAACAGCGTATCAGGCAGCAATGCATTGCCGGCAAGATGAAACTGCTTTATATCTCTCCGGAGGGGCTAATCAGCGAGTTGGACTGGCTACTCTCACGCATGGATATTTCACTGATCGCCATAGACGAGGCGCATTGCGTCTCGCATTGGGGACATGATTTCCGGCCTGAATATACACAGTTGGCTATCTTGAAAGAGCGCTTCCCTGATGTTCCCGTTATTGCCTTAACGGCTACGGCAGACAAGATTACCCGCGCAGATATCGTAGAACAACTGAAACTACATGAGCCTCAGATATTCATTTCCTCGTTCGACCGTCCGAACCTCTCGCTCACCGTTCACCGGGGCTTGGGTAAGAAAGAAAAGATAGCTGCTATCGTTGGTTTTATCAACAAACATAAAGAACAATGCGGCATTGTCTACTGCATGAAGCGTGCCGACACGGAAGCACTGGCTGCTACCCTGAACGGATATGGTATTGCTGCTACGGCTTATCATGCCGGATTACCAACAGCCAGGCGGGAACAAGCGCAGAATGATTTCATCAACGACAATACACAGGTGATCTGTGCCACCATAGCTTTTGGTATGGGGATAGACAAAAGCAATGTGCGCTGGGTCATCCATTACAATATGCCCGGAAGTATTGAAAACTATTATCAGGAAATAGGGCGTGCCGGGCGTGACGGCTTAGCCAGTGACACCCTGCTATTCTACACCTTGGGCGACCTTGTTTTACTCCGTCGCTTTGCCGAAGAGAGCGGGCAAAGTGACACAAACCTGGAGAAGCTGAACCGTATGCAACGCTACTGCGAAAGCGATATCTGCCGACGGCGCATTCTGCTCAACTACTTCGGAGAAGAAAGCGATCAGGATTGCGGCAACTGCGACGTATGCAAGAACCCGCCTCAACGCTTTGACGGCAGCGTATTGGTACAAAAAGCATTAAGCGCCATTGTCCGGACAGAAGAGCGGATCGGCATGCAGATGCTGATTGATATCTTACGTGCCTCGGGACGTATCGAATTACTTCAGCAGGGATATGACAAACTAAAGACATACGGAGCCGGAAGGGATTTACCCTATAAGGTATGGAAAGAATACATCTACCAAATGCTCCAACTGGGTTATATTGAAATAGATTATGCGCATGCACAGACGCTAAAGGTCACCTCCATCGGACGCAAAGTGCTCTTTGGCGAAGCTCAGGCGCAACTGGCCTCCTGGCGCGACACGGAAGAAATTCAGAAAAAAGAAAAGAAAGAAAAAAAGGAGAAGAAAGAGAAAAAAGCAACAGACAAAACACGTCCGATCCGTGTAATAGAGTCAGGTTCAGAGGACGAACGCCTGATGGACTCCCTGCGCCAACTCAGGCGACAGATCGCCCAGCAAGAAGGTATGCCGGCTTACATCATCTTTTCAGACGCCGCCTTGGAAGATATGGTATTCAAGAAACCCATCACCTTAGAAGCCTTCGGCGATGTACGGGGCGTAGGAGATGCCAAGCTCGAAAAATACGGCAAAGTCTTTGTCGCTTTGATTCGCTTTGTCCTCAAAGTGCCTAAAGAGCAGTCCTGAAAGGCTTAGATCAAAAAGCGCTGAGTGATATCGCTGTATGCATCAATGCGACGGTCGCGGAAGAAAGGCCACCAGCGACGCACATTCTCTGTTCGGGTTTGATCAATATCCACTACTTGTACCTCTTCCGTTTCATTAGGAAATACCGTTAATAGTTCTCCCTGAGGGCCTGCCACAAAGCTATTCCCCCAAAAGGTTATTCCTTTGGTTTGTCCGGAGGGATCCGGCTCATAACCTACACGATTTACGGCAATTACGGGCAAACCATTGGCTACTGCGTGCCCCCGCTGTATCGTAACCCAGGCGTTTAACTGACGCTCTTTCTCCTTTTGCGCATCACTGCTTTCCCAGCCAATAGCCGTAGGGTAAATCAGCACTTCGGCACCTGCCATAGCCATTAGCCGCGCGGCTTCGGGATACCATTGATCCCAGCAGACCAAAACACCCAGCTTGCCTACAGAGGTCTGGATCGGTTTAAAGCCCAGATCACCCGGTGTAAAATAGAACTTCTCATAGTAGGCCGGATCATCCGGGATGTGCATCTTCCGGTAGGTACCGGCGATTGTTCCATCCTTTTCCAATACAACAGCCGTATTGTGATAGAGACCCGGCGCCCGCTTTTCAAACAGGGATAAAACAAGCACGATTTGCAGTTCTTTTGCCAAGGCTCCAAAGCTGTCTGTAGAGGGTCCGGGAATTGTTTCCGCCTGATCAAAAACAGAGGTATCCTCTGTCTGACAGAAATAGAGGCCATTGTGTAATTCCTGTAGTACCACCAACTCGGCGCCCTGTTCGGCACAACGCCTTATATTTGCTTTTAATTTCGCGACATTGGCATCCCTGTCACCGCCATTCGCCTGTTGAATCAATCCTACCTTCATCTTCAATTCTTAATTTTCAATTTCTAATCAAATAAAGCCTTCCGGGTATTGCATTGTTATACAATGGAGTGAGCCATGTTGTTTTATCAGTGGAAGACAGTTGACACCTACGATCTCTCGATCCGGAAATGCCTTTTGTAAAGCTATTTTCGCTTCCTCATCTTTGGGAGAGCCGTAGTACGGAAGCAATACCGCATCGTTTATAATCAAGAAGTTGGCGTATGTAGCAGGCAGACGCTCTCCCTCCCACTCTACTTTGTCAGCCATTGGCAAGGGGATCAGGCGGTAGGCTTCTCCATTCTCTTGTGTAAAAGCCATCAGTTCCCGCTCCATTTCCTGCAACTCACTGAAATGCTCGTCCGACTCATCCCGGCATTGCACATAGGCAATGGTATCTTCGCTGCAAAAGCGAGCCAATGTATCGATATGGCTATCTGTATCATCACCTGCCAGATAACCATTCTCCAGCCACAAAATACGCTTCAGGCCAAACAATTCTTTCAAGTGATATTCCAGTTGTTCTTTTCCCAGGTATTCATTCCGGTTGACAGACGCCAGGCATTCTACGGTAGTTAGCAGCGTACCCTTCCCGTCTGTTTCAAGGCTTCCTCCCTCCAACACAAAAGGCTGCATATTCAAGGGTAAAACATCTTCCTGAAACACCCCAGCCTCAAACAACTTGCGGGTAATCAAATTATCATAATTAGCCGGAAACTTCATCCCCCAGCCATTAAAAACAAAATCATACACAGCAGGCACCCCATCTTCAAACACAGAAATCCCCCCATGATCACGCGCCCAGGTATCGTTCGTTTCCATCTCACAAAAGAGAATCCTTTCGTAATCAACATCTCCCAGATGAACACGAACCTCCGCCTCATCCCGGCAAACCACCAACAATCGCTCCCGCTTGATGATCTCCTTCGCCACAGCAACAAAGCAAGGTATCACCTCTTCCAATATCGGCCCCCAGTCCGTATCCTCATGCGGCCAGGTAAGCTGCACCGCACTCTGCCGATACCACTCTGCCGGAAACACTATTTTATTATCCATAATCACGTTTTTGCTCTTTTAAAAAGACGTAAAAATAGCGATTATTTCGATAAAGAGGCTATGCAATGGATAGCAATCCTATATCTTTGCACGTATGAAGTCAACAAAAAAACAATGGGAACACAAGTTGCACAAAAGGATATACTTGTTTGTGTGTTTTGTTTTTACTTTCTGTGGGTACATCTGCTCACAGGAAAAAGCCAAAGTAGATTATAACTATCTGGTGTATTTGCCTGAAGATTATGCTGTAGGAAATAAGAGTTATCCTCTGGTGATCTACCTTCACGGGGGAGCGCACAAGGGGAATGATTTAAATAAGTTGAAAAAATATGGACTGCCTTATTTAGTAGAAAAGGGAAATGAATTTGATTTTATTATAATATCACCTCAATGCCCTGATGATAAGTATTGGTCGTCAGATAATTGGTTTGAGCCATTATTTGAAAAAATACAGACTGAGTATCAGATTGATACTGACAGAGTGTATCTTACAGGTATAAGCATGGGAGGATATGGTACATTTATAGTTGCAATGGATCATCCTGATAAATTTGCGGCCATAGTACCATTGTGCGGAGGTTGTAACGATAGTGACACTCCCCGCATTTGTACCCTTAAAAACATCCCTATATGGGCATTTCACGGAACCAACGACAACCTAATACCGATCTCTGAAACAGAACGTATCATAAATGCTTTAGATAAATGTAAAGGGAAAACCAAGTTTACCAAATTAGAAGGAGAAGGACATGGAATCCAGTATCTTTATGAAACACACCCTCAAATATATAAATGGATGCTAGAACAAAGTCGATCAGGCGTCATATTATAAATCAGTTTCATAGCCTTTCACAAATAATATAATTTAAACATCCGCATGAATATATTTAAATTATTATTATGTTTGTAAACAAAATGATTTCTAGTCAATAAAAAACAAGGACACTATGGCAGCCGATAAAAAAGCAATTGATTTTGGAAAAATAAAACGTTATATAAAGAACAAAACAGCAGAATTTTACATTGACACACTAGAGGGTGAAGAGAAAGAAGAATTTAAATCAAGTATTAAATACTTAAACAATATAAGAAGAACAAAAGATCTGTCTCCACAATATGATATTCCGGAGTTGGAGCGGATCAAAAACAAATTAAATGACTTTTCTCCTACCCGTGAACAGGAAATCATTATCAGGGAAATCAATAAAGAAAAGAAAGAAGACAACCTAAGAGTCAAAAAGGCCAGAGTTAAGCGTAAAGTAACTTCTACCGAACCGGAGAAATCCACATACGAAAAGGTATCCAAGGCATTCTGGGCATTAAAGACTCATTTAGAAGAAGAGGGAAAAATGCTGACTTCTAAAGAAATTGAAATAGTTAAAAAAAATCTCATCATTCTAACCAATTATACAGATACAGTACTTCAGGAGCGATTTAAAATAGAAATCCAACTAGCCATCAAACAGGCCGATGAAATAAAGCAACGTATCGAAAAGTTAAATATTAAAATAAAGAAATAATAATCCAACAACAGCCGGGAGGCTACTTAATAACAAATAACATACATTGCATGAAAACAAAACGTGAAGGAAGTTCTTTTCAGCAAATGAGTTCTAAAAGGAAACTCGAATCTGTTTTCTTATTTGTAACAGGTAGATGTAATGCCAAATGCACCATGTGTTTCTATGCCAACGACATGGAAATGAAAGAGCAGGATTTGACATTTGAAGAGATAAAAAAGCTATCGGAAAGCGCAGGAGAGTTTAACAGATTATGGCTATCCGGTGGTGAACCTACTCTGAGAGAAGATTTACCTGAAATTATAGAAATGTTCTACCAAAACAACCATATAAAGGATGTAAACATGCCTACTAACGGACTGAAAGCGGACCGTGTAATAGAATGGGTAAAACGCATCCGGAAAAACTGTCCCGATTTAAATATGACAGTCAGCGTATCACTGGATGGTTTTGGCAATACACACGATACACAGCGCGGAGTACCCGGTAACTTCTACAAAGCTGTAGAAACCCTGAAGAAAGTAGACGAAAACTTCGGGGATGACGGGAAAGTCCTCAAAAATATAGCAACTGTTATTACGCGATACAATATAGAAGAAATCATCGATTTCATGATGTGGGCATACGGACGTTTGAATGTATTGACACATACAATAGAAGCTGCTCGCGGCATGACCCGTGAAGACGGTGTGAAAATCCTTACGGAGCAATCATTACGCGAGCTACAGGATAAAATCGTACCCTTCTATGCTGCCTATGCCGACCGTATGGCGGAAGGAGTAACCGGTTTTCGTAAACGCGTAACCCGCTTCTTCTATCTAGGGCTTATCCGCGCCATGTATAATGTAAGAGCCGGTAATATAGACAAGCCTACCCCTTGGGGAATGGATTGTACAGCTGGTGAAACAACCTTGGTTATAGACTATGACGGCCGCTTCCGCTCCTGCGAATTAAGAGAACCCATTGGCAATGTAAAGGATTACAACTGCGACGTACAGTCTATCATGTACGGAGATGCCATGAAAAAGGAAGTAAACGAGATAGGACACGGATATACTGCCAACTGCTGGTGTACACACGGCTGCTGGATCATGTCGTCTATTATATTCAACCCCGGCAAAATGGTATCCAAAGTATACAAAGGCTATCGCGAAACAAAAAAGCTGGCTAAGCCATTGAATATGAACGAGAATCTATTGAAAGACCTGGAAGCAAAATATAATCTGGACAGTGAAAAACTAGCCCAAATAGGTATCTTATGAAACTGTTCCTTGTCACCAGAGGTTCGCAGGGAGATATCTACCCATATCTCACACTAGCCGATACTTTAATGAGTCGTGGGCATGAGGTTACACTAAGTCTCCCCCGCATATTTGAAAAGCATGCAAAAGATGCAGGCATTCCTTATGTGTTACAGGCTTTTGACGACATTGGCGGAATGATTGAAGGAGCTGCAGATACCAATCAGAAGACAAAACATATCCTGAAATGGGTTCGTAGGGTAATAGACAAACAGTTTGAAGAGTTTATCCCCCTACTCAAAAAGCATGATATGCTGATCTCTGCCAACACAGAGTTTGCCGCCGCCAGTATAGCCGAATACTGCCAAAAGCCGTTCATCCGGACAGCTTTCGGACCTTTTATACCCGGTACACAAATACCGCCGGCGGTCTTGCCCTGGCCGGAGCCAAATGCCATATTTACCCCTAAGTTCTTGTGGAAGATGCTGAATGTGGGAACCAACTTTATGGTGTTAAAAACAATCAATAAAAACAGGACTAAGTTAGGCATGTCGCCCATTAAAAACTTTGGGGATCATGCTGCCGGTTCGGCAAATAATTACCTGGTGTATAGTTCTTATTTAGGAAATACAGATTCTACCTGGAAGTACAAATGGCAAATCGGAGGATATTGCTTCTACGATAAGTTACAGTATGAGGTATCGGCCTATCAGGAGCTGATCTCTTTTGTGCAAAAAGACCAGAAACCTGTTGTATTCTTCACGCTGGGAAGTTGTGACACAAAGAAAAAAGAAAAGATATGTGGATGGCTGGTTGAGATTTGCAACAAACACAATTATAAACTCGTAGTAGGTAGCGGATGGTCAAATACCGGTTCAAATCTACGTAATAACGAGGATGTATTCATTACAGACAAGCCGCTTCCCCACTCGCTGATTTTCCCCAATTGTGACGCTATTATCCATCATGGAGGATGCGGAACAACCCATAGTGCAGGACGAGCCGGTAAGCCTCAGATGGTAATCCCATTAATAATAGATCAGCATTACTGGGGAAACCGGGTGTTCAGGTTAGGGATTGGCCCCAATCGTCTGAAGCCGTCGGGAATATCCCGTGAGCTACTGGAATCCAGGGTTTGCGATCTGGTGACAAATGCCTCCTACAAGAAAAATGCAGCTGCATTGGGAGAGCAGATACGGAGTGAAAACGGACCTGAAAATATATGTAAATATATTGAGAGCCATATCTAATATATCAGAGATAGCGCATGAATAAACAATATATTTCACCTTTTGCCAGACCAGTCTACGTGATGTTGAAACCCGTTGGTTCTGTCTGTAATCTGGCTTGCGAATATTGCTACTACCTTGAAAAAGGAAAGTTTTATTCGCAAGTGAAGAATCATGTTATGACAGAAGAACTGTTGGAACGCTTTATCCGGGAGTATCTTGCAAGCCAAACTATGCAGCAAGTACTCTTTACCTGGCATGGAGGGGAAACATTGATGCGTCCTATCAGCTTTTATAAGAAGGCACTGGAACTACAACAGAAATACGCACAAGGCCGTCAGATAGATAACAGTATCCAAACCAACGGAACATTACTTACAGACGAATGGTGCAAATTCTTCAAGGATAACAACTTTCTGGTAGGTATATCCATTGATGGCCCTCAGGAATTTCACGACGAATACAGACGTAATAAACAAGGAATACCCTCGTTTGTAAAGGTTATGAAGGGTATCCAGCTACTAAAGAAACACGGAGTAGAATACAATGCAATGGCCGTTGTAAACGACTATAATGTAGACTATCCCCTGGAGTTCTACCGTTTCTTTAAAGAGTTGAAATGCCATTACATACAGTTTACCCCCATTGTAGAGCGCCTGATGCCGGATGGTGGTTTGTCAACAGCCGACAGCCTACAACCTACCGAATTGGCTCCGTTCTCAGTAGATGCTGGAAAATGGGGAGATTTCCTCTGTGCCATCTTCGACGAATGGGTAAAGACGGATGTAGGTACCTATTATATTCAGTTATTTGACGCTACATTGGCCAACTGGGTAGGCGAACAACCGGGAATATGCAGCATGGCACGTACCTGCGGACATGCAGGCGTCATGGAATTTAACGGAGACATCTATTCATGCGACCACTTCGTATTCCCGGAATACAAACTGGGGAATATCTACACAAAAACAATTACAGAGATGATGTACAGCCCGGAACAAATGAAATTCGGCGCTGATAAATACGATACACTCCCTACACAATGCAAAACATGTAACTATTTGTTTGCCTGCAACGGGGAATGTCCCAAAAACCGTTTTATAACCGATGCTAATGGCGAACCGGGCTTAAACTATTTATGCAAAGGATATAAAAAATACTTTGCACATGTGGCCCCCTACATGGACTTCATGAAAAAAGAGCTATTAGCCCAACGCCCACCGGCAAACGTTATGACAAAATATACTCAAATTAAAAACAATGAAGAGACGTGATTTTATTAAAACTGGAAGTATGGTGATGTTAGGGTCATTAGCAGCGCCTTCTTTTTTAGGAGGTACGGCCAATGCTGCAAATGATAAAGCAGCCGGTATCCTATTCGCCATGAATCACTTCGGAGTAAGTGAAGGCGATCTGAGGAAAGTGCTTACTGCAGCACTTGAAAAAGGAGGCGATTATGCCGACCTGTTCTTTGAACATTCTTACCGGAATAATGTAAGTTTGCAGGATGGTGCCGTAAACAGGGCATCTTCCAACATCGACTTCGGTATGGGTGTACGTGTCTTGTCCGGTGATCAGACCGGCTATGCCTATGTAGAAAGTGTAACCCTCGACGAAATGCTGAAAGCAGCTCGTACGGCTGCACAAATTGCCAGCGGATCAGGAGCTAAAAAACCAATCAACCTGACAGAAAAGCCGATAAGCAATAATCACTATACGGTACAACTGCCTTGGGATGAGATTTCCGTAAAAGAAAAAACACCTTATCTGCAAGTGATCAATGATCGAATATTTGAATTGGATAAGCGTGTAATGAAGGTAAATGCCTCACTGGGCGACTCTACCTCACATATCTTTTTCTGTAATTCGGAAGGAGTAATGTATTACGACTATCGTCCGATGGTAACACTGGCTGCCGTTTGTATCATGGAGCAAGACGGTAAGATAGAAAACTCGTATGCCTCACGTGCTTACCGCATGGGAGCAGAATTCCTGAACGATGAGATTATTGAAACCATTGCTAAAGAAGCCGTAGAGAAAACATCTATCCTTTTTGAAGCAGTAAAGCCTAAAGGAGGTGAAATGCCCGTTGTAATGGGTGCCGGAGGCTCTGGTATTCTGCTACACGAAGCTATCGGACATGCGTTTGAGGCCGATTTCAACCGCAAAAATGTTTCTATCTTCTCTGACCAACTGAGCAAGAAGATTTGTAACGAGCATATCAACGTAGTAGACGATGGTACGATTCCGTTCAATCGTGGATCGGTAAATATTGACGATGAGGGTGTGGAAGGACAAAAGACATATATTGTGAAAAACGGTATCCTTACAAGTTATCTGCACGACCGTATCAGCGCTAAACATTACGGAATACCTTCAACAGGTAACGGACGCCGCGAATCATTCCGCATGATGCCGATACCTCGTATGCGTGCAACGTATATGGAAGCCGGCAATGTAAGCGAAGCAGAAATGATCTCTACTGTAAAGAAAGGAATCTATGCTTCTACCTTTACCAACGGACAGGTGCAGATCGGAGCAGGCGACTTTACTTTCTTCGTAAAGAACGGTTACCTCATTGAAGATGGTAAGCTCACGCAACCTATCAAAGATATCAACATCATCGGTAATGGCCCGAAAGCCTTAGCCGACATGACAATGGTAGGTAATAATTACGAGATGGATAACGGCACATGGACATGCGGTAAAGACGGACAATCCTGTCCGGTAACTTGCGGTATGCCATCGGCTTTGGTTAGTAAACTTACAGTAGGAGGAGAAAGCTGATATGATAACAAACGATAATAAAGCATTAGCACAATGGGCAATGGAATATGCCCTGAAAAACGGCTGCCAAGCTTCACGCGTAGGTTTGTACAAAGGTACAAACAGCTCATTTGAGATACGTGACATGAAAACCGACCGTCTCACACAAGCCTCGGAAAGTAGTCTGGTAATCCACTTGTTCGTAGACGGACGCTACGGCTCCTTCTCAACAAACCGTCTGGAGAAAAAAGAACTCGAAAAGTTCATACAAAACGGAATAGATTCTACCCGCTATCTGGCAGAAGACCTGGCCCGTACCCTACCCGATCCGTCCTTGTATTACAAAGGTGGTGGTAAAGACCTGCAACTGCTGGACACACGTTTCGACGCTATCCAGCCCGACAGCAAGAAAGACCTCGCCATGAAAGTATGCGATGAGATTATGGGAAAAGACCCTCGTATCATCTCTTCTACATCTTCTTATGGCGACGAAAGAAACGCCAGTTACATGATTGCCAGCAACGGATTTGAAGGCGAAAGAGCCTCCTCCTCCTTTACATTAGTAGGAAGTGTAAGTATCAAGGGTGAAGGCGAAGCTCGTCCGGAATCTTACTGGTACGACTCGTCTATCTTCTACGATGCCCTGATAAAAGAAGGTATCGGTAAAAAAGCCTTAGAGCGCGTAATACGCAAACTGGGACAGAAAAAGATCGCTTCCGGTAAATATACTATGGTAGTAGACAATATGAACTCGGCTCGCTTGATCTCTCCCATTCTGGGCGCGATCTATGGTTCGTCTATCCAACAGAAAAACTCGTTCTTGCTGGATAAACTAAACCAGAAGGTGATCGGAGACAATGTTACCATCATCGACGAACCTCATATGGCAAAAAAACAAGGTGCCCGCTACTTTGACGGAGAAGGTGTAGCAACCAAACGCCTACCTGTTTTTGAAAATGGCGTATTGAAAACCTACTATATCGACATCTACAATGCCAATAAATTAGGAACCACTCCTACCATCAGTGGCCCATCTATCCTAACCATGCAAATGGGAAGCAAAAACGAAAGCGGCCTGATAGCATCCGTAGAAAAGGGTATTCTGGTAACAGGCTTCAACGGAGGTAATTCCAATAGCTCAACAGGTGATTTCTCTTACGGAGTAGAAGGCTTCCTGATTGAAAACGGCAAACTCACCCAGCCTGTGTCCGAAATGAACATTACCGGCAACATGCTGACTCTATGGAGCAACTTAAAAGAAATCGGTAACGACGTACGCGAATCATCCAGCTGGCGTATCCCCTCCCTCGCCTTCGAAGAAGTGGACTTCAGCGGACTGTAAAATCCTCATATCTGATAACTCGTATCCTGATAAAGAGAACAAGTATATGTTAATATCCAGCTCTTTTTATCAGGATATTTTTTACGACAGACCTTTTTTACCGATAGTTATTGTATTTTATTTGTATTTTAAGACACATCCTCTCTCAGTCTCACACTTATTTAAATATCAATCAATTACGAATTCCAAAAATAGCATGCATACTTTCACCTAAAAGCATGCGTACTTTTTAAAGAAAGCATGCGTACTTTTCCCCAAAAGCACCCATGCTTTTTTCAACTAAGTTTTGTTATTGTAATTAGTCACCCCTTAAAAAGCGGCTTTAAGTTTTTCACTTAATAAAATTGTCTGTATCCGTAAAATGATATAGGCAATTTTTTGTTTGTATTT
>NZ_JARXXA010000017.1 GCF_029892785.1 Parabacteroides sp. PH5-46
TAAAGATACTAATTCTTGCAGATATAAACAAGAAATAATCAAACTAATATATTGTCAATCAAATAAATGAAATGCTTTTAAGGATAGACTAAATATGATATAGATCTGCCGACTTTATCAATATCTTCATCATTGACCAATCTATGGATAAAATAGTTGTGAAGCTGGGAAATGATTGTGGTAGATATATCTGATGGGCGCTGACTTGCAATTGTCATAAACACCCCAAATTTTCGCCCTTCCTTGATAATTTCCTCAAATACTTCAAGCCGATAATCTTTCCATGTATCACTTTCTCTACTTGATTGATAAGAGAGTATGTTGTGAGCTTCATCAATAATGATATTTAGATATGATAGGTCTTCTTCTTTTTTCTTTTTATGCTCATTGTATAGATAGCGGGTTATTAAGAGTGGTATCATCTTCTTCGCATCTTGATTGGTATCATTCAAGTTTATAGTAGCAATATTTTTGCCATCCCAAAAATCTCGATCATCAGTAAAGTCTATCAACTTCTCTATATCATTCACTACACTTTTTAGTTTATTGATGGCTGGAGCAATATGCTCGTTCATTGCCCTATTATTCAAAAGGTCTCTAATAAGTCTAAGATACATTATTTTGATGAACTTCTCAATAAAATTCGTAGGATCGGTATAAGCCCCTGCTTGCTGATAATAGAGAGTCTGCTTAGCAAATTCATGATTAGAATTTCCATTTTGAGAAATATCTCGAATATTATTCAAATATGCTTCCCCTCTCCCTACGAGATAATAATAGCGGTTGTTGTCATGAAAAGAAATATCACTTCTCAACTCTATTTCCTCTCCAGAATCCTCATCTATACGTTTTGGTACAATCTGTTCAACATAGTCTAAAAGAAGTTCTGCTTTGGGTTTATCAGCCATGCATAATATTTCGACAATACATTGTTTTAAATAATTCTTGAAATGAGTTTCATTGTTGATCCTTTTCGCAAGTTCAATACACCTACTAATAAATGGTCGTTGCGTCTTTTCTGTTGCACTGGCGAAAATACAAAGCATATCAAGATCAAGCAAAGATTCTTTTGGTAGAGGCAGTGTGTCTTTTTTTGAGCGGGTTGAAAGATTACATATTTTCTTGTTTGAGACCATTACATCTTTGCCTGAATACTCGCCATTGAAATCCACAAATAAGAATTTAGAGTTATTTGAAAAATTCAGATTATCTTTATATGATTCAAAGAGTTCTCTATATATCTTGGCGAGCGTATATGACTTTCCACTTCCTGTATTGCCAAAAACACCTATATGGCTTGAAAATAGTCTATTTACCCCTAAAGAGATTGGCATAAAGTTATCCGAGGATAATGTGCCTATTGTTATCGTCTTATCCGTGTCTTTACTAACAAATTTGTGAATTTTTACAAATTCTTCATTAGATAATAGATAGCACTCATTATCAATTAGGGGAAGTTCTTTCACTCCTTTAATAAATTTGTCTGAATCAAGGTAGCCTAGCAGACTAACACTTAAAATTCGATGTATTTTGTCCTCGCTTGAAGAATAATTGTTCCCATTTCGAGAAGTGTCTTCGGTAATATATTCACTTTCAACCTTAGCAATAATAGATGAGAAACCTTTGATGATTTTTATATAACCACCAACCGAGATATTTTTTACCAATCCACCTTTATAAATGATGTGGGAAAGATTTTTTTGTTTATCAACTCTTACTCTTACATCTCTTCCATTGACTGACAATACGCAGCCAATTCTAAATATAGACTGGTTGACAACTATCTCATTATTATTTGCCATAGTTGAAACTTACTGGAATCATGCGAGATATCCACTCAAAAACTTTATTTATTCCGCTAAAATCAAATTCTACAATATTGTCTATTCCAAACTTTTCCATCGCCTCTTTATTAGCAGAGTTAAAGTTGGTTGGTGTAAATATTACTACATTGCTATTCGATTTGAACTTAGTTTGATATTTTTCTTCATCGGCATCTGAATGAGCAAAAATTGCGACCAATAAAGTTGGATTTGTTCTTGTTGCTCGCTCTACTATGCTCGCGATATGTTCATCTCCAAAAGAAAAGCCCATTACCATCAGCAAAGAATTCTCTTTCTCGAGAGAATTAGAGAACATTCGCATTAAATCATAAAAATGGATATCTAAAACCGTTTCACTGAACTTTCTTTTGGTTGGATTCACAATAATCAGTTTCTCATACGCGTCAAAAAACTTTTTTAGTCGAGTTCCTACTTTTATTTTCTGCCCTCCAATTTTAGTCTTGGCATCTTCTATCATCTCGGAGAGACTATCCTTAAGAGAAATAAAAAAGTCATCTCCGATGATTGACAGCTCCTTAGAGATAGCGTCCACCAACTGAAGTCTTGAATCATTAAGTATTTGTCCGTATTCGTTCGCAGACCAATTTATTGAGCCATGCATCTTTAACAGATTGAAAACCGGTAGTTCAGTCGAGTTCTGAAAGTGGACACTGTTTTTAGTATATGATTTTTGGAAATTGCCTTCGTCAAAAATAGGCTTTACACTACCCTTGAAGCCATCATTCAATTCAACCTTGCATTTTTCAGCACTATTTTCAAAAAAAGTATCAATATTGGTTGTATATATGTTTAGCTGTTTAGCTAAGAGACTTCCGCCCCGATTATGAATTATCTGGTTCCACTGCTCAAGAAAAAATGAATATTGATCTATAACTTGCTGATAGATGCCAATATTTTTAGCTTTTTCTGAATCAATATTGGGATACATAACTTGGATAAAATACGACTTGTAGATTGATCCCTTAACAAGACTTTTTATGTTGTCGGACTCTTTGTTGTCATTCAGATCGGCTAACAACGTTTCTATATCTCCCAGTGTTGACAAGTATGGGCGAGACAAGCCAGAACCAATCAAAAAATTGATGTTGGCTGATTGAATAAACTCTTTCAGTTTTTCGATTCTCATCTATTATATGTTTAATTGTCAATAGTGGACATTATTTTGTTTGTCATTACCAACGCCTTTATTATGCGTTGATAGTGCATAATGTCATCATAGGCTAGTGTGCGCCCTTGTCTGTCTTTTAGCCATTTCTGGGCGGGCTGATAGCCGCCTATATAGAATTGCCATGCTGTTAGGGGTACATTGTCAAAATACTGTTGGTCATTTACCCATATCCGACCGCTCTGTTCATCAGGAAATAATTCCCAGCGTGGTTTACCTACAATATTATCTCCGGCAACAGGATATTGCGTGATAAGTTTCGATAAGGAGGGATGCTCCATCAAATGAACCTTACGAAGTTCGCCTCCAATGACAACAAGGCGATGAAACTCTTCCGCGTCTTGCGGATAAGGCACATATGGGAAGTCTGTTTTTAGAAATTCTTTGTATTTCTTGCGGTATGCCGGACTATGAAGGATGGCATAGATATAATCGAGTAAATCTATCGGAGCATATTTGTTAGTATCGCCACTTTTTTCTGCCTCAAATTCCAGCCCAACGCCTGTAGTTATCTTCTGAACGATCTTTAAGTCAAGGTTGGGAGTACGGGTAGTGTTAAGTAAGTCAGACTGTTGTGGATATAGATATAGAGGGAATATATATCCGGTCTCTTTTGTTTGAGAAGATATATTGCACATATCAGATAATAGCTTACTTACAAATACGTGCTGGAAATCGAATGATGATTGTTGTCTGCAGGTTATTAACGAAATATTGTCTTCCTTAAAAAGATGGTTTGCGATTTCGGCTCTAGGATAAGCGACAAATCCTTTAGACTTGCCAGTATAGAAAGTGTATCGCTCGTCAAAAGGCCTATACATAATCTTAATCGCTCTCGGATTATTTGATTTCAGGTCATTTTTTGCAGCATTAATAGTCCAATCTCGACCATCCATAGGTAGTTGTAAAATAGACCGTATATGCTCTGGGTCATTTAAAGCAAACACATTCTGTACATCACAGAGCTCTTGTTCTGTGAATTTTATGGTAATTTTATCTCGCTTTGTCTGAAAACCAGATACATTTAATACAAATAGTCTGTCTATTTTGAATCCTTTTTCATATTCTTTAATCAAAGAAAAGTCTTTGGGGACGAAAAAGTAGTATGGCGCAGAGATGGCTAACTCAGACCAGTTGATTGTATGTAAATTGCCGGCATTTAATACAGAGTATTTATCTTCTCGTTTGCCATAAAGATCATGATGAAAGACTTTTCCTAATTGTGTTGGTGCTTTTTCTCCGGTCTTTATGAAAATGTTGATTGAGACCCCCTGCATAATATCAAAGACATTTTCATCTTTGCTACCATCTAAGGCAGTCTCCTTTTTTTTCGTGCTACCGTGTAAGTCTATGATATATATCTTATCAAAAGTAGTGAGTAGAGATTTTCGCATCTGACGATGAGTTACTCCGTCAATAAAGCTATTATTAGAAATATAGGCTAAGACTCCCTCTCCATTTTCATCTATGAAATGCTGCCCATATCGAATAAACTTGATATAGTCGTCATCAAGATTGATCTTTCGTTCGTTCAGATTTTTCTTGTAGTCCGCAATGAGATTCTGAATCCATTCTCCTTTGTTGTTGCTACTCACACTATACGGCGGATTTCCCAATACTACCATAACGGGTGTGTTGCGTTTAATCTCGTTTGCACCATTGGCTTCGCGAGCGAGAAACTGAGCAAAGAGCGTTCCGGTGTCTTTGTGATACTCTTCCAATGAATTGGTAAGGAATACACGTAGGCGTTTGTTTTCTATCGCTTTATATCCAGTTTCAGTAAGCAGCCAATCCAACTTCAGATGCGCCATTGTATAGGAAGCCATCAATAGCTCAAATCCATTGAGGCGAGGAAGCAGATGTTCTTCTACATAACCCTGCCACATGCCGGTCTGTCCTTGAAACTTATCGTATATTTGACTTACAACTTCTGCCAAGAAAGTTCCTGTTCCTGTCGCCGGATCAAGTATCTGCACTTTGTGGGTTTCTACTTGTTCTTTCTTTTTATTATCAGTATAACGCTTATCGAGACTTTGTATGATGCTGCGCTCAATCTTGATTTTTGACGTATCTGCCAATCCCATTGGCAAGTCAAACTCTTGTTGTAAAATTTCATCTACAGCTCTTACAATAAAGCTTACTACTGCCTGTGGAGTATACCAAACGCCACGACTTTTTCTCAATTTTGGATCATAAGCAGAAAGAAAGTTTTCGTAAAAATGAATCATCGGATCGGTTTGCTGTGTCCGCTTTCCAAATCCTTTCATAACAGCTTGAATATCCGTGGCACGAAAAGTCTCGGCCAAGTCATCTACTATCCAACTGATTCGTTCGTCGAGATCATATCCGGCAACATTTTGAAACAGTTGCCGGAGAAATGGATTAGTTTTAGGAATCAGTGTCGCTGCTTCATGGCGAGAAAAGGTGTCGGGAGTAGAATCGTGCAAACGAGCCGCAAACATACCATAAGCAATAGTTTGAGCATATACATCGGCAAACTCTTTAGGGGTGATGTCATGAATCAAAACCTCTTTAAATGCATTCATCTGTCCTTCCAAGTTTCCTTCTATATCGCCTTGTGAAAAAGACTTTTCAATCACATCGGCTAATAATCGCGCCTTGCCCGCCATTATTTCAGCCAGCTTAGCCGAGGAGGTTATGCGTTGTGGTTTCGCATCACCAAAACGAGTTATCAGGTGAGTGAACTTATCGAAGTTTTCTTGCAGAGGAATAATCTTTTCACCTTTGAGCTCCGCAATACGGATGCTTTCAACAAACTCACCTTTTTCATACAATAAAAAGTCAAGGTAGTCGGTGAACAGGATATTATCTAACGAATTTTTATACCGAGTGAATTGTTCTTTATTCTTATTGCGACCGGTAAGGTCGGAATCGTTAATATCCTTTGCTTCAATAAACGCTACCGGGATATTATCCGTCTTTCGTTGCAGAATATAGTCAGGAGCTCCACAGGCTTGTCGCGCCGGTTCGTTAAGCACGATAAGATGGGGTAACATCGTTGCCAGAAGCTGTTGCAAAGCAGGTCGATAGGTGTGTTCACGTGCAACTCCAGATTGGTATTGCCTTTGTAACTCTTCGATATACTGTTTTATGTTCATTTTCAAATTGTTTTACTTGCTTACAAATTTAATGAATATTAGGCAAATGGGAACAACAATAATGAAGAACCTTTGTTTTTAGCAACTTATGTTGTTTTCTTACTCTATACTTGGCAGCCAAAAAGAAGGTTATGTGCTCTTGCTATATCTTCAGGGTCTATTACACTTAATAAATATATTATATGCTCAAAAATTGGTTATCCTGCTAATAGAATTTCGTTACCTTTGACCATGGTTAGTATGTTCGTAGTGTAGCATTATAACACTTTGTAGAATAGTATAATAAGATTAATCGTATGATTTGTAGGTTACAAGACCCCGAAATAATAGAACGCAATCCTTTTCAGAATTGTAAATTAGGACGTGAAAAGTATGCTAGAATATTAACACAGATAGTTTCTTCTTACACAAATGGTTGTGTCT
Organism: Parabacteroides sp. PH5-46; assembly: GCF_029892785.1. Lineage (GTDB taxonomy): Bacteria > Bacteroidota > Bacteroidia > Bacteroidales > Tannerellaceae > DFXE01. The sequence continues at coordinate 6,552 of NZ_JARXXA010000017.1, forward strand.
TGGCTATCAATGGGGAATGGGGAAGTGGAAAAACAACATTTATGAAAATGTGGCGTCAATACTTGAATAAAGAGAATTTCAAAACGCTATACTTCAATGTGTGGGAACACGATTTTGTTTCAGACCCTTTAGTCGGCTTAATAGGGGAGTTGCAAGAATTAGAACTCAAAGAGAATGTTAAAAGCAAGTTAGCGACCGTTATTGCTACTGGCGGAAAAATTTTTACCAGCATCGTTTCTGCCGCAACTACCACTGCAGTAAAGAAATATTTAGGAGATGAGATAGGTGATGTTCTTAAAGCCGGAATAGATGCATCTTCTGATTTATTAAAAAAAGAATTAGATACTTATAAAGAGCAATGCAACTCAATAAAAGAATTTCGCAATGCATTGATCGATCTTGTTGATTCTTGTAATGAAGGTAAGCCCTTAATATTTATGGTGGATGAATTGGATAGATGCAATCCGGCTTATGCGGTAAAAGTCCTCGAAAGGATCAAACACCTTTTCTCTATTCCCAATATTGTATTTGTTTTATCGATCGACAAGAAACAGCTATGCAGCTCCATCCGAGGATACTACGGCAGTGACTCTATCAATGCGGAAGAATATCTCAAACGCTTTATAGATATAGAATATGCTTTGCCAGAGCCAGATATAGACAAATTTTGCGCCTATCTTTTTGATGTGTATGACTTTGATGCTTTTTTCGAAAACCCTCAACGTTTATCTAATTTTAGAGATAGAGAAGAGGGTGAGAGTTTTGTAAAAATGTCCAAAATTATATTTGCTCAGATGCATCTTAATTTAAGGCAAATGGAAAAAATATATGCGCATATTCGTCTAACGCTACAAACAATTCAAACAAATAGCTATTCTCAACCTGGTACGATTTTACTTTTGCAATACTTCCGTATATCCTACCCTGATTTTTATCACTCTTTACTTACCAAAAAAATAACGATACAAAAAATTGTTCAATTTTTAGAAGAAAAGTTGCCTGCCAGACTTCTTTCCTCATCAGACGTATACGATACCAATTCTCGTTTTGTTATCTTCGAAATTGCAAAGCTCTTGTCTTGCTATTCGATTGATAGTAGAGGATTTAAAACTTATGAACTTCTAACCAAAGACGCAGAACCAGCATTAACATTTAAGTTGAATGTAATAAATAACGACCTTCTATTGGGTGCTGTAAAACATTATGAAGAAAGAGGAGCGATAATAGGTGGTATATTTGATCTGAGTATAATAATTCAACGCATTGAGTTATTATTTGAGCTTCAAGAACCAATACAAGTATAAGCAAGACTGCAAAATACAGTCTTGCTATTTTAGTATGAGCTATTAGCATGACAGAAAAGAGTTAGTGGTTATTTTGTTTCAAATTCTCCGCCTCACGACTAAGTCGTTCCGCCTCTTGTTCTTTCAATCTCGCTTTTTCCAAACGCTTGGCTTCTTCCAATACTGCTTTCTCATGTTGCTCTACTTGCTTTCGGATAATTTTTACACTATCTCGCTTATAGTCAAATATATTTTCCAAATAGCCTATTTCACCCGACGTTATTTCTCCTTGCATCTTAACATAGCGATATTTTAGGTCGTTATCTTTGTACATAGCCATTTCCTCTCGTTGGTAGTATATAACAAACATACATACAAGCAAGGCAACACCTATACCGATTACACTAAAGAAGATTTTGTTCGAGGCAATGCTGAATATATGATGGCATTCTGTTTTTGTAGGCTTGCGAACCTCTTCGACTGTTTCTTGTAGCTTATCTGTCAATTCGTTTATGACGGATAAGTCCGGTAATTCTATTTCGGGTTGAATAACGGTAGGAGTATTATCGTTCCCCTTTTTAATCAGTTTCTTGATTTCTTCAAAAAGCGTGTACACTTCGTTTATCTCTATATTTCTCATTCTCTTACTGTTTAATTTGTTAATACATTTACATTTGTCGTCCGAACTTTCGTTTTGGTTTCTTCTTTAATCGCTGCTGGCGAAGATATTCTGCCTCATTCTCATCGTATCCGCTTCCGGGCTGAATATCAAACAATCCACCCAAAGCAGAACCGACTGATCCGATTGTTGATACAACGGCATTACTGGTCGAGTGGGATTGTTCCTGACTTTGGCTTGCCGACTGACTGCGGGCATTTTGTTCCAACTGATAATCAATTTTCGAGTAACTAAACATCTTATCTACTTTTGAACCATTAAACAAATAGCCGTTTTTCTCAAACCGAACTCCCTGTACTTCATCGGAATCTCCTTTGGTTTTGAACTCGGTTTTTATCCCTGCCTTTTGCAGTTCATTCGTCAATTGTTTCCAGTTCTTACACTTTGGTACCAATGTTTTAAGAGAATTATATATCTCGTATTTGGTTTTATCCGGTTCTTTCAAGCGATGTTCTTTTACGTTCTCTTTGCCGGTGGCGAAGTATAAACTGTATTTCTCGGTCAGTTCCTTGCAGATCTTCTCGCTTCGGAAACGATCGTTGCTATCTGTAATTGTTTTGCCGTTATTATCCACCCGGTTATAAACCAAATGGATGTGCGGATGCTCCTTGTCGAAATGCCTCGCAATAATATATTGTGTATTCACTATACCCATTTGTTTCATATAGTCGTGAGCAATCTGTCCCATCAGTTGATTGGATATCTTATCTTTGTCCTGTGCAGAAAAGTCTAACGAGATATGGCACACCGGCTTTGCCACACGGCTATTCAAGCTCGCTTGGGCTACGAAACTCTGAACGATGGAAGCTTTGCTTTTCATGCGAAGCCCGTCAAAATCGACAATCTCCGTATTCTTTTGCTTGTCAAGGATATAATTGACCACACCCTTGAACGCTTTACCTTTTACTATTTTTGCCATCATCTTCAATCATTTCAATTACGTTATCAATCTTATCTGCCAGATAGAGGTATTCATGTCGAGTACTGGTATAGCCTTCGGCGTTAGCTCTTCTGGCAATCTGATTCAGGTTATTCCCCATACCTGATAGCTTTCGAATATAATCGTTCAGTTCAGGTGTTAACCGGGGACAAATTTCACTCCCGGCTATACACTGACGAACGAAATCACTTCGGCTAATTCCTGCCGATTTGGCTTTCGTTTTTAACGAAAAGTATTCGCGAGAATCCATTTTAACGCTGACCATATAGGTGCGTTTTTCGCCTAATCCTTTAGTGGGGCGACCACCTGTTTTTCTCGGTTTTTTATCTTCCATTTTAAATTGCTATTTAACTATTAGACCAGCGGGATTTCCTCCCATTTTGGGGAGCAAGTGGCGTTTTGGTATGACCAAAACATAAACTTGCTCCGCTAAAAATCGCAGATTTTCCATTAGAGTCTAAATCCGGTCTTTTTACGAGGATTTACCTTCTTCTTTGAAGAATTGTCAAGCACTAAACTAAATTCTTCCATTAGTGTTTTCAAGGCAGGATTACGTTTAATCATGTCTTGAAGGATTGCCGTAGGCTGTTTCGCCTCAAGTAGGAAATCTGCAATATCGTACCCCTCTTTCTGTTGCTCCGGCGTTGCTCGTTTCTCCAGAAAATCGAAAATTTCGACCTCTATGTTTAGGCTCTTCATCTTGTTTGCTTTCACTTGCCAATCCTCCCACGCTCCTAAATCTGGAAATAGGATTGTCTTTCTACCTTTAAGAATCTGCAAGTTTTCATCATTGAAACAACCATGCTTTCCTCCGGTAGCGATCCATTGGAATTGGGGCATATAGTAAGAAGAGATTAATGCAGTCTTTTCGCTTTCTACAATCGCTACCGGCAGGTTGGATTGACTGGCGAGCAGGTGTTCGCCAAAGAAGCATTGTTTTAGATTGAAGTTCTCTTGCTTCAGGAGCGAGTGTACCCATGTGATATGATTATATGGATATTTAACTCGCTTTCCGGTCTCCGGATCGTATAGCATTACTTTTCCTGTGCGCACTCTTCCGGCAATATCCATTTGCCAGAAAACTGTTGCTCCGTCCCAATGCTTAGCGGAACCGACCTTGTATTTTATCATCAACTTCGTTGCTTCATCTTCTCCCAGTTGAGAAGATAGAAATTGAAACAACTTGTTTTGCTGGTAATGACCAAGCGAGGATGCCACTAAGTTGCTATCGATGAAGCTTGGTTCTTTTTCTTTCACGGGAGGGTAGTTTTTGGGTATTATTGTAGGATGATAATCAATAAACTCCTCTCGTCTATCCGGATTCTCCTCAAAATATTGCTTCGGAGTGAAGTGGTATCCACATTTTTCTTCCCGGTCGCATCTACCCACATGATTTGGAAGCGAAACTTTATTTTCGGTATCGATGTAGCGAGAAAAACACTTCTTTTGTTCACAAGCCGGGCAGGTGTGCCGCGTTGCGATTCCTTTATAGGGTTCTAATATATATCTATAGCTCATTATGTTTTTTACATTTTGTACACTTTCCGCATTTCTCGAAAAACAGAACTGTAAATCAATGCTTTACTTTCTTTGATATGTGCGTATCGGTTTACACAACCTCGCACTTTAAGTATGGTAAAAGCATAAAAAAGCGGAAAAGTGGATTGTTTTGCAAATTATTATATACCTGAATGTCTTTGATTTAGGATCAAAAGTGTAGAGAATGTGGAAAATGCGCTAAAGCAATTTCCGGTATCGTCCATGTCTGTAGTTATCAAGCAAGCCATCCTTGAAATCACTAAGCATACGTTTGAAGCTATCTGCTGATATCGAAAACTGAGAAGCGACTTGTATTCCTTCCGCTGTAGAGAAGTCTGACGGAAGTGCATTATACAATCGTTGTTTGTCGGAGGGAAGCTGCTCCAAAGTTGCAGAAGAGGCAACGATTTGTTGAACTTTACGTGCGGTCTTCTGATAATAACCGACCAACTTGATAGCCCCCTCCACACTGACTAAATCAATAGAATCTTTAGAGGCTTCTCCACAGAGCCAGCGAGCAACTTGCAAGATCAGGCAAAAACGAATGGCATATATTTCCAATTTACTGTAAATACCCATCAACGTCTCGTTGATTTCTCGATTACATTGATCCGTATTCTCTCGTTGCCAGTCGTAGAGTCGCTTCCTGGCATCTTCTTGAAAATATAACTCAACAGGAATTATATCGCCATTGTCATCGGTGAGGTATTCCTGATTGATAAGTTTCTGCATCAGGTTATTCCAAGTAGGGATTACATGCCGAGATAACTGGTGATCGCTCCAATACTGCTTCTCTAAATTGTTTGGTAACACAAATAGAATGCGGTCTAAAAAACCGTTTTGATTACGTTCGCCTTTCGCCATCTCTCTCAATACTCCATGCTGAATGGTGCCAATTACGCCAATGAAGGAGTTTTTGACTGATACAGAGTTTTTGGATCCACGTCGATCCAAAATAATGGGCTTCCCATTATAAAGAGAGAGCCAGAACTGCTCCTCAGAACCCTTTGTGTAGCGATTGAAGTTCTTAAACCAAGAAGCTAACTCGTCCGTGTATAAACAAATTCCTCTTTTGTTATTTTCGTGGATGAAGGCAAGGCTTTCAGGAGTAATGTCTGAAACAACAAACTTTTTCAGAACGGGTTCGTTTGGCAGTTCGCTAATTCCTTGCTCCTCACGCTCTTTCCGACTGAGATAAAGAAGCTGTTCGTATTCCTTAATCTCTTTCTTAAACGCAACTCCATTCTTTGCGTCATGTTCAAACAAAGGATGAAAAGCAAAGCTAAGTGGATGGCTTTTGTTTACTCCCGGACGACCAATCAATGCAGTATATAGAATTGCTCGTTCTGTCCAGCCTTCCTTCAACTTGGCAACATGCGTATTCCCAATTCCAACTGATAGTACAAAACAAAGTGATGCTGCAATGTAATCAATGGGATAGTTGAGACATTCTCCTGTCGCATAGACAATATCCTGAATCTGATGTGGGAACACTTGAACCGGATAATCTGAGCCGTACATCTTTCCTTTACAATGTAGAGCTTCGTGGATGATGCCCTCTGCTGTAATTTTATTGGTTTCCATCACTTGCCCTCTCTTTCTCCGAGAATTTTCCGAATATCAGACATTCTATATCTGACCTTATTCCCGATTTTGATAGTTTTCAAGTAATTCTTTTTGTTCCAATGCCACAAGGTAGCATCACATACACCGCAAATTTCCTTTACCTCTTCTTTGGTAAGGTATTTTTCCTTTCGAGCTTCAGCGATCTCCAAAGAGAGCTCATTCTTTGCTCGGTTGATTAAATCGTTGGAGAAGTTAAGCAGGTCTTCTCCGGTTACTTCCAGTTTGATACTGGCATGCTCATTCTGAATAATGGATAATATATTCTTCATTTTATGTCAGCCTACCGAGGTTGAAACTTTCTTTTCCGGCAGGATTACAAAAAGAAAGCCGCTACCCGACCAATGGATAGCAGCCACAAAAATATATCAAATAAAATCTGAATATCAATGATTTAAGGCTCGTTAAATTCGCGCAATGACGGAACGAATTAAACGAATTTATTTGGATAGAATATCTTTTATCTCGTCAATGTAAGTACGGTTTTCTTTTAGGTCTTTCACTCTTGTTCCTCCTACAAGGTCGGTAAGTTCTCTATATGCCTTCTGTATTCCTCTTTCGGGAATAATATGGATGTTTGTGTCTTGATACTGTTTGTGTAAGGCATCTCTAAATGCTTTTATACCACCCGGCTTTGACAATCGTAGTTCTTCTAATGCGATTTTCAGACAAGCAATATCCCGCTGGCTATGGCTATTTCGAAGAAAGTCTTCGATGGCCTGAATTAACTCTTCTGGCAGTATTTGAGTATCGGGTCTCCTTCCTGCTGTTTTCTTTTCAGCGATAGCATCATCCATTGCCCAATCCATGACATTTTCACTTTCTGCCAGCTTCATCAACTCTCGATGCTTTTCCCAATCTGCCTTTGTTCGCAGTCCTAAATTAATAGATCGAGCTATGACTAATTTGATAACAGGCGAAATGACAATTTTTTCGGCAAAGGTCGTCTCTGGATTACGCCGTATCTCTTCACCACGTTCCACCATCCGTTCAAAGCTCTTTCCAAAGTAAAGCCATGAAAGCATTGCTGGCACAATAGATTCTGGAGAAGAGTTCTCAAATTCGTTTATCAAGGACTCTGCAAGATTGTTTTCAGAAAAGAGAGTTTCTATATCAGAAACATCTTCTGTTGATGCCTGGTTAACTCTTTTTCGAATGATCTTCTGATACTTCGGCACCAAAGAGAAAGCCTTTGTAAGAATTTGCTGGTAACCGGCATTATCCTTTCGGTTCATCTCTTCCTCAAAGCAATCGTACTCTTCCGGGTGGGAATCCATCCAGTCCTTTATGCGTTGTTTGAAGTTGTTGAAGTCTTGTTGGCTCATTTCCTCAATTATAATTTTCTAATAACCTTCAACATCTTCTCTTTTCTTTCCAATGTTCCAATTATTCTCATCAAGTTGTTTTATTTCGAGCCCAATTTTCTCTATATCTTCTTCCAGCCGTTTGTGAAAACAACTTTCACTGTCGTCCCCAGAAATTAACCAGTCAATTCTTTGAGCATAAGCAGCTGCTAATTTGCATAGACGAACTCCTTCTTTAAATTCTTTTAGTGTTTCACCTGAATATCGCTGCCAACCTTCCGGCCGCTCTTTTATGGTTCCGTTCTCCCCATAACCATAGCTTACTCCATCAGGATAATCTTCATATCCCTCTTTGTTCTTACGAATTTCATCTAATATCTCATCTGCAATTGTATTGATGCGATATTGTTGGTAATCAAAATGACCTCCTGACATGGTTTTATTCTATTTATTGGTTCTCGTCTTCTTGACTTAATTCTTTCTCAATCTCTTCGATAGAAGGGAGCGAAGATTTGAAATTTTCCGGTAACAGCTTGGAAAATGTGTATTCTGAAATTCCTATCGGCTGACTACTGCTTTTCAGTGAGTACTGGGCTTCGATATCATCTTTTGTTTTACAAATAAGCAGTCCAATCGTTGGATTGTCAATGTCTTTTTTAAGTTGATTGTTAATGGCTTCTATATAATATCCGAGTTTACCTGTATGTTCAGGTTCAAATTCTTTAACTTTTAACTCCACTACTACATAACAGCGCAGTTCTAAATGGTAAAATAGCAAATCAATGTTTCGTTCTCTACTACCGACTTTAATAGGGTACTGCCTTCCAAGAAAGGCAAAGCCTTGTCCAAGCTCCAGTAAGAACTTTGTGATATTTGTAACCAAGGCATCTTCTAATTCTTTTTCCTTATAATCATCTGCGAGAGTGAGAAAATCAAAATTATATGGATCTTTCAGAGTTTCTCTTGCCAGATCACTCTGAACATCAGGAAGTAATCGACCAAAGTTGTTGATTGATTTTCCTTGTGCCTGATACAGACTAACATCCATGAAATTCATCAACATGGCTCTGCTCCATCCATTTTTGATAGTTTTTTGAATATAAAATAAGGCTTCTTGCACAGATTTACATTTATCAATAAGGAGTTTTTGGTGTCCCCAAGGAATCGAAAACAATGGATTGTCAAATTCAGCCCCAGCTTGGGGGTAAACTATATTGTTCACATTATCAGCGATTTGAATTTCTCCCCCAGCTTGGGGGTGGATTTTATCGGAAAGTTGCTGGTTAGATTGATATTCCTTCGTGTAAAATTGATAAAACCGCTTGCAATAATTTAAGTTAGTAACCGAGAATCCTTGCATACCGGGAAATTCTTTCTTCAATTCTTTACTTAAGCGAGTATAAAAGCTACTTCCCCATACTGCATCCATCTGGCGGACAACTATATCCTGCCCTAAATCCCAGTACAGTCGCAACAATTCAGAATTAACCTTAACTGCTGCTCTTAGTTGGCTTTGGCGGATTCTGCCTTTCAAATCCACTAGCCATTGCTTAAATTCCGAATCTTTTGTTATATCTGTACTCATAATTATTTCTTCTGTTTTTCAACTGATTAATCCAACAAATTTACTAATTCTTTTTTCATTTCCTCGTCTATCTCTCGATAACGGCTAAAAGCTTTGCTTCCTTCCTTGTGTCCGCTCAACGCTCCGATCAGATTCGGGTCTTTCACTTTCTTGTAGATATTCCCGATGAATGTCCGCCGAGCCATGTGGCTACTGGCGACTTCATATAGCGGTTTCTTAACTTCTTCATTTGTGAGTGGGTCAAGAATAGTAACGATTCTGTTTACCTCTGCCAGTTCAAAGGCTTTCTTTATGGCATCATTGTATTTCTGCTCTGAAATGAATGGGAGAAGTTTACTCCCTTCATGATCCTTATACTTTTCCAGTATAGCTTTTGCTTTGTCGTTCAAAGGAACTCTTACCGTCACCGGATTCCCTTCTTTCGTCTTTCGAGGGATATACTCTATCGCACCGTTGATTACATTCTGCTTTGTCATCCGATATAAGTCACCAACCCGACAACCTATCAAACTTTGAAAGACAAATATATCTCGTTGGATTTCTACTTGTTTATGGGCGGATAGGTCTTTCTCATATAGTTTATCTCGCTCCTCCAACGTGATGTAAACAGGAGTACCGTATGTGCATTCTTCAATTCTGAAATTGTCAAATGGCCTGTTTGCGGTTTTCTTTTTCTCATAACACCACAGGAAAAAGGTTCTTATCCTGCAAAAACAATCAATCAGCGTGTTTCGTCCTCTCGGCTTCGGTATCCGTTTTTCTGGGATTTGCTCATAAATAGCCGGATACAACTCATAATATTTGTGCTCATTCTCAAAGAAATTCCAAATGTCTTGTAGTGTATCGGGAGTGACATTGTCAATGTCCAACACAAAAGACTTCTGTCCTCGTCTGGTCGCTCTTACGTATAACTCATAACGAAGTAATGCTCTCTTGACTACTCGGAAATTTTTCTGCCTGACCTCGGAGAGTTTATGCTTCAAGAGAAAATCATCCATAAGCTGCTCAAAAGTAAGTTTCGTTTCTGCTTCTACCTCTTCTTGGGTTTTGTATTTGTCGGGATGGTGGTAGCGGTCGATTATTTCGCTCAACCATTCAGCATCGGCATCTTCTGTATAATTCTGAGTGATGAGAGATATGATACTTTGAATATCATTTCTCAACTTCATTTTCATATCATCGCCTATCAAGGCAACCCGATCTTTGTAGCCTTGCTTCTCCGGGCTCCAGTGGTTCGGGTTGATCGTCAATTCGCTTGCCGATTTGAAATCCTTATTTTTATCTCGCAAACGGAAGTAGATGGTCGCTTGAGTATCCGTATCATTCTTCTTAGCGGTCTTTCTTAGAAATGCAGAAACCTTCATAAATCAATGATGTTATGTTTGGTACAAAGATATTGATTTGTTCCCAAATTGTTCCCATACATCCTAAACTTATTTCAATCTCTCTAAATTCGATTAAACAACCAGGCCGTTATAACGCATTTAATATCAGTCATATAAAACCGCAAACTTGTGAATTGCAAGAAGTCTACAATGTTCCCAATTTAACTATTTCACCCCCGGCTCTGGGTACGAAAAATCCTTGATAATCAACTGATTATCAAGGATTTTTTCTTTTTAGGGGCAACGCATGGGGCAACAAACGATAAAATGTACGCTTTTATAGTCCATGAAATAGGTCATTTCTTTGATAATACAGATAGAAATAACGGATAGCAAACACAAATGCAGCAACGTATCAAATTTCGCCTTCAATCCTAATTATAAACGATACAGTTTCGCTTTTTATCTTTATTCTGCCAAATCAAACATTTTGAAATTGTGATGAGTTCTTATACCTTGAATCCGATTGTTGGTCATACTATCTATTTGCTTTAAAATATCGTACATTCCATCTTCTTTGTAATATGATATAAGAATGTTTTTCCGGGTTTTATTCATAAAACCATTGAGAGATGCACTTAGAAAAAAATCCTTAAAGTAATGATGGTCGGTTTCTCCTAAAGAATACCCTAAAAAAATAATATTTTCTGCGCTGGATAGCACAGAATTAACATTAAGTATCTCATTCCACAAACTAGTTGATTTTTTTAGAAAAACATCATTTGAATTAATTCTCGCATCATCTTCAACACCAAAAACTATTTTGTTCTTCCTTGCATTGCCATGCACTCTCAATATTTTATGATTCAAATTATTTTGGTATGCAATATAATCAAGACTTGAGGTGTAATTGAAGTTGAAAATTAGCAGATTTTTAATTTTTTTTGTTATAATCTCGTAAACTCTAGACGTTTCATCTACCTCAGACATATCTAAACTATTCAAATATTCACAGAGAGAATTACATAGTGCCTGATACTCTTTTCTAAAGACTTTTCTGTCAGAATCTTTATAAATTATATTTGAATACTCTTTCAATTCATTTTCAATATCTATCCAATTATTGAGCTCATGTTGATTTTTCAAATATGAGCAAAGCTGATTATTAGTAGTCAGCAAATTATTAAAAGTATTACTTGTTATAAAATCTTGATAACTTGTTTTCAGTCCTAAATTTAAGTCAAATCCATTTCCAGTAATCAAGACTGCACCATATTCATTCTCTGTCATAATCGCATGCTTGTTTATATAGCAAATGTAGCAATTTATTTACTCTGTTATCATAACAAGCCACAGCAAAAATAAAATAGTTGATTTGCATTTTACTGGCAATATTTTTACACCTCAATGCATTTTATTGCAATTGCATCAAGAGATATAATAATGGACTGTTTGTTGTTTAAAATGGAGTGTGGGTGAATAAAAATGGGTCGTTAGTTATTTAAGTTGAGAGGTGAGTGAATGGGGGAGGTGCGATCACTGCGATCACCATATTCAACTTTTTATATTTTTTGGTTCCTCGTTCCTCATTTTGGACGTTAATATAAGGAACGAGGAACCGTTTTTTAATAGAAAGTTTCAAAACAGTCTAAAAGTGATCGCATGATCGCAACTTATTTTCCAAATACCGCATGAATACAGGCCTTGATGTTGCGCTTATTTTTCTTTTATGGTGTTTTCTACAAAAAATACTCCTTCAAAACATGTGTTTTTGGGGCTTTAGAGTAGCTAAATGTATGCTTTTTAGGGTCATCGAGCGTGTCATTGTTCCTCATCTTGCATATGATATGCTGCTTCGGAGGAACATATGATGCAATATTTCAGTTGTTACGGGGAACATTTTTTTTCTTTTTTTGTCAACTCTTCACGCAAATACTAACAGCTCAGACACAGATACTTTCACAACAAACACATGTCAATAAATTAGTTTTTATACCTCAAAACAGAGGAACCTTCGGGAACCTGTGAAGGCTTGATATATTAGAGAAATCTGTCACAAATCCGTCACGCACCAATAAAAAAAGAGATTCACAATTGCTTGTAAACCTCTTTATTTCAGCCGTCGGGATGACAGGATTTGAACCTGCGACCACACGCCCCCCAGACGCGTACTCTACCGGGCTGAGCTACATCCCGTTTTATTTCGAGTGCAAAGGTAGGGTATTTTGATTATATACCAAAGCTTTCACGGTAAAAATCTAATGAATCCATGATGACTTCCTTGCTTACAGATTGATTTATACGGACTTTACCAATGTCGACCAACAGGGTAAAGTTGATGATGCCGGCCTCGTTCTTCTTATCGTGAGTCATGAAGGCATACAGGCTATTATAATCGGTACAGTTAAAGAAGAAAGGTGGATAATATTCTTTTATATAATGAGTGATCTGGCTGAGTTTTTTACTAGGAAAACCGCATTGTTTGTATGAAAGATATAACTCACAGATCATCCCAACAGCAACTGCATGCCCGTGCAACAAGGGTTGATTCTGCTTAAAGGAAAGGCTTTCGATGGCGTGCCCGACAGTATGTCCAAAATTCAGTGCCTTGCGAATACCTTGCTCCTTTGGATCTTCTTCTACGATGCGTTCTTTTACAGCAACAGAGTCAGCCACAAGCTTCGTTAACTGAGTTTTAAACGTTGAACATTGAATATTCAAATCAAAGCCCAATATAGCATTATACATCTCTTCGGAACTGATAAGGGCGTGCTTGATCATCTCGGCATAGCCAGAGAGGATATTATCCTTATCCAAAGACTGCAGAAAGGCACAGTCTATAAAGACGCACAATGGTGGATAGAAGGAGCCTATTTCATTCTTTAAGCCATTGAAGTTTATACCGGTTTTACCCCCTACGGAAGCATCCACAGAGGCCATTAATGTGGTTGGAATATTAACCGTTTGCAATCCTCGTTTGAACGTTGCCCCGGCAAAACCTCCCAAGTCGGTAATCATGCCGCCACCGATATTTATAAGCAATGAATTACGTGAAGCCCCTTCATTTGAGAGGATATTCCAGATATACACTACCTGATCCAGCTCTTTATGAAGATCTCCTGCTTTGATCGTAATTAGTCGCGCTTGCTTTACTTGCGGAATATTTTGCAAAAGAGGAAAACATTTCTCTTGCGTATTCGTATCGGTAAGAACAAACAGTTTATCATACTTCAGAGAGGATAGGAATTGCTCTAAATCCATCCGTATATCGGCAGAGATAACTACTTTTTGAGTTGTCATAAGGATATCAACTTAGTCCTAATGCTTCAACAACACTATTGACAGCAATGGTCAAGCCATCTGCGTTTTTCCCTCCGGCTGTTGCAAAATGAGGCTGTCCACCGCCACCTCCCTGGATATGCTTGGCCGCATCTTTTACCAGCTTACCGGCATTGTGTCCTTCGGCTACCACATCATCACTCAGCATCACCATCAGTGTACATTTGGATTCTTCAATCAGTCCGGCTACAAGAACAAAACTGTCTTTCAGCTCTCCTTTTATCTGAAAAGCTACATCTTTCATCAGTTCGGCATGGCCTTTTGTTACTACCTTTATCAACTTTGTACCATGATAGTCTACCGCCCGTGAAACAAGCTCTGCTTTTACCTGTACTGCTTTCTCTTTCAAATAGTCCTCGATTTGCTTCTTCATATCGGCATTTTCCTCGATAGACTTTTTGATGGCTTGCACCAAGTTTGGCATATTATTCATCAAAGTACGTAGTTCGCGAATCATATCCTGCTGATTATAGGAGTAATTCTCGGCGCCTTCTGCCGTTACAGCTTCGATACGACGAATACCAGCAGCAATAGAACTCTCGCCAACGATACGTAACGACCCGATCATTCCTGTGGCAGGCACATGTGTACCCCCGCACAGTTCAACCGAACTACCATATCTTACCACACGTACCTCATCGCCATATTTCTCTCCAAAAAGAGCCATTGCACCCATTTCCTTAGCTTTAGCTATCGGGAGGGAACGATGTTCTTCCAACGAATAATTCGCACGGATTTTTTCACCCACCAAACGTTCTATCTGACGAACTTCTTCATCTGTCACCTTCTGGAAATGTGAAAAGTCAAAGCGAAGTGATTCGGGCGAAACATACGACCCTCTTTGTTCCACATGCGCGCCCAGCACTTCACGCAGAGCTTCGTGCAAAAGGTGCGTACCGGTATGATTGCACTCACACTGTCTGCGTTTTACTTTATCTACTTTGGCAATAAATGTTGCGGCAATATCTTTGGGCAAACGTTCTGTCAGATGAACCGACAGGTTGTTCTCGCTCTTTGTATCCAAAACTGCCACTTTATCTTCATCACTGATCAGCCAGCCACAATCACCAACCTGTCCTCCCTTTTCAGCATAGAAGGGAGTTTCGTTGAGTACGATCTGGTATAACTCTTTATTTTTTTGTTTGATTTTTCTGTAGCGCAATATTTCAGCATCCGACTCAAAAAAGTCATACCCCACAAAACGGCTTTCACCTTCCTTCAATACCACCCAGTCACTCGTTTCAACGGCTGCGGCATTACGGGCACGATCTTTTTGCTGTTTCATCTCGGCATCAAAGGCCGCGATATCTACATTCATACCATGCTCACGCAGAATTAGTTCGGTAAGGTCAAGAGGAAAGCCAAATGTATCATATAATGTAAAAGCATCTACTCCTCCTAAGGTATTCCGTCCTTCGGCTTTTGCTTCTTCCATTTTCTTATCTAATAGACGAATACCTGTTTCCAAGGTACGGAGAAAGGATTCTTCTTCTTCCTTCATTACCCGTTCGATCAGCATCCTTTGCTCAATCAGTTCGGGATAAGCATCGCCCATTGTTTCTATCAAGACCGGCAACAGCTTATACATGAAAGATTCCCGGCGATCCAGGAAGGTATATCCATAACGAACAGCCCGGCGCAAGATACGACGAATCACATAGCCAGCTTTTGCATTAGATGGCAACTGACCGTCTGTAATAGAAAAAGCGATGGTACGGATATGGTCTGCAATCACACGCATAGCGATATCTTTCTGCTTATCTTTTCCGTAAGTAACACCAGCAAGAGCAGCAAGCTTCTGTATGATAGGCTGGAACACATCCGTGTCATAGTTAGACGTCTTCCCCTGTACAGCCATACAAAGACGCTCAAAGCCCATCCCTGTATCAATCACTTTGGCCGGAAGGGGTTCCAGGGAACTATCAGCCTTGCGATTGTATTGCATAAATACCAGATTCCATATCTCAATCACCTGAGGATGATCCTTGTTGATCAGATCGGCTCCTTTGATTTGCTTTTTCTCTTCTTCCGGACGAAGGTCTATATGCACCTCGGAACAAGGACCACAAGGGCCCGTGTCACCCATTTCCCAGAAATTATCTTTCTTATTCCCATTCAATATATGATCTTTTGGAAGATACTTTTCCCAATAGCCCGCAGCTTCATTATCCCGCTCCAAGCCCTCGGCAGCACTTCCTTCAAAAACCGTAGCATACAGGTTTGCAGGATTCAGTTTCAACACATCTACCAGATATTCCCATGCCCAGGCTATCGCATCTTCTTTGAAGTAATCGCCAAACGACCAATTCCCCAACATTTCGAACATCGTATGATGGTATGTATCATGTCCAACCTCTTCCAGGTCGTTGTGTTTGCCGCTGACACGCAGACATTTCTGCGAATCTGCCACACGTGAATATTTAATAGGGACATTTCCTAATATGATATCTTTAAACTGATTCATCCCCGCATTGGTAAACATCAGTGTAGGATCTCCCTTGATAACCATTGGTGCAGAGGGTACTATCTGATGTTGTTTTGAAGCGAAAAACGACTTGAATGATTCGCGGGTTTCTTTTGCTGTCAACATAATATATTGTGTACTACTCGTTAATAATCCGAAAAACAATTTGCAAAAATACTGTAAATTATTATTTTTGCGACAATTATCATTACAAAATATTAAATGGGATTTTTTAAAACACGAAAATCATACTACTTATATGACCCCAATACGCTGAGTTACGAGCGCGTCTACCCTTCGGCAAAAGACCGTATATTCAGTGTAATCAGGCATTTGAGTACCGGAATAGTAGTAGGGGTTATCTTGTTTTTCTCCATGATGCATTTGTTTGACTCCCCCATGGAATCTCAATTACGCAAGGAAAACAAATTACTCCAAACCCAATATGAAGTATTAGCCTTACGCTTAAATAATGCGTTTGACATCCTGAATGGTATACAGCAGCGCGACGAAAACTTATACCGCGCCATCTTTCAGGCTGAATCCATTCCCGAATCCATCCGAAAATCAGGCTTCGGAGGAAGCAATCGCTATGAACACCTGATGAGTCTTTCCAATGCCGAACTGGTAGTAGCAACAACACAGAAGATGGACATACTAAGTAAGCAATTATACGTACAGTCTAATTCGCTGGAAGAACTGATCAACATAGGAAAGACACAGGAAGAACGGACAAAATGTATCCCGGCTATCCAGCCAATTTCCAATAAAGACCTTGCCCGTACGGCATCCGGCTACGGAATGCGTATCGACCCGATCTACCGTACACCTAAATTCCACGCAGGAATGGACTTCTCCGCAAAAATAGGCACAGAAATATATGCTACCGGTGACGGTGTAGTAACCTATGCCGGTTGGAAACAAGGATATGGCAACTGCCTTATGATTGACCACGGATTTGGTTATGAGACTTTATACGGACACATGAGCAAATTCAAAGCACGTGTTGGACAGAAAGTAAGCCGTTGGGAAGTAATCGGATATGTGGGTAATACCGGAAAGTCTACCGGCCCTCACCTGCACTACGAAGTAATTGTGCGTGGCAAGCATGACAATCCTTCTAAATATTACTTCATGGATCTTTCTCCTGAAGAATACGATCACATGATTCAGCTTGCCGATAACCACGGCCAGGTTATGGACTAATAGTTCTACTGTGGATCCGAAAGAAAACAAAGACAAAAAAGAGTTCTACTCTATCAAAGAAGTAGCGGATAAGTTCGGATTAAACACCCCTACACTCCGGTATTGGGAAAAAGAATTTGACATTCTTCACCCTCACACGAAGCCTAATGGGGTACGCTATTATAAAGAGGAAGATATAGAATCCGTTCGTTTGATACATTATCTATTGAAAGAAAAAGGACTAACACTGGCTGGAGCCCGCCAACAATTAAAAGACAACAGAGAAAGTACTGTTCGCACCGCAGAGGCTATTTACCGTTTACAACAAATCAAAGAAGATTTGAGTTATCTTCAAAACGCTTTTAATTCCATAAAATTCTAAGCACGATTCAAACGGTAAAAATAGTACCTTTGCATGTTTATTTACAAATACACAAAAATACAGATTAAATAAAATGGAAGTTAGAGGAAAGATTATTGCCGTATTACCGGAACAAGGCGGCACAAGCAAGACCGGAAACGAATGGAAAAAACAGGAGTATGTACTGGAGACATATGACCAGTATCCTAAAAAGGTTTGTTTCCAAATATTCGGAGGAGACAAAATAGAGCAGGCTGCTATCCAGGCAGGCGAAGATCTGACTGTTTTCTTCGACATAGAGAGCCGCGAATACAACGGACGCTGGTATACCAATATCAATGCATGGAAAGTAGAACGCGATGCTGCAGCAGGTGGTGTAACTCCGGGCAATGCAATGCCTCCCTCCGCTCCTATTGCACCCGCTCAGGATTTCCCTCCCTCAAACCCAACGGATGACCTACCTTTTTAAAGGAATTCTTTTTACAGAATACAGGCGGATTGCTGTTGCTTACTGCTTAATCGGCAATCCGGCCTACTGATTTGATGTTTTTAATTTTCGCGAGTTTGATACACAAACGCTGAATATCTTCCACATCGTGTACCTTTAGTTTTATTTTGCCCTCAAACACCCCGTCTTTGGCCTCAATCAGCAAGCGCTGAATATTTACATTAAATTCTTCTGTTATGACTTTGGTTATCGTATTTATTACACCCAACGAGTCTATTCCTTTCACCTCCAGTGTAGCCTCAAAGGAAGCGATCTTATGACTGCTCCATTGGGTTGAGAGGATACGTTCGCCAAAGCTACTTTTCAGACGCATGGCAATCGGGCAGGAACGTTTATGGACTACTACCCGCCCATCATCGTTAATGAAGCCGAGAGCATCATCACCTGGAATGGGTTTGCAACATTGAGCGATGATATAGTTATGCTCAAACTCGTCTTCTGTCAAAATATAAGCTTTGGTTTTATCAAATACAGGCTTCTCAGGGTTCTCTTCAGGCAGGGGCGCTTTTTCCTTTTTATTCATTTTAAGCGCTTCCATCACCTGTTTCCACATCGAGTTGTTCGACTTTTCTTTCAGCAGCTTCTTTATATTGTCTGGAAACGTAACATCCCCCTTTTCTACAGAATAAAAAAAGTCCTCCCGCTTGGGGAAACCAAAGAAAAGCGCCAGACGATCCATATTGGCTGAAGAAGGTTCCAGCTCCGATTTCTTCAATACAGCAATCACCTTTTCTTCTCCTTTTTTAGCTACGTCTTTCCGTATACGCTTAAGTGCAGCATCAATTCGGGTCCGGGCTTTGGCCGTTGAAACGAAGTGTCTCCATTCCGGCTGAGGTTCTTGTGAGCGGGAAGTTAGTATCTCTACCTGATCACCACTTGACAACTTATGACTCAGGGGTACCAGCTTATGATTCACCTTGGCTCCAATACATTTATTACCGATATTGGTATGGAGGGCATAGGCAAAGTCCAAGGCCGTTGCTCCCGCCGGGAGGGTCTTCAGATCCCCTTTAGGCGTAAACACGAATATCTCGGAAGTAAACAAGTTCATCTTGATGGTATCAAGAAAATCCAAGGCATTCGGATCCGGGCTTTCGAGTATTTCAGTAATCGTTTGAAGCCATTTATCCAGTTCGGTATCTTCCTCCACATGGCTCTCCTTGTATTTCCAGTGGGCGGCAAATCCTTTCTCGGCTATTTCATCCATACGCTTACTGCGTATCTGTACTTCTATCCACTGCCCATCAGGCCCCATTACCGTAAGGTGCAATGCCTGATAGCCGTTTGCTTTCGGGTGACTTACCCAATCACGAATACGGTCCGGCCGTATCCTGTAAATATCGGTTATGGCAGAATAGATATCCCAACAGGTATTCTTTTCGTCCACATCATCCTGCTGCTCAAAAATAATCCGGACGGCAAACAAGTCGTACACATCTTCAAAGGGGATACCTTTGTTCTCCATCTTATTCCAGATGGAATACGTAGACTTTACACGTGTCCGCATCTCATAGGTGAGATGCATGTTTGCTAATTTTTCCCTCACCGGAACGGCAAAGTGTTCAAATAAAGTGTTGCGATACTCTTCAGTGGCTTTCAGCTTTTCGTGTATAAGTTCGTACTCCTTGGGATGCTCGTATTTAAAGCTGAGGTCTTCCAGTTCGGTTTTTATCGTAAACAACCCCAGGCGGTGAGCCATAGGGGCATACAGGTAAAGCGTTTCACCGGCAATCTTATATTGCTTGGCCGACAGCATGGAACCCAAGGTACGCATATTGTGCAGGCGGTCTGCTATCTTAATCAGGATAACACGGATGTCACTACTCATCGTAAGAAGCAATTTCCGGAAATTCTCCGCCTGAGCAGATGCCTGTTCTCCGAAAATACCTCCGGATATCTTAGTGAGGCCATCAACGATCTGGGCGATCTTCTCGCCAAACATATTCTTTATGTCCTCAACCGTATAATCCGTATCTTCTACTACATCATGCAATAAGGCAGAACAAATAGAGGTAGATCCCAAGCCCATTTCGCCACATACGATACGGGCCACCGCCAACGGATGCATAATATACGGCTCACCCGATCGGCGGCGTGCATCAGCATGCGCTTGCTTGGCAAAGTTAAATGCTTTAGTGATTTTCTCTATTTTACGTCGATGGTTCGAATTAAGATAATCATCTAATAGCGCATCAAACTCTTCCTGTATCATCTGGTCGTCAGACTTCATTTGTTCTTTCGTATTGCTCATAATATTATCCGGTAGGAACTTTCAGTATTTGGCCGGGACGTATGTTTGAATTGGGCAGGTTGTTTGCTTTTTGAAGCACGGCTGCTGAAACACCCGGATATTTCCGGGCTATGGAATAAAGGGAATCTCCCGACTTTACTTTGTATGTTACATAACCTTTATTATTAGCAGCCGAAGCAGTCTGCGTCTTTGCTGTTGTTGCTTTAGCTGTTTGTGTTTTCACCTGTTGTGAGGCAGCTGTCGTTTTAGTTGCAGTGGCAGTAGCTGTTGTTTCTTGTTTAGCTTTGTTTGAAGCAAAGGCTACACCTCCATTATCCACATACAGTTTCAAACGCTTTCCGGAAGCAACGCGATTGGAGCCTAAGCCGTTCCATTTGCGGATATCACGCGCTGTTACACCATATTTATCACCAATGGTAAACAGGGTTTCACCTGCTTTTGTCACATGGATAATTTGTTCCCGATTGGAAGCATTTGCTTGTCCATTCTCGTCAAACATTCCCAACAATTCATCCACCCGGTGACCATAAATAGCATTTTCTTTTTCGATATAAGCAAATGATTTACTGGTAGGCAATTTCAATACAGATGGTTTCACATTTCCGGGGATGATATCCCGTTTATACTGCGGGTTTAATGCACGAATTTCTTCCACATCCATTTGCACTAAGTCTGCTACTTGTTGTAGATGAACCGCTCTATTTACCATGACAGTATCCGTAGAGAGCGGCAGGGTGGTTTCTACCGGGCAAATATTATGGTCACAATAATAATTCATGGCATAGTTGGCAGCAATAAAAAGGGGCACATACGAACGGGTTTCTCTTGGCAGATGTTGGAAGATCTGCCAGAAGTCCATCTTACCGCCTGAACGACGAATGGCCTTGTTTACGTTTCCCGGACCGCAATTATAAGCAGCCAATACCAAGTGCCAATCCTGATAAATCTCATACATATCCTTGAAGTAACGACAAGCTGCCTGAGTTGCTTTTACCGGATCGCGACGATCGTCTACAAGACTGTTTATTTCCAGTCCGTAGCTCTTACCGGTAGGCAGCATAAACTGCCAGAGGCCAGCCGCTCCCACCCGGGACAAAGCCGTAGGATTCAAAGCACTTTCCACAACCGCCAGATATTTCAATTCCATCGGCAGACCGTTTTCATCCAATATTTGTTCAATCATTGGGAAGTAAAAGTCTGCCATTCCCAACATATAACGTATCAGGCTGCGGCGGCGTTCCGTATACAGGTTGATACTGTTACGGACAATATTATTATAAGTCATAGGGATTATACGAGGCAACCTTTCCAGGCGCTCTCTAATCACTTCGTCAGAGAAATAAACGTTTTTTTCGTCGTCATGGCAATAGCCGTCTGTTTTGGAGAAATATCTCACATGCCACGACTGAAGCAAACTGTCCACATTGGCATCCAAACTTTCCGGGATCAATCCGATGTCTTCAGAGAGTACATCCGACGATAAAACCGAATAGTTCTGCCCTTCTGTTGCTTCTTCCTGTGCAAATAAGGCAAAAGAGAAACAGAGAAAACAAACTAAAAGGTATAAATGTCTGCTCATATTTGTTAGAATGTTATACTACAGTTAAATCCTATATTCCGCGAACTATAACGAGTCTGCGGCGAGTAGGCCGGTTCTATCCGCATAGATAAATCCGGCGAGACGTCGAAATTAAACAATTCGGCATCTACGTACGCGTCAATCAAAGTGAGGGCATAGAAGCCCACCGTCAAAATTATACTTAAATCCCGATATCTTCGATAATAATTCTTATTATTTTTCAATCGGTCTTGTTGTGTCTTGTTTAAAACGGTTTGTTTCGGATCGGTTCCGGCAGCCATTAAGTCGAGCCATTCATTGCTGAAATTAAAGTCTACTTGCTCTCCGTTTGCCGCATTCAAGGCTTTTTGATAAGCATCGGCATCGTTCATCATACTTTTGTATCCCTGCCAGTAATCCTGGTACATTTTATTGTTCCAGGTAACGGCATACATGAAGCCCATAAACCCTCCGTAAACGAGTGGCAGTTTCCAGTATTTACGGTTATATATCTGTCCCATACCGGGAACAAGTGCAAAAAGAACAGATTTTGTAGAGTTAGGTTTGAATGCTTGTTTGGGTACTTCCGGCATAGATGCAAAAGCCGAATCAGCTGCTTGCAAAACGGCTTGAGTCAACGAGTCGGGAGCTACAACGACCACCGTATCTACAGGCGTAACATCTACGATCTCCTGAGCACTCCCTATTGCCGGAAAACAAAACAACCATAATAAGGCGGTTAATATGGCACTACATGTTTTAATTGTTGCCTGCCGCATCCTGTCTGTTATTTCAACTTATCAAACAAACCGATCAGACGCTCCAGATCCTCCTCCGAGGTAAAAGGAATGCTTATCTTTCCTTTCCCATTCTCATTATAAGTCAGCTGTACTTTTGTATTGAAAAAATGGGACAAATGATCTTTCAACATCTTATACTCTTCCGGAAGCTTAGGTTTACGCGTATCCTTCGAAGCACCTTTATCATCTTTTTGTAGTGGATCTTCTCCGGCCGCTGCTCCGCGCACCATTTCTTCCACCATACGTACCGACAAGCCTTCCGACATGATCTGTTCGTACAAGGCCAGCTGCACTTCCGGATCTTCTACGGGGATCAATGCACGGGCATGCCCCATGTCTATTTTTTTGTCTTTCAGGCTCATTTGTATCTCAGCAGGGAGCTTCAGCAAACGCAGGTAATTGGCAATCGTTGCCCGTTTTTTACCTACCCTTTCACTCAGCTTTTCCTGTGTGAGCCCGTAAGTATCTATTAGTTTTTGGTAAGCCAGAGCTATTTCTATCGAGTTGAGGTCTTCACGCTGAATGTTCTCTATCAGCGCCATTTCCACCACATTCTCGTCGTCAGCTGTTTTTATGTAAGCCGGGATACGTTCCAGTCCGGCTTTCAAGGAGGCACGGTAGCGGCGTTCACCCGATATAATCATGTATTTATCCGCGCCGATCTCTTTTAACGTGATCGGTTGGATAATACCTAAGGCACGGATAGATGCCGAAAGTTCTTCCAGCGTTTCTTCTTCAAAAACGGAACGAGGCTGATCAGGGTTCGGTTGAATTTTGCTTAATTCTATTTCACTAATTGATGATGAACCACCTGTTTTCAGATCGTCCATAGTGATCAAGGCATCCAATCCACGTCCTAAAGGAGACTTTTTTCCTACTGCCATGTTATTTATTCTTTTCTATTAATTCTTTTGCCAATTGTATATGATTGAGTGAGCCTTTGGATTCTGCGTCATATAGAATAGCCGGCTTCCCATAGCTGGAGGCTTCGCTGAGTTTAATATTACGCTGTATCACAGTTGTGAACACCAAGTCGCGGAACGGACGTTTCACCTCTTCGTATATCTGGTTTGCCAGGCGAAGACGGGAATCATACATTGTAAGCAGGAATCCTTCTATTTCCAGTGACGGGTTCAGTTTAGACTTGATAATCTTAATGGTGTTCAACAATTTGCTGATACCTTCCAAGGCAAAGTATTCACACTGCACCGGAATCATAACCGAATCGGCAGCCGTAAGTGCATTAACGGTAATCAGTCCTAACGAAGGTGAGCAGTCGATCAGTATAAAATCATACATGTCTTTCAGAGGTAGCAACACATACTTCAGTATCTGCTCCCGGTTTTCCATGTTCAGCATTTCAATCTCAGCCCCTACCAAGTCGATGTGAGACGGGATAATATCCAGGCCTTCTACCTCTGTAGGAACAATCGCCTGCTTGGCATCGTCACCGTTTACCAGGCATTCATAGATTGAAAGATTTACGTTGCGAATGTCTACGCTTAACCCTGAGGAAGCATTAGCCTGTGGGTCAGCATCCACAACCAGCACCTTTTTCTCAAGAACAGCCAATGACGCGGCGAGATTTATAGTAGTAGTTGTTTTTCCAACACCGCCTTTTTGGTTTGCTATAGCAATAATTTTTCCCATATTTTGTCCTAAACTATTTCTCGTGCAAAACTAAACATTAAATATTTATACACAATTCAAATGGTACAAAACTATACCTTACCTGTTGATAAGTGGCGAAAACTGTTGATAACTCCAAAAACAATATCCTGTATCAACTTCTGCTTTTCCAAAGCAACAAGAAATCCAGGATCGTCATGGCAGCCATCGCTTCCACAATAGGAACAGCACGAGGTATAACACAGGCGTCATGACGCCCGCGAGCCGTCAAAACGGTATCCTCTCCCTCCACCGTAACCGTGTCCTGTTCCATCAGTATCGTTGCCACCGATTTAAAGGCTACGTTGAAGTAAATATCCTGTCCATTGGAAATACCTCCCTGGATACCTCCCGAATGGTTCGTGCGTGTATTGATCCGTCCTCCATCATTAAAGAAACGGTCGTTCCGTTCAGACCCTTTGTAAAGGGGAGCATTAAAGCCATCTCCATACTCAAAGCCTTTTACGGCATTGATCGAGAGCATAGCCTGCCCAAGAGCCGCATGTAATTTACCGAATACAGGTTCACCCAATCCTACCGGACTCCCCTTGATCACACAACTAACTACGCCACCAATGGTGTCACCTTTGGATTTTACTTCCATGATGAGTTCTTCCATTTGCGAGGATAGGACAGGGTCGGGACAACGGACGATGCTTTCTTCCACCAAGTCGAGGTTATAGCCCTTATAATCACCCTTCAGCTTAACAGAACCTATTTGTGAACTGTATGCCTGAATGGATATATTATAGGGCAGTAAGGCTTGTTTGGCAATAGCCCCGGCTACACAGCGTGCAATCGTTTCGCGAGCCGAAGAACGTCCTCCGCCTCTCGGATCGCGGATGCCGTATTTTGTTTGATATGTATAATCAGCATGTGAAGGGCGGTACACTGTTTTCATGTTGTCGTAGTCATTGGAATGCTGATTTTTATTCCATACCACAAAACCAATGGGTGTACCGGTTGTCTTTCCTTCATAAATGCCGGAGAGAAACTGCACTTCGTCGTCCTCCTTACGAGGAGTCGTTACCTTGGATTGTCCTGGTTTACGACGACTCAACTCATACCGGATATGCTCCATATCCAATACGATCCCTGCCGGACAACCATCGATTACACCACCGACAGCGGGTCCGTGAGATTCGCCAAACGAAGTTAGTCTATATATCGTACCGAAAGAATTCACAACGAATTAGTGCTGATGTCCGCAACCGCTGCAACCGCCACTTTCGCAGCCATCGTCGCCACAATCACAGCCACCTGAAGAAGACATAGAAGCTATTTCCTCTGCTGTAGGCTCATGTACATCTATAACTTCACCGGTAAAGTTCAAGGTTTCTCCGGCCAAGGGATGATTGAAATCCATTACTACAACGTCATCTTTCACTTCAATAACAGAACCATTCAAACGATTGCCGTTTGAATCCATCATCGGGACGGTATTTCCTTCTTTAATCATTTCTGCATCGAACTTACCATCTACCTCAAATATATTCTTAGGAAGCTCCAGCAGGTTTTCTTCGTTATATTCGCCATAGCCATCAGCCGGAGATATAGTAAAGTTGAATGAGTCGCCTACATTCAAGCCTTTTAATGCATCTTCAAAGGCGGGGAGCATCATGCCCGTACCGAAGATAAAACTCAGAGGCACCTCGGCTGTTGCTCTCTCCATTAATTCCCGTTCGTCACCTTCGCCTACGTTCAGGTCGTAAGTAACCGAAACGAATTTATTTGTTGCAATTTTCATTTGATTTTTGATTTATAAATGCTTACTGATTGCAAAGATAACATTAACCTGCTATTTATCATAGCTCACGAGCTATAAAAAATCGCATGCGTGCAATTCTGAAATCGCATGCGTGCAATTTTCAAAACGCATGCATGCGATTTTTCAAACGTATGGGCACGTTTTTTATCTGTGCCGAATAGCCTCTTTTAATGCGGGTAGTGAACGTTCCAACACAGCGCGCGGGCAGCCGACATTCATACGCATATATCCTTCGCCGCCGGAGCCAAACATAGCGCCGTCGTTCAAGGCCAGCCCGGCATCGTTTACAAACAGGCTTACCAGCTCCTTCCGGCTCAATCCCAGCTCCCGGCAATCCAGCCACACAAGGAAAGAGGCCTGAGGTTTGTAAACCTTTATCTGAGGGATATTTTCGGCCATATAGTTTGCAACATAGTCTACATTCTGCATGACGTACTGAAGCATTTGCTTCCGCCATTCCTCTCCGTACGTATAGGCGGCACGGGTGGCTTCGTACGCAAAAATTGTACCTGCGCTCAGTTCTCTTGCTTCCAGAAAAGTATAGAATTTCTCACGAATAAGGTCATCGGGTATGATGGCATAAGAGGTTACAATCCCCGCTATATTGAAGGTTTTGCTAGGCGCCATAAATGTGATACTGCACGAAGCAGCCGTTTCCGAAACCGAAGGAAACGGATAATGCCTGAAAGGAGGATACACCATCTCGGAATGTATTTCGTCTGAGACAACCAGCACCTGATGGCGGGCACAGATCTCGGCCAAACGGGCGAGGGTTTCTTTCGTCCAGACAATTCCCCCGGGATTATGGGGATTAGACAATATCAATACTTTACACTTCTCGTCGATAATGGATTCCAGCTGATCGAAGTCCATCTCATACGCGCCCTCTGTCTGCTTCAGTGGGTTGTAAACTACCTCCCGCTGCATGGCTTCCGGCACCAAACGAAACGGATGATATACCGGCGGCTGGATAATAACTTTATCGCCCGGACGGGTAAAGCAGTCCAACACAAAGGCTATTCCCTTTACAATTCCCGGAATGTAGCTTAACCATTCTTTTTTGATTTCCCAGGCATATTGAGTATTTAGCCAGCGGATAATGCTATGATAGTAATCGTCGGAAGCAAAGGTGTATCCGAATACTTCATGCGCACAGCGTTTCTTTAGTGCATCGACAATAAAATCGGGCGTGCGAAAATCCATATCAGCCACCCATAGAGGCGTAAGATCCGCCTTGCCATAAACCGTTTCCAGAGCATCTACCTTTATACAGTTTGTTCCTTTGCGGTTAATAATCTCATCAAAATTATATTGTTTCATTCCTTTGTTTGTTTAGTTTAGTACAAACAAATATATAAATCTTTTTATATTTGTAAGATATATAACTTTTGAAACGATGACTTTTAGATATATAATCTTATTTTTCTCACTCGTGTTTGCCTGGCAGATAAGCGCCCAGTGCAGAGTAGACAACAACACCTTCCAGGCAGGGGAAGACCTGAGGTATGATATGTATTTCAAATACGGGCTTATCAACGCAAAGGCCGGAAATACCTCCTTACGGGTGACAAATGAAAAGTACAACAACAAGGATGCCTTGAAAATGACATTGATGGCCAAATCCTCGGGAGTAGTGAAGTCGGTTTTCTCATTGGCAGACACGCTTTCCTGCATTATGTCCAAGGATCTTGTTCCGTTAGCTTATCTAAAGAATGCTTTTGAGAACGACGACTATACCATTGAAAAGGCGACATACAGCTACGAAGGCGAAAAGGTGCATATCAAGACATCACGCGTACGAAACGATATCCTGCGCTTCGACGAAAATCTAACATCAGCCTCTTGCATCTACGACATGCTGAGCATAGTGTATTATGCCCGTACCCTTGACTATTCCACGATGAAAGAAGGGCAGAAAACAAATGTAGCTTTTCTGTCAGGAAAACGAATGGAAAATATGGATATCGTATATCAGGGGACAGAGGCCATGAAAGCCAATGACGGAAACAAATACGACTGTATCAAGCTGGTATTAATCATAAACGGTGAAGTCTTTGAAGACCAGAAAGAGGCAATGAAAGTGTATATTACCAACGATCCCAACCGCATCCCTGTACGTATCGATTCTAAGCTAAAGGTGGGCTCTACCCGCGCCATCCTTAAAAGCTACCAGGGCTTAAAATACTAAGAAGCCGGATATAACTTATACGGTTTTACATCCCAGGCCGTACATGTCCAGAACGGCTCATTGTCTTCTTTTTCAAAAACACAAACGCCTCCTGTGGCAACCTTTATCTCATGCTCTTGAGTGAATTTCTCAAAATCTCCGGTCAGATACGGGGCGAAGCGGAGTATTCCGTTACTACTAACCAGTAATACCGTCTGATGAGCGGGATCTGATGCTACTTTTGCAGCGAAATCTTCCCAGGTCCGGATAATTTGCTGAGGATTTACATGCCAGCCGTCCGGCACGATTGCTTCCTTATTCCAGGCGTCTATAATGGCTTTTCCTTTAGCTATATCGCCAGCGCCCAAGCGCATCATTACTTCTTCTTCCGTGCGATTTTCGTCTACGCCATAGTCTATTTCAACAAAATCGACCAAGGGGATTACGGATGTTTGCAGACCCATTACCTGAACGGCTAGTTCTGCAGTCTGCTTCGTACGTAACAGAGGCGCTGCGTAAACGGTGTCTGGAATCAGGTTGTTTTCTTTTAAATATATCCCGATGCTCCTTGCTCGGTGCTCTTCTACCAATGGCAGATCTGTCTTAGCTCCCACTCTTGTGGGAGTCTCTCCCGGACGGAACGTATTCCCGTGACGGGCTATGATTATCTTTCTTCGCATAACTCTCCAAATTCGGCAATTAGTTGTTCCGCTCTAGCTACATCTTCCGGGCTGTCAACTCCCGACATAGACTTCCGGCCTCTATAATCGACTTCCACCATTTTCACAAGTATCCTATTGTGTAGGAAACGCATCTGTTCAAGACCTTCGGGCAATTCGTAGGGCGAAGGTTCTTCTTCAAAATAGTTCTTCAGCGCATCATACGTGTAGGCATACAGGCCGATATGCCTGCGTACGGGAGACTTATCCAACAAATCCCTCAGTTTCTCTTCTTTCCGAATAGCCGGGATGATCATCTTGCTAAACGCCAAAGCATAGCCAAACTTATCCACCAGAACGGTAGTTCCCGAATAAGGGGTTGATTGTTTGGCTTCTTTCATCCGGTCATATTCTTCCCAAGACAAGTGCAGGCAGGGAGTAAAGACCTGTGCTTCCTTATCTTTTTCCCAACTATCTATCAACTGGTCGATAAACCAGGGAGGGCATAATGGATTATCTCCTTGCAAATTTATGATAAACTCAGGAGCGTACTCCATCGGTTGAACAGCATCCCAGCAACGCTCTGTTCCACTTTTACATGTCTCGGAAGTCATCGTTACCGGAATATGGTGCAAAGTGCAAAAGTCTACAATTTTATCATCATCCGTTGCCACCACATAGCTGCACGATTCATGCTTACGGGCTACAGATTCAGCTATTTCGGCTACGCGCTTTATCATTTCCTTTCCGGCTATTTTTACCAGCGGTTTACCCGGGAGCCTCGTACTGGCATAGCGGGCAGGAATTACAATCAGTATTTTATGTTGTTTCATCATGATCCGGAAGTTTGTTACGCAAAGATATTCATTATTTCAGACAAACCTTTATTCGGCCTCACGATCCTCCGGTTCCAGATCGACAGCTTCTCCTAGAAGGTCTACAGCTTTTTCTTGGGGAAGCTCCTGAACAGCACGTAGTTTTTTCTCTATAGCTCTTGATCTTACTCCAGCTGCGTCTATCACATTTGTAGCAGCTTGTAGTTTTCTCTTTGTATCGTCTAAGAGTCTTCCAAACCTGCCAAATTCGGTTTTTACGGCTCCAAGGATTTCCCATACTTCGCTTGATCGCTTCTCTATGGCTAATGTCTTGAATCCCATCTGTAAGCTACTCAGAAAGGCTACCAGATTGGTTGGTCCAACGACCGTAACCCTGTAATCCCTTTGCAGAACTTCAAAAAGGCCTGTACGCCTCAATATTTCAGCATAAAGCCCTTCTGTGGGGACAAACATAATGGCAAAGTCTGTTGTCACCGGAGGGTTTATGTATTTGCTTCTTATATCCTTGGCATTCTTCTTTACTGAATTTTCAAACTGCTTGGAGATAGCGTCTACCTCTTTGGAGTTTAAGTCGCTAATATTCTCGTACACATCCAGCAAGCGCTGGTAGTCTTCTGTTGGAAACTTTGAGTCGATAGGAAGCAGAAGTGATTGGTCGTCATTGTTCTTTCCGGGAAGTTTAATCGCGTATTCCACCCGCTCCTGGCTACCTTTCTTCACGGCAGCATTATGTTCGTACTGTTCGGCAGAGAGTATCTGCTCCAGAATAGCGCCCAACTGTATCTCGCCTAAATTTCCACGGGTTTTGACATTCGTAAGTACCTTCTTCAGATCACCTACCCCTGAGGCCAGGGTTTGCATTTCTCCAAGTCCACGATGTACCTGTTCCAGCCGATCGCTTATCATTTTAAACGACTCGTTGAAACGCTTCTCTACCGTTTCCTGAAGTTTTTCATCCACTGTTTTACGCATCTCCTCCAAGCGCTTGTTGTTATCGTCTTGAATGCTCCTTAGTTTACTCTCAACGGTTTCGCGTATCTCCTTTAGGGAGGTAGCTTGTTCCACCCGGTTATCCTTCAACGATTGGCGGCTTTCGTCCCTGTTGCGGCTAAACTCATCACGTATCAGAGGATCAATCCTGCGCAGTTCCGCATTCATCTCAATCAGCTTATTCTTGAACCCTCCAAGATTACTCCTACTCCCTATTAAAGTCAATATAATATTAATAAGCCCAATAGCTATCAGACCTACCAACAAGAAAAAAGTCGTTATATCCATTGTACAATTCATCATTCTAATCTCACAAAAATACGTATATATTTTGGCTAAAACTTATTTAGCGTATTTTTGTCTAACTTATTATTTGTCTAACCTATTAATGTAAAAGATAACAAATGGAAAACACCTTTCACGACACGAACAACAACACCAACAGTTATTTCCCCGAAATAGCAGCAGATCTTAATAATACGGCAAAAGCCCTTATAGCAGAAGAAAAGTATGAAGAGGCATTGGCGAGTTTCAAA
Source organism: Parabacteroides sp. PH5-46 (assembly GCF_029892785.1). Classification (GTDB taxonomy): domain Bacteria; phylum Bacteroidota; class Bacteroidia; order Bacteroidales; family Tannerellaceae; genus DFXE01. Next base: position 37,920 of record NZ_JARXXA010000017.1, read on the forward strand.
AAAGCGGAAATTCTCTATCGGCATGCTTCTAAGAATAATTTGGAACATTTGTCTGATTATGTCACTGTATTAAGTAATATGGGTTTTTTGCATCAGGCAATGGATGAATACGATGAGGCCTTTGAAAAATATGAAAAGGTTCTATCCATCCGAAACTCATTAACACCAGAAGAAAAATCTCTAGTTCATTTGCCTGATACTGAAAAAATAATGAATGCTCTGACAGCAATGTCTTATTCCCTGAATGAACAAGCATCCCATCACAGGATGAAAGGGGAAATCGACGAAGGTTTGGAGAAGGCTCAAAAAGCCTTGTCAATGTGCCGGTTGCTTGTCAGTAATAATCCTAAGCCCTATTTGATCTTTCTGGCAACGCTCCTCAATGATCTGGCCATTCTACACACTGCAAAAGCGGAGCATCATGAAGAGGCCCTGTCTGAGTTTAACGAAGCATTGACAATTTTCCGGTCACAAGCAAAAGAAAATCCTCAGGATCACCTACCCAGTGTTGCTGCATGCCTTATAGGTCTGAGTGCCTTTTATATAAATGCAGTCCCTGACAAAACACAATCAATCATGTATGCCAAAGAAGGCATTGAAATCATGAATGACTTTCCAGCTCTTTCAACATTAGATCCCTATCGAGAATGTGCCACTCAGATTCTCCAGGAACATCAGAAACAATAAATATAAAAAACAATAACTATATACATTATGAAAGACGTACCTTTTGTTGCACGAGTACTTGTGACTTTATTGAAATTACTACTTTTCGGGATTGTATTTTCTCTCATATCAGGGATACTAATATTGCCTTTTGTTATATTTGGAGAGAAGAGTATTGAATCTATAGATCCTTTGATATCTGTTTACGCACAGCTGATTGCCACATTAATTACCATCTTTATTTTTTATCGTTTCAATAAGAAGAAGATGACAGATTTGGGCTTTTCGCTTCGGGGACACGTGAAGGAGTTCTGGACAGGCTCTGGCATTGCCATAGTCATCATGCTTATATCTTTTGGCATTCTATTATTGTTCAAACAGATAGGAGCAGAGGCTAATGCATTTGATGTAGGGGCTTTTCTTTCTGCTCTTGTACTGTTTATCGGAGTTGCGGTTTTTGAGGAAGTGCTCTGCCGGGGATATATACTGGGCACTCTGATGGATTCAATGAATAAGTATGCCGCTTTGATTATTTCGTCGGCTATTTTTGCACTCATGCATTTGCCCAACAATCATATAGCGCCGCTGCCGGTATTCAACCTCTTCCTGGCAGGTATATTGCTAGGCTCCGCATATATTTATACGCGTAATTTATGGTTTCCGATTGGCATGCACTTGTTCTGGAACTTTACGCAAGGCACACTTTTGGGCTTCAACGTAAGCGGACAGGAAATCTATAGCATTCTTCGTTTGGAATATCCGGAGAACAACTTCTTCAATGGCGGGGCTTTCGGGCTAGAAGGATCTTTTCTGATTTCGGCATTCAGTATTGCCGCTATCGTACTCGTACTAAGGCATTACAAATCCATTTCACAGGAATAAAAAAGGCAGCATCAGTATAATTCAAATACCTGATGCTACCTCTCTTTTTTCATGATAAAAGAATCGCGCCACATATGTCACGCGATCGATTTACATATGTGTTTCGATCACTCCACATATGTGTTTTGATCGTTCTACATATGTCACGCGATTCTTTTTATTACAATTTATACTTCTCGAAAGACGTATTCTCCGGCTTTACATCCCATCCGGAAATGATTCCACCGTAGAAATAGAATGTAACGTCGAATGCTACATTGCTTGCTTTGTCTAGTACCTGATAGCATACTGTTGTGCCATACTCGTCTGTTACTTTGTATTCGCCTAAATCAAGCTTTTCGGGCTGCGCCTTATTTTCCAGACTTAAGGCCTTGAGCATACGTGCTTGAATCAGCTTCATGATACCTTCGTTCTTGAAGGGATCAATATTCACGGTTGTACGGGCTTGCACAGGGTTTCCTTTGTGTTCGGCACGAACGGCTTTTACACTATCCGTATAGGCCTTGAACTGTGCCCGCACTTCCGGTGAGCGCAGGCTTCCAACTGTAAAGATAGCAATACCCTCTGCCCCATTATTCAATGCTTCATTCATGCAGTCAAACATCATCGGGCCATTGGAAGCCATCATCCCGCAATACAGAGTAGTATTAGGATTTTTATCCTTTACGTTCTCTATTGTACAGTCGGATATAAAGCTCACATCTTCGGTATAGAAGTTATGGTATACCATCGGGAATACGATATCCAGGTTCCATTTGCCCCAGTCCTGGCGAACCATCCGCTTAGACATCTTAGGCGTAGGGAACGGAGAGGCAGCCATCACTTTTCCGTACGAATGAACTACTTCGGCAATCTCGTTGGCTACTTCCGTGATCTGGTCGCAGCGGAACTGCAGCCACAGATCGTCGGCAGACGGGTCTTCCTGCTCACGCGGATCGTAGCCATGTTTCGCCTTGAAAGCTTCAATCATCGCCGGATGATAGCCATAGTCCCACTCGGGATACTCACGGTCTTGTACAATTCCGTAACGAGGCCACAGGGTAGTAGGCAGAATCACGTCTACAAAGCGGTGATAGTCGATAGCGATACCATTAAGCCCTTCTACTTCGCAATAGGCTTTGATTTTCTCGCGGATGTGTTGGCGTACTTCAGGGAGGATGGGGCACATGAATTTATAATAATTCACATACGCTTTTGTATCCGCCAGGCTCTCTCCTTTGCGGTTTACACTGAACCATTCGGGATGTTCTTTCAGGATTCTTTCCCGATCGTGCTCCAGGTTCATCGTCCATAACCAGGCATATACTTCAAGCCCGTGTTTATGTGCAATTGGAATGGCTTTACGGTAATCGTCGGGCGTTGGCGCATTCAGCATTACGCCTTCAATTCCCGTCTCTTTCATAACGACGCAAACCGAGTCGAAATTCATCGTTGGGCGATAGTCCAACCATGTCCAGAACATCGGATACTTAGATACTGGCTCTTCTTTTTTTTCTGTACAGGAAAGCATTCCCACAGCTACCAGCAATAACAAAACAATTTTCAGATTTCTCATATTTCATTAATTATATATTATCTAACTATATCTTTAACTTTATGTAAACACGTCCCAGCAGATACGTCACGCCTATAATGACAAAGGCGAAACAGAGGCAATTAACAATCCCCATGAATCCGTGCGTAAACCAATCCGGCAATATAATCCCCGTTAGGTCAGCCAGTCCGTAAGAAACATAAGGTATCAGATACGTGGTGAGCGTAGCCGTACCAGCCGGCTTGATGATATCGAACCAGGAAGCCTTGCCCGCATTTGCCAGCCAGGTAAGCAGAGCATACATGGCAACAGCTATAGCCGTAACATAAAAGACAAAAGGAGGAGTAGCGCCTATCTTCGCCAATATCCAGAAGTTCCGGGAAATAAACCCGGCTAGGAATAATACAGCGACAGTTACAAGCACAAATATGATTTTCTTACGAGTAGCCACTTGCGAGTACTTGGTACTTATCAGCGACAAAATCACACCTCCCATTGTAAAGGCCGGCAAAGCTCCGTTTCCTATATGCAGGATACCTAAGAAATCGTTATAGAAGTTAGGGCGTGGCAAATTCAGGATAGCCGTAGCCCCAAACTCTTCCCTCATCCTTGAACCCAGGATACAGATAATGACAAACACAAACCATATAGGGATCAATTTCTTCAGATTATCACGTGTAAACACATAGATAACAGCACACAAGAGGTACGTCCAGCCGATAGAGCCCAGAATACCCCAATGAGCACCAAAAACACCCTCCTTCGGATTGCGGAAAGTAATTGCCAGATAGATCAGAATGATTGTCCCCAACACTTTCAGCCCAGTGTAAAGCCTTTTTCTGTTAGGATCTTCTGTGCGTGGATATTGGTTCCATATACAGATAAAGCCTATCACCATCAAGATCCAATATACCCCGATCTTATAACTAACATCCGGATGCAAACGAGCTTCGGAATTAGTGATAAAAGCGCCCATCACGAGCAATGCAAATGTACGGGAGAGGATATGTCCTATTGTTGATTCTCCCGAAAATCCTTTGCTGTACCTGCGTTCGATGGCAAAAGGGATTGACATCCCAACCACGAACAGGAAGCAGGGGAATACTACATCTGCCAGCCCCATAAAGTCCTCCCCCCACTTGGCATGCTCCAGCCAATGAGGGACATCATGTATCTTCCAGAAATCGTTGACAAAGATCATCACAAACATAGTGAGTGCCCGCAACAGATCTATGCCTACATTTCTTTGCGTAAAGTCCGTTTTCATAAAACATCAAAATTCGGAAATTAACGAAATCCACCTTCCGGCAGAAGATCCCCAGACTTCTTTATACGTAGCCGTATTAAATTGCGGCCAGTAAGGAGTATCTTCATTGAAGCGAGACTGCATCCCTACGGGGATCTCACCTACGGTTTCGCCCGGAAGTGCGGTATATTGTTGCGCATAGTTGCTTCCCTCACCCCAGATAAGAGATTGTCCGAACGGATTCTTCCCTACAATCCAGAATAGTTGTTGTTCAGCAATATCAATAAGCTCCCGGTCTTTCAGGAATTTCCCGCAAAGAGCGGCAGACTTCCCGGTTGCCAGATGAACCGCAGCATTTCCTTTGAAAGAGAACCAAACGGGGAACACTCTCAGGTAATGTTCTTTATCCAGCTTGAAGCCATTCTCCAGCTGCTCCTTATAATCAGCATCAGCCCCCTTGCGGATTCCTACCTGTGCGATATAGAAATTAGCCGAATCCTTCACTTCATCGATATGATACACCCCACTTGGCACCATGCCGTAAGGTTTTACATATTGCATGATGCTCTTCAGGTATTCCGCATGCTGTTTGATGGCATTTTCCCAGTTTGCATAGTCTTTATGTCCGGGCTGTGTTTCGCAAAGCAGTGTCAAAGCCCACATAAAGTAATGGTCACGCGACTGGTGGTTATAATGAACAATCGATTTCTTATCTAAGTCACGATAGAAGAAACCACGGATTTTGTTTTTGTCTTTCAAAGGCTCTGTGCGTTGGCATTGCAGGGTGTATTGAATCACCTCGGCTGCTTTGTCAGCATAGTACTTATCTCCGGTAAGTTTGTACAACATACTGGCAGACCATGACACATTCGCCATGTATTGACTCTGCGATGCCATAGCTGCATGGTCTCCACCACCGCCTCCACTGGCCAGTTCCTTGTAGCCCATTTCTTCAAAACGTTTGATAGCAAACTCAAAATCTTCTTTCGCTACCTTCTGAAGATGCTCTTTCAACATCACGTCTTTCTCTATGCTCATAGCTGCATATGCCTCTATACCTGCAAAGACAAAGTTTTCAAAGGCGCGATTGTGGATGCGAACCTGTCTGCGACCCGAATCATCCTTTGTTCCGATAAAGCCGTCTGTCCAAAGATTGGTACCCCAGGTTTGTACCCGGTAACCGTCTCCAAAACGGGTTTTCAAGACATAATCCAATCCCCATTGGGCCTCTTCCAGCAAGCGCAGGTAGAGATCTTTATTGCCTTTCTCCTTTGCCCGGTTTGCCATTTCCAACATAGAAAGGGCTATTTCGCCGGTCTGCAACGTCTGCTGAGACATATCTGCCGCATCGTGCCAACCGCCATTTACGGTAAACATCTGTCCGTTATGCACGCCGTTCAAGTCGGTATGGCAAGCACCATGTTTCTCGGGAACAGGATAGCCACAGCGCTCTACAAACATAAAGTTCAAAACGCGCCAGGCGGAGTTCTCCCACAGGTTGTTGTTGATATAAAAGGGCATAGAAATAACATCCCCTACCCGGATTACATATTGTCCTTCTTTCTTGAATTCGGAAAAATCAAGTGTTTCAAAGGCCCCGATAGCTGTCTTTCCGGAAACGATATCACCTTCATAAGCTACCAGCGAAGTCCTATAATCTATCAACTGGAACTTACCTTTATGATCGTCTATCCGGACGATAGCTGTTTTCTCACTATCTGCCCGATAACCGGACGTGGAGAAAATTATACGGCCCGTGGCCGGTTGCCAGCCGGACACGACCTCTGGATTTTCAATCACTTGCAATTCTACCGCATCTATATCAAACTTCAGAGAATCACCCATAGTACGTTCTTTCCCAAACACTTCAATAGCAAATGAGAGCTTGGTTACTTTATCGCGCGCCAACTCCGGCATTTCAACGAAACACTCGTTCCACTGACCATTGACAAGGTTTATTTCATGATAACCTTCCCTGCCATATTTATCCGGCACTTTGATCTCTCCGTCATTCTCTACATAAAGGTTCAGATAGATACTACGGGCACCTTCGCAGTCCGGAAAAACAGACAGCTTGATACGATTATACTTTTCCCAGTTTTCGCCACCTACATCATAGCTGGCCAAAGAGGTTCCGAAACCCAGCCCCCAACCCAGGAACTCGTCTACTGTAGAGGGAGCGACAATCCGCAAACTATGCTTGCCGGATTTGCTTCTTTCAGCGGTTTGATAGATTCCGCCAATTCCGTCATGAGACCACTTGCTCATATCCTCCATATCGCAAAGCATATCCGAGAGGCTGACTTTTTTAGTCAGCCCGAAAGTCTCGAATGATTTGCTATAATCCAATGGTAACGGGCTATGAACATAGCCTGTATTACGAATATCCTCCTTTAGTTTTTCATCAATTTGAGCCGTGAGGCTACTGTGTCCAAGAAGGATCAGAGAGATTACTCCTAAAACTTTTTTCATACGGTACTATTTTTAACATTTGGGTCTAAATCTGCCACATTACAGATTGGGTTTATTGATATCCCAGAACAAACGGGTGGCGCCGGAATCCGGACCTTTCAGCATTTCTACCGCTTTGGCATAACCTTCCGGATTATCGCTTTTTTCCCTGTTTGTATAGGTAAGGCGTCGTACTCCCCATTCAGTAGAAATTTCTTCATTCTGACTTGCATTCCACACTACCGGGAATAATTTGGGATAGCCTGTCCGGCGCCACTCAGCCCATGCGTTCATTCCTTCGGGGAAGCCTGCGATCCATTTTTGGGTGATGATCTTTTCCAATCGCTCTTCATCGGTCTTAGCATCGTCCCAGTTTGGAGATACTTTGCTTACGGCAGGAGAATTAAAATCTTCACGAAGCGGGTCTACCCAGTCGGCCGGTTTGTTAGCGCTATTCAGATAATCCCCCATGGATGCTCCCCATTGTGAGAATGAAGCACTCACGCCTTCTTCATAGAACTGCCGCGCATTACCTCCGGCATCCCATCCTCTTAATGCTGCTTCAGCCAAAAGGAAATAACTTTCTGCAGCTGTAAAGATAACACCTGGCTGCTCTTGTGTAACATTTATTTGAGAAATAATTTCCTTATACGAATCTTGCAGGACGCTTAGATCTGGTAATCCGGTTCTTACACCAATCACACCGTCTGAAGTTTTTGCCAAACCATACAGAGGCAATCTGGGATCTGCATACCCCCCTAATATAGATTGCACATTAGCACTGATAAAAATGTCATTATATGAAATAGAACACGTATATAGTGGATGTCTCCAACCGTATCCGTTTACGATGTAGCTATCATCCTTTTTCATAACTCCCTGAGGAGCTTTGATAGCCGCTTCTGCTTCTTTCTTTGCCCATATAGCATCATACTTCACAACACGCATCGCCAAGCGCAGGCGTAAGGAGTTGGCCAATCTCATCCACTTGTCCAATTTCCCTCCGTAACATAGATCAAATTTAGCAAAGGAAGCAGACGGTTTACCAAGGAAACCCTCTAGTATGCCTACGGCTTCTGTCAATTCAGAGAAGAAAGCTTTATATACGTCTTCTGCCGAATTATAAACACCGCCGGTCATCGTTTCACCATATCTTGTGTAGATAATCGGCCCGTACTGGTCGCAAATACGAGACATCGTCAGCACACGGATAATAGAGTTTATGGCATCAAAATGGGCATAGGTTTCATATCCAAGTTCCTGGCATTTTTCTTTTACTTTCAGCTGATTTACCATCACACTGCTATAGGTGTATGACCAGCAGGCGTCGTTCCAGTCATTATTCAGGAAGTAAGTCTGGTTATTAATTCCGTTCTTAAAATTGGTAGGTGAAGCCATATACCCCGACCAGATATCGGCGCTCAGGTTCTGATACAGCTGAAAATCCCAACCAAAACCGCTCGGATTGTAATAAATAGACTTCTGCATACTCGGGAAGTGCATACCAATGATGTTATTATCCTGTGTCAGTTCCTGGTCGGTCACTCCAAACGGATTTGTATTCATTTCTTCAAAATCACCCGTACATGCAGGCAATAAAAGGAAAAGCGATAAAATAGCTGTTATATATTTATTTATTGTTTTCATGTTCCGTAGATTTAAAAATTAACTTTCAAATTGAAACCAAAAGAGCGTGAACTCGGCATACCGAAGGCATGAACCCCCTGTAATGAGTTTCCTACAGATAATGTTCCATCCGGATCATAAGGGGCATTGTTCTTGAAGAAGAACAGATTCCTACCAATCAAAGACAAGTCTATACCCTTAATAAAAGGAGTATTGTTGAACATCTTACGTGGGAACGAGTATCCCAAAGACAATTCGCGTAAACGAATGTTGGTTGCATCGTATACATAATATTCTGTGATACCATCACGTCCGCCAACGATGTTATAGAATCCTTCTACATTCTTGATGAGTTTTCCGTCGAAGGAAACACCGCCTCTTGTACGATCATCCCCAGTCCGTTTGCTCACACCGTATTTGTCCAGTTCTGCTTCTGTCAGTGACAGCACATCGCCTCCGAAACGTCCGTCTATCAGGAAGTATAATGAGAAGCCTTTGTACGTAAAGGTATTGCTCCAACCCAAATTAAACTTCGGAGAGGTGTTTCCCACTTTCTGCAAATCCGATTTATCCGGCATCGGCACATCGTTATTATCATACAGGATGTTGCCTTGTTCGTCGCGGGAGAATGTTCTTCCGTAAATATCACCGAAAGATCCACCTTCTTCCAATCTCATCTGATAACTGTTAGAATTCTGTCCGCTCACGCTGAAATAGCCCAACTCTTCCGTCAATTCTATCACTTTATTTCTGTTCAGAGAGAAGTTTACACCAGTTTTCCATCTGAAGTCACCGGTCCAAACAGGAGAACCACTTAGTATGATTTCAACACCCTTGTTCTGTATATTTCCTGCATTTACATAATAAGTCGTATATTTTGATCCTGAAGGAGCAGACAGAGAGAATAACTGGTTCTTGGTATTTGTTTTATAGAAAGTGAAATCAAATTCCAGACGGCTATTGAAGAAACGCCATTCCGTACCGGCTTCGATAGAAGTTGTCATTTCCGGTCTCAGTTCATTAAAAGGAGCTGTAGAATTATAACCGATTGTTCCACTACGTCCTACACTGTTCAACGGATTACTTCTGTAGCGAGGCAGTCCGTTACCTACCTTAGACCAAGCGCCTCTAACTTTTCCTAAGTTAATCCATTCCGGAAGAGATAATGCTTCGTTCATCACCCAGGTTAGACCCACAGAAGGATAGAAGAAACCTTTGTTTTTATATTTAGTGAAAGCCAAGGTAGAAGTCCAGTCATTACGAGCTGTTACATCCAGGAATAACCAGTCGCGGAAGCCCACTTGTCCGGCAAAAAATACCGCTTGCTCCTGTCCATGATATTTGCCCATAGAAGGCGAGCCGCCATTATAATCTATATTGCCCGAATTAAACAAGTTCGGATTATACATTCCACCAGGATATGAGTCTACGCCCAGAGATTTGCCTCTGTCGTCTTTAATGCTGGCTCCGGCTGTGGCATTCACGCTGATATCATTAAATGTCTGCATGTAGGTTAACATTGCATCGCCATATAGACCCATGCTGTTTGATTCGCTCACGGAATAACGTCCGTTGTTTCCACCTGTCAATGCGGGGGTTGTGCCAGCATACATCTTCATTTCATAATTGTCGAGTATAAGGTCGGCATTACCGCGCGCTTTTACGGTGAAATATTCATTTATTTTGAAAGAAAGGCTCAGGTTAGCAATTGTACGATAGCGTTGATCTTCACTTGGGAGCATATTGGTCAACCAGAATGGGTTTTGTTCCCAGGTTGTAGGCTCTGTGTACCAGTTCTGGAGATACATATTACGCTCTGCGTTGAATACTTTGTAGTTTTCCTTGTAATAGGCAAATGATTCTCCGCCATATACGCCACCTCTGGGGAAACGATACACACCGATCAGCGGGTTCATGTAGAAACCTCCGGGCGACGGTCTGTTGCGAACATCCTGATACATCAGGTTGATGTTTGCGTCGGCAATTAATCTTTTGTCGAAGAAATTAGCTGTTTGCCTGAAATTGAAGTTATGCTTGTCCAGAGAGCTATTCTCGATAACGCCTTTTGCATGTGTATTGGCATAAGAAAAATAAGCTTGCATGCTTTCTGAACCAGTGCTTAATGCAAGAGAGTTTATGGTAGTAAAGCCTGTTTTGAAAAATTCTTTCATATAATCAGGGCTACCGGATATCTTTATATACTCGTCACTGTCGGGCATTTTCCCCCAGCTGGTAGAATAGCCACCATAACTATTCTGGAATTCAGGTCTGCCATGAACGGCATTTTCCCATGTTGTGTTAGAATTGAAAGTAATGGCGGTACGGCCTACTTTTCCTTTCTTAGTTGTTATTACTACAACCCCGTTTGCTGCTGAGCTACCATACAAAGCGGCTGCCGCCGGACCTTTCAGGATGTTCATACTTTCAATATCATCCGGGTTCAGGTTGGAGATACCATCACCACCGTCGCGGTTTCCGGCATCATTATTCCCACCTATGGTTGTTGCCGTCTGGTTATTGGCGGAGCTATTGATAGGCACACCATCGATTACGTACAACGGCTGGTTACTTCCGTTAACGGAACGGTCACCACGTATGGTAACTTTTACGGATCCCCCTAAACCGGCAGAGCTACTGCGTATCTGCACACCGGCAGTTTTACCGGCTAAGGTATTGATCAGGTTCGGGTCTTTTGCGCGGGTTAACTCTTCCCCGTCTACTATTTGCGTAGAATAAGTCAGAGACTTCTCTTTCTTTACGATACCCAGGGCTGTAACAACTACTTCGTCAATCAGTTTACTATCTTCCTGCATCGTTACATTTATGATACGTTGGTTGCCTATTGCCTTTTCAACACTTGTATATCCGATATAAGAGAAAACCAGTGTTGCATTAGCAGAAGAAGCATTGATACTATACCTTCCGTTCATATCAGTGATCGTTCCGATAGTAGTTCCCTTCACCAATACAGTTACACTTGGCAATGATTCTCCTGTTTCATCTACTACCGTACCTGTAACAGTAATCGTTTGTTGATTTACGGCAGGTGCATTCTTCAGCTTATGAGAAGAAAGGAGGATATAAGAACCTTCAAACTCATAATCAATACCCGTACCTTCAAAGATTTGCTCCAATGCTTTCTGCAAAGGTGCTTCAGTAATACTTACAGAGACATTTCTGTCAACATCCACGTTTTTGTTATAGACAAACAAGTAGTCTGATTGTTTCTCTATTTCGTTTAAAACCTGCTCCAATTGCGAACGTTCCTTCTTCAGGGTAATAAGTACATTCTGAGAATTAGCATTTTCAGCCTGAAGGCCAAAAACGAAGGCTAACAACAGTATTGTGGTGATTCTCATTATTCTAAAAAATTGTTTAAATCGTGGCCTTTTATATAGCAAGGCTCCTGATAATGAATTTTTATCCATATCTTTACATGTCTATTAGATTAATACAGTTAATTAGTTAATTGTGTTGATTTGCCGATGAGTGTTGGCGCACTTGTCGGCTTTTTTGTGTTTTTCAAATTGGTTACTTCTCCATAGGCAATTAATTTTTTATTTTAGGGTTAAAAAGTTATTTAATGTAAATCACGGCGTTTTCTATATCTCTTATATATGTGTATTTTGCATCTTTTTGTAAAATTCTTAATGCATTATCTATTCCGTCTGATATTCGAAATTTACCACTGAATACATGGTCGGCCAGCCTTTCGTTTTCTATTATGATATCAATGTCATAATATTTTTCAAACCAATTCATCAGCTCTATAAAATTGGTGTTTTTAAAACAGATAAGACCATCCTTCCAACGATACATATCAAAATCGCTAATTATACTCGAAGCCAGCAAACCTTGCGAGGACACATACGCCTTCTGGTTCCTTTCAAGTGTAATATTATCCGCTTCATTGCTACGGTTTACAATCTTGACAGAGCCTTCCATCAACGCTGTTGAAAATTTCCCTGTTTCGTTATAGGCTTCCACATTGAAGCTGGTTCCTAAAACCTCCACATCATAGCGTTCCGTATGGACAACGAATCTTTTACCTCCGGTAGGCTTCACATCAAAATAAGCTTCCCCGTTCAAATATACCTCACGGGTAGATCCGTTAAAAAATGATGGATACTTCAACTCCGTAAGAGCATTCAGCCAAACATTCGTTCCATCCGGAAGGATTAGGTTGACACGCTGGCCAGCCGGCACAATAATGGTATTTTGCACCGTATTTATTTCGTTTATTTTCAACTGATAAAAGCTAACTCCCGCAATTATCAGAAGAGCTATAGCAGCTACAAGCCTTAACAGTTCGCGCCGAATCGTTGAAGAACGATGTCCTTTCAGTTGTTTATTTTCATTACGTTTATAGCCGGATAAGAGTATCGCATCAAAGAACTCACGCTCTCTCATAAATTCCTCCTTGTTCAGAGAAGAAGAGTCAACCCAGTTTTTGACTTCTTCTTTCTCTTGTTGAGAAGCTGAACCCTCATAAAAACGATATAAAATCCGTTTATCCATATTATGCTTTTGTTAATAAAGCAAACAAGATGCAAATATCCCTAAAACAAATTTAAACTTTTTTCAGAAAAATAAAGAAGAAGCGGCAAAAGAGGGAAATAATCCTGCAAAGCGCTCTTCAATATTTTCAATGCTTTTGTTATGTGATACTCCACACTTTTCGTGGAAAGCCCTATGGCTATGGCTATTTCCTTGTGGCTTTGTTTCTCGAAACGGCTTCGTACAAAGATATCACGCGTTTGTTCTGGAAGCGACGTCAATGCATTGTCTATAATCTCTTGTACTTCGGAAGAAAGAAGCTTTTCCGGATTACATGCTTCAAGTGTGGCTATGCGCATATCCAGTTCCCAGGCGTTTGTCTTGGATATGTAACTCCTTATCTCTTCTTCTTTTTGCATTCGCTGAAGATGATTCAGGCATTTATGCTTGATTGTGGTCAGAATATAAGCAGGGATGTTCCATTCGTTGGCTAAATTCGTCCTATTTTCCCAATAATACATAAAACTATCAATCACAATATCTTCGGCAGCTTCTTCCAGGCAAACATAGGTTTTGGCAAAACGGACAAAACGCTCTTTATAGTTTACAAAGAGACTATTCAGATCCCGCGTATTATCTATGTCTTCCATAAAGATTAAAGTGGTAGCATTCAAAAAAGCAAATATAACATTTTTAATGCTACTTTCACCTTTTTTTGTAGAAAAAGACAATAACCCCTCAGGTAATTTTCTTTTCGCGGCGATCTAAACGAAGCGAAGTAGTAGGAAGGAAAGCTATGAAACCAATCACAACCATCATTATACCACAAACGATAAAGGAGGTAGTAAGCCCTAGATGGTCGGCAAAAAAACCTATCCCGGCCAATCCGATCAGCGAAGGGTAAAGCCCTACCGAATAGTACATGGAAAGAACACGCCCCAAAGCAGCCGGGTCTATCTTCGTCTGCACAATAGCTGTAAAAGCAGAGATGAATACGGTTCCGGATATACCGCCAATGGATGTTAGAATGGCAAATAACACAAATCCGTCGTGCGATAAGATACCGGAGAAAAGAAACGTCAACCCCAGCACAATATACATCAGGTTAATCAATACCACTTTATTGATCCGGTAGACTTTCACTCCCATAATAGCTCCACCGATCAAGGCTCCGGCGCCCCATAGGGCTTCAATCAGGCTCACCTGAAAAGCGTTTCCATTGAAATGCTCTAATGTCATCAACGGGAACATCACACTAACCGGCATGATAAAGAACATCATAATAATTGAAAAAAGGAACATCCAGCTAAGGCCTCTGTTGTCCCAGATAGCCATAAAGCCTTCCTTCATCTCACGTAGAAAACGTTTCGGCTCCTCCTCTTCCGCCTTCTCCGGATCGGGAATATGTACAAAGAGCAAAGAGACACATGCTATAATAGCTCCCAGTACATCCAGCAGTAATACATATTGCATATCCCAGATAGACAGGAATAGAGCGCCCAAGGCCGGACCAGCTATATTCCCTACCGAAAAGATAATCTGGTCGATACCGGCAATGCGGGTCAACTGATCTTGCGGTGCGATCAGGGGAACAGAGGCTTGCATCGCCGGTCCGTGAAAAGCGGATCCTACGGAACGCATCGCCAGCAAGACAAAGATATGCCACATCTCGGCTACCCCTACCCAGAACAAAACAGCCAGTATCAACGTGCAAAGGGCAATAAAGCTATCCGACAATATCATAACGAGCTTACGATTCCAGCGGTCGATAAACACACCGGTAACCGGGCCTAGTATAGCCTGCGGAAGCATGGCAGCAATAGCAGCTTTGGCCAGCATCTCTACCGAACCGGTCTCAATGCTTATCCACAAGATAATGGCAAAGTTTACAATCGTACTACTCAGGATAGACAAGAATTGCCCCGACCAGATAATAAGGAAAATCTTTTTCCAATTTTTCATTTTACAAAGATAATATTGCTTCCGAATATTATTCCCGGAAATATAGAATGAAATAAACATCGTATCTTTGACGTTTGTTTATATGAATATGATTTAATTCAGAAGATTATGTTAGACATACAATCCATACGCAAGGATTTTCCGATCCTGTCCCATACAGTATATGATAAACCGTTGATTTATTTCGACAATGCCGCTACCACGCAAAAGCCCCGCCAAGTGGTAGAGAAGATAGAGAATGGCTATTACAATGTGAATGCCAATATTCACCGGGGCGTACATTTTCTGAGCCAGGCGGCTACCGAAGCACACGAAGAGGCTCGCAAAACCATACAACGTTTCCTGAACGCCCGCTCGTCCAACGAGATTATCTTTACAAGGGGGACTACCGAATCGATCAACTTGATTGCTTCCAGTTTTACCGATGCCTTTATGGAAGAGGGCGACGAAGTTATTATTTCCGAAATGGAGCACCATTCAAACATCGTTCCCTGGCAGATACAGGCTGCCCGGAAAGGCATTAGTCTGAAGGTTATTCCTATTACGGAGAAGGGAGAGCTTTGCATGGATACGTATCGCAGCTTGTTTTCAGAGCGAACCAAGCTGGTATCGGTCGCTCATATTTCAAACGTATTAGGTACTATAAATCCGGTGAAGGAAGTTATCGAGATAGCCCATCAGCACGACGTACCGGTTTTGCTGGACGGTGCCCAGGCCGTGCCCCATACCAAAGTGGACGTACAAGCATTGGATGCTGATTTCTATGTATTCTCCGGACACAAGATATATGGACCAACCGGAATCGGTGTACTATACGGCAAAGAAGACTGGTTGGACAAACTCCCTCCTTATCAGGGCGGGGGCGAAATGATCGCTACGGTTACGTTTGAGAAGACGACATTTAATGAGTTACCCTTCAAATTTGAAGCCGGCACCCCGGATTACATCGGCAGCACAGCCCTTGCCGAAGCCATACATTACGTAGAGCAGCTGGGCATAGAGGCCATTGCCGCCCACGAAGACGAGCTACTTCGTCATGCCAGCAAGCGCCTGGAGGCTATTGAAGACGTCCGTATCTTCGGGCAGTCTGTTCATAAGAGCAGCGTGTTATCCTTTCTGATCGGAGACATTCATCATTACGATATGGGAATGTTGTTAGACCGTTTGGGAATCGCCGTACGTACCGGGCATCACTGTGCGCAGCCTTTAATGAAGGCATTCGGTATAGAAGGAACCGTTCGTGCTTCTTTCGCCTTCTACAATACCAAGGAAGAAATAGACACGTTCATAGCAGGTATCGAACGGGTTAAAACCATGTTTTGACAAATATAAGTTATGCTCTACTACATTAAGAAATATCCTTTCTCATTGACAATTATACTGATTGTCCTTTATTTGTCATTCTTCAAACCTCCATCCCTGGATATGCCGTTTTTTCCGGGTATAGACAAAGTAGCTCACTTTTGCATGTACGGAGGGATGTCGGGCATGCTATGGCTTGAATATCTGCTTAATCACAGAAGGGAGCGACTAAGTATCAAACACATCGTAGTGGGTGCTATTCTCTGCCCCATTATGTTCAGTGGAATAGTAGAACTGGGACAAGAATACCTTACTGCATATCGCGGGGGTGACTGGTTCGATTTCTTGGCCAATACCGGAGGAGTGCTTACGGCATCCTTGTTTTGTTGGTATGTCTTACGTCCCCGGATTATCAAAAAGAGCTGATATGTTATTACCTTACTTCAAAGCGGGACGCATAGAAGCGGGTTGCGACGAGGCAGGAAGAGGCTGTCTGGCAGGATCCGTCTTTGCCGCCGCCGTTATTCTGCCTGCCAACTTCAGCAATGAAAAGCTAAACGACAGTAAAAAGTTGAGCGAAAAGGATCGCTACGCCCTACGCCCCATCATAGAGCAAGAGGCCATCGCCTGGGCTGTAGGTATCGTAACTGCCGAGGAGATCGACAAAATAAACATACTGAACGCCTCTTTCCTGGCTATGCACCGGGCCATAGACCAACTAAAAGTAAGGCCGGAGCATCTACTGATAGACGGCAACCGATTCACCCCCTACCCCGACATCCGGCACACCACCGTAATCAAAGGAGACGGTAAGTACCTCTCCATCGCCGCCGCTTCCATCCTGGCCAAAACATACCGCGACGACTATATGGACGAATTAGACAAAATACATCCCGCCTATCATTGGAAAAACAACAAAGGCTACCCCACCAAAGCCCATCGGCTAGCCATCCAAGCCCACGGTATCACACCTCATCATCGTAAAACATTCACCCTCCTACCCGAACAACTCACCCTCAATTTCTAAGGTTTACACCCATCAATATTTATAGCTCGTTAGCGAAAAAAAATCGCACGTGTCCTTTTTATAAATTGCACACGTGCGTTTTTGAGATTGCATGCATGCGTTTCTAAAATCGCATGCATGCAATTTTTCAGCATATAACAATGAGTTTTATTTATTCAGTAACTGCTTGGGCCAGATCATGTTCTGATTCATCTGAACAGCTTTTTGGAAGTCGGCTTTTGCTTTGTTTTGATCGCCTTCGTACCAGTGGACAAGTCCGTTCAGGTAATTCAGGTTAGCTAAGCGTTCGGCGCGTGAACCGTCTTCACCAAACTTAGAGTATTCGTCTACTACAGCCGAACTGTTTAGTTGCTTGTTGACTTCTTCTTTCAAGTTGGCCATAAGTTTATTGGCTTCACTTGTTTGTCCGCTTTCGCGCATAGCCAATGCTTTGAAGAAGACATCTTCCGATACGGCTCTCCAGCGGTGCGTTTGTGCTCCGGCGGCTGTTTCAAAACATTGCTTCGCCTTCTCTGTGTCACCCATCTTCTTGTAGGCCTCGCCCATATAGTAGAAGCCTTTGGGGCTATGTCCCCCACCAACGGGACGTCCTACTTCCAGGTTTTCGGGATATAGGTCTGCCCGTTCAAAGGATTTGATGGCTTCGGCATATTTCTTTCCGTTTAGTAGTTTCATGCCTTTTAGTAGATGAGCATCCACATATACGCCATGTACCTGTCCGCCGCCTTCCCATACGTGGAAATGCCGTTCGTCCAGAATCTTGATTGCCTTATCATAGGCGCCTGTTTCATTGTATAAAGTGAGCAGACGAATCACGGCATCGTCATGCTTCAAGACGGTCTTCAGATTCTTTTCCATCAACGAAAGACGCTCTTTTGCCGTTTTACCGGATTGCTCATAAAGCTGGTCTAATTCAAGGAAGAAGCGGGGATCATTCTTATCTGCCTTGACCGCCTGTTCGTAAGCCGCAACAGCCTTGCCAAGATCAGCGGCACGGTTATAACCAAAGCCCAGGTTGCGATAGGCCTGTGCAAAGGATGGATCCGCCTTTACAGCCTGCTCCCAGCAAGCAACGCCTTTCTCTTTTTGGCCTAAATAATAGAAGAGATTCCCCAGATAGAAAGCACCTTTTCCGTCAATCGGATGGGTTTGCAAAGCGGCATTCAGGACGGCGATCTCTTCCAGGCGGAACGGGAAACAATAAGCGGAAGGTTGCTGAGCTGCCTTGTCAAACATAACTTTTGCCGTTTCCTTATTATCCTGTTTCAGGTTGTAATATCCATTATAATAATAGACTAAGGGTGATGAAATATACGGCTCACCAAGGGCTATCGCTGCATTCAGCAAATCAATCGCTTCCTGATACCCCCCTATGTTGCCATAATCCATGACAATCTCCAGAAACTCCTGAAGGCGGACAATACCGTTTCCGCGTGAATCGTCGGCTTTGCCCAGGAAAGCTACCCCTTTACCGGCCAGCAGGCTTTCTTCCGAAAGCGACCAGTAATCAAGTGGGTCTATTGCCAGCACCTTCTTCAATACATCCGAAGCCTCTTTGGCTTTTCCTGCTTTACGAAGAAGATAGGCCTTCAGCGTAAGCGCCTTGGTGTCGTTTCCTCCGACATTCAGCGATTGATCTATCATATCCATTGCTTCAGCCATATCACCCTGTATGGCGGCTATCTCGGCCAAAGCATAATAGGAAGGATGCTGGAAGGTAGGATACCAGGTTGCTTTCCAATAGGCATTGGCAGCCTCTTTGTATCTTCCCTGCATTTGATAAACGAGCCCGAGGTAGTAGTGAGGTTCGGGGTCTTTTACTACCGTATAATCTTTAGCGGAGCGTTCCAAGGCCTTCAACAAGTGCTCTTCTGCCTTCTCCCATTCTCCGCCACGCGCATAGCGGATACCTACTACCGTATTCACCCGTGCATCCAGCGGATCGCGGCGCAAAGCTTCATTATAGAAGTCCATCGGATCCAGGCGGGCGTTATGGAACTGCTCTACACGCAAGCCTGCCAGATAGAGCTCCTCAACCGTCTTATATTCGCTTACCGGCTTTGTACCTTCTACCACTTCGGGGAGCGGCTTTTCTTCCAATACCACCGGCTGATAGGCTACCAGCTCCTTTCCGTTGGCATCCGTCAATACAACACGCATTTCTTCGTCTTTAATGCTCTGGCGAATGTCTACCTCTTTCACAAAAGGAGTAGCCGGGTCAATTTGTATGGTTTGTTCAAAAAGGATCTCATTGCCATGGGTCAGCAATACACGTGCGTTCGGATACTTCGTTGTCGCGTTCAATCCGATAAACACCTTACCGGGGGCTAAACGCTCCAGGTTTACCGCCGCATCGTCGGTAGCATTCTTTACCGAGCGGATATCACGGATACCATACCATCGCTGTGAAAACTCGCGCGTTTCGCCCGGGCCTATCCAGCTATAATCCGGTTGGTTGTCCGAAAAAGCGCCTACCATCAGTTCCAGATAATGCCCGTCTTTATCAGACAGCATCGTGTTCCACATCTCGGCACTTGGATTGTTTCCCCAGAGGAAAAACTTCTTTCCGTTCACCACATGATGGTTGGCCACATGTACCGTTCCGGCATGTTTGCCGTGATCGTATCCCGCCAGGAAGTCGTCTTCAAAATTCCAGGCAAAGATAGATCGTGAATTACCTGTATAGTTTTCCCAGCGGGACAGATCTACATCCTCACCGCTTCCGTGTACAGCCTCGCCATACGGCCAACGGGTAAAGTACACCTTCGAGTGGTCGGTACCGAATTGTGTAGCGGGCGGGAATATTACTTCATAACCTTTATTACAATGCACCGAGACATTGGCCCAGTAAAGCATCGACTGGATAAAAGGCGTACGGTTCATGACCTTTACCTTTGCCTCTACCCAGGAGCGTCCGGGATAGACCGTTACGCCTATCGACCATTTAAAGCGGTGGCGAAACTCCGTTTCTCCTACCCAGATGGTCTTGCTGCCGTCTTCGTTTTCTTCCATCGTCCAGTCTATATCCATATAGCTCGACGGGCGGTGATGATGCGGGAAGTTCCATTCTACTCCTCCCGACAGCCAGGCACCGAGCATCCCGATCAAGGCCGGCTTAATACCCGTTTGTTTGTAAAAGATCTCGTAATTGTTCGTCTTATCTGTTGCCGACAGGATGCGTCCTCCCATTTCCGGGAGAACGCATACATTTACATATTCATTATCAAGATACAATGCGTTATAGTCTTTGTCAACTTTAACGTCTGTTAGAATGTCATACAATGGATAGGGATAGATATGTCCCTGTGCCCCCTGATACACGCGCCCTGTAAAGAAAATAGAGTTCGCATCGGGAGCACCAATCTCATACGTAGGAAGTGTCAACGTCTTCTGCTCCATCTTCACTTGCTGGGCATTGATATAATATCCCAGCATCATCAGCATGGATAATGCTAAATATATTTTTTTCATGGTATGTAACTTAGTTGATAATTAATTAATAACCGGTAGCTTTAGGGCTTATATCATAAGGCGCTAATTCTCCGCTATGAACCTGATATATACGTTTGTGAGTTTCCTGCATCGCTTTTACCATTTCCGGATAGGGGCGATCGGTAATGTCGAGCAAGCCTATATTATAGTTCTCGCCGTCCATTCGCCCGGTATTTGCCTGATCGATCCACTGAAACCAATGGGCGCCGATCAAGGACGGGTGGCTATACCCTTGCTCATTATAGAAACGATAGGCGTTTGCCCTTTCATCGTAATTGGGAACCTGCATAATACCGGCAGCCATCCCCCGGTCGGGAACGCCAAAGTGATACTCGCCAATGATAATAGGCAAAGCCGTTTGCTCGTCAATCCGCTTCATAAAATCAAGCGAAGGCTGTATCTCGTAACAGTTGAAGCTGAATACATCAAAATGCTTAGCCGTTATAGCCAGTAAGGCATTGGAAGTATGTCCGCCAAAGCGCATACCCAAATTCAGGTGATTCGGGTCGTGCTTCTTAAGCGTACGGTTTACCAGGCCAAGGAATACATTGAAGGTTTCCTGTACAAAGTCCACTCTGTTTTCCGGCGTATCGCCATTAGCTTTCAGATAGGATTGAAGCATTCCTTTGATAGGCGCCTCCTTTTCCAAGGCTAAGATACGATCACAAAGAACACTTTCCTGTCCCGGCCAAGGCTGTTCATTCCCGACAAAGTATCCGAGAAGCCAAGGATTATCCTTGTATTGAGCAGCCATTCCACCGATAGACTGATCGATATCTTTTTCGTATTGCGGATTATACACATCGGGCAAACCCATGATTCCTTCGTGCAACTTTAAGCCCGGCAATGAGAGAACAAACGGCATCCGGTTAGAGCCTATGATTTCGCGCGACGACCAGTTGGCGATGGTATTCAGTCCCCAGTTGTGCATACGTTTAACAGCTGTATTGATCCATTCTCTCTCATTCCCTACACCATAGCGCTTTTGAATATTCCAGAGGTAATAGTCTGCATAGCCTTCGCCTTCTTTCAGTCCATCAAAGATAAACTCCCGTCCTTCGGTAGTCGTACGTACCGAAGCATTCATGCAGTCTACCCCGGCAGAGAGAAACAGATATCCTTCGGGATCAACGAACCACCAACGACCGTCAATCTTATCTACCCGGAAAAAGTCAGTAGCCTTTTGCCGTGGGGCTGATTTGTAGCCTCCATATTGTGAGACCTCTGAAGACAAAGGTGTTTCTAATTGCTCGTCTTCCGCTTTCCAAGCAGCCTGAAGCTCTTCCGATGACTTCACCTTACCAGTCCAGTCTTTTGTAGCCCATTGTCCGAAGGCATCTACCAGATATCCCTCTTGCAGTAAAGCCTCTCCCGGATCTTCAACGTCCAGCGATACCGAACGAATCTCCAAAGTAGGGTCATTAACCGGATTGCGCATAAAAAAGACAAGACTGTCAATACCCGTCAACGGACCTACCTGGGAGGTGTGAATATTAATCTGACCCAGTTTCCTGCGCTTATTGTAAGTAGCTGCCATATCTACAGCCGATGCGGGCAACTCCCTGAAGTAATCAAGCGGAATGGTAAACCGTATCCATGCACCCGGAAAAGGCTGAATATTCTTGGGCAGAAGTCCTCCGGCAGTAAGCGGTCCCATCGAGAACCGCTGCGGCGATGAAGCCTTCATCTCCAACACCAGATAATTATACGTCGACCAGTCCGAAGGCAGATCGGGAGCCATATCATTTAACGCCCAAGAGTAAGTAGCTAGGCTCTCTGCAGAAGAAAACTGCATTTTCACTCCCTTCTCTGATTGCTCACATGAAATAAACGGTAGCATCAATAAGCAACCGACAAAAAAGGCCAGATAGTTGTTCATTTTATTTATAGATTAGGATTAAGCATTTTATCCTTCTGAGGTATAGGAGCGAAGTATCTCTCATGGCTCTGATCATTGGGAGCGCCTACCACCGGAATCTCCTTCGAGTTCCTTTTAGCAGTTGTAGCAGCTACCGTTTCTGTCCTTACCATATCATACCAGCGAGCGCAAGGCTCTAATCCGGCAAACTCCCACTTACGCTCCATAACAACCGAATCACGAAAAGCGGTATTGCTCAAACCGGTAGTCATGTCCGGTAATCCGGCTCTGTTTCTAACCTGATTCAGGCAGCTGTATGCCATTTGATTCGGACTGCCATCAGCCATGGGTTGAGCTTCCGCATATATCAACAAGACCTCTGCATAGCGGATTACCTGGCTTGTACGCGAACTCCACCAGTCAATATACGCACTCATGTTGGTATAATCAAAGCCCGGGATTTCTATATACTTCTTATAGTATGGATGAGAGGCCGTAAACTGATCCCACCCTATAACCGGACTTTCGGGAGTAGCCTGTCCACTCGTCAGGAAAGTAGCATCTTTTCTGGGACCTTCCGGAAATTCGTTGAAAAAGGTTAGCTCTGCAAAAGCATCAGACCATCCCCCGAAGTTTTCAGGAAACATAGATGCCGGAGCCAACATATTACCATTGGATTCCGTACCACCATCACTCCAATCCCCTACAGAGGTATTATAATGACAGGTAAATACATTCTCGGCATTGCCTACTTCTTTCCAGCCGCTTTCCCATTTCCACAAATCGCCGTAATTCTCCAATAGACGGTATCCGTAAGTGTTTGCATTATCAATCACCTCTTTTGCTTTCGCTGCAGCCAAAGCATACTTCGAATTATCTTTGAGCGGGAAACCGGCCCAGGTAAGATAAACAGATGCCATCAGCGACTTTACTGCGCCTAACGAAGCACGTGCGTAATAAGTTGTCTTCTCCATATCAGAGGCGTTGGGAGCTGTTCTGTAATCTGCGGGAATCAGCTTCTCTGCATTTATCAGATCGGTTTCTATCAGGGTGTAAATTTCCCCGAAAGGCGCCTTGGTCAGCTCATAATCAATAGTCAAACCATCCACGATGGGCACTTCACCAAAGGTACGCACTAAGTTATAATAAGCAAGGGCTCTCAGAAAATAAGCTTGTCCCAGTGCTCTGTTCTTCTGAGCTTCTACATATTCTATAGACAGGGTAGGCTCTTTGATATTATCCATAGCTCCGATAATTACATTTGCCTGCTTGATCACATCATAAGCGGTATCCCACTGCTTCTCTATACGATCGTTGTTGTCTTGTGCGTTGAAGATATCGAATTGCAAGAAGGCTCCTTTATTACCTCCGGGCAAGGTAGTTACATCATCACCTCCCATGCAGGCCACAAAACATCCCGCTTCGCGATACATACTATTATTTATACTGTAGAGTGCATTCACACATTTCTCCAGACTGCTTATAGACTGAGGATATGTGCTGGGAACAACAAGGCCATACGTTTTTTCGTCCAAAAAGCTATCGCAGGAAAAAAACAGAAAGATGGCTAAAAGAGAAATTATATGTCTTTTCATGTCTTTGCTAATTTAATTAAAAGTTGAATTGTAAACCTAAAGTAACAGTACGCGGGTTCGGATAGGCACCTACATCAATCGCTCCGTCGATATCGTTGTTGGTAGTAGATGATTCCGGGTCATAGCCTTTATACTTCGTAATAGTAAACAGATTCTGAGCACTAAGAGTCAACCTTATATCAGTAAACTTGGTAACAGACCGATCCAGGTTATAAGATATACCTATATTCTTCAGTTTCACATAGCTTCCGTTCTGCAAGAATTGAGTAGAAGCAATGAAGTTCTTACCGGTACTGGTAGAGGGGCTTGCAAACTTCGCACCTTCATTCTGAGGAGTCCAGAAGTCAGCGCCATCAACACTTGATATAACAGTTGCATCCGATAAGACAGTAGAAGCCGCCGCATACATCGTATTCAGCACTTCCCGTCCGTGGGCTGCCTGGATCATAAAGTTTAATGTAAAGTTTTTATACGTGAAATTATTGTCAAAGCCCCATACGAAATCGGGTAATGCTTTTCCTATAATGTGTTGGTCTTTACTGGTGATTTCGCCGTCATTGTCGTAGTCCAGATATTTATTATCTCCGGGTTTAAATCCGTATTTTGCAGCTTCTTCAGCTTCGGAAGTCTGATAGACTCCTCCCCACTTGTAGCCCCAGAATGAGCCCATGGATTCACCTACTTTCAACACAAAAGGAGAAGTGGCGAACATACCGGTAGCTGGTATCGTAGAACTCAGGATAAAGTCTTCATCTCCCAGGTTTTTCACCTTATTCTTATAAGATGAGATATTGAAATTAAAGTTCCAGGAAAAATTCCGGTTGTCTATTGGCGTACTGGAGAGTGTAATCTCGAACCCTTTGTTTTGTATGTTTCCTACGTTTTTGTTCATTGTTCCGCCTCCGTTGTAATTGGGTATAGAAACAGCCAATAGCAGATCGGTAGTATTCTTCACGTAATAATCGGCACTTAAACTAATGCGTCCGTTCAGGAACGAAACATCCATCCCTACGTTGGTTTGCTTGGTTGTTTCCCATTTCAGATCTGGATTATCGGCACCAACATAATACGTACCCGGATACATTACGCTTTGTCCGTAAGAATGCGACCAGTTAGATACCTTGGCTATCGTAGCATAAGGGTTTACTCCCTGATTACCTGTAATACCCCAACTTCCACGTAGCTTAAGATTACTTATTATATCCTGATTCTTCATAAATGACTCTTCCGACACCCTCCAGGCAAGAGCAGTCGAAGGGAAATATCCCCATTTGTTATCCTCTTGGAATTTAGATGTACCGTCTGCACGATAAGTGGCCGTAAGTAAGTATTTACCCATAAGAGAATACGAAACCCTTCCGAAGAAAGATTGCAAGGCATACTTTGTTCTTGAAGAAGTAGCATTCTTATTATCCGCAAGTCCTAAATTATCATATCCGACAGAAATAGGATCTACTCCCTGAGCGCTGGCGCTGAAAAAAGAATATTGCGAACTGGTCTGTTCATTGGCAGCCATAAGAGTCAGATCATGTATTTCTCCAAATATTTTATTATAGGTCAAAATATTACTATTCTGCCAGGTATATGTTTTAGCTTCGTTTAAGGAAGCGGAAGGATTTGTACTAACCCAAGCGTTAGAGATATTACCTCCCTGGCGGCTGATATTATCTATACCTAACAAGACATCAAGCTTTAATCCGTCAATGATCTGATAAGACAATTTTGTATTTGCCGTCAACGAGTTGGTTATATAATCGCTATGTCTTTCTTTCAGGCTCATTAATGGGTTGGAATAATTCGGCCCGGAAAGATTGTCCACCCGGTTCCATTGTCCATCCGTATAGATAGGGAAGGTTGTCGGGAAAACAGGAGCCAACCACACCGGAGACCCCTTCGCTCCGTTATCCTCTGTATTCAATCCTTTTGTTCTACCGGCTGTCAGGTTCAGGTCAACCGTTATTTTCTTTCCGATAGATGTACTAACGTTCGAGCGCAAGAGGTATTTATTTATATCTGAGTTGGTAACAATACCTGTCTGGTTGATTACATTCCCTGAGATATAATAAGACGAAGTAGAACTACCTCCGCTTATCCCTACTTTATAGTCTTGCGTGATACCGGTCTGGAATATTTCATCCTGCCAGTCTACGCCACCATTCCTTCGGAAGCCTTCTATTTGCTCGTCTGAGAAATAGCCGGGTTTGATCTGGTTCGTTACAGTTGCAAAAGAAGGGGCATCAAGCAGATCATACTTATTGGGTAGCTGGCTGATTCCTATGTTTACACTTGCCTGCACTTTAGGTGCCTGATCGGCTCCTTTCTTTGTGGTGATAAGAATAACACCATTGGCTCCACGTGATCCGTAGATAGCTGTAGCCGAAGCATCTTTCAAAACGCTCATCTGCTCTATGTCGCCTACGTTTAGTTCATTCAGTCCTACATTGAGGACTACTCCGTCTACAACGTATAAAGGATCGTTGCTGCCAAGGATGGAATTGGCACCTCTGATGCGCACTTTCAGACTGGCTCCGGGAGCTCCTGAAGTGTTTGATATCATAGCTCCGGGAACTTGTCCCTGCAAAGCGGATGCTATATTCGTCATCGGCAATTTCTCAATGTCTCTTGCCGAAACAGAGGATAGCGAACCTGTTAAGTCGCTCTTCTTGGAAGTACCGTATCCTATGACAACTACTTCGTCTAATGCTTTCATATCTTCCGTCAGCTCAACATCAATTACGCTTTGGTTTCCTACCGATACTTCACGCGGCATATAACCGATATATGAGATACTCAAGATAGCACCGGGGCTTACGTTCAGGCTGAACCGTCCGTCAAAGTCCGTGATCACACCATTGGTAGTCCCTTTCTCTATTACGTTGGCTCCTATAATCGGCTCACCGCTAATATCCTTTATTATTCCCGTAATTTTGCGAGTCTCCTGTTGTATTATTGGCTCGTTTCTCTTGGACAGTACAATATGCGTACCTTCCATCGAATAATCTACATCCAGATTTCTGAACAAGTCGTTTAAGACACTTGAAACAGCTTTGCTTTTAGCCTTTACAGACACCTTTCTTTCTACATTTACCTGATTGTTGTAAATAAAAAGATAATCTGTTTGTTTTTCTATTTCGTTTAATATATCGTCTAAGGGAGCATTACTTCTATTTATGCTTACCCGGGCATTCTGGGAGTGTGTGTTCTCAGCGTAAGTACAGAGTATGCAGACCATTAATAAAAACGTGGTTAATCGCATAATTCTAAAGATTTGTTTAAGTCGCGGATTTTTCAGATAATATCCTACCGACAAAGATTTATTTTCCATATCTTTGTAATGTTTTGAAAATTAATACAGTTTATTTCAATGAATTGTGTTAATAGATGCCGGTAATTGGTGGTGCTATTACCGGCATTTTTTCAGGTTGGCTTGTCATTTCATCATAGGCAAATACTCTTTTTAAAATTAGCAATCATTCTTAATTTACTCAATATAGATTATTTGATTCTCGTCGTCACGGGAATAAGTAAAGTATATATCTTTTTGCAATACACGTAAGGCATAATCTATGCCGTCTGTATGTCTGAACTTTCCGGTGTAATGATATTGCTGAATCTTCCGGTTCTTGACCTTAATAGTTACACCGTAATATTTTTCAAAGTCTTTCATGATAGAAGTAAACGACTCGTTTTTGAAACAAATCAGCCCTTCTATCCAGCGGTATGTAGTATAATCATCTACTCTTTCTACAACAAACTCACCGTCTCTCAATATAGCTTTATTGTCGGGGGTAAGGGTTACAGTTTTCTCTTCATTAGCGGCAGAAGTAACCTTTACACTTCCTCGCATCAGGGTGGTTTCAAAATCATTCTTCCAAGTATAAGATTCTACATTAAAGTCTGTTCCTAATACCTCAACCGCCCCCTTGCTTGTCTTTACGATAAAAGGCTTTTCTTTGTTTTCCGTTACTTCAAAATAGGCTTCACCATCCAGTTCCATCAAGCGTTCCTTAGCACTGAAAGTGACAGGATACTTTAAGGTTGTACGGGCATTCAGCCATACATTTGTTCCATCCGGCAAGGTAAGGTTTACCCGTTGTCCGGAAGGTACATGGATGGTTTGCATGGCAATCTCTTTATACGATTGACGATATTGCGTGAAGAAGTATCCGGCAGTAAGTGTCAGGAGGATTACAGAAGCTATTTTCAACATCTCGCGCAAGAACCTTCCGGAGTGGATTTGTCTTTTAACTGCAAGGTCGTCAGTAGCCAGCAAGGTCATAGCGTCAAACAGCTTGCGTTCTTTAAAGAAAAGGGATTTGTTTTCAGGGGAAGTTTCCATCCATTCCCTGATCTGTTGTTCCTCTTCCAAAGAAGCTGTTCCTTCAAAAAATCTGTATAATATATCTTTCTTCATTTTCTTGTTTTACGACCTCCTGTATATGTATAGCAGTTCAGAAAGAAAGCCCCCTAGTGAGAAAAAACATTTTTTATAAAAATAAATACACAAAAACCGGGAGGTAGTCTTTTAAGTGGTGGCGCAGTAATTTAAGGGCCTTTGATATATGGAACTCTACACCTTTCTCTGTTATATGTAAACGGGAGGCTATTTCTTTATACGTTTTATTCTGATAGCGGCTCATTACAAATATCTCACGGGTTCTTTCAGACATGGCTTTCAATGTATTTCGTACGATTTCCATGGCTTCAGCCGAAAACAATTCATCCGGATCACAAGCTTCCAGGGTTGATATACGAGTCTGCAACTCCCAGGCGGCATGATCCTTTATCGTTCCGGCAGCTTGTTCACGTATCTGTAGGTGCTGAAGATAATTCAGGCATTTGTGCTTAATAGTTGTAAGGATATAAGCGGGTATATTTGAATCTTGTTTTATGGAATGCCTATTCTCCCAATAGTACATGAGCGCTTCCATCGTGAAATCTTCAGCTACTGCCAGATCCCTCACATACGTATTGGCAAAACGGATAAATCTTCCCTGATAATCCGTAAATAATTGATTAAAAGCATTCAGATCAGTCATTCTTCCAAGCAGTTCCAGTCTACGATGTAAATATAAAAAATTATCAAAGATTGACAAAAAATATTTCGGTTTTGCAAACGTTTGCAAGCAAATATTGTTATTTACATGCTGATAATTGAACAAAAGCAGTTGACAATCATTACATTTGTTTTGTATTCTCTTTGTTATTAATTAAAAACGTACTATTATATCATGAACAGACAAATTATACTGAGCTTCTTTATTGCTCTATTCCTGCCTTTGGCAATGATGGCGAATACCATCCAGGTAGAACCTGCTTTCTGGTGGAGCGGGATGAAAAATTCCGAATTGCAGTTAATGGTTTACGGACAAGGGATTGGCTCCTACCGTCCGTCGGTTACTTATCCCGGTGTGCATCTGAAAAGTGCCGTTAGCCTCGAAAGCCCCAACTATCTGTTGGTTTATCTTGATATAGCAGATGCTCAGCCCGGAACATTTGACATTACCTTTACAAAAGATAAAAAGAAAATAAACTATCGTTATGAACTGAAAGCCAGGAAATCCAACGCTAGCGAATTAAAAGGCTTCGACTCTTCGGACGTATTATACCTGATCATGCCCGACCGTTTTGCAAATGGGGATCCTTCCAACGATAATTTAGCTTTAAAGATGCCTTACAAGGTAGACAGGGATAACCCGAACGCCCGTCATGGAGGTGACCTGGCCGGTATAGAAAAACATCTGGACTACATTGAAGACCTGGGCGTAACGGCTATCTGGCTGAATCCCGTATTGGAGAACGATATGGAAGGCGGTTCATACCACGGATACGCCACCACCAATTACTACCGGGTAGACTCCCGTTTCGGCACCAATGAAGATTATGTACGCCTGATTGACAAATCACATCAGAAAGGCATGAAAGTAGTAATGGATATGATCTTCAACCATTGCGGAAGCGATCATCCCTGGATGAAGGATATACCCAGCCACGACTGGTTCAACAATATCGACAATTATGTGCAGACCAACCATGCCAAAGAGGCCTATTTCGACCCGTACGTTTCGGAGTATGACTTCAATACCCTGATAGACGGATGGTTTGTCCCCACCATGCCAGACTTGAATCAAAAGAATCCTCACGTAGCCAAATACCTGATACAAAACTCTATCTGGTGGATAGAATACAGCGGAGTAGACGGTATCCGCCAAGACACATATCCGTATGCCGACTACGACATGATGATAGACTGGTGCAAAGCCATTTATGCGGAATATCCCAATTACAATATAGTAGGAGAAGCCTGGATGAATTATACAATCGGATCGGCTTACTGGCAAACCGGCAGCAAACTGAATCCGGGAAAAGACACACACCTTAAATCGGTGATGGACTTCAGACTGATGGGCTTGGCTCACCAGGTATTTGAAGAAGAAACCGGCTGGAGCGGTGGCTTATACAGCATCTACGAGCATTTGTGCTACGACTATGTATATCCGGATATCTACAATGTATTACGCTTTCTGGACAATCACGATACCGATCGTTTTCTCTCGAAAATGCCCGACAATCTGGATGCTTTCAAACAAGGGATTGCCCTATTGCTTACCATCCCCGGAACCCCTCAGTTATACTACGGAACAGAGTTGTTGATGAACGGAAGCAAAGAAAAAGGCGATGGCTACATTCGTCTGGATGTACCGGGTGGCTGGCCGGGAGACAATGTAAACCAGTTTGAGGCCTCGGGACGGACCGCCTTACAAAACGAAGCCTGGAATTATATGCAAAACCTGCTGAAATGGCGTCGCGGCAATGACGTAATAGCCAAAGGAAAGATGAAACATTTTGCAATCAACCAGGGCGTATATGTATACGAACGAAGCCTGAACGGCAAGAGCGTATTGGTTTTTATGAACGGACGCAACTCGGCAATAGACCTTCCGCTCGACCGCTATACCGAAGTGCTGCGCGGCAAGACAAGCGGCAAAGACGTAATCAGCAAACAGAGCGTTTCGTTAGACAAAGAAGTACGCCTCGCTCCAAAAGAAGTATTGGTTTTGGAAATGTAGTCAGACCTGCAAAATACACGCCCTATGACACAACAAATAGAATTTACGCTTCCGGCCTATCCGTATGGATTTCATCTGGTAACATCGCAGGTGTTGTCGCAAATCGGTAAGCTGCCCGAAACAGGTATATTGCATCTGTTTATCAAGCATACCTCAGCCGGATTAACGATCAATGAAAATGCCGACGCCTCGGTGCCGGATGATATCAAACAGTTTTTCTCTGACTGGATACCGGATCATTATCCCAAATTCGAGCATGTATATGAAGGCCGGGATGATATGCCGGCTCATATCAAGTCGTCGGTAGTGGGACAATCCGTGAGTATTCCCATCACCAACGGCAAGCTCAATATGGGCACCTGGCAGGGTATTTATTTGTGCGAATTCAGGTATTCCGGAGGAAGAAGAAAAATAGTGGCAACCATTCTCTCTTAAAATACAAACACTTGCAGAAAAACTAAAAAAGACTTATCTTGCATCCGTTAAAAAATCTAATCTATCATGGATAAAATAAACAGGCGGAAATTTATCAAGACCGGTGTAACCGGATTAGCCGGACTAACAGTAGCCGGATCAGGACTTTTAAATGCAAGTTGTACCTCTGCCGGTGTAAGTGTCGACAAGGTAAAGTTGGGTAAATCGGGATTGCAGGTTTCACGGATAGCCATGGGCACCGGAACGGTAGGCGGCAACAAGGCGTCTAATCAAACCCGGCAGGGCATGGAAAGCTTCACCAATATGGCTCGCCATGCCTATGAAAGAGGCATTCGCTTTTTCGATATGGCAGACGGATATGGCTCACATCCATACGTAGGAGAGGCTATCAAAACACTGCCTCGCGAAAAGGTTACGCTACTCACCAAGATGTGGACACACGAAAACGGCTCCGAGCATGTACGCCCCGTAGGCGAAACTCTCGATAAATACCGTCAGGAAATAGGTGTAGACTACATAGACATCCTCCTGATGCACTGCCTGATGCAAGGCGATTGGGACAAAACACGCACACATTACATAGACGGGCTTTCCAAAGCCAAACAAGACGGTATTGTGAAAGCTGTAGGTGTATCTTGCCACAATATTGACGCCCTGCGCACGGCTGCAACACATCCCTGGGTAGATGTAATCATGGCTCGTATCAATCCTTTCGGTACAAAAATGGACGGAAGTCCGGACGAGGTAAAGGAAATACTGGCTTTGGCTCAGCAAAACGGCAAAGGAGTAATCGGCATGAAGATATTCGGAGAAGGAGATCATATCACAGATCCAGAGCGTGAAAAGTCAATCAAGTTCGCCCTCACAGAAGGAAATGTAAACAGTCTGACTCTTGGCATGGAATCAATCGCCCAGATAGACGATGCCGTTGAACGCGTCATGAGGTTGGCCAAGGGATAAAAAACCTTGGCTTTCCGCCCACCAAAACCTGCTATTATTGTTCTCCTTTCAGCGAGGGCTGGGAAGGGTATTCTTCCTTGAGGTAGGTTTCAATATGACGCTTTCTCTTTTCTTCCAGGATTTCGTCAATGGCAATCAGGATACCGGTTTCTTCTACTTCGCCGAATTCATGGTTGACAGCCGTACCGAACACCCGCATCTGAGGAGACAGACTCATATAGGCACTCACCAAGGGAGGGATATTGATACCAAACTTACGTACTTCCTGGTTTAATACCTTATAATTGTCTTTATAGTTGTCGGACGTAAACATCTCTTTCATCTTTTTCAGATCTGGATTTGTTTTCAACGGATGTATCGGAGTAATCAAGTGATCAGGGTCCGGGAAATGCAAAGACAGGAAATACAGGATCATATCCCGGGCTTCCAGATTGTAGGTGTTATACATCGTCACCTTACCGAAGTAATATTGCAAAGTAGGGTCGATAGCCGACAAAGCGCCCAATCCGTCCCATAAATTATCCAACACAAAGATACCTTTGGTTGCTCCTTCACGGGTAGCCTGAAACTCAAGCGTAACAAACGAACGCCCCAACTCTACGGTATAAGGCAGATAATCTTTGATAAATTCTTCCGAGAAATTAAACAAATGCGACGTAGCCAATGAAGGTTTACCAGCTTCATCAAACCTTACATCCGCCCCGCACAGGAAGCGATATCCACCTAAGATAATCTCTTCTTCAGGATTCCAGACTATCAGCTGGCGATAGGCATTCTGCATCGTGTCGAACTCATCTATGTCAACCGGCTGCCCCGTTCCTCCGCCGTAATGGCGAAAGGCCAACTCGCGCAGGCGGCCTATCTCCTGCATCACATTCGGCGAATCATGCGCAGTTGTAATGTATATCTCATTGTTCGATTTGTTCGTTCTCCTGAGAAGTTTATCCGGTGTCAGTTCTGCTTTTAACAGTTCCCGGCCAATCGGCGCTATTACGTCTTGCATATAAGTGTTTTTCAATTAATTCTTTAATCCATAAACGATGTCACGTACCCATTTGGCCCATTCTGCCGGTTTCTTTGTCTGGTCAAACGTTTGCCAGGGAATCGGCTTGCCATAATAGATATGATAGGTTGAGTGTTTGCTTTTAAAGAGCTCGTCCGACAGGTAAAGCATTTCAATATTTGCCTTTATACCCAGAGCGGTACGCAGATTAGACAGCCCATAGAAGAAATTAGAATTTCTTCCTTCAAAGTAAACCGGGACAACATCCCGCTGATACTCTACAGCTTTCTGCACAAACGATTTCTTCCATTCCAGATCGGTAATCACACCCTTTCTTTTGCGCGAACAAAGTCCGGCCGGGAAGGTGATAATCTGTTTGTCCGAGGCATAGGCTTCGTCTGTAAGTACAGCCGTTTCCTTTGCCTGCTTGCCATGCTTGTTGACCGGAATAAAGATGGAACGAAGATTAGGCAAAAACAGCAGAATATCATTTACCAGGTAGCGGACTTTCTTGTCGTACTTCTGACCCAGAAGAGCCGACAGGCATATACCGTCCAAACCTCCCAACGGATGGTTGGCAGCAAAAATATAACGTCCGTTCTCCGGAAGGTTTTCTTCTCCCGTAGTGCGTAATGTCAGATCGAAATAATCCATCAGCTCAACCATAAAATCCACTCCATCCTTGTCGTGATAATGATTAAGGATGTAGTTCACTTCATCCTGATGAATTATACGAATCAGATAGTTGATAAGAAAACCAGGCAACTTCTTATACAAAGAAGGAGCTTTCTCCTGGAATACTTTCCTGAGATCAACATACTTAATCAGTTCTTCTTTTGCCATTCCACAGCACAACTTTGGAGTACAAAGATATAGATATAATCAAAAAGACAAATCTTCGTAAACAGTTTTTTACATTTTGCCTATAATATTATCGAATATGTACACCGTTACAGTATACTTACAATCTTGCACTTCAAATGAAATTTGGTCATTAGTTCGAAGAATTGATTACCTTTGTGCCGAATTTATACTAGGTACTTTATTTATTAGCTATGAATTGGATTAATGAACTGCTGTGGGGAAATGGAATAGCCCACGCAATACTTATTCTGTCTGTAACCATTGCCTTGGGCATCCAGCTTGGTAAAATCAAAATTTTCGGAGTATCGTTAGGAGTCACTCTCGTACTCTTTGTGGGGATTGTTTTAGGGCATTTCGGGTTTAGGATTAATGAAGAGATTCTTCATTTCTTTAAGGAATTTGGACTGATACTGTTTGTCTTCTCGGTAGGGATGCAGGTAGGTCCGGGGTTCTTCTCATCTTTCAAAAAAGGAGGTATTACGTTGAATCTGCTGGCTTGTGGAATTGTCTTCCTGGGAGCTGTCACGATGCTTTGTATACATTACATCACCGGAACTCCTATTGCTACGATGGTAGGTATTATGTCAGGCGCTGTAACCAATACACCTGGTTTAGGGGCTGCTCAGCAGGCATTTAGTGATTTGATGGGATCTACAGACCCTACCATTGCGTTGGGATATGCTGTGGCTTATCCGCTGGGAGTAGTGGGAATTATCCTGTCGATGCTTCTGATACGTTACATCTTCCGGGTGAATATGCAGAAGGAGAGCGACCTGATTGCCGAGGAAGAAAGCAAACAGGTTCACGGTGCCACTCCGATCTCCCTGATCGTTAAAAACCCGGCAATTTTCGATAAAACAATCGGACAAGTGTCTGCCTTACTGGCACACCGCGAGTTCGTAATCTCCCGTTACTGGAATCACGAAACAAGCAAAATAGAGATTGCAACCGCCGACACCGTATTACGTGAAGACGATAAGATATTTGTTGTCACCACCGATAACGACACAGAGACCATCAAAACATTTATCGGCTTGGAAATACAGATGGATCGTAAGCAATGGATCCCTGCCGATTCAGAGTTTATCAGCAAACGAATCATCGTTACCAAACCGGAACTGAACGGAAAGCGCTTGATAGACCTGCAACTGCGCCGACTATTGGCTGTTAATATCACCCGGCTAAACCGTTCGGGCGTTGATCTAGTGGCAGCTCCTGGACTCACCCTTCAGATAGGCGACCGCCTCACGGTAGTAGGTAGTGAGCCTGCCGTAGCCAAAGCAGAGGAAATGCTGGGTAATTCATTGAAGCGACTGAACGAGCCAAACCTCATTACCATCTTCCTGGGAATTGCCTTGGGGATCATTCTGGGAAGTATTCCTATCGCCTTCCCGGGCATACCGCAACCTGTCAAACTGGGGCTTGCCGGAGGTCCGCTGATCGTGGCTATCCTGATCAGCCGCTTTGGCTATCATTATAAGTTGATCACCTATACCACTCAAAGCGCCAACCTGATGCTGCGCGAAGTAGGTATCACCATCTTCCTGGCCTGTGTAGGACTTAGTGCCGGAGAAGGATTTATCGATACCATCGTAAACAAAGGAGGTGTCGCCTGGATTGGTTACGGATTCCTGATCACCATTATACCCTTGTTGCTCATTGGTTTTATAGGGCGCTACTTTTTCAAGATCAATTACTTTACATTGATGGGATTACTGGCAGGTAGTACCACCGACCCTCCTGCACTGGCTTATGCCAATGCCACGGCAGGGAATGATTCTCCGGCTGTAGGTTATGCCACGGTCTACCCTATCACCATGTTCCTGCGTGTATTGGTTGCCCAACTGATGATCTTGATTTTCTACGCCTGAAAAAGGTCGTTATAGACAAATCTCAAGACATTAGTAATTTAAAGCGAGACGTCAGCAAAATAAAATAGCTCGTTAGGCATTTCGTAAAAATGCGTATCTTTGCCGTTCATTCTAAAGTGATTATTATTTTGAACGAAAAAGATTTTGAAATCATGGCGCCGGCTGGTTCGTACGAATCGCTGATGGCCGCTATACAAGGGGGGGCTGATTCGATTTACTTCGGTATCGAGGGATTGAATATGCGGTCTCGCTCATCCAACAACTTTACTATTGAAGATTTGCACAAGATTGCTTCTATCTGCAAGGAGCATCAGGTAAAGAGTTATCTTACAGTGAATACAATTATTTACGACGATGATATCTCGCTGATGTGCAAGATTATCGATGCTGCCAAAGAGGCGGATATATCGGCAATCATTGCGGCAGACGTAGCGGCGATGGATTATGCCAATCGTATCGGTCAGGAAGTGCATCTTTCTACCCAGTTAAATATCACCAATGCCGAAGCCTTGAAATTCTACGCCCGTTTTGCCGACGTAGTAGTACTGGCAAGGGAGCTAAACTTGGAACAGGTAAAACATATCTACCAACAGATTGAACATGAACAGATCAAAGGCCCTAAGGGGGAACTGATCCGCATCGAGATGTTCAGTCACGGCGCTTTGTGCATGGCGGTATCGGGCAAATGCTATCTGAGCCTGCACGAGATGAACCATTCTGCCAACCGGGGAGCCTGTATGCAAATCTGCCGCCGGGGATACACCGTAAAAGACAAGGAAAGCAACATCGAGCTGGATATCGACAATCAATACATCATGTCGCCCAAGGACTTGAAGACCATTCATTTTATGAACAAGATGATGGATGCGGGTGTACGTGTCTTTAAAATAGAAGGAAGGGCTCGCGGCCCCGAATATGTGCGCATCGTAACCGAATGCTATAAGGAAGCGGTAAAAGCCTATTGCGAAGGAAGCTATACCGAAGAAAAGATAGCCGACTGGGACGAACGCCTCCGCTCCGTATTCAACCGGGGCTTCTGGGATGGTTATTACCTGGGGCAGCGATTAGGCGAATGGAGCAGCAAATACGGCTCAGGAGCCACCAAAAAGAAGGTGTACGTAGCCAAAGGCATCAAATACTTCAGCGGACTGGGAGTAGCCGAGTTTGAAATGGAATCGCAAAACCTGAAAGTAGGCGACGAGATCCTTATCACCGGCCCGACTACCGGAGCCATCATGCAAACCATAGACGAGATCCGCGTAGACCTGAAGCCTGTAGAAGAAACCGTCCGTGGCGAACGCTTTTCCTTCAAAGTAAAAGAAAAAGTCCGTCCCTCAGACCGGATGTACAAACTAGTAAAAGAAAAATGAAAGAATATATTTATAAACTGACGATAAAAGTTCGTGATTACGAATGTGATTTGCAGGGAGTGGTGAACAACTCCAACTATCAACACTACATGGAGCATACGCGCCATGAGTTTCTGGAATCACTGGGTGAAAACTTCGGCGTCATGCACGAGAAAGGAGTAGACGCCTTTGTGTCAAGGGTAGACATCCAATACAAAACATCGCTGCGTAGCGGAGATTCTTTCGTCTCCTGCCTGAACCTGTCAAAAGAAGGCCCCAAGCTAGTCTTCTACCAAGACATTTACAGAGCCTCCGACATGGTACTGGCCGCCAAAGGAAAGGTAGAGACCGTGGTAGTGGAAGACGGGAAGCTAACGAGGGGCGAATACTTCGACGAATTAATAAAAGGACTGAAAAAATAAACAACGTATGACAAACCAAAACCTTTACCAAATCGGCCTGACTATGATAAACGGGATAGGAGATATCCTGGGCAGGCAATTACTACAAGCCGTAGGAAGCGCGGAAGCTGTCTTCACGGAAAAGCCCAGGATATTAGAAAAGATTCCCGGCATAGGCCAGGCACTTGCCAACGAGATAAGTCAGTCGGATGCCCTGAAGCGGGCGGAAAAGGAGATTGCCTTTATCGAAAAGAATAAGCTGAGTTGTTTCTTCCTGACAGACAAAGACTATCCCGTCCGATTGCGTGAATGCACAGATGCTCCTTTAG
Source organism: Parabacteroides sp. PH5-46 (assembly GCF_029892785.1). GTDB lineage: Bacteria > Bacteroidota > Bacteroidia > Bacteroidales > Tannerellaceae > DFXE01. The sequence goes on from NZ_JARXXA010000017.1 coordinate 76,340, forward strand.
TCCTGTACTTTAAAGGAAAGGCTGATCTGAATGCCAAACGGATCATCAGCATAGTGGGGACAAGGAAAGCCAGCAACTACGGAAGGGAACTAACAGAAAAGCTGATTTCCGACCTGTCCGTCATTTTTCCCGATTTACTTATCGTTAGCGGATTGGCTTACGGCATTGACATTATCGGCCACCGAAGCGCCTTAAAGAACCAACTGCCGACAGTTGGCGTCCTGGCGCATGGATTAGATCGCTTGTACCCTCCGTCCCACCGCTCTACGGCTGTTGAGATGTTGGAACAGGGAGGTCTTCTGACGGACTTCCCCAGCGGCACCAACCCCGACAAGCCGAACTTCATCAAACGAAACCGTATCATCGCCGGATTAGCCGACACCACGATCATCATAGAGTCAGCCAACAGAGGAGGTTCGCTTATTACAGCTGATATCGCCTTTTCTTATGGAAGAGATGTCTTTGCCTTTCCCGGCAGGACAACTGATGCGCTTTCGGAAGGTTGTAACCGCATCATCCGGCAAAACAAAGCCGGGCTTATTACTTGCGCCAATGATTTGATTGAGGCCTTAAGCTGGGATGTCCAAGAGAAGAAAATAGGGCCTCCCGTACAAGCCAAGCTGTTCTTTCACGAAAATGAAGAGATAAACCGGATATACAATCTACTGAAGGAGAAAACGGAACTTCATATCAACGAACTATCAGCCGAGCTCGGATTACCCGTTTTTAAGCTCTCTCCTCTCCTTTTCGAGTTGGAAATGGACGGTATTGTCAAAACAATCCCCGGCAACCGCTACAGGCTGGCTTAGGGGTTATAGACTTCCTTGTTCCGATAGTCCAGTATCTTTGTAAGTATCTGATACGCGTCGGCAGCCGGGCTATCGGGATTTATCTCCATGGCCTTCAGGTAACTATTCAGCGCCTGCTGGAAATCCTCCGTCTTACGGTAAGCATTTCCCCGCAGATACCAGGCTTCGTCAGCCTCCGGATGCTCTGCTATATAAGCATCCAACTGCCGGATTGCCTCCTCCAGCTTCCCTTCGTATATTAGTTGTTTGATGTTATCCATTGTTATAATAACTTTTCGAGCCGGGAGATTAGTTCGTCACCTAAGGCTCTTTTGGTGGTGATGTGTTCTTTGACGGCAGTGACGAAGGGGTTGTTTTCGAAATCGCCTCTTACGCCGATGAAGTCTCGTTTCTTTTCTTTGCGGGAGCCGTCTACGCCGAAGCTCGTCATGGACGTTAGCGAGAACTCCTTGCGGGCGTCTTCGTACAGCATTTCGTCCAGTCCGATAACTGCTGCCTGCCATTTCCGTACCAGTTCGATCAGTTTCTCTGCTGTTACCGATTGCAGGGAAATGTCATAATACGACTCGATATGTTCGTATGCCCAGGTCCATTCCATCGAGTAATAGTTCTTATATTCCTCTTCAAAGAAGGATTCGATGGCTGATAGTTTGTTCACTTCTCCACTCTCTATCTTGCAGAGTAGCTTATCCAGGGAATCTTTCGGCAAGATCAGGCCGGATAAGTCCAGCCACTCTCCGGAGCCTTCCGGCTCTGTGGGGAGCAATCGCTGTCTTACTTCTTCGATAGAATCAAAGGTTGTCCCTTTCAGACGTTGGATGAGTGAATTCCCCAGGAATTTATTGATTGCCACATCGTATAGCTTCAAGCCTTTGCACAAGGACGTTCCTTTGATGCGGGTATTCTGGTAGTAGTAGATCTCAGACGTCTCTCCGGCCAGTAGCTGGAGGTTTTTCAGGATGTCTACAGCCTTCAGCATCTTCTGGATGGTATAAGGGCTCAATAGGTTGTAGTTGATTTTATCCAGCTTTACACTGTCTTTTCGGTTGTCACGCTTCGGCCACTTTTGTGCGTCGCGGATGGTTCCTACGCTGCGTAGGTTGGCACCGGGGACAAGGTGAGTTTCGTCGTTGTTTTCGATCAGATACGAGAAAGGGATATCCGAGGTATCGCTGTGATGATGATGCCGTCCCATTACCAACGAGAAGGCGCCTATACGTGCCGGCCACAGGATATAGGAGTCACTGGTGGTCTTCGAGCCTCTTTCTACGATCCCCTGGTGGATAGGACCCAGTTTGTACATATGATTGCTTTGGTTGGAGCCGCTCCCTGCATTCAGAAAGGAGAACATACCGGCAATCAACAGGCTGCTTTTGTGCATGGAGACGGTAAACGGACCGGCAAAGATGGCACAGGCTTCTCCGTTCTCGAAAGCACAGTTGGAGAACAGCAAAGAGTCATGCGCCGAGAAGTTATGCGTTACATGGCAAGCCTGGCCGATAAAACAACGGATAATCTTCGCCGCATCAGCCACTATTGCTCCGGAAGAAACAATAAAGTCTTGCGCAATCACACTATCACCCATCAGGACGGGGGCTTCCTCCGTACTGTTAATAGAGCCGTTCTCCAGGCGGGCACAGTTCTCTATAGTGGCGTGATTGCCAATCTTCACATTGCGGATCGTACCGGTATTGGTAATCCTTACCCGCTTTCCTATCGTGCCGTATCGGCTGCTGATTTGTTGAGTATAGGCAGAGATCATATCCTGCAAGCGCTTGATCAACTCCGGACGGTGGCGGTATAGCGCAATCACATAGGCCAGCGAAGCCGACAGCTCGTTATAGATCGGCACTTCACGTCCGCCCATTTCGTTCAATACGGCTACAGAGATATTGTTTCCGAAAGAGGTTTCTCCTTCCGTCAGCAGGATATTGATGTTCTGGATAAAGCAATCTTCGCCGATATGGTAGTTGGCGATGTAGTTCTGCACATTCTCTATCAACACATTATCTTCTAGCGTACAGTTGTGGAGTGTTACGTGCCGCAGGCCGCTGTGTTTCTTTAAGCCGCCGGGCAGTTCAAAGGCTTTCTCAAAAGCGCCCAACTTCACATTCCCCGAGAAACGGGTGTGATGCACATACGCTATATCGAACACTTCCGGTACTTCTACTTGTTCCCAATTTTCACAATAACAAGACTGAGACTCCAATATTGCAATCTCGTCCGGCGTAAGGTTTCTTCGTTTTTTCATTCTTTATATTTAATCATTCCCCATCGTCGTACTGTTGAAATAAGAAATCATTGTACGGGAAACGGGTAATGTGTATATCCTTCACCCGTTCGTACAACAAGTTTTTCAACGCCTCGATATTGGCCCGTTCCTTGGCCGAGATAAAGATACAATTCTCGCCCATTTTTGCCATCCATGTCCGCTTCAGCTCTTCCAGGTCGATGTTCTCACGGGTGCGAGGTGTCAGGTCATCTTCCTCTTTCGGGACGAATGTAAAGGCGTCGATCTTATTGAACACCATAATCATTGGCTTCTCTGTCTTGTCTATCTCAGACAAGGTTTTGTTTACCACCTCTATTTGCTCTTCAAAGCCGGGATGGGATATATCTACCACATGCACCAGCAGGTCGGCTTCGCGTACTTCGTCTAGTGTAGACTTAAACGACTCTACCAGCTCTGTCGGGAGTTTGCGGATAAAGCCTACGGTGTCCGATAGCAGGAAGGGCAGATTCTCTATGATCACCTTCCTCACGGTGGTGTCGAGAGTGGCAAACAGCTTGTTTTCGGCAAATACCTCGCTTTTGCTCAGCAGGTTCATCAGGGTAGATTTCCCTACGTTGGTATAGCCTACCAAAGCTACGCGTACCATCTTGCCTCTGTTTTTGCGCTGTACGCTCTTTTGTTTGTCTATGTCTACCAGCTCTTGTTTCAGTCTGGAGATCTTATCCAGGATGATACGGCGGTCGGTTTCTATCTGTGTTTCACCGGGGCCACGCATACCGATACCTCCGCGTTGCCGCTCCAGGTGGGTCCATAAGCGGGTCAGTCGGGGTAGCATATATTTGTACTGGGCCAGTTCCACCTGTGTCTTCGCATGAGCGGTTTGTGCCCTTCGTGCGAATATATCCAGGATCAGGTTGGTACGATCCAGTATCTTTACCTGTAGTTCTTTTTCTATATTCCGAAGCTGCTTAGACGATAGTTCATCGTCAAAGATCACCAAACCTATCTCATTTTCGATGACATATTCTTTGATCTCCTGCAGTTTGCCGGTGCCTACAAAGGTTACCGGATGCGGATAATCCAGGCGTTGGAAAAAGGTCTTCTTCGGTTCGGCTCCGGCTGTATCTGCCAGAAATGCCAGTTCGTCCAGGTATTCTTTTGCCTTTTGTTCATTCTGCCCCGGAGTAATCAACCCCACCAACACTGCCCTTTCCGTTTGAGCCTCAGAGATTATAAATTCTTTCATGGGGCAAAAGTAATGATTTTTTACGAGACAATTTCCACATAATTTCCTTCCGGGTCGAGAATCGCACTTTCATAATAACCGTCTCCACTGGTTCGCGGTTCACTGGCTACGGTGTATCCATCCTTGCGAAATGTTTCCGTAAGGGCATCTACTGCCTCTTTGCCTCCTACTGAAATAGCAATATGAGCCAAGCCTTTCATCTGTCCGCGCTTTAGTGGTTCCTGCAGATCTCCGATATGCATCAGTTCTATACGGCTTTTATCTTCTCCGAAAGATAAAAAGTAAGACGAAAAGCCTCTTTTCGTATTTGTGTACTTATCGTTGCAACTAACATCAAAATACTTCATATAAAATTCACGAAGCAACTCTATATCATCCGCCCAAATAGCCAAGTGTTCTATCTTCATTCTGTACCTGTTCTTAAGTATCCGGTAAAAATACATTTATCAGATGAAGATGCAAAGAAGATCCGTACATTTTCCGACAAATAGACAAAAGAGACAAGGCGGCGGTGCCTTGTCTCTACGTTCACGGGGGTTAGTTGTCATCTCGTTTTTTCTGTTTGCGTCCTACCAGGAAGGACAGGAGGGAGATGATGAACTCAACAATCTTGCGGGCTTTCTCTGCTTTCATTGTTTGTGTTTTTAGCGTTAATAATCGTGTCTAAGGAGTGGCAGATGCGGCTGATCATTCGTTTGTAAGACGAACGGTTGTCGCCATTCTGCTCGCTGATGTAGGGGCTGTAGGCTATCTCGTGTGCATAGGCGTCGTATAGGTGGCTTACGGCAGCTGCCGCTTTATAAGCCGACGCGATCAGGCGTCCGAAGTCGAGAAAGCTGTTCAGAGGGGCATCATAACTGCGGAATACCAGTCCGCTACGCGAAGCTTCGCTTTTCCGTCCTTGCCAGTAGGCGTTGGTACATCCATAGCCGGTGATACCGAAATAATTGTGGTGGCGGACAGCCAGGGCACTCTCGCCCCAACCCGACTCTACGGCACATTGTGCCAATACGGCCACCGGATGGATACCATACATATCACTCACCTGTTGAGCAAGCGGCAGGAACTTCTTTACAAAAACATGCTTTTCCATTAATCCAGATGGGTTCTGGTGCATTCTACCTCTTTTGTTTCGGGGATGTAGCGTTCGCTGGCTACGGTTTCCATCAGGTAGCGTAGTTTGGCACCGGGGCGGAAGATCAGGCGGGCACGGCGCAGGTTGGCCTGGGTAAATTCACCCTCCTTTTCACTGCCGGTACTGCGTACCAGGAGCTGAAAGTTGCCCAGTTCGCCCATATGCACTACTTCGCCTTTTTTCAGGCTCTTTACCAGTTGGCTAGTGATACGGTCTACCCCCAGTTTCAGGTCGCCACTGGAAAGCGTAGACGTATCCGCTACCTCGTCGCAGATCTCTTCAAAGTTACATACCCTTGTAGCACGTGTTTGTGCATAAAACAATTTCTGACCATTCGGCGCCTTGGGCGACATGTTCTTTCTCAAAACCAATTTGTACTTTAATGCCATAATTCAATTTTTAGCGTTTAACGATTCATGATTAATAATTAGCGACTCTTTCGCTCTTTCGTTTCACAAAGGTACGATGGGGCAAAAGGGCATTGGCAGTTTACGGTTGATGGTGTCCTTTTCGTACGTTTTTGTACAGAAAAAGACGTTTACTGCCGCTTTAGCATAATTAAGCAGTATTTAACATCTAATTGTTTTAGTATTAACGCTTTATTTCGTATTTTTGCAGTGTAAAAAATGATTATAAACGCCAGATGAATAGTAGTCTACCAGAACCGTTATTCGAGATACATGCATATTATGTATCGGATTTAGCAAAGCTTTATGTTCCCAATTTAACATCTCAGGCAGCCGTCCGCCAATTATGGCGATGGATCTCCTATCACCCTTTGCTAAACGAAGAGCTAAAGCAAAACGGATATGTCCACAAACAACGCTGCTTTACACCCAAACAAGTAGCCTGCATTGTTAAACATCTCGGAGAACCTTGACTATTTGCAACACAAATTGCAGAACGGAACACGCAGAACGCAGCACGCCTTCCCCTCTTAAGAGGGAGGCAGGGGGTGTATAACTTCCCGTACTGCGTGCTGCGTGTTCCATTCTTCCTAATTATTAAATATGAAAGTAAACTTTTTTACCAAATTTCACCGGAATGAGGGTAGCTCGCCGGTGATGGATATCCTTTCGGATATCAAAAATGGTCGCTATGCCGACCCCGTTACAAACCTGCAAAAAGCTATGAAAAAAGGAGAGCAAGCATCGGCAGAGGCAATAAAGAAAAGCCTTCCCGCCTTTACCCTGTCGGCTACCTACAGCGCGCGAAGAGTAGACACTGGCATCATCCATTACAATGGAGTGCTGATACTCGACATAGACAAGCTGGAAGCCAACAAGCTGAAGGAGGTCAAAGAAAAGGCCATCGCCATCCCCCATACGCTCTTTTGTTTTCGTAGTCCCGGAGGGAAAGGACTCAAAATAGGCGTCCTGCCCCATGTAAGTCACCCCGTAGAGCCCGAGAATCACCGGAAAACCTTCCAGGTCGTACAGCAATACTACGAAGAACTGCTGGATATACAGGTAGACCCTTCGGGGAAAGACATCGGCCGCCTGTGCTTCGTATCCTACGACCCCGAGCTCTACATCAACCCTCTGCACGCAGCTTTCCTACGCGGAGAAACCGATGCCTGCCTCAGCGAGCTACCCCTGATGGACAGCCTCCCGCCCATAAACAAAAAGCTATCCATCGCCCGCAAACAAACAACCCGCAGGATGAAGTACGAAGAAGGCAACCGCAACAACTACCTCTTCCACTTCGCCAACAACTGCAACCGCCTAGGCCTCCCCGCCCACGAAGTCATCGCCTACAGCCAGCAACAGTTCCCCGAACTGTCCGACGACGAACGCCTCGGAGCCATCCACAGCGCCTACAGGCACAAAGGAGAACATGCCCTGCAAACAGAACAAGCAGAAGACAAAAGCATATCCATCCTGGAACGCATCGAGCAGCACCTGGAAGAACGCTACAAACTACGCTACAACATAGTAACACACCGCGTAGAATATAAAAGGAAAAGTTCGAACCAAACCCACAAAAGCATGAACGACAGGGCAGAAAACAGCATCTGGCGCGAGCTGGTGAAGAAAGGCATCAAATGCAAGCAACACGAACTAAATGCCGTATTATACTCCGACTTCTGCACTACATACGACCCCTTTGTAACCTACTTCAACTCCCTACCCAAATGGGACGGCCAAACAGACCATATCGCCCACCTGGCAGATACCGTAACAACTACCAAGCAAGACCTATGGCACAGATGCTTCCGCAAATGGCTGGTAGCCATGGTAGCCTGCGCCACACAGGAAGACAAAGAGAACCATACCGTATTGATACTGAAAAGCGAACAAGGGAAAGGTAAAACCTCCTGGTGTACACACCTCATCCCCCCTGAACTAAAAGAATACCGCTATTCTGGCGCACTCAACCCCTACTCTAAAGACTCCCTGATCACCCTGTCGGAATGTATCTTCGTCAACTTCGACGAACTAGGCAGCCTCTCCACCCGCGAGATGAATAAGCTAAAGGAACTCATCACCAAAGGCGTAGTACGCGAACGCCTGCCCTACGGACGCAATCCCGAAACACTCATCCGTCGGGCATCATGCGCCGGATCGGTAAATGACGAGCAGGTATTTGAAGACCTCACCGGTTCCCGTCGGTTCCTCTGCTTCGAAGCCCTGAAGATCGATTACATGGCACCCGTAGACTACCAAAACGTCTATTCGCAAGCCGTCACCCTGCTGAAATCAGGCTTCCAATACTGGCTATCAGAACCTGAAATTCAAGAAATTAACAGTAACAACGAAGACTTCCGTATCCGCACCCCCGAAGAAGAACTCCTGTTCACATACATCCGCAAACCCGAGCAAAAAGACGAGAAAAAGATGTTCCTCACAGCAAGCGAAATTCTGCGTCACATGTGCCTCAAAAGCAGCATGCAAATCACAAAACGAGGCACAATGACTATCTCAACAACCCTCAAGAAGCACGGTTTTCGGTACTCTCAGGCACGTAAGGGACGCATTTTTGAGGTAGTCGTGCTCACCGAAGACGTCATAGAAGAAGAACAAAAAAGCAACTCAAAACCACCCCATACACAAGGAACACAGGGAGTTATAGGATTCAGCTCATAAGAGGCCTTGCGATCACTGCGATCACTGCGATCATGTTTTTAAAACTTTCTAAAAAAACATGTTCCTCGTTCCTCATAATAAACGCCAAAATGAGGAACGAGGAACATAAAAATAGAAAAGTTTGAAAATAGTGATCGCACTGAGCGCAGTGATCGCATCCCCCACACCCCAATCTCAACAGCAAACACCCCATTTCCACCCGCACACAAGCGATTTTAGCCCGAAAACGAATGTTTTCTGCGCAACTTAATACATTACTATAAGAGCTATCGTTATTATAACAGCAATAATAGCAACACCCAGCATCCCCGTGACAGACTTGTTAAGTTTAGAATAATTACTCATATCATCTATTTTTTATTAATAAAAAGCACTCTCTAAATCTCTATAGTAAAACCAGATAGAATCAGGCCACAAAAGGCTACAAAGCAAATATAACAAAAATCTCGCAAAGATAGGCAGAATTTGGAAGAATACAGCAAGTACTTGATGATTAGGCACATTCAATGTTATTTCGCCATATTCTTCTGATAGGTAAAGTGGAAGAGTATAGAGTAGTTAAGCGAAAGATTTGCTACCTAAATACTGCCTTTTAGGAATATATCTTTATGTTCAGATATAAAGGATTACAAGTTAAGTATTTTCCTATTTTCTTTTGTGTCAGGATATATATGCCATGAACCAACCTTATTGTTTATAATTCCTGCAACCCAGATGGCACGAACATTATTAAGTATTTCATCAGAACAAATCGAATAACCTTGCATAATAACAGTAGAGCCTCTTACTACAATATTTTCAAATATATTCCGATAACCGGTATAAAGAGTAAAAAATGGCTTCCATGCCTGAACAATATTGTTCTCCTTCCCTTCAATTCGATTATTTTCAGTATCAATAAATACATGATCTTCCGTCATCAATGCTGATAATCCCTCTATATCGGCATAAGTTATACAGTTATTGAATTGCAGGGCTATTTTTTTCGGAGTACTTGAATCCAATTTCAGCAGCATCAGATAATCCTCATTGTCTTCGCTAACAATTTCAAATCCGACTTTCTTATAGAGTTTTACGGCATAATTCTCTTTTTTTACATTTATAGAGGTTTGCTTGTAGCCATTTTTTTGTAAATGCTCTATCATAGCAATCATTAATTGGGTTCCAAGACCTTGATTCCGATATTCCTTAAAGAGAGAAATGGCAAACTCTGGCGTATAATCATCAATATAACCATAGCCTTTTATATTGCCGGATATAACTCTTACCCAAACAGCACCAGCAATTTCTCCATTAGAATCTGCAATCAGACAATAATCATCTTTCCCACTCCCAAAATCTTTTATATAGGCATTGACTTCAGGTATTTCCAAGACATCTCTTGATATCAGATTATTCTCATCCGGCTGATAGATTGCTTCATATAGCATATCTCCCATTTTATCAATTTCGGAGTTTCTGATTTCTCGTATCACTATATTATTCATAAATCTCGTTTCTTAGTAACTGTTAGGAAATTTCATTTTATTCTGTTTATAAAAATTCTGATCATTGCTAACTGTGTTATAATTTGACTTGTCTCGGTCAATTTT
>NZ_JARXXA010000018.1 GCF_029892785.1 Parabacteroides sp. PH5-46
AAAGATACTAATTCTTGCAGATATAAACAAGAAATAATCAAACTAATATATTGTCAATCAAATAAATGAAATGCTTTTAAGGATAGACTAAATAGCCTGATAATGTCAACTTTTGCGGATAGGTTTGTATATAAAAACTATCTACCTGCGCAGAGAGGGTACAGGTAGATAAAAAGAGCAGGGATAGTGCTATAATTGTCTTGACATTCGCAATCATAGGCTACAAAGATAAAACATATATTTTGCAAGTAATGAAAAATAATTACTTTTACTTATTATTCTATATTTCAGAAAAACAATAAATTATGAAAGTAATAGCGATAAATGGTAGTCCGCATGCAAAAGGCAATACGTATCTGGCCTTGGCGGAAGTGGGAGTTTCATTGAAAGAAGAGGGTATTGATTATGAAATAATCCATGTGGGACATAAGCAAATACATGGTTGTATAGGTTGTGGTAAATGTCAGGAAAAGCGAAATGGTACTTGTGTAGCATTCAATGATGTGGTGAATGAGGTACTTCCTAAGTTAAAAGAGGCCGATGCTATTGTGCTTGGCTCACCGGTTTATTATGCAGGGATAGCCGGAACTATGAAATGCTTCCTCGACAGGGCCTTTTATGTAGCAGGTGCTAATGGTGGTTGGTTTCGTCATAAAGTAGGAGCTGCCGTTGTAGCGGTTCGTCGTTCGGGAGGGACCATGACATTCAATAGTTTGAATCATTATTTCGGTTTGTCGGATATGCTGGTACCTACGTCTGTCTACTGGAATATTATTCACGGACTTATCCCTGGCGAAGCTTCACAAGACCAGGAAGGGATAGAAGTAATGAACACAATAGGCAAGAATATAGCCTGGATGCTGAAAATGAAAGAAGAAACAAAAGATAAACTTACAGAGCCTGCTTCATTCGCAAAAACATTTACCAATTTTATCCGGTAATATGAAAAAAATAGTTGTAGCATCTGACTCATTTAAGGGTTCTGTCTCCTCGTTAGAGGTAGCAGACAGTGTAGAAAAGGCTATTCATAAGGTATTTCCTGAATGTGAAGTTCTGAAGATTCCTGTAGCAGATGGGGGAGAGGGGACAACAGAATCCTTGGTTTATGCTATGAATGGGAAGATGATTTCCTGCGAAGTCCATGATCCATTGATGAATAAAATACAGGTACAATATGGCATTTTAGGAGATATGCAAACGGCTGTTATAGAAATGGCATCGGCTAGCGGATTACCTTTAGTGCCGAAGGAAAAGCGGAATCCAATGAAGACTACAACGTATGGCATCGGAGAATTAATAAAAGATGCATTAACTCGCGGTTGTCGCCATTTCCTGATTGGTATTGGAGGAAGTGCAACGAATGATGCAGGTACAGGTATGTTGCAGGCACTAGGCTTTCGTTTTCTGGATAAAGAAGGAAGAGAGTTGGGGCAAGGAGGTGAAATCCTTCAGGCAATTCATACAATAGATTGTTCGCAAGCAATGCCTCAATTGAAAGATGCTTCTTTTACGATAGCCTGTGACGTAAACAATCCTTTTTCAGGAGAAAATGGAGCAGCTTATATTTATGCACGTCAAAAAGGTGCTGACGATGAAATGATCCGTATACTGGATGAGGGATTAAGTCATTTTGCTGATGTTATAAAGAAGGAAATGCAGCAAGACATTAACGCTATCCCGGGAGCCGGAGCGGCTGGCGGATTGGGAGGAGGTTTCCTGGCTTTCCTTCCTGCAATACTGAAACCGGGTATTCAAATGGTATTGGAAGCTTTACATTTTGCCGAACGAATCAAAGGAGCAGACCTGGTTATTACCGGAGAAGGAAAGCTTGATGCACAAACGGCGATGGGAAAAACTCCATCCGGAGTGCTTCAGGTTGCTCAGGCGCAAGGTATACCGGTGATAGCTATCGGTGGATCGGTAGAAGAAGCTGAATCATTGAATAAGCAAGGTTTTTTGGCTGTTTTTTCCATACTTTCCGGAATAGCAACTCTTCAGCAAGCCATGGATAAGGCATTTTCCATGCGCAATATTGAACGTATTATAGAACAGTTTTTACGCATTATCCTTTATTATAATGAAAGCGACATTAAAAAAGATAGGGGAGGGTACTGATAATATATTTGAAGTACTAATGGAAAACACCACAAATTTCTATCCATGTATTTTTTTAGTTGTGAAAAGTGATAAACCGCTTGTGAAACTCTTATTTTAACAAGTTGTATAACTTGTGAAAACTGTTCAAAACATACCAAATTTAAGGGTAATTATTAAAGATAGTGTTTTTCGCATTAACTATAATTAAATAGTTTTTAAGGATTGTATTTAAGGGCTACCTTTGTTTTGTCATCAGTAAGGAAGATGAATGTAGAAATAAAATAAACCCTATAAATAACAATATTATGAATGCGTTGCAATTTCAAAAACAATTATTGAGTTTACAAGACAACATGATGAATTTTGCTCTGATGTTAACAGCTAACAGAGAAGATGCTCAGGATTTACTCCAAGACACAACTCTTAAAGTATTAGGTAATCAGGATAAGTTTGTCGATAATGTTAACTTCAAAGGCTGGGTCTTAACAGTTATGCGTAACATCTTTATCAATGATTACCATAAGGCTGTACGGGCGCAAACTGTAATAGACCAGAATACTGATGTTTATAATGTAGATGTCTATAATGAATCAGGCTTTAGTAATCCGGAAGGTTCTTATGAAATACAAGAGATTACAAATGCCATAGGTCATCTGAATGAAGACTTGAAAGTACCGTTTTCTATGTATCTGAGTGGATATAAATACAATGAGATTGCGGATAAGTTAAACATTCCTTTGGGAACAGTAAAAAGTCGTATTTTCTTTGCCCGCCAAGAGCTTCAGAAAGAATTAAAAGATTTTTACCAGAACTAAGATTGTGTTCATATATATATAATGAAAGCTGCTTTCAAAAGCAGCTTTTTTTATGCCGTATTCTTTGCTTTTTACAAATAAAACACACATATATTTAATATTTTACTTTGTGAAGTTGTTTTTTTTAATAGCTTTGTGCTTTATCCTTCTGTTGTATTGTCTATAAATTATTATAATACTAATACTATGAATCGACGGAATTTTTTGAAGAATGGCACGTTAGCAACTGCCGCGTTTACTATCTTACCTCGCACTGTTTTGGGAGGAGTGGGGCATTTGGCTCCAAGTGATCAAATTTCTTTAGGTATTATTGGGTGTGGAGCACAAGGGCGTTGGACTTTGGCGCCCGAATTTGCACGCCGGGCAAACTTAGTTGCGGCAGCTGATTGTGACTCCATTCGTCTGCAAGCCATGCAGGAAATTGTGGAAGGGGAAACTACTAAAGCAAAAGGGCAGGCTTATAAAGGGTTTAAGCAATATGCTGATTACAAAGAACTGTTGGCTCGTAAAGACATAGACGGTGTGATCATTGCTACCCCCGATCATTGGCATGCAGTACAAACAATTGAAGCTTGTCGTGCAGGTAAGGATGTGTATGTTGAGAAGCCAATGTCGCATAGTATTGCCGAAGGGCGGGCCATGGCAGATGCCGTCGCCAAATATAACCGGGTTTTACAGGTAGGAAATATGCAGCGTTCCTGGCGGAATTTCCGGCATGCCTGTGAGTTAGTCCGGAATGGATATATCGGAAAGATAAAAGAAATACAAGTTTCTGTTGGGCCTCCTCCCATACCGTATGATTTATCAGCTCAGCCGGTACCCAAGCATGTTAATTGGGAAAAATGGATTGGACCGGGACCAATGAAACCTTATAATGAGGAATTACTTCCTCCGATAGAGAAAAAAGTATTCCCAAACTGGCGTAATTATAAAGAGTTTGGAGGTGGAATGATAACAGACTGGGGGGCTCATATGTTTGATATTGCTCAATGGGCGATGGGAATGGATGACTCGGGACCGGTAGAATTTATACCTGCCGACGGAAAAGATTATAAAGCACTTACTATGTATTATGCCGATGGTACGGTAATGACCCATGAGCAATTCAGAAAAGACGAAGGCAATGGAGTTCGTTTCATTGGGGATAATGGCGTGATAGACATCAGCAGGAGCTTTTTAGATACAATTCCTGCTAAGTTGCAAAACCATGAAATAAAGGACAATGAGATTAAGCTTTATAGGAGTAATGATCATTATAACGACTTCCTTAATTCCATGAAAACACGCAAACAACCTCTAAGCACAGTAGAAGTAGGACATCGTACGACTTCCTTGTGCATGATTGTAAATCTATGTTACGAGTTGAAGCGGAAACTGACTTGGAATCCTGAAAAAGAAGAGTTTGCAAATGACAATGAAGCAAACAAATTACGTAGTAACCCAATAAGGGCTCCTTACAATTTGAATGTTTAATGTAGGATAGTGAAAATAAGTAAGGGAAAAGTTGATTAATCTTCTTTTCCCTTATTTATTTTATTCTTCGTCGTTTAATTCGTTCCCGATAGTATAGCTTTCAATTACGGGAGCTTTGTTTTCAACAGGAAGGTCCAAATGCTGCATGGTATTTGTTTCACTATCTTCCAATGTCATGTTACAAGTACCAGAGAATTTAGCGCTTGGTTCAACAACTAATGCCTGAGTAGTAATTATACCTTTTATAACAGCAGTTGGTTTCAGAACCAAAACTTCGCTGGTAGTAATGCTGCCAACAACTGTTCCCAGTATTTCAGCATTTACTGAAATGATGTCTCCTTCTACCTGAGCAGTCGGGCCAATCACAATTTTACCACCACAACTAATAGTTCCTTCAATTCTACCGTCTAAACGGAAGTCACCATCAGTTGTTACATCTCCTTTTACTGTTGTGCCAAAAGCCAACGCATTGTGTAGAACACCACTTGGAGCCTCATCATTATATTTTGTTCCCATACAAAAAGATTAATTATAGGTTATTAGATATTCGACAAATATAAGAATATTTTCAAATAATATAGAGTTTTCTCACTTTTTACTTTCAAAAAGACTAACTAATTTAATCTTTTTTGAGGAAAACCCTTGTCAGTAATACAGATAAAACGATCTTTTAATAATCGAATTTAAATTGTTTTTAATCGTTCAGGATAAACTCATTTTAATAATACTTTAAATCATATGATCGATTACAATTGTACTTATATATGTATCCTGCCAGCCAATTTATCCAACCATTCGGGGAGAGTATCTATATAGTGTATTCGCTCGGAAGAATGGGATGGAGCAAATAATTCTATTTGCAAATCTCTACATTTTTCATGCAAAGAAGCATCCACCGGATAATAACTGGCCAGTATAGCCTGCGAAATATCCCCTCCATAGGTTTCTCTTACGGCATCAACTTTATATACATCATTTTGAGTAACCTGCCCGGATTTACATTCTATGAAAATTAGTTTTTGTTCATTGTTTAATAAAACATCCACCTCGTTTTTCGTTTGCGGGCGTTCACTATCGGAATGAAAGACAACACTTTGCCATACTTCCGGTATAATTGTTTGCCGTTTACTCCATTCACGTGCTTTGGCTGCTACCAAGGTTTCCCACCAACGCCCTTCAAAATATAGCATACAGCCATTTGGAAAAGGTATGTCAAGTAGTATTTTATCTTTCAATGTGATGAGTAACTCCCCATTGTCTTGTGCGAAACTCAACTGATCTGAAAACGTATGTTTTTCCGGCAATCTGTTCAATAGGCGATGACAATGTGAATCAAAATATTTCTGTATACGGCTATGTTCCTGTTTGTGTTCTTCAATAAAACGTTTAATATCTTTAGCCGATTTAATTTCTACATCACTAAGATGATCGTCATAAGCGGAAATTTTACTACCGTTTAATAGTAAAATTTCTTCATTTTCCAGGATACTATGAACCGGAAATCTTTCAAAAGTATCCAGATTTACTACTTCTCCTCTTTGCGTAATATAAAAGGGAAATGCATTATGCTTTTTGGCAACAGAAAAGGCTGAAAACGCCATTATTTTTGTTCCCTCAGATAAATTATAAGCAAATTCGCCACTAAAATTCTGATGTATTTTATGACAAACATTCTTTATCCTTTCCGCATCATACGCTCCGATTAAATAAAACTTATGACGAATGGAAGCGGGCAGCAATGAAAACATAGGCTGTGCCAAATTCCGGGTTTCATTTGTATAAAGAAGATGTATAAAATCAGGTCCAAACTCCTTTACTCCATGGTAAGCAGAAGTTACATCCTTTCCTATTAATATAATATGATGTTTCATAATGAGGCTAAAGATACAATTTTATCTTTCAGTTAAATATTTACTATAGCATAAAATATTGTTGTCCCTTTTGTAAAAAAATCGTACTTTTGTACCGATTTATTAGTCAGTTCACTAAGGTGGACGATGCGGCTCACGGAGGTGAGCCAGGTAGGTCACAAGGGTGAACCGGGTGGTTCATATGGGTGATCTGCTGAAAAATAGGGGGTAAAATTGATAAATAGTTATAAACCAACCAATACACTATGGGATTATATTATGATTTTTATGAGAGTCCTTCAGCGAAGGATACTTCCGAACGTACGCGGCTGCACGCACGTGTGGTTACATCAGGTACAACAACTACCGACGAGCTTGTAGAGACGATACACAGCAATTCTACGCTTACTACTGCCGATGCCAAAGCGGCGCTTATATCCTTTGTCGAAGTGATGGGTAAGGAGTTATCGAGAGGGCGGCGCGTCCATCTCGAGGGGCTTGGTTATTTTCAGCTTACGCTTTCTTCGCCACCTGTTCAGTCTGCCAAAGAGGTACGTGCAGAGTCTGTTCGTGTAAAGTCGGTAGCTTTCCGCGCGGAGACTAGTTTTAAGAAGCGTTTTACAGCGGTTGAACTGGAACGTGCGAAAACAAAGCGCCACTCCAACCGCTATTCGGAAACAGAAATAGACGGCCTATTGACCGCCTATTTTCATGATCACCATCACATTACCCGGCGAGAGTTTGCCCGTCTTTGCGGCTTTACCGAATCAACGGCCAAACGCCGTCTGCAAGCGCTATTAGCTGCCGGCAAATTACGAAACGCCGGCTACAGGAATTTCTCCCTGTATGAGCCGGTGGAAGGTTCAGTTTTTGATCCAGACATAAGTAGCAGTGGAGCGTCCCGGCAAGACTGAACGGATCGCTTCTTCTTTATCTTGTATCTCGAAGTCTACAAATTGTGCTTATGGTAGGGTGTCCGGATTTATTTCATAATAATCAAAAGGTTTCCTTTCTTTTGCTACATTAATATATCTTCGGCTGATGACTGGAGTATTCTTGCCTTCCGGGGAGTACTCGGCAATTAATAGATATCCTCCTTCTTGTTGAGGTAATTCAATCAGACAGGGATGCAGTTTCTTGTTGTAAGCTTCTATTGTAAATGCTATATCGGACTGAACTACTGCTTTTCCATTTTTATCCAGCAGTTTTAAAGCCAACTTTCCCTTCGATTGTTCTTTGTTGTCATTTATTCCTATTAGATTGAATGCCAATGTGCTGCCTGGAGTGTAGGGTGAGAGGTGTTTGGTGTAGCGTTGATCTACTACATCGACAAATACAGCTTCCGGAGCAAAACAATGTTTGAACCATTTGAAAGCGGGAGAAACCTCCAGATCTTTGATGTCGTTAATGAACCAGTCACCGGTAAAGCCATAATTGTTGGTCAGATGGCAGAAGGCGAGTACACCGGCAATACCCCTTTCTGCACGTAGCCACTCTGTTTCTAATTGCAACCAATAAGCCTGTAATTCACGGCAGGCATCCGGTGATGAAGCTTTCTCGCCCAAGTAGTAATTGTAATTATTTACAGTTAGTTTGGATGGTTTGCCGTTCCTCCACAGCCATATCCAGCCGTATTCATTAACCAACTGAGGGACACCTGCATCCTGGATTGGGCGGAAACCACCTTCCCATGCATTCAGATCACCTAGATTGTAAGGATTGTTTTTGAAATAATCATTCAACTCATCCGAGTGCATCAGTGTTAAAGCGCGATACGGATGTGGTTCATCCATTTCATCATTGCCCATGTCATCAGAGGTCATATAACCGGTATCCCAGATACGGGTGGGATCTAATTGCTTGAGTTCCGGTATCAGTGTATTTCCGATAAAGCTATCCCAGTTCTCATTAATAGCATCCCATATCACGATACTTGGGTGGTTACCGTCGCTCCACACCCATTCGGTATATTCTTTTCGCACCTGATCGTCCCAACCATGATTTTGCCAATAAAACCATTCATTCTGCAATACGATACCATACTCGTCGCACAGGTCATACCAGAAGTCGGGAACGATACCTACACAAATGCGCATCGCGTTCCAGTCTATTGATTTAGGTAAGTCAACCATCAACTTCTTTACCCATTCTCTGTCCCATACCAAATTACGGCAATCCGGGTCTTCAAAGAAACGCTGTAAGGTAATGTTAGATCCCCGCAGATAATATTTATCACCATTAAGCGTAAAGAACTTTCCTCTTTTTGAGAAATCCCTCATACCAAATCTGGCGGAATATGTATCTATTAACCTGTCTTTTTCGTATACTTCTACTTCCCCTTCGTAAAGGAAAGGAGATTCGGGGGTCCAGGGTATAGGTTCGTTTAGTTCGATATCCGTTTCAAAATACGTCCGGTTATCTCTTTTAGCTTCACCCTGTATTGTTTTTGTTGCTACAATCCGACCACTTGTTTTTTCTTTAATGGTATATTTTATCCGACAGGGATCATACATTACATCAGCATATAACATCTGTGGAGGGTAAGCGCTTAACAAACGGATTTTTACCGTTACCTTCTTTTCTGCCAATGAAGGAAGGAACAGTACCTTGTCAACCTTTAGTTTTCCGGTAGCAGTTATAAATACATCATCCCATATCCCCGGCAGATAATGTATTTTTTCTTTGTCAGTACTTCCGGCGGCTTCACTTGGTAGCCAGGCGCGATCGCCTACCTGAATCAGTATTTCGTTATCTTCACCCCAACGGACCGCATCGGTAATATTTAGCTCTATTGGTGTGTAACATTCCATATGTCTTCCAATTAGCATACCATTAACGTAAACAACAGTTACGTATTGGCTTTTCTTTATTGTCAGATATAGCTGCTGCCCTTCCAGTGCTTTGTCAAAACGTACTTTCTTTTTATACCAGCTGTACATTGGAGTATAGTCGCGGTTGAGGAAGTTGAATTGTTCAACCAGCTCTGTATCTTCCGGCCGTTGAAAGAACTTGTTGTATTGCTCAATACGCGGTGTTGCCAGATGAACTAATCCGGGGACAGGTATCTTACGTGTATACTTTTTCGGAGGGAAAGCGGTTTTCGTCTGTTCAAATTCCCATTCACCGTTCAAAGAGATGGTTTTCCTGCCTTCTGCAAAGAGGGTAAGCGGCAAGACACATAGAAACAATAATATTATCTTTTTCATGATAGAAGATTTCTTTTTAGAATGATTCGATTTTATCCTATGCAATATTACATTAATATATAGCTTATCCTTTACAGGATTTCAACTAAGAGTTATGTTATTTTATTATTAATCTTTTAATTCTTTGGGCTTTCCGCCATTTTTCCAGTGTTTTTCGATCTTTTCAAGCGAAACACCTTTTGTTTCCGGCACAAAATAATATCCCCAAACCAAACCAACTAAGGCAATCAGGCCGTAAAAGAAGAAGGCTCCTGCTGGGTTTCCAGTTGTTTCGCCCGCAACCGTTAATTCGGTTCCTGGTATGGCTAAAACTTTTACAATCTTGAAAAAAGTAAAAGAGACAATTGTATTGAAAAACCAGACAGATAGTGATCCTAACGATGATCCTATCCCCCTTACATATTGCGGGAAAACTTCTGAAATGATCAGCCAACCTAACGGACCAATACTTATAGCATAAAAAGCAACATAGATGAATACCAAACCAATAGCCAGCCATTTGCCTGTTTCACCTAATTGGTTGACGAAGATAAAAGAAGTACTTAGTGCCGCTAATGAAAGGACGATGCCTGTCATACCTGTAAAGAATAGCTTTCTTCTTCCCAAGCGGTCAACAAAATAAACGGATATAATAGTGGCTAACACATTAACCATTCCGACACCAACCGAAGCCCATATTGCTGAAACGGCACCATTGAATCCGGCCATCAGGAAAATTTTTGGGCTGTAATAAATTACGGTATTAATACCGACAAACTGCTGAAAGAACATAATGCCGATAGCTATAATCAAGGGTGTTCGTAGCCAGGGTTTAAACAACTCTTTCCAGCTGGAGGTGTTTTTTTTGTCTTTTTTCAACTCCTCTTCCATTTGTTCTGTGATGATTTCGACAGACTCCTGAGGTTCGATACGCATCAGGATTTTCCGACTTTCTTCAGTTTTACCCTTACTCATCAGCCAACGTGGGCTTTCAGGCATGAAGCTCATGCCTATAAGTAATATTAACGCAGGAATAACCCCTATATAAAACATCGGACGCCAACACGTAATATCCTGTTCATTTGCAAAGAGTAAGTCGGAAAAGTACGAAACCAATATACCGATGGTGATCATCAGCTGGAACATAGACACTAACCTTCCCCGTATTTGTGTCGGAGATATTTCAGCTATATAAAGCGGAACGGCAAAAGAAGAAATACCGATAGCTATACCCAAGAACAGGCGCGAAAGGATGAGGTGATATACATCAGGAGCAAATCCAGACCACAAAGCGCCGACAGCAAAGATGACCGCTGAGGCCAGTATAACGATTTTCCTACCTAAGAGGTCTGTTACTTTACCACAGAATAAGGCGCCTAGTATCGCCCCTATCAAACCGGAAGAAGTAACTATTTCTACCATATTATTGTCTATCCCAAAATCTTGCTGAAAGAAAGGGATAGCTCCTGATATGACACCGGTATCAAAGCCGAAAAGCAATCCACCTGTCGCTGCAATAACGGCAATGACATAGACTAAATTTTTATTGTATGTGTTATTCATGGATATTGATGGTTTATTATGGTTCAAAATGTTTCCAAACGTTTTCCTTTAGCTGCGGACGAGCCACATAAAGGAATCGTTCGGGATTCTCTTCAAAGGCCTTATAAATAGGCTGTCCTTTTGTTATTCCCAATGCCGAATAATCGCCAGGGCGTTTGCGAATTAACGTTGAAGGTTTATAAGCCGGGTTGGCTTTCCAGATCAGCTCTTTTGTTTCATCATATATCGGGAACCAAGCAATGCCGTTGTGCTGGCGTACTCCGTCGTAAATAAAACCATAATCCCTGTCGCACCAAGCGCCGAAGGTTAACGGATTTTCCAGGTCTGCACTGATTGTTGCGTGTACCCAATAAGGAGGAACAATAACTATATCGCCCGGCTTTGCCAGAACAGCATAACATTTTCCCGGATAGTCTTCGGCTGTTTCCTGCATATATATGATCGCCTTTCCCGTCCATATCTCGTAAATTTCAGGGGTTGACCATCCGCTATATGCCGATATTTTGTGTATATGCCCTTGGCTGCGTACCGGTTCTTGCCCTAGTGTTCCTGCGGCATACGTAACAACTCCGAATAGTAGATGCAGGGATTCGAGCAACTCTTTATCTTTCTTTTTTCCAACATCCATGGCGATTGAATAAACTACTTCAGGTCCTGTACAGGAAGGGTTCATAAGGCTTTTTCTGATATCGTCGAGACGGCGGTTTTCCGGTTCAGGACCAAATACATCTTCCCCATAGATGAAACCGATACCCGAAGAATGTGGCCTAATGTCGATTCCATTATCAAATATTTTTTCAGGCTTCATGGCGGACATAGGCTTTTATGGTTGCACATGTTTTTCCTTCTGATTCACCATATGGACGAATCGTATATTGCTCTACTGCTGCAGGTATAATGAATGTTTCTGCATAGTGGACAATAAAGGGCTCGAAAGCTTCCGTCGGACTTTCTATGATTACCTCTCTTCCTTCTACCAGATTGAGAACATTGACACTATTGTTTGTATGATGAAGTACCGGACGCGAGAACCAATGACGCCGTGTTTCGATAAATTCCTGCTCATGCAATCCGGTTTTCTCTTCCAATATGCCTTCTCCTTCCCGGATTAAGGTAAAGTTATTCACTAACTCCTGCTTCACCCATGATTCTGTACGGCTCCATTGGATTACGTTTTCTCCATGCGCTATATTGATAGGACGGGGTTTTCCATCTAGGCCAAGTCGTCCCCAGTCCCAAAGTTTGAACGTGAAAATGAAAGGAGTTGCGCTGATTTCCAATACCAAACTGTTTTTTCCCGAACAATGTATCGTACCTCCCGGGATTAGCAGATGATCATGTTTTTTTACAGGATACACTCCAACATGCTTTTCCGCATCAAAGAATCCGCTATCCTGAGCTTCTTTTAATTCTGTAATCATCTTTTCCGGACAAACATCTTCTTTTAAACCGAGATAGACCACAGCATCTTCGCCTGCATCAATCAGATAGTAACTTTCATCTTGCGTATAATGCATGCCAAACTTTTCTTGTATGTATTCGGTTAACGGATGTACTTGCAGGCTAAGATTTCCTCCCCCCATTGTATCAAGAAGGTCAAAACGGATCGGAAACTCATCGCCAAACCGCCCATACACAGGCGTTCCTAGCAGTTGTTTTGGATAGGCGAAGACCAGATTGATAGAAGGTATTTCAATCGTCGTTTTGCCGAATCCAAGTAATAAGCTATTTTCTTCCGGTACGCAATCAAAACACCAGGCATAATTGTCAGCAGAGTGATCGAGATTACATACTTCTTTCATCCATTGTCCTCCCCAAGGTCCCGGATCAAAGAATGGAACAACGCGAAACGGTTGTTTCGAGACTTTTTGTAAACCTTTCCATATGTTTGTAGCCGAGAGCATTTTGGGAGAACCGGGAATATTGGTATCCAGGACATAATCCCATCGCTTCATCAGTTTTTTCTTGAGGCGGTCGCATACACGCCAGTCAACAAAAAACGCACGTTTATATTGCAAAGACGGACGTTCCTGCTTGTTCTCTACTCCTATATTGCTTATTTCGTTCCTACGAAAACGTTGTTGTATTTCCCAGCGAGCCATATCTGCATAGATCAGAACGTCTGCATCTTGGTATACATAACTAGCTCCTGTTCCGTAAACAATAGTTGTTCCATCTTGTGAAGCAATTTGCTGGCGGATATCTGCTGTTTTTCCTTCATGAAAGAAGCGCTCTATCGTGTGGCGGGTCATATAACCGAATATCTCATCGTCGGTAATGTCTTCATGAAAAAAGGCATTAATCTCCTGTTCAGACAGCATGGCGCCGGAAGAAAGAATAATTCTTTCCTTTCCAAAGGCATGTTGTAAAGCTGCTATTATTTCATGATCAAGTACACCCTGATAACATTCAATCACTACCTTTTTGGCGGATTTATCTATCCGGCTTAACAGTGATTTGATTTCATCCGTGATGGAGTGCCAGCCAGACCAGCATCCTGCTTCATTATCCGATACCTGTATAATCGGAGTTTTGTCGTAATTAGACAATTGTATCATAAACTAATTCTTCTTTTATTGATGTGTAAGACGATATTCCAGTCCTAGTAATGCGGCATTTTCCGAAAGCTCAGCCGGCACGATCGGGACTTTCTCTGAAGGACACCAAGCTAGCCGGTAGACCTTTTCCTTTATGTAAGGGATTATAACTTCGGCACTGTTCATAACACCTCCGCCTAAAATTAATACTTCAGGATCATAAGCATGGATATATGTTATGATAGCTGCACTCCAAACATCCATACATTCGTTCCTGAGCAACAATGCATCATCATCTCCGTCTGTAGCCATTTGAAAAATTTCTTTAAAAGTGATTTGTCCGGCCATTTCTTTGAATGAGTCTGACAGATCCGGATGTTGTCGGATAATTACAGGCAAGAAAAAGGAAGAGGCAAGTGCTTCCGCACAACCTTTGTTTCCACATGAGCAACTTCGTCCTTTATAATCAAGTACGAAATGCCCCCCCAAGGAGCCTGCCTGAAAATGTTGGCCGTAAAGTACTTTTCCGTCAATGACTACACCGGTACCTATTCCGGTCCCGATGGTCATCATTACTACATTATTCTTCCCTCTCGCTGCCCCCTGGTACCATTCTCCTATAACAGCCAAACGGGCATCATTGTCCATATGAAAGGGAATATCCCAGTTTTCCTTTGCCCATTTCTCCAAGTCAAACGAGCAAGCGTCATCGTATTTCTCATTTGTTGAGATAACTCTATTGTTTGTCGGGTCAACTAATCCGGGAAAAGCCAGTCCGATTCCACTTATTTGCTCCAATCCTATATTTTTCCTCGACAAGATTACCTCTACTGCTTTTTTAATGCGGGGAAGGTTAGATTTTAAACCCATTGAACGTTCTGATTCCAGACGAATACAGTCTATAATTCCCCCATTATATAACAGTCCGATTTTTACGACGGTTCCTCCCAAGTCTATTGCTATCGTATATTTCATAAGTTTACACCAATTGTGGGATACCTTCTACTTCCATTAGTCGTGCGGAAAAACCGTTTTGGGCAATTTCTTCGTAATTATGTCCGGCATCCGACGGCCAACAGGCTCCAAATGAAAGGACTGTGTTGCCTGTATTGGCTACTCTGTGTGCCACTCCTCCTGGAATGTAATGGAGGCTGCCGAGAAACATCTTTTCTCCCCACGTATTACGCTGGCGATCCATTAGAATCAAAACCCCTTCCCCTTCAATACCCCAGTAATACTCAGCCCGGTCGTCTTGTGCATGGAAATGCCCTTTTGTCATGAAGTATTCCAGTCCTATCTTTCCGGGATAAATGTGTGTGATACCAAAATTCAGGGCTCCCATTGTTCCTTCCTTCTCCGGGAGATAACAATAGACTTCGTAGAGTAATGTTTCCGGTGCTATTGTTTCGTACGATTGTTTATCCTGGAAAATATCTTTCAGGTCTGCTAATGTCCGATTGCTTTTTTCCACCTCATCCCCTATAAGGAGTTCACGGACAAACAGAAGAGGAGGATTTACAATTTCAAGTGTTTTCATATATGTTCTTTTTACAATACAAACGATACATTCTTTAGTATTGCAAAAATAACAGGATCGGTTATGCAAATAGTTTGTTATTTTTCCGAATAACTATGGTATTCTATCTATAAAGCTTGTTTCTTACTAACTCCATATTTCTTTTGGAACTCTGATGGTAACATATTGGTAGACTTTTTGAATTGGTTGATAAAGTTGGATAAATTGTTGAATCCGGATTCCATACTTATCGTTGAAATTTTCATTTTACCTTCAATCAGTAGTTTTTTTGCATGTCCAATCCTCATGTCATTCAGGTATTCAATAAAGGTTTTTTTTGTACGTTCTTTGAAGTAGCGACAGAATGCTGTAGGGGTAAGGCCAACAAGGCTTGCTACTTCTTCCAGTTTTATTGTTGTGGTAAAATTGGTTACCATGTATTTATATACTTTATTAAACCGTTCAAAGTCATCAGAGTTGATTGATTCGGTAAAGCCCACACTGCTTAGAATTTCATACTCGTTTGTTGTTGCCATCATTTCTAGTAATGTAATAAGTTCAATTACTTTTTGTGCCCCAGTGCTATTGGCAGATTGTTCAATGAATTGGGCTATTCTTTTTTTTGATTCGCCGATAAACTTTAATCCTCTGCGTGAACGTTCGATCAGTTCACGGATATTTGCCATCTCAGGCAAACGTATCAGGTTAGGCTCCAATATCTCCCGCTTGAAGAATAGACAAATACAAGTAGCGCGTAATCCGGATTCCTTATTAAAGTAAATGTCATCATTACGCCATTCGTGAGGAAGACGTGGCCCTATCATACAAACATCACCTTCAATATAGCCCTCCAGATGGTCGCCAACGAATCTTGTTCCGGCTCCACGCATGATATACATGATCTCAATGGCTGGATGGTAATGCCATGGCACAATGAAATGAGGCAAATCCTCTATATAGTAGTGGATGTGGCTATCTATAGGAAATGGTAATTCTTGAAATAGGGGTTTCATGGTTGATAGATCTATGTAATTATGTTATATTGATAAAAAAGACTTAATGAAGTCGATTTTTTGATACAAAAATATAAATTATATCCAAATATACTCTATGTTCTCTTAATAAACATTGCTAGGGATAAAAAGTCTGCGTGCATTTTTTTGACATATTAATATGTGCGAACATGCGAACAGAACTTATCAATAATAACTTTTTATTTGCTTTTTCTTTTGATAGAATTATATGGAAAAATTCTTGGAATAATAAAAAAAGGTTAAAAAATTATCTTATATTGCAGAAAATGGACAATTGATTTTGATATATGATGCGAAAAATTATATATTTGCACAGTTGCATATTTTTTATAATAAATAACCTTAAAACAGCATTGTTTGATGTTGGAAAGTAAACTTAGAATACTGATAATAGTATTTATAAGTTTTGGATCTATAAATATATATGCTTATTTTGATAATGAAGAAAACTCGAAAGAATCAAAGGTGTTGATTGTAAGTGATATACCGCGTGAGCATGAACGGAGTCGTGTTTGTGTAAATAATTATCTGAATAAATCAAAAAGATCCAAACAAGAAAAACTATTAAGTGGAATATATAATTCTGCCGAAGATACTAGTGCGGACTATTATTTTATCCCCAAGGTTTTGGTAAAAACGAATTTGGTCTATCTGGCCGGATTGTTACCGGATTTTTCTCATTATACACCTATACCTAATCTGGAGGCTGAATGGTTTATTACTTCCTGCTGGTCGGTGACGGGGACAGGTGCTTATGCTAAATGGGGAACCGGGAAAGGACGTGAGTTTGGAATCTCTTCCTGGTCGATAGAGCCGCGCTTTTGGTTTGAAGGCTTCGATTTTATTGATGGTTTCTATACCGGTATCTATGGTATGGCAGGCGATTTTGATAAAAAAGGCTATGGCAATGATCCGATATACAATAACAGAACCGGTGATTTCTGGGGAGGAGGTTTGTCACTTGGCGGACTAGTATTGTTTCACGAGAATTGGGGATTGGAAGTTGGTTTGAGAGTAGGAGTCCGTCGTACGGAAACGGACTTGTATTGCGATCAGGAGCCCAATTATTATAAAGATCAAAGGTATACGAAGACGAATTTAAACCTGCAAGGTCTGAAAGTAGCCTTGGTGTACCGTTTTGGAATCAAAATAAATAAGTAGCTATGAGGAATATATCTATAATATACATATTTATATTACTTATAGGTTGCCTCACTACCTCCTGTACGCGGCGAAGTCTGTTGGATGAACAACATTCGCATAGCGGTGATGCCTTATTAAAGATTAAGTTGAACTGGAAAGGCTCTTCCAAGCCACAATCTATGGACTTTTACTTTTATAATCAAAAAGGAGGTGATCCTATCTATCGTGAAGGAACAGTTAATGGCTACGAAGGCTATTTACCTGCAGCCACTTATGATGTGGTGATCTGTAATCCGGATGTGGTAGGAGTAGACATCAAAGACTATCAAGGCTATGAGGTAGATCTTGTAGAAGCAAATACAGATGCAGAGGATGAATCGTGCATAGAACATGTTGATAACATATACGGCGCCGGGCTGAAAGGAGTGGTGCTTCCAGCGGATTCGACAGTAGAAAAAACAGCCTATCCCGAGAATCTGGTTAAGAAGCTAACTGTCATATTAAGAGCAGAAACACGGAAAAAAGTAGAACACATGCAAGTGAATCTTTCAGGTGCCGTACTGCGCAAACGTATTGTAGACCTGGTAATGAGTGACGAAACATCGAACATAAAAAGCGATGCCATATATGATGACAGGGAAGATTCCTTCAAAACCGGAATCTCCACTTTAGGATTCAGAGGAAAATGTCCTTTTAATGTCCATCTGATGTATGATGATAACGAAACGGTAAGCTGCTTACCGTTAGACCTTACTGAAGTACTGGTATTATTCCCCGAAGAAGAAAAAACTCTGGAATACACCTTATTCTTACCAGACAGTGATGAAGAAATAAAGATGACCATTCGTGTACACCAATGGACTCCGGGAGGAGGTGGAGAGATCATTGTCCAATAATACTATAAAAAAATTCTATTTTAAGTATAACTAATACTAATTAAATTATTAAGAACATGAAAAAGTATTTATTAAGCCTTTCAACAGTAGCACTGTTAGCAGCCATGAGCAGCTGCTCAAACGAAGAAGTAATCGGTAAAGGAGAACCGAAAGTAATTGATGATGCGTTAATTTCATTTTCCAAACCAGTTGTGACTATTTCACAAAATGAAGAATCAAAGAGTGCAATTGAAGATGCAACTCTTCCGACAGGGGGGACATTGGGGATATATGCTTATAAAGGAACAGCACCTTATTTTACAGCTGTATATACACCGGGAGACTATACGGCTCTTATGGAGAGTGGTTATATGTGGCCAGGAAGTGAAACGGTTAATTTTTATGCGTATTTTTATAAAGGTACGGGGGTTTCAGTGACTAATTATGAAACGATACCTTATACATTGAATAGTACATGGAATGATCAGGTAGATTTGCTATATGCGCAAAAATCCCAAGCTAAAACGGAGTCAACACCGGGTACAGTAGACCCTGTGCCCTTGGTTTTCAATCATGCTATGGCTTGGATACGTTTTAATATCAAATCATCAACAAATGCAGGAGTTGAGTTGAATTCAGTTAGTTTTTTGACAAAAACAAAAGCTGCTTTTTCATTGCTGGCTGGTGCTTTTGGAACTGCTTCAGATGAGGCGACATTAACATTGAATGACGCAGTTCCTGTAACACCGGATGCCACAGGAGGTGTATCGACAGCATGTGTAAATTCATTACTGATACCGACTACGTGGACAGACAAAGACATAACTGTAACAATTAATGGTGCTGTATTTGCGCCAGTTAAGATAAGTGAAACGTTTGCACCAGGTCTTGTATATACATATACAATTGATTATAGCGGAAAAGAAATTCAATTCTCAGCTGATCCTGAGATTACGGAATGGAACAAAACAGCTGTAGGCGCAGTGGATGTTCCTGTAGAATAATAGTAAGAAGTAAATAATTTTATAAAGGATTGTATCAAAGGTCTAACAACAGATTTTTGATACAATCCACTTAAAATAGGAACTAATGAAGAAGTTTGTATTCATATTATTACTAATACCCTTATTGTTTGCTTGTGAGAAAGAAGAAATTCTGTATCCAAAGGATAAGGAAATGGAAACAACTCCGTTACTTCTGGGACCTGTAACTTATTCCAATCCGGAAATTTCCGAAATGCTAAGTTCTATAGGCCTTTATGCGTATGATGTGAATGCTTCTGATATAGTCTACGATCATACAGAGTTTACTTACTTAAATGAGTTGCTAAGACCTGCCAATCCCAATGATATAGAATATTGGAAATTTACAGAAACATTAGACGTATATGCTTATGCTCCTTATAATAGCTTAGTTATTCAGCAGACAACCAATTTTAATACAGCTGTTTTAGATATTTCTATTTTAGCCGAGCAAAGCTCAGGAACGAACTATAAAAACTGTGATTTGCTGTACGGTTCACAAGCCGGAGTTACTTATGCGAACTGGAATGGTGGAAGTAAGAATATTACTTTTTCTCATCGCCTGTCAAAGATAGATGTAAATCTGAAAGGAGATGGTATCCTATCCAATACCGAAATAAACAATGTTTCCGTAAAAATTGTAAACACATATACAAACGCCAATTGGGATCTTAAAACAGATGTTTTAGCTGTAAGCAATAATACAACAAAAGATATTACTCCCAATTTGACAACAACCAAGTCGGGATTTGTTAAAAGCATGCAGGCTATCATTTTGCCTCAAACAATGACAGCTTCTACAGCCATATTGAAGATAACCCGTAATAGTCAAGACTATTTCTACAAACTGGAAGATAATTTTACATTTGAAGAAGGCAAAGCCTATGCTTTTGATATTACACTAACAAGTGATAATGAGATTATTTTTAATGTCAGTGAAACAGCATGGGTAAATAATAACCGGGCAGATACGAACGAAAAAATAAAATATAAGGTAGGTGATTATTTCCCAATACCGGATGACCGAAGTTCTGCTGTAGGTGTTGTCTTTCAGGTTGCCAATGGAGGAACTACTGGTAAAGTTGTTTCATTGGATCACAATTATTGGTCAACGAAAGTGCGATGGTGGGAGCCTGGTAGTGATGCGTGGGGTGAAGCTTTTGATAATTCGACGAATGGCTTGGTTAATCAAAATGCAGCAAAAAGTTGGGCTGGAAATAAGTTTAAGGAAAAACTTCCAGCTATGTGGTGGTGCTACAAATATGGTGAGGACATTGGGGAGCCGGATATCTGGTACTTACCTGCTATCTATGAGTTAGAAACTCTACGAAATAATTATTATAATAATGTCAACAATATTAAGAATAGAGTTAGTATGTATACAGATGATTATTATTACTCGTCAACAAAAGAAAAATATCCTTTAAGAACAAAGGTATTTTATCTTAAATTTGATAATGTAAATGCAGTAGAATCAGTGACGTATATTGCGATTGATCGCACAGATTATTACTATATCCGTGCTATCCGCTCATTCGATAATAGATAACTTTTGAGTTTATGAATAAATATATATCACTCATTCTATTTTCTATCTTCTTCGTTGCTTGTAGCAATGAGAGTGATTTAGATATGAATATCTTGCCTGATGGAAAATATCCTATTACATTTTCGGCTGATAATTTAATCATGCCTGTTAGTAAGTCGTTTGATGAAAATGGTATTGCGGGAGTATATATGCATGATATTGATGGTGTCACAATTCCTTTATCGGAAAATAGCAACAGGCAATATGTTTATAGTAATAGCCAACTAAGGGCAGCTTTAGATGATTACAGGCGTTATTGGAGCAGAGCAGATCAGGAGGTACTTGTTACCGCATACTATCCATATAATTCAACCATGTCTGGTTCTACGTTTGAAATTAACGATCTCTCTAATCAAGATTCGCCTACTAATTATGATAACTTTGATATTTTGCATGTTAGTAGCTCTGTTCGTTTTTCTGAGCGAAAGACAACGGTTTTAGCGTTTGATCATTTGATGAGCCGTATTGTTATAAACCTTACAGGCAGTAATCTTGCGAATGTAAATTCAGTAAGAATCGCGAATACATTTACCAAAGGAACAGTGAATATCACTACCGGGACAGTTTCCGGTGGAGCGAATAAAAAAAATATTATAGCTAATAAATACCCTGATGATAGTAATACATACAGGGCTGTGGTAATTCCCG
Source organism: Parabacteroides sp. PH5-46 (assembly GCF_029892785.1). GTDB lineage: Bacteria > Bacteroidota > Bacteroidia > Bacteroidales > Tannerellaceae > DFXE01. The sequence continues at coordinate 21,347 of NZ_JARXXA010000018.1, forward strand.
GTCAAACAATTACGGCTGGTATGGATTTGATCTATGTTACAACTGGCAAGAATCAAAAAACATACAAATGTACCCTTGCTTCTGATGTTACATTTGAACCCGGAAAACAGTATACCTTTACTCTTACAATTAACTAAAGGATATATCCGCCGGCTGTGTGCACAGGAACGAAAAAGAACGTATTTTCCTCTCCCCAAATTCTTTCTTTATTCATTTTGAGGTACAAAAAGGTACAAAATAAGCTCCCAAAAGAGGCTTTTTAGTGTCTTTGATGCCCGAAAATGCACATTTTTAGCTCATAGAGGTTCCTGTAGACGAAGTAGAATGCGTAAAAAGGTAGAAAATATGAAGGTGCTGGTAAAGCATCTGGATATCAAATAAATATTCTATTGTGTAAGCCCGTTTTCAGCGCCTCGAAAGGATAATGATGTGTACCCTTGTGTAGCCTTGTGTACCTTTTCCTATATGAGGTATAAAAACATGTTCCTCGTTCCTCTAATGTAATTTATATAGTTTTGAGGAACGAAGAACATATTTTCTATATTATATATGAAAAAGGTGTGCAAGGGTACACAAGGGTACACGTAAAAAGTGCTCAACTTGCTAGTAAACAGCTTCCTGTGAAATTCCACTAACGTGCTATTTCCTTTCGTTTACGACCTATTTATGCGCACATATGACTTATGTTGTACGCACACACTATCCGTTTTCGCAGTAGCTAATCGTATCTGGCATGTATCGGATTAAATTTGTTTGTCCTAGAATGTTAGTTCTTATATTTGCATATATGCAAAGAATAGATTAGCTTTGTGCATATTTTTCTGTGAAAACTGAATATGCAAAGCAAATTGATTTAAATTATTATATAATATGGTGTAGTATTTATAGATATGAGTATATGCGGATCATCTTGTAAGACTAACTACATGATAATGATCTTTGAAGACTAACTAAAGAAAAGATAAGAACTTAATCCTATATAAAAGTATGGAATCCTATACAAAAGATGTATTGGTTTTTTCACCTTTTTATATACCGGACGTAAAATTAGCCTTAAAAACCATTGAAGCAGGCGCGTTTCCGGTATTATACTTAAACCAATGTAAAGAGACATCCGAGAATGCCTTAAAAGAATTATCGGAAAAGACTGATGAGTCTTTCGGTGTTTATATTTCCCTTGGCTTAGAGGGTATAAAACTACCTAAAAATGTAACCAGAGTTATTTTACCTATCGGCAGCCGGATTTCGGTGGGTAAAGGTGTTGAAGTATTGTTCCAGGCATATTCGCCGGAAGATGTGTCGACATTAATTAGCCAAGGAGTATCTTCGATTATAATTAAAGGAAACGAAGCTGGCGGAAAAGTGGCGAATGAGTCTTCCTTCATTCTTTTCCAGAAAGTTGTCGATACATGCAAAAAGAAGAATGTAAAACTATATGTTCAGGGAGGGGTAGGAGTACATACATCTGCCGCTTTTTTAGCATTAGGGGCTCAGGGGGTTGTACTTGATTCGCAGGTTGCGACTTTCCCTGAATGTAGCGCTCCTATGGAGCTTAAGAATATTTGCAAGAAGCTGAATGGAAACGAAACAGTTGTAATTGACGGTTTCAGGGTGCTACACAGGACAAACTCGCCCAAACTTCCCGAAAATCCTAAAGCGGAAGATTTATATCCGTTCCTTGGCGGGTATGATTTATCTGAAAATTATCTTCCCATGGGGCAGGATATTACGTTATCTGTCGATTATCTGAATCAATATAAAAACCTAAAGAACCTGATATTTGCTATCCATGAGGCTGCTTACGGGCATCTTCGTCAGGCAAAATCATTGACTATTATTGGCGAGAACAGCGAATTTGCGAAAGATTTGGGTGTGAAATATCCTATTACCCAAGGACCGATGGCACGTATCAGCGATACGCCGGAATTTATCAGTAATGTTGCCGATGAAGGTGCTATGCCTTTTCTTGCCTTAAGCCTTATGACCGGAGAACCTTGCCGGAATCTACTGAAAGAAACGTCTGAACGGTTAAAAGACAGACCCTGGGGCGTTGGGATTTTAGGCTTTATTTCGCCTCAAATGTTGGAAGAGCAAACCGGATATATAATAGAAAGCAAACCCAAAGTTGTGCTCATTGCCGGAGGACGTCCGTCTTTAGCTGCTCCTTTTGAAAAAGAAGGAATTAAGGTGCTTTTGCATGTGCCTTCGGTAAGCCTGTTGGATATGTTCTTGAAAGAAGGTGCCAAGCATTTTATATTCGAAGGCCGTGAAAGTGGGGGGCATGTAGGGCCCATCATGAGTTTGGTGCTTTGGGAGAAACAGATAAACCGTTTGTTGAAAGAAGACAATCAATCTCTTATCAGTGTGTTATTCGCCGGAGGAATCCATGATAGCCTGTCGTCTGCGTTTGTAGGCATTATGGCAGCAACATTAGCGGCTAAAGGAGTAAAAGTAGGCGTTCAGATGGGTACCTCTTATCTCTATACAAAAGAAGCAGTTAAATCCGGCGCTATCCAAAGCGAATACCAGAAGCAAATCATCGAAAAAAATGAAACCATTCTGTTGGAAGCAGCTTTAGGGCAAGAAACCCGTGCTGTGGAAACACCCTTTACTGAGTTTTTCCAAAAAGAAAAACAAAAGATGCTTGATGGAGGTATGGACGCCAAGGAAGCCTGGATGAAGCTGGAAGAGCTGAATCTGGGACGTTCACGCATTGCTGCCAAAGGAATGGAACGGAAGAACGGAAAACTGGTAAAACTATCCAATGAGGAGCAAATAGAAAAAGGACTATATATGACCGGAGCAGTCACAAGCCTGCTTCACAAGCCGCTCACAATGAAAACGCTTCATAAACGTGTGGCGGTTGACAACAACGAATTGATCCGTCAACTGAAAGATATTGAAATCCCTGATTATGCAGCAGACCCTATGGATATTGCCATCGTAGGTATGGAATGTATATTCCCGGATGCGAAAAATAAAGACGAATACTGGAAGAATCTTTTCATTGGTAAAGATACAATAACGGAAGTTCCCGATACTCGTTGGAATAAAGAGGTATTCTATAAACCGGATGTCAGGGATACCGACTATTCTACTTCCAAGTGGGGAGGCTTTATTCCTACCATTGATTTTGACCCGGTAGAGTTTGGTATTACTCCGCAATCGTTATCTTCGATAGAACCCGTTCAGTTATTGAGTCTTTATGTAGCCAAACGCGCATTAGAAGACGCCGGGTATTCCGATTTATCAGCCGTTGATTTAGATAATACTTCTGTTTTCTTCGGAGCAGAGGGCGCTACAGACCTGGCCTATACCTATATGATACGCTCGGGGCTTATGCAACTGTTTGGAAAGCTACCCGACGAAGTAGACGAAGCCATGCCTAAACTGACGGAAGATTCCTTCCCCGGGGTATTATCTAATGTCATTGCCGGGCGTATAGCTAACAGACTGAATCTGGGAGGACGTAACTATACAGTCGATGCAGCTTGTGCTTCATCATTGGCAGCAATGGATGTCGCCTGTCAAGAACTTGTATCTAATCGTTCCGATATGGTGATAGCCGGAGGTGCTGACTTCCATAATGGAATCAACGATTACCTGATGTTCTCCTCTACATATGCTTTATCGAAAAAAGGAAAACCCGCTTCTTTCTCAAATGAAGCCGATGGCATTGTATTAGGTGAAGGTATCGGAGTAGTTGTATTAAAAAGACTCAAGGATGCCAAACGAGACGGTAATAAAATATATGCTGTAATCAAAGCGATTGAAGGTAGCAGCGACGGAAGAAGCCTTGGACTGACGGCTCCGAACCGTAAAGGACAAATCAATGCCTTGGCAAGAACGTACCGTCGTGCCGGTATATTACCCTCTCAGGTTGGCTTTGTAGAAGCTCATGGTACCGGAACTGTAGTGGGAGATAAAACGGAACTCTCTGCTCTTACCGATATATTTGTAGATACCGGAGCTCTTACTAAACAAACGTATCTGGGTTCAGTAAAGACGCAAATAGGACATACGAAATGTGCAGCTGGTATTGCCGGATTAATCAAAGCTACTTTAGCTGTACAGCAAGGGATTATTCCTCCTATTTCGCACATGAACCACCCGAATGGCTATTATAATGAAAACAGCAATCCATTTGTGTTTAATACAAACCCGGCCTTATGGAAAAGTGAAAAACGAATAGCCGGAGTTAGTGCTTTTGGTTTCGGAGGTACTAACTTTCATATCGTACTTGAAAACTATCCGGAAAACAAAGCCAATGAAAAACCGCCATTGGAAGTATGGCCTTCAGAGCTATTCGTCTTCTGGGGAGCAACAATGGATGATGCTAAAGGGCAAATGCAAAAGATAAAGGATTTGCTGACCCTGAACGATAATATAGCTCTGAAAGATATTGCTTATATGCTGGCAGTTTACAGCAAAGAGAATATTCAGATTTCGATAGTAGCCGGCAGTGTTGAAGAGCTCTTAAAGAAAATAGATATTGCAAAAGAGAATAAGCGAGACCTTGCTATATTTTATCGAGAAGCAAAGGATGGTAAAGTTGCTTTCTTATTCTCCGGACAGGGAAGCCAGCGCATTAATATGGGGTTAGACCTGTTTGCTGCTATTCCGTCCATGCGTCGGTTGCTGAAAGAAAACCCACAGTATGAAGAGATTCTTTTCCCGCATACGGCCTTTAACGAAGAAGCGAAGAAAAGGCAACAAACAACTATTACCGATACCCGTAATGCGCAACCTTTATTAGGTATTATTGATTTTGCTATTGCCGAATACTTACAATCGTTGGGTATAAAACCCGATATGGTAGCCGGACATAGTTATGGAGAGGTGGCAGCTTTGTGCTTTGCCGGTGCTTTTGCCCCCGAAAACTTAGTTTCGCTGAGTCGCGAAAGAGCACAGGCTATATTGGATGCCATAGAAGAAGACAAAGGAAAGATGGCGGCTATCAGCAATGTACCCGAGGCAGAGCTAAAAGAATTGCTTGCCGGTGAAACAGAGGTATGGGCTGTTAATTACAATTCTCCCAAACAGATTGTGTTGGCAGGTACTTCCAACGGTATAACTGAATTTGTTAAAAAAGTAACGGAAAAAGGAATTGCATGCAAAGAAATAAATGTAGCATGCGCTTTCCATAGTCCGTTATTAGCCAAGTCTAAAGAATTATACGCCGATGTATTAAAGAAGATTACCTTTAAAAAGCCCAAAATACAGGTATGGTCTAATACTACAGCCGAGATATATCCAACGAAAGGTGCCGAGATAAAAGCACGCCTGTCCGAACATCTGGTACAGCCTGTATTATTCTCGAAACAACTGGAGAATATGTACAACGCGGGAGCCCGTATCTTTATTGAAACAGGCCCCGGAAGAGTATTGACAGGATTGGCCCAGAATACGCTGGCTGATGATATAGTTGCCATACAGACCGAAAATAAAGGCAGCGAAGGTATTACCTATCTGCTCAAAGCATTAGGACAGTATCTGGCGACTGGAAAAGAATTTAATCTTGAAAAGCTGTTTGAAAACCGTAACGTTTCGACGATTGATATCGACAATATCGAACAGTACAAAAAGAAATCTACTATATGGTTTATTAATGGGCAGAACGCCATTCCTTCCGACAAGAAAATGCTGTCGGGAGACATTTATCCGATAACAAAAATATTCAGTAATAACATGGGAAAAGATATATTCAGCGGTAACGCAAACCCCGACAAAGTAATGTTGGAATACTTAGATAGCCTTAAAAAGATGATCGAAAATCAACGCGAAATGATACAAAATCAGCGCGATGTTATGTTGGGCTATTTTGGTCAGTACGAACCAGTTCAGCGCACAGCTATGCCGCGTTATCAAAATCCTATCATCCTGGAAGATGCTCCTCAGGCGGCAATTGAAGAAGGCGAAGCCGTACAACTGTCCGAGAGTACAGTTACTACCTTGAATATAGCGTCGTTAACCACCGATCAACTGAAAGAAATTGTATTGGAAGTTGTCAGTGATAAAACAGGCTATCCACCGGAAATGCTGGATATGGACATGGATATGGAAGCTGATTTAAGTATCGACTCAATCAAACGTATGGAAATCATCGGAGGTTTAAGAGAGAAACTTACCTTCCCCGAACGACTTGCTGAAATAGAAGGCATTGTAGAGAAGATGGCTGCTATTAAGACGTTGAGAAATATGATTGCGTGGATTGAAGAACTCGGACAAATGAGTTTCGATTCAGTTCCAGCCAAAGCAGAACAAACAACAGACGAAGATAAAACCAAAGAAGTAGAAATAACAGATAGCAACATAATTCCGGTAGATGAAACCGAGTTGGCAAGGCTATGCTTTGAATTGAAAGAATCTCCTATATCTAAAGAAGATGTTCTTTCTATTGAAGGGAATTATTTTGCCCTGACGGATGACGGAGGAGAGAATCCGTATGCTGTCACAGTAAAAGAACTGCTAGAAAAACAGGGGGCTAAAGTTGATTTGATCACAAAAGAAACAACAGATTTATCAGCCTACGACGGATTAATCGTTATGAATATTTCTTCGTCTCCAGAGCGTTACACTGTAGAACATTTATTCAAATTCTTAAAGGCTGGCGATATGAATCGACTGAGAAGCATATTCTCTTTCAGTGATTTAATGTCAAAAGTGTTAAATGGTAAAAAGATAAAAGACCTATCGGATATTCAGGGATTCCCTGGACTTATCAAGAGTTTGATGCATGAGTATCCCGATATTAATTTCAGAGTAGTAGGTTCTCATACTCCTTTCGATATAACAACATTGCCACAGATTATTCTTGATGAGTTATCTGTAAAGGAAAAGTTTCCTGAAGTTATCTACAAAAACCAGGAACGTTTTCAATTCGATATAAAAGCCGAGGAAGTAAAGATAAACGGAGAGCCTATCTTGGATATAGATGAAAACTCTGTTGTACTTGTCTTAGGAGGAGCACAAGGTATAACTCCCGAATTAGTATCTCAACTATCGCTTGATTATCCCTGCACATATATCTTGGCAGGACGTTCATCCCAACTTGAAGACTCGGAAAAGTATTCATCGTTACAAACGCGAGATGAGATAAGAAAATATCTCATCTCAGAAGAAAACATGAAAGTACCGGCAGATATTGAAAAAAGGCTGCAGGTAATATATAAGTCTAACCAGATTGGCCAGGCCATAGAGAAAATAAAAGCAGCAGGAGGAAAAGCTGTTTATAAAACGGTAGATGCAAAAAACAGTAAAGAGTTTAAAGCATTTATAAATGCCCTTAAGAAAGAATATGGTAAAATAGACGGAGTAATCCATGCGGCAGGTATATTAGATGATAAATTATTTGCCGACAAAACATGGGAGTCTTTCGAAAATGTATACCAGACAAAGGTTAATCCGCTGGAAGTGATTGTAAACGCATTATTGCCCAATCTTAAATTTTTGGTAATGTTCAGTAGCGTATCTTCTGCTTTTGGTAACAGAGGACAGTGTGACTATGCAGCAGGTAATAGCGTATTTGATTTACTGTCTATCATTTTACTTGAAAAAAAGATTCCTACGCGTGTATTATCTTTTAACTGGGGCCCATGGAAAGGAGCCGGTATGGTTTCTGATTTGCTTGAAAACGAATTCAGAAAAAGAGGTGTAGGCATGATTCCTCTTAAAGAAGGAGGGGAGTTTTTTGTAAAAGAATTAAAATATGGTAAAGAACCTGCTGTTTTGGCAATGGGAGGTAATGCATCGGTTATTGAAAATTTCTTGAAAGGACAGGCATAGTTAATGACACCAAACAATATAGATATAGACAAAGATATTGCCATCGTTGGTATGTCGTGCCTTTTTCCCGGCGCACATAATGTAGACCAATACTGGCATAACTTAGTAAACGGAGTCGATTCCATCATTGAAGCTCCTGCTGAGCGTATCGATCCGATGTATTTCCAGAAAGGCGAAGCTGCCTATGACCGTTTTTATTGTAATAGAGGAGGCTTTCTGGATATCCCGATGATAGACCCCATGAAGTACGGATTTCTCCCCATCGCAGCCAAAGGTATGGAGCCTGAACAGTTGTTCATGATGAAATTAGCCTTTGAAGCATTGGAAGATGCGGGAGTATTCCAGAAAAATATCTCATTGGAGAACGGCTGCGTAATCATTGGAAAGGGAAATTTCGGGAACCTGTCTTCCATGCGGAATATGGATATTATCAATACAAGCGTGCAAGTAGCTGAAGTAGTAAAAGCATGTATCCCTACTATTTCCGACGAAGACCTGGAAAGAATTCGAAAAGCTTATCAGGCACAAAAAGGAGAAATAAAACCGGATACTGCTATTGCACTAATGCCTAACCTGATTGCAGCTTTGGTAACGAATAAGTTGAACATGCACGGACCGGCATATACTGTAGACGGAGCATGTGCCAGTTCGGCTATCGCTATTAATCATGCCAGCGAGCTGCTTCTTAGCGGACAATGTGATATTGCACTTGCAGCCGGTATACATACCGCTCAAAGTGCGATGTTTCAAGCCTCGTTCAATATGTTGGGAGCTATATCTTATAAAGGGGTTATTTCGCCTTTTAGTGAAGATGCTGACGGACTATTGCCTAGTGAAGGGGGAGGAGCTCTTGTTCTTAAAACTTTAAAAAAGGCGATTGAAGATGATGACAGAGTATATGCCGTAATCAAAGCTTCAGCTGTTTTTAGTGATGGTTCAGGGGTAAGTGTGATGGCCCCGAATACAGTGGGGCAACAGCTAACGATAGCTAAAGCATGGGAAAAAGTAAACCTGAATCCTCAAGATATCGGATTGATTGAAGCCCACGGCACGGCTACTATTGCCGGTGATAAGGTGGAAATTAATACATTGAATGAATTTTTCGGGAAAGATCCATCATTGCCTAAAATATGGCTGGGTTCTGTTAAATCAAACATAGGACATACAATGCCTGCTGCCGGGATGGCGGGAGTTATGAAAGTAGCACTTGCTTTGTATCATCGCCAGATACCACCAACCTTGCATGCCGAAAGGCCTGCAAAAGCGTTGGTTGATTCGCGTTTTGAACTTCCTCAAACAGCAGTTGATTGGGATGGAGATAAGTATCCTTTGGTAGCAGGTGTTAATGCTTTCGGTTTTGGGGGGATAAACTCCCATGTTATCATGACTGCTTATGACAATAAACCAGAGAATCTTATTCCGGATAATAAGATAGTCATCAAACGTTCATTCAAATACGCATATCTTGTAGCTGCCAATACAAAAGAAGAAATGCTGGCTAAGATTGATAAAAGGTATTGGATGGGAGCTAAAGGTAAATATAAACTTGTCATATTTGATCCTACTGATGAACGAATTGCAAGAGCTCGCTCTATTGTAGAAAAAGATAAGCCTTGGAAAGGTCGGATGGATATATGGTTCTCCAACGAACCTTTGCTTGAAAAGGATGGCAAATTAGCCTTTCTCTTTTCAGGATTCAACATGGAAATGGATGTGGAAGTCAATACCGTTGCCGACTATTTCGAGTTGGAACGTCCACGTGATATGGCTGAACAGGGTTTATTGAACCATTCGTTAAAGCTTTACCATATAAACAACTTACTGGATACTTCCCTTAAAAAACTGGGAGTTACTCCTAATATGAATGCAGGTCATAGTATCGGGGAATGGCATGCAGGAAAGGCATCAGGATTGGTAACAGATGAGAATGTGAAATCCATGATGGAAGCTTGGGTAAAAGACCTAAACCAGGAGATTGATGAAAACACCCAAGCTCCGAACGACGATTACGACTCTAAGCTTGAAGATGTTTACTTCGTAGCTGTAGGTTGTGGCTATAAAGAATTGGAACCCATAATAAAAGATATCCCCGAGTTATATCTGTCAAACGATAATTGCAATACACAAGTGTTGATGTGTGGGAAGCGTGAGGCTGTAGACGAGATGTGCGAACGTTTGAAAAAGCATCAAATCTTTAATCAGGAACTGCCTTACAAATCGGGTTACCATACCCCGTTTATCGCTAAACATATCGGTATATTAGATTACTGCCTGAATCAAATAGAAGAACTGAAAGAACCAACTATTCCTATTTGGTCGGCAACGTCTTTGGAGCAATATCCTACTGATATGGGTGAATACAGGAAACTTACATTTGAGCATCTTACGTCACACGTTCGTTTCAGGGAGTTGATTGACAAATTATACACCCAGGAAAAAGCGCGTGTTTTTATTCAAATAGGAGCGGGTTCCTTAACAGGTTTTGTAGATGATATTCTGCGTGATGAAAATTATAGTACCATTTCAACCTATAATCCGGGCAAATCGGGTATAGAACAATTACGACGAGTACTTGCTCTTTTGTATATTGAAGGAAAAGAGGTCGATACACTATTTATCAGAAATGGGGAAATGTCTAAAGTTGTAGGACAGGAGTTGGAAATTGAAGGTTTTTCTCCTTTCGTGACAGAATTCCCATTAATAAAGGAGGTATTGAAGAAACAAAGCAGATTCGATTTTTCTTCTTATGAAGAAAACACTAATAGCAATCAACCTCTGGCGCAAAAAGTAAATGAGAATATCCGTGAGATGTCTTTAGCTCAGAAAGAGATGCTTGATATTATGGATGAAGTAAAATCGTTGGAGCAAAAATTCAATATAACAAATGGTATTTCTCAAATTCAAACCAAAGAAAAGGTAATTCAGCCAGCTATACAGAAAAAAACTATTGCTAACGTAAAAAAAGCGTTCAAAGAGGAAACCAGCATTACTACTAGGGATTATCCTTATATAACAGACCATACAGTTGTGAAACAACCTGATTACTGGACGGTTGTCGAAGATTTCGATGTGGTAATCCCTATGACGATGAGTATTGAGCTGATGATGGAAATTGCGGAAAAACATGTTTCTGCCCAAAAGGTTTTAGGATTATCCTCCTTTAGTATTTTCCAATGGATGAACATTTTTCATGAATTCAGGTTGCAAATCGAAGGTCGTTGGATATCAGACGACCTGATGAAATTGGAAATGAAAAACTTCATCACTACAGAGATTATGCTAGGAGACAAATATCCGGATCCGCCACAGAAATATGCAGGCGAGATAGACTTGGGTAAAAAGACGCATGAACCACCTACCCGTCAGTTTATATATAAAGAATTGATGTTTCACGGACCTAATTACCAGGGAGTCGTAGAAGTTACAGAAGTGTGCGAAAACGGGATGAAGGCTGTAGTAAAAGATAGTGGAGGAAAAGCCTCTTTACTTGATACGTTGGGGCAGTTGATTGGTGTATATCTGCGAACAGTGGTTGAAGAAAATAATATTTGTTTTCCGGTAAGTGTAGGCAAGATTACCTTCTATCAGGATTTCCATGACCAGGGCGGTATCTTTGATTTTACATTGGTAGTTACTGAAATAAACGATGATTTCATCAATGGTGATATGATTCTCAAACGTGGTGGTAAAGTATGGTGCATTGCTGAAAACTGGCTGAATAAACGTTTTGAAATGGACAATGCCTTATGGGATATCATCAATACACCACTTGAAAATAAGCTGGCGAAACAATTAGAGGGGACTCCCCTTATGTATTTCGATCTTGCTTATCCTAAAACAGGTAGTTGGCCGTTTATTGAGAAAAGGTATTTAAACCGAGAAGAAAAGGTTCACTTGAAAGGATTGTTGCTTAACAAGCGCAGACCCTATATCATTAGTCGTATTGCTATTAAAGATGCCATCCGTACTTACATTAATGAGAAATACGGAAAAAAATCATATCCTATTGAAATAGCAATAGAGCACGACGAAAGAGGTAAACCATTAGCCAAAGGATTGGATGAACTGGAAGGATTGGAAATCTCTCTCTCTCACAAAGGAAATGAATCTGTTGCACTCGTATCGGAAAAGCCGGTTGGCGTTGATATAGAACAGATAGAAGAGAGAAGTCTGGACTTCATGGATATGTCTTTCACGGAAAAAGAACTGACTTTGCTAAAGGATAGAGAACAATCGGAATGGTCTACCCGGTTTTGGACAGCCAAAGAAGCCTATGGAAAAATGTTAGGAGTAGGATTGGAAGGCAATCCTAAAAAATATGAGATTGAAAGAATTGAAGGCGATTCTTTATTTATTGCTCAACAAGAGATTTACACGTTTAAACATAAAGAAAAATACATTGTAGCATGGACACAGCAATTATAGCCAAAAAGCAACAAAGTGAAATCGTATTCGAACAACTAAAAGAGTTTGTTGCTGATATCATTGGAAGTGATGTCATTGAAGAAATAGGGATAACCAAGGAAAGTGTTTTTACAAAAAACCTGGAGATGGATAGTATAGAAATTGTTGCCTTTGCGGAAAAAGTAAAGAAGAAATACGGACATGAAATAGATTTTATTTCATGGATATCTCAAATGAAATTTCAGGATTTGTATAACTTGTCTGTTGGGCAGGTGGTAGATTACATAGTAAGTGGGCATGATTCGAATTAATAACAACGATTTTTATATACTGGAAATGAATGAAGGTGCAGCAGAAACTGTTGTAATGATTCATGGTATATTTACAAATCTGTCTGTTTATTATTTCTCTATTGCACAAGAATTAGCTAAGAAATATCATGTTGTTCTTTATGATTTAAAAGGGCATGGACTCAGTGAAACAGCCGATTCAGGTTATGATTTGCAGTCGATGTCGAAAGACTTGCTGGGTATTTTATATGAACTTAATTTATCCAAAGTACATATAGCAGGGTATAGTTATGGAGGGCTAATTGCTTTGTATATGGCTATACATCATCCTCAAGTGGTTGATAAATTGATTATTATTGAAACCCCGGACTTAAGTGATGGACAATCAAGGCCTTTACTGGAAGGATATGATAAATCTTTTTTAGACCAATATCTAAAAAGTTTATCTCTATCAACCAGTATAACACCCAGCCAAAGGAAGATTAGTAAAACACACCGGCAGGTTCAATACTTGTTTGAACATACAACGTTAAAAGAAGATTTAAGACAGGACTTGGATATGTTTGATAAAATAGCAGCGAATCCACCTGCAAACGAAACTCTTTTATTGTATGCCAAACAAACGGAATGTGCTAATGCCGCTACGTTTTTGCACCGGCATATAGATAAATCTTCTTTGTATTATGGAGAAGGTGACCATAGCATACCTGTACAGAATCCTGAATGGATTGTTGATAAAATAACAAGATTCCTGTAGTCTGACATAATATAATTTGCTTGTATGTTTGATTTTGATAACTGGACAGAAATATTTGCTTCGATAAAAAAGAATAAGTTAAGAACCTTTCTTACCGGATTCTCTATATCGTGGAGTATTTTTATGTTCATTATTCTGTTGGCTTCAAGCAATGGTGCGATGAATGGAGTAATGACAACCTTTGGTAGCAGGGATGTCAATAGTATTTCTATTTTCGGACGTACCACCTCTATCCCGTTCAAAGGACTTCCCGATAATAGGAAAATAGAGTTGGACGAAAAAGACTTTGAGCTGATAAATAATCAAATACTACAAAAGGAATTTATCTCTCCTTGTATAAATACGATTGCTACAGCCAGTTATAAAAAAGATTATGCAGCATCTGTTACATTAGTAGGTGTATATCCTGAATATACACATATCAATGGAATAAAAATAAAGGATAAGCAAGGGCGGTTTATCAGTGATTTTGATATAGATAAGCAGCGAAAGGTTGCAGTTATCAATCAACGTCTGAAGGATGTATTATATCAGGATAAAAACCCTGTCGGGGAAGATATAAATATAAACAATCTTCGATTTACGGTCATAGGTGTTTTCGACGAAACTTCCTCTACCAATATTGAAAAGGCTTATATTCCCTTCTCTACCTCTCAACTGTTATTTTATGGAGGGTGGGGCTTTACCAGTCTGGCTTTTACTGTAAAGAACCTGGATACGAAGAAAAGTAATGAGCAATTTATTAAAGACCTGAGAACCCGTTTGGGGGCTTTGCATCAATTTGATCCTGAGGATGAGCAAGCGGTTACCTTTACGGATCGGTTGGATACGTATTTACAAACATTGGGGATATTTAATGCTGTAAATGTTTTTATCTGGGTTATCGGGATTGGAACGCTATTTGCCGGAATTGTAGGTATTAGTAATATCATGCTTATTACGGTGAGGGAGCGTACCCGGGAATTCGGAATCAGAAAAGCTTTGGGAGCTAAACCTTACTCTATACTTATAAATATTGTAGTAGAATCGGTTGTTATAACCTCTATGTTTGGCTATCTGGGCTTATTTGTGGGTATGGGGCTCAGCAAACTATTTGATTGGTTTCTTGATAATAATACACAATTATCATCATTGGCCATATTTGAAAATCCGTCGGTTAATGTTACTACAGCAATAGGAGCAATGATTGTTTTAGTAATAGCTGGCGTATTAGCCGGTTATTTTCCGGCACGATTAGCTGTGAAAGTACCTGCAGTAGAAGCAATGAGGGCAGAATAATATGTTCGATTTAGATAAAATACAGGAAATATGGATCACAATTACCCGAAACCGGGTAAGAAGTTTTCTTACTGCATTCGGGGTATTTTGGGGTATTTTTACGTTGGTTGTAATGATTGGTTCGGGAGATGGATTGGAACGGGGCGTTATGAAAGGAGTTAAAGGATTTGCGACCAATTCCTGCTTTATAGGTTCTGCGCCTACGGCCATAGCCTATAAGGGATTTCAGAAAGGGAGAGCCTGGGATATACGGAATAAAGATATTGGTATTCTTATGGATTCGATACCTGAAATAAAGTTTCTGTCTCCTGTATTATGGGGACAAATGATGAATAACAATGTTGTATACGAAGAGCAGAGCGGGACTTTCCATGTGAAAGGTTTGTATCCGAACTATGCACAGGTAGAAAGCCAACACCTGTCATACGGACGCTTTATCAATGATATAGATATGGAGAAGAAGAGAAAAGTATGTGTCATTGGTAAAAAAGTATTTGAAAGGATGTTCACGCGAAAGGAAAACCCCGTCGGGAAGGATATCCGGGTAAATGGTGTTTATTACCAGATCGTAGGAGTAACAAACGGACTATCTGATATTAGTATCGGAGATAAGTTGGAGAGTTCGATACTTCTACCTTTCACTACTTTGCAACAGATAAACAATCAAGGAGATATCATTCATTTTATAGCAGCTATATCAAAAGATAATGTCCGGGCAAACTATATAGAAAATAGAGTAATACAGGTACTGAAAAGCACCCATTCCATACATCCGGATGACTATAAGGCCATCTGGAGTTTTAATATGGAGAAAGAATATACGATGTATATGAACCTTTTTAGTGGTGTATCTATTTTAATATGGATTGTAGGGCTGGGAACGCTTGTGGCCGGTATTGTAGGCGTATGCAATATTATGCTGATAACTGTAAAGGAAAGGACAAGAGAAATCGGTGTACGGCGGGCTATCGGGGCCAAGCCTCGTAAGATCATCAGCCAGATAATGTGGGAAAGTGTTGTTCTTACGTTACTTGCCGGGATTTGCGGACTATGTGCGGGTGTTTATGCCTTGCATATAGCCGATTTGGTTTGGGTACAAAAACAAGAAAACATGTTCATCTTGCATCCTATGATTACATTCAAGATAGGGGTTTCCTCTCTTCTGATATTGTTAATTAGCGGAGTGCTGGCCGGTATCATACCGGCTATGCGTGCTTTGAACATAAAAGCGATTGATGCAATCAGGGAAGAATAAAAATTAAACAGACTTATCGTTTATGAAGAAAGTAGGTCGGATTATAATATTTTCTATTTTAATACTTGTAGTTCTTATGACTTTCAAGTTTTTGTGGGACGAATCCCGGGAGCAAGTTGCACGCTACGAGATTGTAACACCCAGGATAGGTACTGTGGAAAATACGGTAGTAGCTACCGGCAATATCGAACCCCGGAATAAAATATTAATAAAACCCCAGATATCCGGGATTATTAATAATGTAAGAAAGGAAGCCGGAGAAAGTATCCAAAAAGGAGAAATTATTGCCAACGTGAAGGTTACAACAGAAATGGGAGAGCTAAATGCGGCAGAATCCAGGTTAAGGGTTGCGGAAATAAACCTGAATCAGATACAAATGGATTTCAGACGTCAGCAGATGTTGTACAACCGGGAAGTAATATCCAGGAATGAATTTGAAATATCTGAAGCTGCTTACAGGAAAGCAGTTGAAGAACAGCAGAATGCCAAAGATGCATTGGATATTGTTAAGTATGGTGTAGCCAAAAGGTTTTCCCGGATAAGTAATACGCAAATCCGGTCTACAACTTCAGGTACAGTGTTGAACCTTCCTATTAAAGAAGGGGATTATGTTATTCAGTCTAATGTGTTTAACGAAGGGACAACCATAGCTGCCGTAGCCGACATGACTGATCTGATATTCAGAGGAAGTGTTGATGAAACAGAAGTTCATCTGCTCAAAAACAAAATGCCTGTGAGAATAAAAATAGGAGCTATCAGCGATAAGGTGTTCAGGGCTTATATTGAATACATTGCACCGGAGGGAAAGAGGGAGAACGGAACCGTCTTATACGAAATCAAGGCCACCTTGCATGTACCCGACTCTGTTCTGATCCGGGCAGATTATAGCGCGAATGGTGAAATCCTTATCAGGCGGGCCAGAAATACTATTCTGATTCCTGAAGCATCTGTTGAGTTCAGCGAGGGGCTGACTTATGTTTATGTTTTGACATCTGAGGGGAAAGAACAGGTTTTTGAAAGAAGACAAGTTAGAGTAGGCTTGTCGGACGGAGTTAATATTCAGATAAGAAAAGGGATATCGTTAGATGATAAAGTAAGAGGCCTTCAATTAGATTAATCGTATGAAAACAAAACTATCCATCTATTTTATAATAGCCCTTTTCCTTACATATCCGATGGAAAAAGCGCTTGCACAAAGAGTGAATAATGATATGTATACTCCTCACAAACAGCAAGTAGCCAGGCGAACAACCGAAAGGGAAACAAGAAGCACCAATACCAGGAATCGCAATGTTAAAAGATGGACACTGGAGGAATGTATCCAATATGCTATTGATCATAATATTAGTATACAGCGTTTGAAGCTTCAGCGAGAGGTAGCGGGAGTTCAGCAGAATACAGCGGAAAACAGCCGTTTGCCGGATCTTAATGCAGGTATTACTCAGGATTGGAGTTTCGGGCGTTCGCAAACGTATCCGGATATGGATGAACCTTTGTCCAGGACAGCATTGGGAGGAAGTACTTCTATTCCTATTTTTACAGGCTTTCGTATTCCGAACGAAATAGCACGGACTAAATTAGAGTTTGAAGCAGCTACGCAGAACCTGGAAAAAGCAAAGGATAATCTATCCATTAATATTACGTCTTTGTTCTTGCAGGTATTATTTAATAAAGAACTTGTAAAGATAAACGAAGAGCAATTGGCGCTGACTCAAACCCAGCTGAGGAAAACAGAATACCTCATTGAAGCCGGAAGTGTACCCTCCGTCAACCTATATGATATGGAGGCACAGTTTGCCAAGGACAAGGTATCGGTCATTGAAGCACAGAATAATCTGGAACTGGCTTTGCTTGATTTGGCGCAGGCACTCGAGTTGGAACAGGAAACTCAGTTTGATGTAAGGGTTCCTCTGTTCAATGAAAAATTGCTGGGAGATATGTTTCGCAGGATTCAACCGGCACAGTCTATCTTCGAACATGCAGTCAGCTATAAGCCTGTAATAAAAGAACAAGAGTTCAGAATAGAGAGTGCCGAAAAGGCATTGAAAGTAGCCCAAGCCGATTACATGCCCAACTTGAGCCTTGTATTTGAATGGGGAACCGGATATCTTTACAAATACAATGCCAAAGATGTAATAAACCCGTCAACCAATCAGCTGATTAGGGCAAATGAAACTTTTTCTAATCAATTGAAGAATAATGACTATATGTTGATTGGATTGAAGCTAAGTATCCCAATCTTTAATCGTTATCAAACACGCAATAAAGTTCGTACAGCCAAACTGGATATACAAGACCGGAAGCTGCTGCTGGAAGATGTAAAGAAAACCCTCTATAAAGAAATCCAGACAGCGCATAAGAATGCTATCGCCGCACATGAAAAATATATGGCATCGAATGATGCTGTAAAGTTTACTTCGGAATCTTTTGAACATGCACAAATCCGCTATGAACTGGCTAAGCTGACTCCATTTGAGTATAATGAGGTGAAAACAAGATTTTTGCAAAGCCAGTCTGAACAGATACAGGCGAAATATGATTATATCCTGCGGGCAAAAATTCTGGACTTTTATAATGGGATTCCCATTAAATTTTAATGAATGGAACAAATACTGGAACTACGGGATAAAAAGATCTCCCGGCTTTTTTGGCAATATACGCTGCCGTCTATAGCCGGAACACTTGCTTTGGCTGTCTATTATATTATAGATAGTATTTTTATAGGATATGGCCCGAACTTAGGAGAGCATGCCCTTGGGGCTCTCGGAGTACTCTTGCCCATTATGAACCTGTTGGCTTCGTTGGGCACATTGGTGGGAGTTGGAACTTCGAGTCGTATTTCCATATATTTCGGACTGGGTGATAAAGAAACAGCCATGCAAGTAATGGGAACTTCGCTTCTTTTTACTTTCATTATCTCTGTTATCCCGATTGTTGCTATTTACATATGGATGGAACCGATCCTTTACTGGATGGGGGCAACGGAAGAGACCTATTTCTTTGCGAAAGACTTTCTTAGTTATTATCTTCCGGCCAGCCTTTTCCTGAACATGGGAGCTACACTGACTAATATAATGAAAGCTACCGGATTTCCTAAAAAGTCAATGTATGTTGTAGGTGTCAGTGTTATATTCAATCTCATATTGGCTCCTGTTTTTATCTTTGTTTTTAAATGGGGAATGAAAGGAGCCGGAGGGGCAACTCTTTTATCTACCTTTGTGTCTGCCTGTATAATCATCCCTCATTTTCTGGGGAAAAAGAGTTTTTTCCCTATTAAGCTGTCTTATTTGAGGCTACGGCTGAATATACTCTTAAAGATATTGAGTATAGGATTTGCTCCATTCCTGATTACAGCTATGACCTCTTTGATTGTTTTCTTCACAAACAAGCAGCTTATTGCCTATAGTAGCCCTGTTTCTTTAGAAGGCTATGTAATTGCAAGCCGTTTCCATTATGTTTTCATCATGATATTTGCGGGAATCTCTCAAGGGATACAGCCTATTGTCGGATATAATTTCGGAGCAAAAAACTATACGCGGATGTTCCAAACGCTGTATTATGCATTCAGGGTGGCTTTTGGGATTGGTGTTGTAGCTTTATTATTGGGTATTTTTGCTTCTAAAGAGCTGGTGCAGATGTTTAACCCCGGCCCGGAGCTGATAACAGAAGCTTCTAAAGCGCTTTTCGTTTTAACCGTAACATTGCCTTTAGCCGGTTGCCAGATGTTGATAAGCGGCTTTTTCCAACATATTGGAAACGCCGTTAAATCGGCAGCTTTAAGTGTAATCAGGCAGGCTTTCTTCATTCCGCTGGTTTATTTATTGCCGCTATATTGGGGTGTAAACGGTGTTTGGGCCAGCCTTCCTGTGTCGGAAATACTGGTGTGTTTGCTGACGTTTCTTATCTTTTACCTTCAATCAAAACATTTCCCTAAGCAAAGGTAGTTTCTTTAGTATATATTTACTGATCAGCCAGGATAGGAAACAAGTTACGAATATACCCGAAAGCCATTTTATAAAGATCGGAACGTTCAACTCATTTATCAGTTGCAAATATAAAATAGTAAGTGGCATATGTATCCAGTATATGCCATACGAATAAGGGGATATATTAACCAGCCATCCGGATACACGGCTTGCCTGGAATTTCATACCTATTAGTAATAAATATAGCAATGTTGTATAAGAACAAACAGCATCAAAAACAGGTATGAGTTTATCTAATCCCGGAAAATCATAATTGGGCAGGATAAGCAGTCTCAATACTAAATAGCAAGTTACTGTACCTATAGCTAATATGCGCCACAGGCTTATAGAGGGCATCCATCCGTCTCTTACAAACCACTTCGTTTGCCAGGCATATACTCCCAGAATAAACAGGGATAAATAAGTAATTATTTTTGCCGGTTTCAGATTGAAAACATAAGCAAAATAATACCAGTTATCAAAAGAAGTAATAAATGTAGTAGAAAGAGATGCGCAAATGACGGAAAGAACAATACATGCAAGTAAAAATAAACTGTTTCTCTGATTTGATATAGTGGTACGCGTACTGCTTGGAGGTATAAAGCGGGCATACAAAGTATAGGCAAGAAGAAAAAGAAAGAGAATGCCTAAATACCATAAATAACCTTGGGAATTGAACAGATAAAAAGGATTTTCCTTCAATAATCCCATCATATCATTTGTTGATTTCCCTAGAAAGAAAGGATATAAAGGAATAATAACCAGGATACCTAATATCCAGGGTAGGAGGATATGTTTCATCTTATCTTTCAAAAACCCATTTGTCCCTTTCTTTATATAGGAGGCCGGTGTAAAATAACCGGAAATAAAAAACAAAACAGGCATCATAAATATATCCAAAAGGTTTACGATGAAGATAAATACCGGACTTGTTTTATTACTGATAACATACCACCAAGGAGGACAATCAAGCATATATGTCATACTAACATGTAATACTATGACAAAGAAAATCATCAATGACCTCAGGAAGTCAAAAACATCGATTCTTCCTTGTAAGGGTATGGGTGCTAAAATCTGTTTATTCATTGGACATAAAATCAAGCTCAAATTTATAGAATAATATTGTATTTTTCTTCATTTATAAATCAATCTTGCATAAGCTTTGTAAATTATTGTAAATCATCCGCTTGGGATGTGTTAGAAATCGCACGTGTGCGTTCCCGAAATTGCACACATGCGTTTTTGAAATTGCATGCATGCGATCTGAAAAAGGCATGCGTGCGATTTTTACTTCGTGTAACATATTGTTGGATTTGGTAGAAAACGCTAATTTAATCGTATCTTTGCAGCTTACTAAAGATTTGGATTATGATTTCGGTTGAAGGACTGACAGTTGAATTTGGTGGGTTTACGCTGTTTGATGATATTTCATTTGTCGTTAATAAAAAAGACCGTATAGCGCTGGTAGGTAAGAATGGTGCCGGGAAGAGTACCATGCTGAAGATATTTGCCGGTCTGCAACCTCCCTCGTCGGGTATAGTAGTGGTTCCTAAGGATGTAACGGTGGGATATCTGCCTCAACAGATGAAACTTGCCGACGGACGTACCGTGAAAGAAGAGGCAGAGCGTGCGTTTGAACACATCCATGAACTGGAGCGCGAAATAGAAAAGCTAAATCTGGAACTGGCCGAACGTACCGATTACGAGTCGGAATCGTATCATAACCTGATTGATAAAGTTACCCATAAAACGGAATTGTTTCAGATGCTGGGAGGGAATAACTACCTGTCGGAACTGGAACGTACGCTACTTGGTTTGGGATTCTCACGCGAAGACTTTAGCCGGCCTACATCCGAGTTCAGCGGGGGCTGGCGTATGCGTATCGAATTGGCTAAATTGTTGTTGAGCCGTCCGGACGTTCTGTTGCTTGATGAGCCTACCAACCACCTGGATATCGAATCTATCCAATGGCTTGAAAACTTTATCGCTACGAGGGCGAATGCCGTTATACTGGTATCGCACGACCGGGCCTTTATTGATAATACCACTTTTCGCACCATTGAAATTGAACTGGGGAAAATATACGACTACAAGGCGAAGTATTCCGACTATGTAGTACTACGTAAAGAACGGCGCGAACAACAGCAACGGGCTTACGAAAACCAACAGAAAAAGATAGCCGATACGGAAGCCTTCATCGAGCGTTTCCGCTATAAAGCAACGAAAGCCGTACAGGTACAATCACGCATCAAGCAACTGGAAAAAGTAGAACGCATAGAGGTAGACGATGTGGATAACTCGTCGCTTAACCTGAAGTTTCCGCCTGCTCCCCGCTCCGGTTCCTATCCGGTTATTATAGAAGATGCAGCGAAGCGATATGGCGATCATCAGGTATTTGAGCATGTTACGTTTACCATCAACCGGGGCGATAAAGTGGCTTTCGTAGGAAAGAACGGCGAAGGGAAGTCTACACTGGTGAAGTGTATCATGGATGAGATAGACTTTGAAGGCAAGCTGCAATTGGGACATAACGTGAAGATCGGTTATTTTGCCCAGAATCAGGCACAATTGCTGGATGAGAAGCTGACGGTTTTCGATACCATCGACTATGTTGCACAAGGAGATATTCGTACCCGCATCCGTGATATATTAGGTGCTTTTATGTTTGGAGGAGAAGCTTCGGACAAGAAAGTGGGTGTTCTTTCGGGAGGGGAGAGAAGTCGTTTGGCAATGATCCGCCTGTTGCTCGACCCGGTAAATCTATTGATTCTCGATGAGCCTACCAACCACCTGGATATGCGTTCAAAAGATGTATTGAAAGCCGCTTTAAGAGAGTTTGACGGAACGGTGATTGTGGTATCACACGACCGCGAATTTCTGGACGGCTTGGTAGACAAGGTATATGAATTCGGCAACAAGCGGGTGATTGAACATCTGGGAGGAATCTATGCCTTTCTTGAACGGAAGAAGATGGATAGTTTGCGTGAGTTGGAGCGTTCCATCCAACAAAAAGCACTTTCTGCAGAAGAAGGAGAAGAACAACCTTCGCAAAATAAGCTTTCATACGAAGCCAGGAAAGAACACAGCAAGCTAGTTCGCAAAGCAGAACGGGCAATCGCCGATGCAGAGAATACAATTGCCCAGCTAGAAGATGCGATTAAGCAACTGGAGGACAAACTAGCAACACCGGAGGGTGCTTCCGATGCTTCGTTATACAACGAATATTCGGAACAGAAAAACCGTTTGTCTGCAACCATGGATAAGTGGACAGAGCTGACAATAGAACTGGAAAATTTAAACAGTAAGGATAGTTAATTTGTTATATAATAAATTACTATTTTTGCAATTCGCTCTTTATATATTAAAGTACTAAATCGAAAAAATAAACATGAAGACAAATTTGAGCTCTCAAATTACTCTTACGCGTATACCAACCAGGTATTACCGCCCGGAGAATGCTTATGAACAATCTGTATTAACACGTTTTGAAAAGATTCCAACTGTTATTTATGAGTCGGCAGATGAAGGCTCATTGGCCATTGCTGCAGAAATTGCTGCAGAAATTCGAAAAAAACAAGAAACTGGACAGTCATTTGTTCTGGCGCTACCCGGTGGACGATCTCCTCAAAGTATATTTAAAGAATTAATCCGCATACACGAAGAAGAGAAGCTGAGCTTCCATAATGTAATTGTATTTAATCTGTATGAGTTTTATCCTCTGACATCTCCTGCCTATAGTAATCTTTCTTACCTGAAAGATTATTTCCTGGAGCATGTGGATATAAAACCTGAAAACATTTATTCGCCTGATGGATTCCTTCCCAAGGAAGAAATTTATGATTTCTGTCTTCGTTATGATCAAAAGATTGAAGAAGTAGGTGGGATTGATTATATGTTACTGGGTATCGGACAGGCTGGAAACATCAGTTTCAACAGTCCCGGTTCTTCCATCAATTCCAGAACCCGTTTGGTATTGTTAGACAATGATTCGCGCAAAGAAGCAGCTAAGATATTCAAATCAATAGACAGTGTACCGGCAGGTGTTGTTACGATGGGGATGTCTACGATCATGAAAGCGAAAGAGATTGTCATGATGGCTTGGGGGGATGGAAAGGCTCATATTGTAAAAGAAACGGTTGAGGAAAAAATGAGTGAAAGTATCCCGGCAACCTACTTACAGACGTTGAATACCGTAAGGGTAATAACCGACTTGTCGGCTGCTTATCAGCTTACAAGGATCAGTCATCCTTGGTTGGTTACCAGTTGCGAATGGGATAATAAACTGATCCGGCGTGCGATTGTATGGCTGTGTCAGTTGACCGGAAAGCCTATCCTGAAATTAACCAACAAAGACTACAGCGAAAATGGCCTGGGCGAGTTGTTGACTAAATTCGGATCGGCTTATGAGGTAAATATCAAGATATTTAATGATATCCAACATACGATTACCGGATGGCCGGGTGGTAAGTACGGAGCCGATGATTCCAATCGTCCCGAACGGGCTAACCCGCAACACAAACGAGTGATTATCTTCAGTCCGCATCCTGATGATGATGTGATTTCTATGGGAGGTACGTTCCGCCGTTTGTGTGATCAGGGACATGATGTATACGTGGCTTATCAAACGTCTGGAAATATAGCAGTTGGCGACGAAGAAGTAATCCGTTACTGTGAATACCTGAAAGATGTTTCTTCAAAGTATTCTCCCAATAATGATGCTATAAAGAAAAAAGCCGAAGAAATCATTCATTTCCTGAAATACGAAAAGGTAGCAGGGGAAGCAGAAAAAGAAGACGTTTTGTTCATGAAAGGAACGATCCGCAGAGAAGAAGCCCGTGCCGGAGCCCAATATAGTGGCATTAAGCAGGAAGATCATATCCGTTTCCTTGACTTACCATTCTATGAAACAGGCCTGGTAAAGAAGAATGAATTAAGCGAAGCTGATATCCGTATCATCCGTGATTTCCTGGAAGAAGTAAAACCGCATCAGATATTTGTTGCCGGAGACTTAGCCGACCCTCATGGAACACATAAAGTATGTCTGGATGCCGCTTTGGCAGCCATAGACGAAGTGAAAGATACGCAATGGATGAAAGAATGCCGTATCTGGATGTATCGTGGAGCCTGGGCTGAATGGGAAATGGACCATATCGAAATGGCGGTACCTATGAGTCCGGAACAGCTACGTCAGAAACGGAATGCCATTTTGAAACATCAGTCTCAAATGGAAAGCGCTCCCTTCCTGGGAGACGACGAACGCCTTTTCTGGCAACGGGCAGAAGATCGTAACCGCGCAACAGCTGATTTGTATAAAGACTTAGGATTAGCATCTTACGAAGCCATCGAAGCATTTGTACAATACATTCCGCTTCGATAATTCTAACTCATCATATAAAGCCGGACAAAGGAGGAATGCTTAAACCCTCCTTTGTCTGGCTTTTTTTATGAAATATCCTTACGTATCAAAACATATTCGTTATTTTTGTATTTAGAAGCAATATGTGCTTGATGAGTAAAAACAGATTAGCGGCATGATACGTACTGAAAGAGAAAAAATGCTTGCCGGAGAGCCTTATGATTGTGGCGATCCGGACTTGCTTGACAGATGGCATAAAGCAAAAGAACTTCAAAAACAATATTTTCTGGCTGATACGAGAGACCGGATACTTATTGATCGTATTTTGGATGAGTTGATCGGTTCACGTGGTGAGCATTGCTGGATTGCTCCGCCTTTTTATGTTGATTATGGCGAGAATATTCACCTGGGAAATAGTGTTGAAATCAATATGAATTGTGTATTTCTCGATTGTAATACGATTACCATTGGCGATCATTCCGGTATCGGCCCGGGTACACATATTTATGCAGTTACGCATCCTACTGTTCCGGACGAACGACTATCGGTACCTAATGATCCGGATGAATTTCCGTTCTGGAAATCTCATACAGCTCCTGTAACGATAGGTAGAAATGTGTGGATAGCGGGCGGGTGTATTATTTTGCCTGGTGTTACTATTGGTGATAATACGACAGTAGGAGCCGGGAGTGTTGTAACGAAATCTTTACCATCTAATTGCCTTGCCGCCGGAAACCCTTGTAAGATTATTCGTAACTTTTAAACCCTAAAAACATACTAAACTCAATTTACCATGGAGACCAAGAAAACAATTCGCATCGAAGCTTTGGATATCTTTCGCGCGCTTACGATGTTTTTTATGCTTTTTGTGAATGATATTTCCGGAATGAAAGAAATCCCTCACTGGCTGTTGCATGCTACCCGGGAGGAGGATATGCTCGGCTTTTCGGACACTATTTTCCCCGCTTTCCTGTTTGCTATGGGGATGGCTATTCCTTATGCAATCCAAAACAGAATAAAGAAAGGTGATACTATGTGGAATATTTGTAAACACATCTTCTGGCGGACACTTGCTTTAGTGCTTATGGGCGTTTTTACGGTAAACCGGGATTCACTGGATGCCGAAGCAACAGGCATGCTGTATCCTATCTTTTCTATCTTAATGGTGATAGGCTTTTTCCTGATATGGAGTGTTTATCCAAAGGCAGACGACTGGAAGAAGTACCTCTTTATCGGGATGAAAGTAGTAGGTATTATCCTGTTGGCTTATCTGTTTTATATCTTTGAAGGAAGGGGAGGTTCCTCTTTTGCTGCCAGATGGTGGGGTATTTTAGGACTCATTGGTTGGACGTATCTGCTAAGTTCTGTAATCTATCTCTTTACCCGTGAGAATCTGCTCTATAATGGTCTTGTATTTGGTGTTTTAATGCTTTTCTCCATTCTTTCCGCTGCCGGAGTCTTTGCCGGATGGAGCATTCTTGGTTATATTCCTGCTTCGGCTACATTATATGCCTTTGCAATGGCCGGCTTATGTGGCGGTCTTATCTTACAGCAATATGCCAGTATTACCGAGCCGAAACGATTCTACCTGATAATGTGTTCTATCGGTGTTGTTATGCTGATAGCTGCCATTGTATCTCATCAGTTTTGGATTATTTCTAAACTTCAGTCTACACCTACCTGGTTGTTCTATTGCTGCGCTATATTCTTCCCTCTGTTTGCTTTAGTTTACTGGCTGACGGATATAAAGAAAAAGAGTCATTGGTTTGATGTTATCAAACCGGCAGGGACTGTAACACTAACCTGCTACATTATCCCGTACGCCTTGTACAGTATATTAACGCTGTTACCTATTGACTATCCCCAATGGATGTTTACAGGTGCTACCGGATTAATAAAAGCAATCGTCTTTTCTTTCTTGGTGATAGGCATTGCCTGGGGCTTGATGAAGGCCAAGATTCGGTTGAAAGTATAAAAATATCCGACCTTCACAGGCCGGATATTCTAATGTCTAAACTTAAATATAATAATCTTTGATATGTGTCTCTGAAAAGTTATTTGCTAAACTTTAAACTTATTTCAATTATTCTACATCCTTTTTGTTGTCGCTTCTTTCAATAATGGATATGGAGCCACTTCCTTCTTCTCCTTGTGTGAAGGAATAAGAGGTATTGCCGAAGCGGTAAAAGATATTGTTTACCTTGCCGTTGGAGCGGTTTTCAATCTCTTGGTCGGTCATCTCTTTATCTTTATTGAAAGCAGCGATGAACTCATTGACTAATGCTTCGTTGTTACTGAAGCTGATACTGGTGATCGTACGTTCCACTTTCCGGGTTTCCTTATTCCTGTTGCGAACGATATTTACATTCACATTTTCCATATTTTCGCATTTCTGAACCAAAGCCTTTATGGCATCCTGCGCAAATAGTTCAGTTGATAAACTTCCGGCAATCAATAGGATTGCTACTACAATTAAACGTTTTGTTTTCATACTCTTTCTGTTATTAATGATTATTCCATTTTTAATATTCTTTTTACTTCTTCTCTTAATCCTTTGTCTGAAAAGCTATTCAGTATTTCTTCTTGTTGTTGTTCAATTTGTTGTTCAATCAGGTCATATTGTTGTTCCTGTTCAGACAAGCATGTGAATAGCCGGCTGGCTTCTTTTTCTTCCTGTAAAGCCTGCCTTACGGTTGCTTCCAGTTCGGATCGTATGACTTCCGGGTTGGTAATGCGTTTGCCATTCCTTACAATATAGCTGCCTTCGTAGGGATTGAAACTTGTTTCTTTCATGAACAGCGGGCTTAGCATCAGTAGTATCAATAAAGAAGCAGCGACTCCTATAGCCAATGCCAGCCAATGTTTTTTAGGTTTCTGTTCTGTCCGGAAATCTGTTTGAGGAGCTTCTGTTACCTGTCTAAGTTCTTCTTCCAGCTCGCTCTCGAAATAGTGGAATACTTGTTTGTAAGGTAGCAGATGCTCGGGAATATCCTCCCGGCTAAAGAAGCGGTATAGCTCCTTTTCTTCCTCGTTTGATGTTTCTCCGTCAAAGAAACGCTCCAGCAAATCTTCTATGTATTTGTAATCCTTTGTCATTACGCCTCTATTTTGAAAAACATTTCTTTTACTTTCTTTCTGGCACGGGAGAGATTCATGCGCACGGCTTCGGGCTTACTACCTGTCAGTTCTGCTATCTCTTCTACTTCAAAACCGTCTACATGTCTCATCCGTAGGATGGTTTGCTGTAGTCCCGGTAGTTGGTCGATAATCTGCATCACCTGTGCTACCTGATCTTTCTGTTCCAGTTGTACTTCGGGAGTAAGCGTTTGGCTTGTCAAAACTACTGTATCCAAGCCTTCCCGGCTACGCTGCCGAACCTTTATCCGGTTTAAGCAGAGGTGTTTTGTAATCTGTACCGAAAGAGCAGGGATGCTGTTATAACTGCCCAGGTCGTCACGCATATACCATAGCTTTAAAAAGACCTCCTGAATTACATCTTCGGCATCTTCCAAGTCTTCCAGCAATCGTTGCGCGTAGTAAAATAACTGCTCACGCAACGGCAACACCTCTTGTTTAAACTGCTCTTGTCCCATAATCTGCAATAATGACAATTAAGATTGAAAAACGTAACATGAGAAATCATTTTTTTTAAAAAAAAGATGAAGGATGCATCCTTCGACACATCCTTCACCCGGCCAGACAATAACTATTTATTGATTAGCTGGTCTAATTTTCCTCTATTTCTTCAAGGGCTTGTTCTACTTTTTTTATGTTTCCCCAATAATACCGGCGGTAAATATAGGCACCTATCCCTATACTAAAAAGCATTAATAAAGGGAAACATATAATAGCCATAAGACCTCCCTCTACAAAAAAATCGTATCTGGTATAGACAAAAGTCGCAATAATTAAAAAGACAAAAAACGCTTTTGCCACCCATTCCCATTTCTCCCATGAACGAAACCTAAGGAAGTAGCGGGAAAAGGTTGTAATATCCATTCTCCCTAAATCTATTTTCTGCAAGTAGCGATAACAATAATAGCTCCAAAGACCACCAATAATGAGAATGAGTTGACACATGACTATAAATGGCAGAAAGCCGGGTATATCTTCTGCTAAAAGGTAAAAAATCATAAGGAATAAACTGTATACCAAACAGATAATAACTCCTCTTAATATGTAACGCTTCATCTTTATGAATGCGCTTTGTCCATCTTTGTTCATAATATGTTCTATTTTATCTTTGTTTATAGAAGGTTGGAAAGAATTATTCATCCATGCCTTTTTTGCTTTATCCAGATCCATATCCCTAATTATAAATTATTAGTATTCATTTGTTTTAGCTTTTCTTTTATCCGCGAAAGCTTGGTTGCTACGTTCGTAACCGATAGCCCTGTGATATCCGAAATTTCCTTATACGATTTATCCTCCAGGTAAAGGAGAACTAACGCACGTTCTACCCTTTGCAGGCGGTTGATCAATACATACAGTTCATTAATTATCTCATTATCTTCATCCGGTATAGGAATGTCCCAGTTCATTTCAACAAAAGAAAGCTTTCGTTTTTTCCTACGATAAATAGCCAGACAAGTATTGAGCGCAACCCTGTATATCCAGGTTGATAGTTTACATTCGTTCCGGAAAGACGGATACCCTTTCCAAAGATTGATAATGATATCCTGATAAAGGTCTCCCACCGGATTGTCCTCATCCGTATAAAATGTTGCTACTCGATAAATAACACCATTGTTTTGCTCAATAAGTGCTATAAATTCATTTTCTAAATCGTTGTTCTCCATCTCCACTTATTATGTAAGCATTACCGCTTAATCCATTCTTTATAAGTATTAGATGCAAGTTAACATTAAAAATCACAGCATAAATAAATTTTTTTAAACTCTTGCTTTCGCCCTTTAATGCCGATATATTAATCGGTTCACAAGGGTGAACGATGCAGCTCACCTTGGTGAGCCAACCAGTTCACCAAGGTGAGCCGCTCCGATCATATAGGTGAGCTGCTGAAAAATAAGCAAGGTTTTTCAATAATATACTTATCTTTGCAGATGTAATTCAATTGATTGTCTAATTTATGAAGTGGCAACTCTGTATATAGCTATTCAGCTTCAGGTTTGTCGGGGAGTTTCTCTCCGGCATTAACTTGCTATGCTTGTATTTCCCACAGAGTTTAATTAATTTCATAAAAGACAAATGAATTATACATATAAACAGATATGGTTCATCAACCTGCCCATTATGGTGAGCCTACTCATGGAACAGTTGATTAATTTGACGGATTCCATTTTCCTGGGGCGTGTCAGCCAAATAGATTTAGGAGCGTCTGCATTGGCAGCTATGTATTACTCCGCCATTTATATGCTCGGATTTGGGTTCAGTCTTGGAGCACAAGTTGTTATTGCCAGACGGAACGGGGAGGAGAGGTATGCGGAAGTCGGCAGGGTATTCTATCAGGCTTTAATCTTTTTATCCCTATTTTCTATTGTTGTTTTCGCATTATCAAAGCTGTTTTCTCCCGCTTTGCTTCGTTTGCTGATTACTTCTGACAATGTATATCAGGCAACTGTGCGCTATATCGAGTGGCGGGATTACAGCTTCCTGTTTGCTTTCCCTTTGTTGGCAATCCGCGCCTTTTTTATCGGGACTACCTACACCAAAATTCTTACAGCCAACTCCATCGTGATGGTAGTGTGCAACATTGTGTTCAACTATCTGCTGATTTTCGGCAAGGCAGGGTTTCCCCGATTGGAAATCAGCGGAGCTGCTATCGCTTCTTCCCTTGCAGGATTGATTGGCTTAGTATTCCTCCTTATTTATATGTGGAAATACGTAGATAAAAAGCGATACGGAATACGTGCGGTGTTCGACTTGAAGCTATCCTTGCATCTGCTTAGTATATCCGTTTGGACGATGATCAGGCAATTCTTCTGTATCGCTCCCTGGTTCCTGTTCTTTGTAGCAATTGAGCATTTAGGGGAATGCGAACTGGCCTCTGCAAATGTAGTCAGAAGTATTTCCATGCTTTTCTTTGTGATTGTTAGTTCGTTTGCAACCACTACTATCTCATTGGTAAGTAATCTTATCGGAGCAAAGAAATCGGAACAAGTTATGCAGACCTGTCGGCGTGTCATCAATCTGGATTATGCGATAGGGATTCCGCTTCTATTACTGGCTTTTATCTTTTCGGATAGCCTGTTGGGGCTATTTACGAATGACATAGCAGTAATTCAGACAGCGTTTTATCCATTCTGCGTAATGCTATCCACGTTTATTATTTCCGTTCCTGCCTACACCTATTGCAATACGATGATCGGCACGGGTAATACGAAGATAGCATTCCTGTTTCAGATGATAAATATAACGGTCTATCTGCTCTATCTGTTCATATTATCCCGCTCTCCCAATATTCCACTTGCGGTATATTGGACTGCCGAACAATTATATGTACTCGTACTGCTATTATTGTCATTAGCATATCTCAGACGGAACTCTTCATTCCTTATTCGCTTTTAACGCTCTCGGCCGGGTTTTCATTGGCTGCTTGGTAGCAGTTGATGATAACGGCAGCCAGGATGATGATGAATACAGCAATGGCACAGCCTACGAAGAGGAAGATTGTTAGCTCTGCCTTATCGGCAAAATTATCCAACCAGGTGTTTGCAATGAAGTAGGCAATCATACATCCCAGAGTGATAGCGGGGACGGCCATCCAGCTAATGTCTTTGATGAACAGTCGCAGGATATCAACTGTTGTAGCTCCATTTACTTTGCGGATGGCAGTTTCTTTCTTGCGGCGGTTCATCTCGTCGTTGGTATAGCCTATCAGTCCTATCAGGCAGATCAGTAAGGTAACGATGCCACCTATCAGTACAGAATCCCTGAATTTCTCCGAATCGCTGTATTTGCCTCTCATTTCTCCGGCATACGAATAGACTTGAATATCTTTGTCGGGGAGTAATGCTGTCAGCATATCAGACACTTTTTCAAGGGCTTCCGCTGTTTGTTCGTGAAATTTGATTATCAGATACGAAGAAGGCTTTTCATTGTAAAACATAACAGAAGCCCGAGTATCTTGGTGTCCGATGATCCCCATACACACCTCTTCGTACACACCACAGATGGTGTAGGTGTCGTTCAAGCCTCGGCTATGTTCGGAGATATAGATGTTCTTACCTACCACGCCATCCGGCCAGTCTACATGCTTTGAGATTTTATCAATAAAGCTACGGCTTACCATCACTTCTTTGGAAGAAGGGGTGTTCTCGATGAAGGAGCGGCCTTCGATAATGGGTACTTCCATCAGTTTGAGGTAGCCATTTCCTACCGCATACTGGTCGGCAATATTAAATAACTCCTGTTCACCATTGGGCAGGCGTATATTATTGCCCGAAGCAAAATCAAAGAATAGCTGGCTACAACTAGATACTTCCGCTACTTCCGACAGGCGGAGGGTTTCGTCCAAGGCTTTCTGCCTCAGTTCCGAATCTACGCCCGACAGGCTGCAATAGGCCAGGTTATTGTATGTGTATCCGGGATTTTTATTCAGCATGAAGTCGTACTGACGACCTATAATAACCAGCAAAGTAACAAACAGCCCCGCCGCTATAAACTGAATAAACAACAAACCCAGCTTCCAATACCGCTTGCTTTCCGTAAAGTTGCGGAAGGCTACAGCTACCGGTATCCGGGCATACAGATGCCCCGGGATAAGTGCTGCCACGAAAAATACAAATACACAGACACCTATCAGTAGAAGGATGCTTTTGAGCGTAAATAAGTCGCTTACAGTCGTATTTAACAAAGACAATATCGTACCCCGGAAAACGAAGATAAGAAGAATCGCCACTGCTGACGAGACCACAATATCCAGCAATGTTTCGGACAGCATCCGGAGATAGATATTCTTCTCGGAAGCTCCGTAGCATTTGTTTACGGCCATCTCTTTCGAGCGGTTTACCAAGGATGAGATAACGATCAACACATAGTTCATCACGGCTGTAAACAATAGGGCGATAGCCAGAAGAGACAATATCAGCGTCATACGCTTGGTTTCTTCATCGCCAACATGAATTTCCAATAAAGGCTTAAAGTCCCAGCCTATATCGATTCCCGATTTCTCCAGTTCTTCCAGTGGCAGGTATTTCTCTTTCATCTTTTCAATCCCAGGTTCCAAGACTTCCGGTTTCACCCCCGGCAATAGCTTTACATAGGCCATATAGCGGTCGTTCCCCAGCCAGTTCATCGTACCGTCCCACATAAATTGGCTGATAGATGGCATGGATACAATTACGTCATAACTCAGATGGGAGTTGTTCGGCATATCTTCGAACACGCCCCCAACGGTTACAGGTTTTCCCGGCCTGCTGTCAAAAGTGAACGTTTGTCCTATCGCCTGGTTAATTCCTCCCATTTTCTCGGCTATCTTCCGGGATATCATTATATACATGGGGCGGGACAGTACCTCTTTTACGTCTCCGGCCAGTACCGGGCGCGGAAATACGTCAAACAAGCAGGAATCGCCTAATATAACATTGCCGGTATATTTCTTCTTGTCGGGTGTAACCATCACGGTTTCAAATGCCAACCAGGTATAACGTGTGGCTACTTCTATTTCCGGCAATTCCGTTTTCATACCTACGGCAACTGCTCCCGGTGTCTGAGGATACGCCTTGTTTCCTTCTGTTGTAGAATAGTTAGAAATAACCTGATAGATCCTGTCATTATCCGGAAAGAAATCGTTGTACGATTGTTCAAAATAAACCTTGGCAATGAGTACCAGCCCCAAAGCCAGCCCAATACTCAAGGATATGATTTTTATCAGATTGTTCTTCCCTCTCTTAAAGAAAGAACGGAATAATCGTTTTAAGTTCATCATAATTCAGTTATTCAAGAATCAATACTTGGTTATCTTTATAGCTTTCGTAGCTGGAAACAATTACTTTTTCTCCGGCTTCCAGGCCTTCCAATACTTCGTAGTACTGCGGGTTCTGGCGTCCGATGCGGATATTGCGGCGATAGGCCTTCTTTCCGTCGGCATCCAGTACGAAGATCCAGCTTCCACCTGTGCTCTGGAAGAATGTACCCTTCGGTATGAGGATACCCTCGGCAGGCTGTCCCAGTTCCAGATTGATGTAGTAGGTCTGTCCGCTACGGATGTTTTCCGGACGTTCGCCGGTAAATACAAATTCGGTACGGAACTTGCCTTCGCGCACTTCGGGGAATACCTTCCTGACGATAAGCCCATAGCTGGCTCCCTGACGTTCGAATGTGGCGCTTAGCCCCGTGCGTACCCGGTCGATGTAGTGCTCGTCTATCAGCGCTTCTATTTTATAATCGGAAAGGTCGTTTACTTGTCCTATCTTCTGTCCGGGAGAGATGTTCTGTCCCAGAACAACATCCAGCAGACCCAGCTCGCCGTTAATCTGTGAGCGGATATTCAGGTTCTCTTTCCGCTGACGTACCAATAGCACGTTTTTGCGCATATTGGCCAGGTTGTCTTCCATCTGGTCTATCTGCACGGTTCTCATAATAGAGTCCTGGAGCAGGCGCGCGCTGATTAATTCATATTTTTTGATGGCCAGGTCATAGTCTTCTTTTGCCTGAAGATATTCTTCTTTTGCGATGAGGTTTTCTTTGTAGAGCTGCTCCTGTTGCTGGAACGCGCGGCGCTTGCGGGTGGTTTCCAGCTCAAGCGATAGTTGCTCGTTCTGGTTGTTCAACTTATCTTGTTCCATAGCTACTTGCGTATTACGTAAGAAGTTCTGCTTTTCGGCCAGTTCGGCTTCTGCCGAGAGGATTTGCAAGTCTAATTGCGAATTACTCAGTCGTACAATTACATCGCCTTTGCTTACTTGCGAGCCTTCTTCTATCACCTTTTCCTCTACGATACCTCCCTCTTGGGGGCTTAGCTGTACAACGGTAATCGGTTGCACTTGCCCGTCTACACGTACAAAGTCATGAAATAAGTCCTGCTTAGCAGCACCAATACTGATTCCCCGTGCATCTATCTTCAGGGTAGACGAGTGGTCGCCAAAGATAATCCAGCCAAGCAGCAGCAGAAACAACGCGCCTCCCGCGATATAAGGAATATGTTTTTTACGAATCCCTTTCTTCTTTTCTAATTGTATGTCCATCTTATATTAATTTTTAACGATTAACGATTGATCAAAGGTTGGCCTTTGTAGTAGTCTACTTGTTTGCATTTGAGTAGGTACATCAGCCTTCTTTGCAGAAGGTTGGCCTTTGATTCTATCAAGGTGTTGGAGCTGGTTTGTAAGTCCAGCGGACTCATCAGGCCTTCTTCAAATTTGCGGACTGTTACCTGATAGGCTATTTCGTCCGATTTCAGTTTCTTTTCCATCTGGATGCTCTCTTTGGCAAAGCCTTCCCGGTCTGCTACCGATTGCTCGATGGCGGTTTGAAGCTGTCTTAATACTTCCGTCTGTTGTTCCTGGGCAATGCGCATATTGTTGCGGGCGCGGCGTACCTCTGTAAGCTTAGACAAGCCATTGAAGAGCGGGAGTCTCAGGTTGAAGGAGATATACTCCCCCCGGTTGTTCTTGAACTGGGAGCGGAAGGCTACCGGAGCTGTTTCCGACTTCAGATTCTCATAGTAACTAGTATAAATACCGGCTGAAACAGAGATCGTAGGAAATAGCTTTCCTTTCTGTATCAAGAGGTTTAGCTTGGAAGCCTTTAGCTGATACTCTGCCTGCAGAGCCGTAGGATTGCTTTCCTGGGCAGAGGTAAATATATCGTCTATAGATTCAAACTCAAACAGATAATCCGTTACAAGAGCTGTAGTATCTATCTTCAGTTCCTCGTCGTATGGATAGTTCATATATTCTTTCAGTTTGAGCAAGGCTGTGGTGTAGAGGTTCTGCTGACGAGTCAGGTTGTAGTCGTCTCCGGCAGTTTGTGCTTCTATCTGAGCTACATCGGCTTTTCCTTTCAGACCCAGCTCTTCTTCGCGTTTTGCTTTATAAAGTACCCGTTTGCTTTCTTCCAGTTTTTCGCTGGCATATTGCACGGTTCCCTGGTAGTACACTACATTTACGTAAGCTTCCAGAGTGTTTAAAGCCAGGTCGTCTTTGGCTTTTTGTATGTCGTTCATTCCCATCTGGCGGTTCGATTTGGCCAGGCGGAATTGGTTCACTAATTGTCCCCCGTTAAAGATAGGTAAGGAGGCATATCCTTCGTAGTAGTTATTAAAGGTAGTGGTATTGGTATAGATATTCGTTTCCGGGTCAAGGGCACGACCGAAGTTGTACTGGCCGGAAACACCCGCTGTCAGCGAAGGGAAGAACGAACCGATAGACGAGTTGTACTCTGCCTTGTAGGTATCATGCGTATGTATTTGTTTTCTTACGGTCGGGCTGTTATCAACGGCATATTGCATGCACTCTTCCATCGTCCATAACTTTTCCTGGGCGATTGCTGACGAAGCCAGCCCCAGGAAGAGTGTTGTGTATAAAAGTATCTTTTTCATTGTCCTGTAATTTTCTGTCAATACCGGTACAAACGGTATGCCAAACGAAAAAAATATTTGTTTGTCAATGGTTTATGAAAAACAGCTAAAGATAGAGTGTCAAATATTTAGACACCCCTGTAAAATATTTAGACACAACAAACCTTAAATCCACTTTTATATGAAGAAAATCGTAAGTTCCATCTTTTTTATCTTCGTGAAACTGAAAGTTTCACTCGAGTGATCTTAAAAGATCACTGCGGTGATACTTGAAGATCATCGCAGTGATCCTTGAGGATCACCCTGAGTGAAACTTTTAGTTTCACACTATGAAAAACAGTGAAACTCGCAAGTGTCTGACTACCAATCGTATTTGTAAACGAGTTCGTCGAAGACGGGTTCCTCCTTTATCCCTTCTTTCCGAAATATATCACGAATAAGTGACTGTTCTTCAGGATGTATATAACGCTTCTTTGTTTTGATGCGGTAATAGGTACTCCGGTGCAAATAGAATTGTAACATTCTTCTGATTTTAAGTACTTTTACATACGGGATTGCATCATAAAGCTGTGTAATACCAAGCGCGAAACACTCTAAACGGTCTTCCTGGAAATGTGGGCATTCTTTTTCCTTGCCTGCAATGTAGATTGGATTTACCACAAAAAAGGAGGTAGTTTTGACGCTTGCATGGCTGGCAGCCTGAAAACGTAAACACTCGGCAGCACGTGGACACTGCGCCTGCAGGCAGCGGAGGTAGCTATACGGCGCCTGCTGATAGTTAGAATCTTTTTCCATAACTTTAAGTCTTTGATTGTGAGAGTCTCTTTCCCTACAAATATACGTTTTTTTTAGGTAGAAAACATAGGATATACCGGATTAATTAATCCTTCAAACATCCTAAAGGGATGATCAAAACTCCATCTTCGCGACGGTATGCAAACTGTCCGCCTGTTATCACCATCAAGAAAGAGGGTTCGCCCATTTTTTTCGTATCTATCTTATTTTTCAATTTCAACAGGTTTTCAGCCGCAATTTCTGTTTGTTTATTACCCAATTTCACTTCTATAGCTCCCCAACGGCCATCACGTAAAACTACGACCATGTCAGCCTCTAATCCGCTTTTATCATGATAGTGAAATACATCTCCATCGTTTATTTGGGCATAAATACGCATATCCCGGACACAGAGGGACTCAAAGAGAAATCCAAATGTTTCGAAATCTTTTAATATTCTTTCTGGGTTGATCCTCATAACGGCAGTTGCAATCGAAGGATCGACAAATTGCCGTTTCGCGGAAGTCCGGATGGTCGTTTTTGAACGCAAGGAAGGAGACCATGCCTGTAAATCTTCAACTACGTAAATACGTCGTAGCGCATTCAGGTAAGAGTATATTGTTCTGTCAGATATGATGTCGTCTGTCGCCTCTATATCATCACGAATAGTCTGATTGGTAGCCATCGTGGAAATATTCCTGGCCAATGAACGTAATAAAAGGCGAACCCTGTTTGGGTCTTTATCTACATTGTCTACACGAGAGACATCATGATTGATAACCGCTTCCACATAATCCGTTGCCATCCTCAAAGCTGTTTGAGCATTCCTATTCACTGAAGCAGGCCAACCTCCCCGGCAAAGAGCGAAAGCTATTTTCTCGATTGTTAATTCAGAAACAGCTTCAATATCGTATTTTCCTGCAAAAATATCGGCTAAAGACACACTTCCGTTAGACTCTAAAGATTCATACAGACTCATAGGGCGCATTAACATCCGCGATATGCGACCGGTTCCTGTGTGGGCTGTTACATTATCAGAAGGAACAGCAGAACCGGTCAATATAAATTGTCCGACATCATTTCGTTTATCTACCTCAAAGCGTATCGCATCCCACAGCACAGGAGCCATTTGCCATTCGTCAATCAATCGGGGTGTTTCTCCTTTAAGTAGTAGGGATGGCTTTGTGTCTGCCATTGCTTGGTATGAAGCTGCATTGTCCGGATCTTGCATATACAGAGTGCTCTTTGCCGCATTGGATGCTGTGCGGGTTTTTCCACACCATTTCGCTCCTTCTACCAGAACCGCTCCGGAGGATTCGAGTGCCTTGCGCAATTCGATATCGCAAAGTCGAGGTAAATATTCTTTGGCATTGTCCATAATCGATATCTTAACTTGATTTGACAAGACAAAGATACTGTTATTTCCGATTTTGGCAAGTTTTTATTTCCGACTTTGTCGAACTTTTATTTCCGACTTTGGCAGGTTTTTGTTTCCGACTTTGGCAATTCTTGATATCAAGACTAAGCCTGTTTTTACTTTTTCCAGATTTTGAGGGATTGCTTGCTGTTTTTGCTTTCCAGGAGGAGGAGGTAGGCTCCGGATGGCCATTGACTGCTGTTTAGTTCGTTTAGTTCTTGGGTTAAAGGGGCTTTTGTAATGAGGCTGCCGGATAGTGAATAAACGGAGGCACGTGTGAAGGCCTTATTGTTCAGTAGGTATAGGTGGCTTTGATCGGGGCTGAAATAGTGGGTTATAGCTTCTGCTTTGGCGGCTTTTTCTGTTCCTACGGGATTGATTTGTAGTTTTTCCAGTTTGATGTCGCTTAGCGAGAGGGTTGCGGAGACGCTTATCGTCCCCAGGTCGAAGGCAAGGCGGGCTGCCGGATCGCCGCTTCCATTCATGGTAAAAACGTATGTAAAGGTAGTTTCTTCTGCTGTTACAGATGCCTGGTTGTAGCCGCTGTAGGCATCCCAGGGATCAGCATTTCGTCCGATATAATTAGTGACTTCGTATGGCTTGGTAGAGGAGGCTTTGAAAGAGAAGCGGTATAGCTGGTTTTTTTCCAGTGGAATGTCATTTTTCACCAGTTGGATATGCCAGCCATCGGTACCGGCTGTTGATACTTCTGTAAGCAGTTTATTATTGGCAATACTCTGTGTTGCAGTGGTATTGGACTGGGTTTGGAGTACCCAGCCATCTGTGTTATTCTGGAAATTGCTTTCGTAAACGGAGCTTACTTCTGTGGTTGCAGGTTCGGGCATGGGATTGTGTAACAGGGCATTTACCAAAGGAGTGAGATAGGTTTTGCCTACAGGGTCGTAAATACCGAAACCGGCACTGAATTCCCAGTAAGCCCAACTGAAGCCTTGTTCTTCAAACCAACGCGCCAGATAGGTGGTCCAACGGGCTCGGGAGTCGATATCAGCCGCACTGTAAGCCCCGAATTCACCTATATGGACAGGAACCTTGTTGTCTGCCGCAAATGTTTGTACCATATGGAAATCCTGCTGAACGGTTTCACGTTCCGACTCAGAATCATTCCATTTCACACCTTTTACATCTTTCATATCAGACCAATCGGCTCCCTGATGCGTGAATTCAAAGGGGTTGTAATAATGAATTGTAACATAATATTTTCATCATTAGGTAATTGTAGCTGACTTAATCCGCCGATTCCGCCCCATTCGGCAGTCCCAATCAGCACTACTCTGTCCGGATTGGTTTGTCTGATAACGCCTAATGCATCAGCCGCATACTGATTCCACAAGGCAGGAGTCATAGCGGCATTCGGTTCATTCAATACCTCAAACAATAAGCTGTCGGGATACGCTTTAAAGTAGTCGGAAATCTGCTCCCATTGCGACAGGAAGCGCTCTTTTTGTCCGGCAGGATTAGCGATCAGCGCCTCGTGATGATGCATGTTGATGATGATGTGTAATTTGTTTTTAAGGGCTTCGTCTACAACCGTTTTAATCCGCTCCATAAAGGTGTCGGAGATGGTATAGGGAGCGTTTGCCATACTCCGGTCTGCCGGTTCCCAGCGAATGGGTATACGTACATGCGTAAATCCCAAATCGGCCATCATTTTGAAATATTCAGCTTTCCAGGGGTTGCCCCAGGCGTTCTCGGACGGAGCCTCAAAAGCATTTCCCATATTGATACCTCTGCCTAAGCGCTGATTTAGCTCAAAAGCATGTTTTCTCTCTTGTGAGAATGCTGAAATACTGAGTATTAGGCTAAGACAAATACATGTGATTTTTCTCATAACTGATAAAATTAAAGTAATATTAGTGGTTCGTAGGTTCAAATATATGTATAATTCTCATACATTTGTAAAAAGAATTATATACATGGCAAAAAAGGGAACCATTTTAGTGGTAGATGACAATAAGGCAATATTAGCGGCTGTGCGTATGCTGCTGGAAGCTTATTTTCAAAAGGTTATAACTCTAACTTCTCCCAATCAGATCAAGACTACCCTGCATGAAGAAACGGTAGATGTTGTCTTGCTTGATATGAACTTCTCGGCAGGGATCAACACCGGAAACGAGGGATTATTCTGGCTGGCGGAAATAAAGAAGACAGATCCCTCCATGCAAGTAGTCCTTTTTACGGCTTATGCAGATATAGATCTGGCCGTTCGCGGAATAAAGGAAGGAGCGGCAGACTTTATCGTAAAGCCCTGGGATAATACAAAGTTGCTTGAAACCATACAGCATGCCTATGAACTAACAATTGCCAAAAAGAAAGGAACAACGATTCCCACTTCAAAGCAGGTTGTATCCAAGGAAAGCGGTATGTTCTGGGGAGAAAGCAATGCTATGCAGCAACTCCGTTCGCTGATAGAGAAAGTTGCCCAGACAGATGCTAATATCCTGATAACCGGTGAGAACGGTACAGGAAAAGAAATGCTGGCAAGGGAGATTCATTTACTGTCTAACAGAAAGAAGGAAGCCCTGGTGCCGGTTGACATGGGAGCGATCACCGAAACACTGTTTGAAAGCGAGCTGTTCGGCCATGTGAAAGGAGCGTTTACCGATGCGCGGGCAGACCGTCCGGGTAAATTTGAAGCTGCCAACAATGGTACGCTCTTCCTTGATGAAATAGGAAACCTGCCATACCATCTTCAGTCCAAACTCCTAACAGCCTTGCAGAGCCGCAGTATCGTGCGGGTGGGTAGTAATACGCCCATACCTGTTAATATCCGCCTGATATCGGCTACCAACCGGGATTTACAGGATATGGTTCTGAAAGAGCAGTTCAGGGAAGACCTACTATACCGTATGAATACGATACATGTAGAGATTCCGCCCTTGCGCGAACGCTCGGAAGACATCGTTCCTCTTACGGAGATATTCTTTGTCCATTATGCCAATATGTACACCAAACCGACTTTGCAACTGACAAGTAATGCCAAAGAGAAACTAAAAGCTCAGCCTTGGTTTGGTAATATTCGCGAATTGCAACATACGGTGGAAAAAGCCGTGATTATCAGCGATGGCAATACCTTGGATGCTGATAGCTTTGATTTCCCTCGTAAGAAAGAATTACAGACAAAAGAAGCAACTACTCTGGAAGAAATGGAGTACAATATGATAAAGCATGCTCTTGATAAGCATAATGGCAACCTTTCGCTGGTAGCCAGCCAACTGGGCATTTCTCGCCAGACATTATATAATAAGATTAAACGATACGAATTGTAATGATTAAAGGGTTTATCGACAGTCTTACGTTCCGCCTTTCTTCCTTGCTGATACTTACGGTAACTGCTACCTACCTGGCATTGGCTGAAGAATGGGTATGGTTTGCTGTTGTCCTGACCTTCTGGCTGTTCTTTCTGCAACTCATGCGCAGACTCTACAGGCGGAATGCACAAAAGGTTGCCTTTATGTTTGATGCCATCGATAATGCCGATTATGCCTTCAAATATGCCACCAGCGGGCGCTTTTCCAATGATAAACTGGTCAATAAGTCCTTAAACCGCATTACCAAAATACTATTCCAGGCCAAAGCAGATGCTGCCCAGAAAGAGAAATACTACGAGTTGATCATGAATAGTATTACCACCGGTATTATTGTTGTAGACGATAATGGCTATATCTATCAGACAAATAACGAAGCCTTGCGGCTGCTGGGACTTGCTGTCTTTACTCATGCCAAACAACTCCGGAAGATCGATGAAGGGCTGGCGGAGCTGATTACAAATATTCAGCCCGGAACGAAGCAACAGATATCATTTACCAACGAGCGGGGCATGGTACATCTTTCCATCCGGGTATCGGAGATGACCTTGCAGGACAAGCATGTCCGTATCATAGCTGTAAACGATATTAACAGTGAGTTGGACGAAAAAGAAATCGATTCGTGGATCCGGCTGACAAGGGTATTGACGCATGAAATCATGAACTCCATTACTCCT
Source organism: Parabacteroides sp. PH5-46 (assembly GCF_029892785.1). Classification (GTDB taxonomy): domain Bacteria; phylum Bacteroidota; class Bacteroidia; order Bacteroidales; family Tannerellaceae; genus DFXE01. The sequence goes on from NZ_JARXXA010000018.1 coordinate 64,116, forward strand.
GTTACTTCCCTGAGTGATACCTTGCTATCCATCCACGGAGATGCCAATAATGAAATACGCAATGGGCTGGAAGTGATCAGTGCTACCGGAAAAGGGCTTATCTCCTTTGTGGAGTCATACCGTAAGTTTACACATATCCCCGAGCCACATCCTTCCTTGTTTTATGTGCAGAAGTTTGCCGATCGGATGGTACAGCTGGCTACCCACCAAAACCATTACCCGAATATCAGGATTACCATCGATGTACAACCGGAAGACCTGATTGTATATGCCGATGAAAACCTGATCAGCCAGGTAGTACTCAATCTGTTGAAGAATGCCATGCAGGCCATCGGAGAAGAACAAGCAGAAGGCCGCATTGAAGTAAAAGCCTATTGCAATGAAGACGATGCCGTATTCATAGAAGTAACCAATAATGGCCCGACAATCCCTCCGGAAGAAGCGGAACACATCTTTATCCCGTTCTTTACTACCAAAGAAAGCGGAAGCGGTATCGGCCTGTCTATTTCCCGTCAGATCATGCGCCTGTCAGGAGGCAGCATTACCTTGAAGAGCCTTCCGGCATTGAAACAAACGACATTTGTGTTGATGTTCCCCTAAGATGCTTTATTTTATCATTACCTTTTGCTTTTTCCGATGCTGATTGGTGGTAACTGCAACGATAATCACTTGTTTCTCAATCGAAGGAAGTACAGAGAAAGAGGTTTGTTTAATATCTTTCTTCTCATACAGTAATTTACCTTGTATGGAGTAGATCCTTACGGATTCAATCGGGTCATTGGGCAAGCTGCTTACTGCAATCGTATTGTTATACGTAGTAACCCGTATATTCCAATCACCCTGTGTACCTTCTTCTATGGTAGCATCTCCTATTCTTAGGAAAAGACGTCCTGTCACATTGCCTGTTTCATTCTCGAAGGTATAGTCGGGATTGTCTCTCAGGTTATGAATTTTACCGGTAAGTTTGTCTTCCAGATAGATATTTTCCGAAATATCCAGGGTTTCCATACCAGACAGACGGAGTGTCAGCTTACCCTTTTCAGAGGTACGGATACCCAATTCTATCGGTTTGGACAGATCGCCTAATGTGCGGATAGAAGCTGCTTTTCCATCCAACAAAGTATATAATACGGCCGGAGTGGTTACGTCTTCTGAGAATAGCGTCCACATGTCTTTCCGTTCACTATACGTGTTCTCTTCCAATGGAATATACCGCAAACGGATATTACTTTGAGCAACACTGTCGCGTAATACGTCCATCCGTAGTACAGTATTCTCTGTAGAAGCCTTTGTTGAGCGTAACACATTGTTATTGTTCGCGTCTGATAGCGTTGTAACAGACATATCGAAGGTGAATGTCAGATCATCCTTAAATGCTTTTATGATGAATGCTTGCATAGGGGCTATTTCGTTCGGGTCGTTGGAGAATAGGCTTGGGTTTATAGCTTCAAATGTTTCTCCTGAAGTCCAGATATAATACCCGCCCGTTATTCCATTTGCACTTGCAAACTTACTAAAGTTCAGATGCGACATAAACGGATTACCTACTAAGGTTGTTGAGTAGGAGGTTTTGTCGGTCTCTATAGTAACATCAAAGCTAGCTGTATTTACAGTGTTTGGCAAAGAACCTGTAAAATTCCGTTCGTAAGTAAATCGTCCTTTATAACTACGATTGAGCCATTCTGTTTTGCCCAGCTCTACCCCATGATAGTTCCACATCGTATATTGCGTGCTGTCTTTGGGAAAGCGGAAAGGTTGTATTTCTTTTTCGCTTGCTGTTTTCCCGTCGTCTACCCAGACAGCATAGCCTAATCCCGGATACAAATCTTCGGTAAGCGTATTGAAGGGATTAGAAAAATCGCCTTCCGCTATTGCCGGAATATCACTTGTTTGCGGATTCTTTGCATTATATTTCATCATATATACAGTAGGATTCTGACGGGCTACATTTCCAATAATAAAGTAGTCGCCGGAGTACATGGAGCGCAAGGGTGCAGAAAGCGTATACCAACGGTTCGGCTTAATATCCAAATCTACATAGGCAAATCTGTATTTCAAATAGTCGGTACGTGCTACTCCTCCTCCCATTTTAAACATGATGCTGTCACAAGCCGGACGAAGAGAAAATGTATTTTCTTCATTTATAGCCTGTTGTTGTTTATTCAGATTATCCTGATTGGTCTTGTAATCTGTCCCGTTGAGTGTTTCGACTGTAGGCTTCAGCAGATTCGGATAATGCCCTAATAAGATAGTTGTGTCAACACTTATCGACGCATTTGGGATAATTGCATTAGTACAATCACCCGGAACTCCGTTGTCCCAGTTCTTGAAGTCGTTCCAGTTATTAAGCTCTCCTTTACCCGTCCAGGTTGTTACTTTGGGAAATATAAGGAACCGATGTATGGATGTATTCGAACATTCGACTTCGTTAAATGCAGTAAGAGATATGGTGTAATAACCCGGCTCATAGTCTTCCAGCTTAAGTTTTAGCTCTTTAGAAGAGGAATTTTGAATAATTGCCCCATCAAGCAACCATGAAAAACGGCTATATGTCCCATTATCTTTATTTGTGATTGTTACATATCCGTTCTCATCAACATCGTTATAACAGAAGGCTGTTGTATTGTCTTCCAGTGATGGTGTAGGGAATGGTGCTACAGTCGATGAGAATGTTAATTTACGAGGTTCGGATACAGCCAGACAGTCATAATTAAGCTTGTTGCCGAATGTTCCTGCCTGACCAACTACCAGGCGATAGTCGCCATTATTAGCATCTGTAAATTTGCTTATGGTATATATTGAATTTTCTGTTGTTACTACTCCGTTACTTACACTATTATTAGTCCCGGGTATAAGTACCCAGGTATCGGTTCCATCCTTCCTGAATTCCCACCAATAATCCAAATAGTCACCTAAGGTTCCGTCGTCTGTATAGGAACCTTCTAATGTGGCAATACCATAAGCGTTTTCTGCATTTTCCTGACAAATATAGCTGTCAAGCGATGGAACCAGTGTAACAGGGGGCATTGCCAAATAGATTTCGATATCATCCATCAAAACGTCATTTCCTCCGCTTGTACCGAAGTTGTTATTTACAACCTCCAGGCTTATACTGGTAACCTGGTCCGGCACAAAGAATCTGAATCCGAATTGTCTCCATTTATTTTCTTCATCAACCATGTTTCCGGAGATAAATTCTGCTAATATCAAGCCGGTATGTGTGTCGGTCAATGTAAATTTAAGATTCGCTTTTTCAGTACCATTCCAAGTCACGGGGCTGGCAAACCATCCCGTAAAGACCATTTCTATGTTTCGGCAGGAACCTAGATTGTCCATCTGGTATGTATAGAAACGCCCGGGTTCTTCATTCGCATTAATAGCAACCAGATATCCATGCTTTTCATTTGCAATACCTTCGTAAATATGATCTTCTATAGCTTTCCAGCCACTGTTATTTAATGTTGGACTTTCCTTGGATATCAGATAAGAACCTTCAGGAAGTTCTTGGTCATCCAGAATGTGCTGATCGTAATCGATAATCATGTTTGCAGGAGGATCTGTCTTTATCTTTGGATCAGAGTCGCTTGTTCCTCCGAAGTCTTCTCTGTGTATACGACGGGAATTGGCTGTAGACACAATAGCTTTTATACTTCCGCAAAGATAACCTTGTTCCAAGTGGAATGGTATTCTAACTGTATTAGGGAGAGGATTTCCATCACTGTCGCAGATTTCCACCCAATAGGTTCTATTTGCAAATTTTCCTTCCGTATTTCTTTCGTTCTGGATAGATATGGTATGCGTTTTTCCATCAGATACTAATATAGGGTCCTGAACGTCAGTTCCAGAAGTATAATTCTGATTTTTGTCATACTCGTCCTGGTCCGTTAACGGACTTCCGGCAGTTTCACTGGTGTACCATTTATAGATAATTCCGTTTATTTCAGGAACCTCCAGGTATATCAATGAAGGTAAGTAACCAGGTTCTCCCTTACTAACCATTCCGGGCAGGAAAACATTTCCACCACCTTTTCTGTAGTCTCTGGTTGCTTGGTCATCTGTCATATTATCCGGACATACAAAATAGGTTTTGGGAGAGATGGTAGTCGGGACAATTTTTAAGGGTTCGGAAGATAGCGAAGCGGATGCACTTTTTACTGTCAGACGGTAATATACAGTAGATGTAATGGCTGTAGTTGTATACTCGTTTGTTTCAAAATTTCCATTAGCTACATTTGTGGGAGTTCCTGCTTCCGTCCAGGTAACTCTATCAGGACTGCTTTCCCATTGATAGGTGAGGTCGCCGCTTAATTCACCGCAAGCATAAGAGCCCGTAAGTGATGCTGTTTGGCCTGATAGTATTGAGATTTCCGATTGATCAGGTGTGATTATTTGCACAGGATTTAATTGCTTTATTTCAATGTCATCCATTGCAAAAGCCTTACCCCAGTCCCAGCTGTCTCCTTCTGCAAGAATGGAAAGCGTGGCTGTAGTAACACCTTGTGGTACAAAAAAGTCAAGTCCGTATTGTATCCAGGGAGCATTATTTCCTCCGCTGATCGTTTCGGTTATATATTCTTCCGTGTGTCCGTTATCGAAGCTTACAAGAAATTTGAATTTTTGCGTAGTATTCTTATTCCTTTCCAAGTCAGCAATCCAGGCTTTAAACGATAGTTTCGAGCCGGGACATAGATCAGAAAGCGTCGTCTCATAAAATTTCATAGTTTCGCCTTCGGTTTGTTTTCTGGCATGAACCAGCAGAAAGTATCCGTTGCATCCGGTATGATCCGTTATATCGGTATACCAGTCTGTCGTACTTTCTACAGAGCTTCCTGAGTCTGTCCAGTAGTTCAGATATACTTGATTGGTAATAATATAGTAACCGCTTCCAGGGTTAGGCCTTACCGTTTCTGCATTAGCATCTGTATATGTATATCCCGGAATATCATATATATTGTCTGCTTTATAAATGAAATTTTGTGTGGAGCCACAGCCTTTAAAATCTTCTTTGATCAGGTAGTTGGTATCTCGGAACAGTTGTATAGGTGCTGAAGCCATAGCTTCAGTAAAATCCGTATCATCACTAGTGGTAATTAATATCCGGAAATAATAACCATCTTCCACAGAAGATATATTCGTGGCAAAGTTTCCGCTAATCCCTACAGCCGTACCGTTTGCTTCTGCAATATCTGTCCATCCATTGCCATCATTACTTTTTTGCCATTTATACTTGATCGAAGAACTGATGAATTTATAGTTTACCATGCAGGAAACATTTGAACCAACATGACTTTCCGTATTAGGAGAGGTAATGATTACATGAGTGTCGTGTTCGGTAACAGAGATGTCGTCCAATCCAAGCCATAGATTGTTGCCAAAAGATGATATGCGAATTTTGATGTAACTCTCCTTCTCCGAATAATTGCTTGGTATGTGAAACAACAACTCTTTTTCTTCCCATCCGTCGCTAACCCCAAACTCAGCGGAGCTAGTTAGTGTGCTTCCCGGTTTTTCTACCTCCATCTTAAATTGGTATGTAAGACCATCATCTCTTCCCCAAAGAGCGACCTGCCATGCGTTGAACGCAAAGCTTTTTCCTTTCATCCCCTCTGTAACCGGAATCGTAGTTTCATAAACTGTCTTCTGACCATTGGTTGGATTTAAAGAGTACATAAAATATCCTCTTGAGTTGTCACCAGGAATTGTGTGGTCATCAAACCCCTTTTTACCGCTACCATCTCCGTGTCCCCATTTCCATTCTTGACCCGAATAACCAGGAAGAGGCAGTTGCCATCCGGCCAGTTTGGTGATTGCGTATCTTGCGACTCCATCTACATCCAGTTTAATCGGAATTTCCCCATAAGCTTGTTTTATTTCATTCTTGTTGCTAGCATCTTTATCGGGTTGTCCATAACTGAATTCTGTTGTTATAGTAGGTTGCGAACCCGCCTGAATCCACCAGTCGCCTGAAGCGCCAGCCGGATCTGTCTGGTCGGTAGAGGGCCAATTTCCTCCAAAATTTTCCATAAAAAGGTATTCGTTCGCTATATACTCTACCGTTATTATATCTGAATAGAAAGTATCACTACCAGCAGTAACAGCAAGTCGATAATTGACAGAGCCTTCCACTGTCTCTGCTGTTGGAGTGAACTTTGTGGTAAAAGAAGTTGCATTTCCCGGTTCAGCAACTTCTGTGCCGGTAGCTGTAATCCACGAACTGCCATTGTATTTCTGCCACGTGTATGTATCAGTATTGCTTCCCAACGGATTATAATATTTTGCTTGAAAAGGTACGGCAACCTGGGTGTTGACTTTTGTATAGGTAGTGAAAGAGGCGGGTGATACAATTTGTATTGCTTTCATGGTTACGGTAATGTCGTCTATCCCAAATTTGTGAGATTTGTCATAGTATCCATACTTATCCACAATACTGAAAGTAATCTCTCCATCCTGCGTAGCCGTAGCGGAATAAGACCAGAATTGCCATCCTCCACCTGAATTATAAAAATTATCCGATGTGTTTGTTGCACCGCCAAGACCTGTTCCTGTAGCCTGTATTTCAAAATTATACCCGCCATCCACATCATCATAATAAAGACCAAACTTAACCGTTTCTCCTTTTCTTACATAAGGAACAGTTGCAGCATAGATTTTTTTTGGAGTAGTACCAGCTTCTTTAACGGCAAAAAGATAATATCCGGTTCCGGAATGGTCAGGGTGAGACCATATACTAGGGTTGCCATGACCAACCTGATTGGAATTTTTTGTAATGATACATTCTCCTATATTTGAGGCCATTGGAACAGCAGTAGCATAGGTGAAGTCGTAATAGCTCCCGTATATTCCAGGGTTCGGTAGTATATATTCACCACTGAATTCGGGTCTTTCGAAATCTTCAATAAAGACTTCTACAAGAGTAGCTTGCTGTGCAAACATCTGTCCTCCTGTCAATAACAGTCCTAGTAAGAATACCATGATTCTTACTTGCTTGAGGTATATCGTTGTTTTTAATACTTTATTCATAACCATTCGATTATTAGAATATAATTGACTGATTCCTGATCAGGGAATTTGAACTGCTTTTTGTCTCGGGCGTTGAACTTCTGGTAGAGGGTGATTCTATTAAGTCGGAGCTTACCGGGGGTATTGTTGGCGTTCCGATAGAAACGATGTTCTGGATATTCAGTTTGTACCAGTTATTACGTACAACACCGAAGCGGCCGTATCCACCGACACTTACTACTGGTTCAGCAACGGGAAAGTGTTCAATCGGCGCTTCATAAAACATCTCTCCATTTTTATAAAAAGAAAGCTTATCGGATGTTGCCGGATTTGTATTAGCACTCAGATCATCCCAATTGAAAGAAGGGTTGTCTTGTTTGAATTTTGCTATTGCGTCCAGTATACCGTCGCGAAGATATATATGAATGTTTTCTGTCGTTGTTGCCGATGCATATATTTTCACATCTTCCGGACGAAGGATGTAGAAGGTGTTGTTGTTTTTATCATAGTTGTTATACTTATAATCTTCAATATTTTTGTCGCCACCCTTAAATACGAAGAAGTCTCCCATTTGTTCTACTTTGGTTGGTTTTTCGTTTGTTTTGTCTTTTCCGAATACTTCTCTTTTAAGAATAGCTTTAAATATAACCCGCGTGACCCGGTCCCCCTTTTGTTCGCTTTGTACCATTGTGTTTTCGGGAATGTATACCGGCGCATCATCTCCCGTTGTCCATCCCCAGTATCCTGAATATGTATATATAGGTGGAGACAGCCTTTTAGCTTTACTATCTGTCGCGTCAGGATTAAGTGCGTCCTCACTTGTGATATAACTAAAATTAGCATTTGAAGCGGAAGTAAAGTTTGGATCTTCGGCATAAGACTTCTCTCTGTCTATTTGACCCTGTTTTTCCATCGTGCCATTTGCCATATTGGTAAGATGTCTGAGCCAGTAGCTTGATTTATTAACGACGTCTACTTCCCATGTCAGGTCGGTAGCCACCATGTAGCGTACCCGGTCGGTAACAAGCCCTAATCCGTCGTATGTATGGATATGCGGTTTGGCGTCGCATTTTTTTGTTTCTCTGTCAAAATATCCCGGGCAACCATATACAGGACATTTAATGCAATCCTCGGGTATGTCGTAATCATCACCCCAAGGTGCTGCCAGTTGGTTGTTGTAATCCAGTAACATCACAAACCGGCCGAAATCAGCTACGGCTGTAGAGCGAGTACCTGTGGTTGGTCCGGTGTATTCACTGCTTATTTTAGCAACAGCACGCTCTACGTTAATCTGAACAGGGTTGTATTCTGCTTTTTCCGCAGATTCGTAAAAGTTGCTGTTGGTTAATTGTATGAGTCCCTGATGATTTAGCATCAGGAAATGGGCTGCTTCATTGTTTACTGTTTGATACATATTAGTAGTAACTGTTGCATCAAATGTACCATTTTCTATAGCAGATAGTAATCCTCCTCCTTCTTCAGTAATTCTTTTAATAGCGTTGTTTGGGTTAATAATGATAAGCATTTTGTAATTGTCCGGCTTTAATTCTTTAGCTTTGGTTTGAATAATAATATGATCTTCAGTTTTTTTCCAAGGGGTGCGGAGATCATTACCGGTAACATTTATATCATTCGAATTGACATTCAGCTGTATATCCAAATCCCAGCAATGTGCTACTATATTTCCTTTATAGAGTACAAGACGTATTCCATCAATCATAATTTCTGCATTGCTTCCCTTATCAACCCCGGTAGCCTTGGTTAATAGCGGCAAGTTCATAGTAAGGGACAAATGGTCTCCATTGCCACCAACATTACCACTCCCTTCACTGTCATCCAACAGTGGGTCGTCGGTACATGAAGTTAGCAATAAAGCTATCCCTGCCATTAGAATTATATGATACAGAAAATGTTTCATTACCTTTATTCTTAGATACTGCTTAAATACGTGAAAACCACTCAAACAGAACCCACCCTTATTGTATTCTTTTTATTTATAAAACAGTATTAAAACCAAAATACATCATAGTGCATTTCAGTTAGTTACAGTGAAGCAAAAAACGCATGCGTGCGTTTTACCGATCACATGCGTGCGTTTTTACAATTGCACGCATGCGATTTGCAAAAAGTACGCATGCTATTTTTACTTCCTGTAATAAATGCATATAATTACTTAGAGATCTATTCCCTGATTACGTTCTAACCATGGAAGGATAGTAAACTCAACAGATAACCATGATTCATCTTTATCATCCGGATCTGGTCTGTCTTTTGGTTCAGGTATTTCTGCTGTTCCATAATTCTTGATACTGTTTAGTGACAGATTATACCAGTTGTTGCGAACAACACCATAACGACCGTATGCCATATTTTGATCTTGAAGGTCATTGCTAAAGTGACGAATAGGTACATAATAATAGTTCGGTGCATCTTTAGCAAAAAAGCGTACGGTAGCTCCATTATTGGTAATGTCTTTTGAAGCGGTTGGAGCAGATGTGTAATTACTAAAGTCGGTAGCCATATTTACTAAAATAGTAGGTAGAGCAATGATTCCGGCATTTTCGGACAACTGGATAAGGTCCTTCCATTCAGCGTTGTTAGCATTAGTAATTTTTGTTGTAGGCTCGCCGGCTGCAGCATATATCTCCTGTATATCTACAAGAGTGAATGCCATATTGCGGTATAAGAAATATGGATCACCTGCAGTTAAATTCTTTTTAAAGAACGTTGTTTTGGGAGTAATGACTGCAGAAATTAGCACACAGGTAGTTACATCTTCCCATTGATCTTTTGCATCCATTGTATTTTCCGTTACATAGGCATAAGTATCCTTATTGACAGGATCAGGATAAGTCGTGTTTGTTGTAGGCTCATAGGAAAGAACAGCAGTTCCTGATTTGTAATTAAACTCATTTGAAAGTGTAAAAGTACTGCTTGCATTGCGACTATGGCTGACATCGTCCCAGTTTGGGTCTTTGGCATACATATATATACGATTCGCAGCAGTCGCTACTTCTGGGATTGTGTCGGTTACAGACCCTGACGAAATACTTGACTCGTCAAGCATACCAATCGGATTTCTCATCCAGAATGTTTTTTTGTTGACAACATCAACATCCCATTTAATCTCGCCAATATTTGCGTCTAGTGTTGTATTAGTCGTTATATCGGCAGCTGCATTCATGGTTACTTTAGCAACTGCACGTTCAACGTTTAATTTGACTGGGGCAGCTTCTGCTTTATCTGCAGTATCGTAAATATCACTTTCTTTCACATCTATTAATCCTGCAAAGTTACTCATCAGGAAGTTGTTTCTGTTTGCAGCACCAGTAATATCATCAACTGTAACTGTAGCAGCAGTAGTCATAATGCTTAATACTGCATCTACAGCTGTAGCAGTTGTCAAATCTGCGGGAGGATTAATAAATACAGCTAATTTATAATTAGCTTTTACAACTTCTTTTGCTTTTGTTCTATAGGTTGTAGCATTAGCTCCCGGCGAAATACTGTGCATATCGCCACCTGGTGCAATTGGAGTACCTATTTGATCCAATAGAATCTGGTACTTAACTTTACTGTTAGGATCATCACCATCATATAAAACAATAATCGCAGAATTAACCTTGTTTTCATCAGCTGTACCGTAGTGAGTATCTCCTTCAGCTTTTGTTACGCCACGAACACTGCTGTTGATCAGAGCAAGGGAGATGTAACCCATTTCACCTTCTGTCTTACCTTTATCTTCACCTCCATCAGGAAGATTATCCGAACAGGAAGTAAACACTAATCCGGCTACCAAAGTAGCCCAAGCTATTCTCTTGAAATAATTTTTCTTCATAAAACAATTAATTATTAAAGTATATATTATCGTATTTAATTCTAAAATCTTTATTGATCAATATCCTGGAAACGAATAATCCAATCATTGATAGAGACCTGAACAGATACCCAGTGACCTTCCGGGTCTGGATCAGTCGGATCAGTCGGATCGGTTGGGTCAGTTGGATCCGTAGGGTCAGTTGGGTCTGTCGGATCAGTTGGGTCCGTAGGATCTCCATCATCTTTAATGAAAGTGAGGAATATCAGAATGTAATATTCATCTTCACGGTCGAGGTATTCCTGAAGCTGTATGTTTGAATATTGCAGCATGCGGAGAGCGTTCAGGTATTTAATCAATGGTATTTCAAGGATTATTTTACCTGTCTTTTTATCGCTTATACGTAAAATATTCACACGCCCATCATTCATTAAACGGAGCGAGTTCATTTCGGCAATAGCACCTACTTCCGCATCGTTTGCTGTATAATAGGGGAAGTATGATATCCTACGGTCTGCCGGGTCAAGTACGGTATTCTCATTATCATACCAGCCATCAGCAGATAGTATACGAATATCAAGGTTTTTTACATTGATAGGAATACTGTCGTTTTGGCTCTGTATAACAAGTCTGAACTTCTTGGTATCTTTCATAAGCGATACCGTATAGGTCTTTTCTTCCATGTCGGAAAATGTTACATCAGACAACATGCCGTGCCAAAGTGGCTCTAGTTCTGAGTTACGACTTACTATCCGGTTTTCGTAGTCTTTAACCTTGAGTTGAAAATCACTGAGGGTTGAACTGCCTGGTGTCAGAGTAGGAAATTCGTACGAGTCTGCGTCGAGCCCTGCCCATACGACAATCGTATAGTTTTGCCCGAGCCATTCATCGGGAACTGCTATTGTGTAGTTTTCCGGGAACGGATGTTGAGTATCTTTAACTTCCCTTACCAATACACCTGTTTCCGCATCAAACATAAAGATGCTTAAAGAAGTAACCTGGCGGTGGAACTGATCAACATACTCTATGTTGTAGTCATACACAATCTTCAAGTAGTTGGGACAGGGCATTGCTCCGTCTTTCACGCATGAAGAACCGAATAATAGCATTCCTGTAAGTATAGGGAGAAACAATGTTCGTATATTCTTTATCATTGTTCTTATGTTTATCATCTTTGAGATTGTTCTTTTTTGTTTAATTGATCAAGATTGTGCGACGCATCGGCATTTTTTGCCTGAATAGCCTGCTGGAAGTATTTGCGCGCACGTTTGAAATCCCCCCGCTGGGCATAGGCTACCCCCAGGTTATTCCATGCTTCGGGTATGTCTATTCCGGATAGGTGTTCGATTGCACGTTCTGCAGATCCGGCTTCGATGTCTGTAGCAGCCGCGTTTACCTTACTGATGTGATTGTCGGGGAACATACGAACAGCTACATCAAATACTTCTTTGAACTCTTTACTGTCTTTGGGATAGCTGTTGGCTACCAGGAACATTTCGTTCAGGTTAAGCAGTTGAGGACGCGTACGGATCATCCTTCTTGCTTCGTCTACATTGAACGCACGGGCAATGTATGAAACTTTAAATTCGTTACGGCGTAGTGAAGGGTATACCTCGTTTAGTAACATCTTATATACATTTCCACCATTGAAAGACTCAAGTGCACGTTTGCGGCGGGTAATATCAGGTGTATTGTCTATAATTGATATAATTTCGTTGCGATAAGGAATTGTTGATGTATTTAAAATAGCTTCCAATCCATCCCAGTCTTCGCCTTTACCTTCGTAGCTTATATTTGCTGTATTCCAATTGTATCTTTGTTGCAGATAAGTCATGAACGATTTTGCACGATTCTGTGAAAGGGTAAGATTCCCGTTAAAATTACCTTCGGGAGAAGAATACCCTGTTACCGTATGACGTGTGATGGTTAAGTCCGGATCGTTTTGCAGCTCCTTGACAAGTGCATCTACCTCTCTCAATACAGATGCATTGTTCTTGAAGTCGGGTAACAGTTCATAACGGTTTACTACATAGTTTATACGTGCAACAAATGTTTCGCTACGTTCTTTAATCTCTGCTTCGGGTACGATGTAAGAAACATGGTATTCCGGCATGAATACAGAAGGCTTTGATGGTATGATGTCGTTCTTAACCAGTTTTTTATCCTGAACATTTCCACAATCAGCACATCCGCTGGCATCTCCGTAAATGTACATATCGGCACCTTCAGCCCATTCTTCATAGGGAATAGAATAAGAGAGCTTTAATGTCTGTGAAGAACTATGTTTCCTTTTTACCAGCACTTGTGGTGTTTGCTCGAATACAGGATTGTCGTAAGCCAGAAGCCGTTCGATTGCTTTATAACGTTTAGAACCTGCAACCACAGCCGGTGGCAGATGATATACCGCTTGATCTTTTGTTATTATAGCCGGAGTAAGTACAAGCATTCCTTGTGCCGGAATCCGGGACTCGCCTAAGAGGACATCTATATCGATATGGAGTGAATTTCCCACTCGTTCGGCTTTGAACGAGTACGTTATCTTTTCGGGATAATTGATACTTCCTGCCGTTGCAGACAATACCATACTAAGTAATATGAGTATAGAGTATACTTTTTTCATGATTGATGTTTATAGAAATAACAGGAATGAAATAGTAGCTTTTGTTGGGCCGAAATAGTTTTTAACGCCGTTTTCAATAGAACCTCCACATGAGGCGCAAGGATATTTATCGTAATGTACCCGCACATAGCCGGCTCCTAAGGATAATTCAAAATTCCAGCGTTTGCTAAGTATCCACTGATGTCCGAATACAAGTCCTCCTCCGTAAAAATGACCTTCATAGCGATTCTCATCTAAATCGTCGAAAACACTTAGCGGCAAATTGATTTTTGAGAAATTATATTCTCCACCTAAGGCATGTACTCCGAGGTAACTCCCGTTAAAGCGTTCACAGAACCAATAACGAAACTCCGGTTGAACAAGCCAATGCTTCCAGTGTTTCTGATTGTCGGGATCGTAGAAGTTATATCCGCCACCCAATTCAAGTGAAGTCTTTTTACTAAGTCCAATCTCAAGAGCAAGATTAGGTGTTAGCGTTGCAGCATATAACAAATTAATTTTCAAAGCAACCGATGAAGGAGGATTGATGATATGAGGAACCTGCACAGTCTTATTACCTATTAGCTGTATATTCTGAGTAGATAATAGTGTTGGGTTTTCCTGTGCGCTTAGCTTGTTGGTAAGAGAAACAACTAAAGCCAGGCAAATAATTCCGACTCTCATGAGAACGGATCGTTTTTTTATGACTAATTTTAGACTACTTTGATAACTCATAAACGATGGGTTAGTGTATCTGTTTGACAAAGGGTGGATTATTTCCTTATGTCTTCTTATTTCTATCCGTGATTATAACAAAACTTATCTATTAAAGTTCAAAAGGGTAATTTGAAGTTTAATATAAAACCGCTGTTTTATAAATTAGATAAGATTTGGCAATTATTTTATATTATATATTCGTTTTCTTATTCAATATGATTAGGATTTCTTATATCTGTTGCATAATTAAAAACGTTTACTTATATCTATTTCATAAAATTCCGCAAATGTAATACATTTTTCGATAATTGTGCAATTAAAGGTGCTTTTTTTATAGCTTTATTGAATTATGTTTAATACTGATTAGTGAGGGATGTTAAAATATGTTCTATCTAGGACTATTTTGGGTTTTATTCTAAAATAGTGTAAAAAGCAATGGGTTTGTTAATATTTTTACAAAATATATAATTAGACACGAAGTCACAATTAACAAATCAGCAGATTGTAACTTCAAATTTATTTTCTTATGTTTGCTTATTCTAAAATAAACAAACTGATGAAAATTAATCAGATATCAATTATAATTCTGTTGTTTATAGTCTTTCTGTTTACCTCTTGTGGTGCAAAGAAACAGGTTCCGGTAGGAGCCCGTTCGCCGAATGATTTGTCAAAAGAGTTTGGTTTTCGGGTAACAAACAAGGACAACTTACATTTATATACAGAACTGGCTTCATGGAAAGGGGTGCCACACCGTAACGGTGGGAATACTAAAAAAGGAGTGGATTGTTCTGGTTTGGTGGTGCAGGTATATAATAAAGTATATAATAAAAAGCTGGCACGTTCCTCGGCTGACATATTGAAAAAGAATTGCCGGAAGGTTAAGCGTGGAAGCCTACAGGAAGGTGATCTTGTGTTTTTTAAGATAGGAAGAGGTCAGAAAAAGACACCGAACCATGTAGGCATTTATCTGAAGAATCAGTATTTTATGCATGCCAGTTCTTCTTCGGGTGTTGTTGTAAGTAGTCTGAACGATAAATATTATACACGTTACTGGCTTACCGGTGGAAAGGTAAAATAAAACAATCCGTTTTTTTCTTTATTTGTAACGTATGTTATTTTCCTAAGTTTACTTACCTTTGCAGCCTTAATTAAACATAGATTAGGTATGTTAACGCTCAAAGTTATCACAGAAAGTAAAGAAGAAGTAATCCGTAAATTAGCCAAAAAGCATTTCGATGCAAAAGATATAATCTCCCGGATTATTGATTTAGATAAAACCCGTAGAGAAACCCAACAGCTATTGGATGCCAACTTGGCTGAGGTAAACCGTCTGTCGAAAACGATAGGCCAGTTTATGAAGGAAGGTAAAAAAGAAGAAGCCGAGGCTGCCCGTACCCAGGTGGCAGAGATGAAAGAAGGGAATAAAACCCTTGACGAAACAAAGGAAAAGGCAGAAAAAGAAATACATGAACTCTTGGTGTTAATCCCAAATCTTCCGGCAGATGCTGTCCCGGAAGGCAGAGTAGCAGAAGATAATATAGTAGAAAGAGAAGGTGGAGTTATTCCCGAATTGTATGAAGGAGCCCTTCCTCATTGGGATTTAGCTAAAAAGTATGACCTGATAGACTTTGAACTGGGAGTGAAGATTACCGGAGCAGGTTTTCCTGTTTATAAAGGATATGGCTGCCGTTTGCAGCGCGCCTTGATTAATTTCTTCTTGGACAATGCTCGCGAAGCCGGCTATCTGGAGGTTCAACCCCCTTATGTGGTAAATACTGATTCCGCTTATGGTACCGGAAATTTGCCCGACAAAGAAGGCCAAATGTACCATGCTACGCTCGATGATCTGTATCTGATCCCCACAGCCGAAATACCTGTAACCAATATATATCGGGATGTTATCTTGAACGAAACAGATCTTCCGGTAAAGAATACAGCCTACTCTGCTTGTTTCCGTCGTGAAGCCGGCTCCTACGGCAAGGATGTGCGTGGATTGAACCGTTTGCACCAATTCGATAAAGTAGAGATCGTACGTATTGATAAACCGGAACATTCTTATCAGTCTTTGGAAGAGATGGTTAATTATGTACAAACGCTGGTTGATAAACTGGAACTTCCATGGCGAATCCTGCGTTTGTGTGGTGGAGATATGAGCTTTACTTCGGCTCTTACCTTTGATTTTGAAGTCTACTCGGCTGCTCAGAAGCGCTGGCTGGAAGTAAGCTCCGTATCTAATTTTGAAAGCTATCAAGCTAACCGTTTGAAATGTCGTTATCGCGACGAAAATAAAAAGATACAATTATGCCATACCCTGAACGGGAGTGCTTTGGCATTGCCCCGCATTGTTGCGGCGCTTTTAGAGAATAACCAAACCCCGGACGGAATCCAAATACCCAAAGCCTTGATTCCTTATACCGGATTTAATGTAATTAAATAATGAATTTATTGAAAATTAGTATTGCTGTAATAGCCTGCGTTTTTCTTTTTTTTAGTTGTAAGCATTTTGAGAAATTGGAACTTTCTGAAAATGCCGTATCTGTTCCCATAGCAGGGAATACGTATGTGACCGGTGGTAAAGGTGATGCCTTTGTTTCTACCGAAGGAATTGTTCGCTGGACAGGCGAAGAAGCCGTTTTGTCTTCTTGGTTTAAAGTTAGCCATGCTGGCGACTTATTACTATTCTTAAAGGCAAAAGCGATAGATGGTGTTTCCGAACTGAGTGTATCTTGCAATGGACAAACATTCTCCGTGCAAGTAAAAGAAGAAGAGGAAACCATTATTTCTGTTGGTAAAGTAACGCTCAACGAAGCCGGATATGTACGTGTAGACATGAAAGGGATCAAGAAAGAAGGACATCAATTTCCTTCTATTTCCGAACTACTTATTGATGGTGAAGCGGCTCAAAAGCCGCTTTATTATGTACATGATTTTGAGACCTATTGGGCTTTGCGAGGCCCTTCCGTACATATGAATTATGCTTTGCCTGATACAGATGTGGAATACTTTTATAATGAAGTATTTGTTCCGGAAGGCGAAGATGTAGTAGGGAGTTATTTCATGGTAAACGGCTTTGGTGAAGGATATTGCGGCATACAGGTAAACAGTGAAACCGAGCGGCGTATCCTTTTTTCAGTCTGGAGTCCTTATGAAACAGATAATCCATCTGAAATACCCGAAAATCAACGTATTCAGTTGTTAGCTAAAGGAGACAACGTTTTTGCGGGAGAGTTCGGAAGTGAAGGATCGGGTGGACAGAGCTATCTTGTTTTTCCGTGGAAAGCAGGTGAGACCTATCGTTTCCTTACCCGTGTATGTCCAGACGAAAAAGGAAATACACAATACTATACCTGGTTTTTTGCTCCCGAAACTGAGGAATGGAAACTGATTGCCGGTTTTCTTCGTCCGCAAACAAACACATGGTATACGAGGGCACATTCCTTTCTGGAAAATTTTATTCCGGAGCAAGGCTATTATTTTCGTTCGGTTTGTTTTAAGAACCAGTGGGCTCGGACATCAAAAGGAGAATGGCAGGAACTGATTGAAGGTACCTTTACGTATGATGCAACGGCTAAATCGCAAGTTCGCATGGATTATGCAGGGGGAGTCAATGGTGATTCTTTTTTTCTGAAAAATGGTGGTTTCTTTAATGAAAATACAGATCTAAATAGTATTTTTACACGGCCAATAAGAAACAATTTGCCTAAAATAGAAATAGATAAATTACCATAAATTCAAATAAGGAACCACTAAATACGCGTATATGAATAGCTTAATCGACAAATTAAAACCAAAGGAAAACAAATTCTTTTTGTTGCTCCAAAAAATGGGGGATTTAATTATTACAGCATCCGACTTGATGCTTGAATGCGTTAAAATCGCCACTCATGATGAGGCCGTTTCTTATTATAAGAAAATCAAAGAGTTGGAACATCAGGCAGATGCAGTACAAGGAGAAATCTTTGAGGAGCTGAATAATACATTTATAACGCCTTTTGACAGGGAGGATATCAATAATTTATCTTCCAAAATGGACGATATTATGGATTTGATGACCAGCTGTTCTAAACGTATTATGCTGTATAACCCCAAAAGGATTCCTGAAAATGCAAGCAATCTGGCTGTATTGTTGCGTGAATCAGTTGGTTTCCTTAATCTGGCTATAGACGAACTTGATTCATTCAAGAAAAGGCCTGAAAAGATTAAGGAATATTGCGTGCAAATGAATGTACTGGAGAAGAAAGCAGATGATGTATATGAGGATTTCCTGATTGTATTATTCTCGGAAGAAAAGGATGCGATTGAGGTTATAAAGTTGAAAGATATTCTTCATGAACTTGAAAGGGCTACAGATGCTTGTGAAGCTGTAGGAAAGATAATTAAAACGGTTATTATCAAGTATTCATAATCAACAAAAGATGACTCTGTTAATAATCGTTATTGCGTTGGCTTTAATTTTTGATTTTATTAATGGCTTTCACGATGCCGCCAATTCTATAGCAACCATTGTTTCTACCAAAGTGTTAACGCCTTTTCAGGCTGTTATATGGGCTGCATTCTTTAACTTCGTAGCTTTCTTTATTGCCAAATATATTATCGGGGAATTTGGAATCGCCAATACTGTTGCTAAAACTGTATTGCCGCAATTCATAACGTTGCCTGTTATCTTATCCGGCTTGATCGCTGCTATCATCTGGAATTTGGTTACCTGGTGGCTAGGTATTCCTTCATCTTCTTCTCATACCTTGATTGGTGGATTTGCCGGAGCTGCTATTGCCAGTGCCGGTTTCGGATCTATTGAAGGACTTGTTATTCTGAAAATTGCAGCCTTTATTTTTCTGGCTCCGCTAATCGGTATGCTTATTGCCGTGGTACTAACTTACTTTACTTTGTATTGTTGGCGAAAGGCAAAGCCTCATAAGGCAGAAAGCTGGTTCCGGCGTTTGCAATTACTCTCTTCGGCTCTATTCAGTGTAGGACATGGACTTAACGACTCTCAAAAGGTAATGGGGATCATTGCTGCTGCTCTTTTTGCTGCAGGAGAAATAACCGATATAGGAAATATCCCCAACTGGGTACCATTGGCTTGTTTCAGTATGATAGCTATGGGTACCATGTCGGGAGGCTGGCGGATCGTAAAGACAATGGGAACAAGGATAACCAAAGTAACAGCATTAGAGGGTGTTGTAGCCGAGACATCCGGTGCTATAACCCTTTTTATTACTGAAATCCTGAAGATTCCGGTAAGTACTACGCATACCATTACCGGATCCATCATCGGAGTGGGAGCTGTTAAGCGACTTTCAGCCGTTCGCTGGGGAGTAACAAAAGACTTACTTGTCGCCTGGATATTGACTATACCTGTCAGTGCCGTTATGGCAATGCTGGTTTATGTACTTATTGTTTTTGTTATCGGCATGGCTTAGTGTATAGCATTTTATCTGCTTTGATTGATGCCGCATGCCAGGTTTTGTAACCACCGGAGAGGTTACGAACGTCTGTAAATCCGTTCTGTGTGAGGATACGATATGCCAGGTATCCGCGAAGTCCCACAGCACAAGATACAATGATAGGCTTGTCTTTCGGTAGTTCGCCTAATCGTTCCCGCAGCTCATCTACCGGGATGTTGATGGCTCCGGGTAATGTTCCCAGCCTGTATTCTTCTTCTGTACGTACGTCTACCAATATGGTTTCATTACCTAAATCGGCTATTTCGCGCCAATGGATTGTTTTTACTTTGCCTGTCAGGATGTTATTGGCCACATAACCTGCCATATTAACCGGATCTTTAGCAGAAGAGTAGGGAGGAGCATAGGCCTGTTCCAATGTGATCAGGTCGTTGATTGTCCCTTTCCGCTGAATGACTTGTCCCAGCATTTCGACTCGTTTGTCTACTCCGTCAAAACCAACGACTTGGGCTCCGAATACTTGTCCGTTTTCAGGAGAAAACAATACCTTAATAGATAGTGAAACAGCTCCCGGATAATACCCTGCGTGCGAAGCCGAATGGGTAAAAGACGACAGATAAGGGATGCCTTCCCGTTTCAGCAACTTGGCATTTGCACCGGCTGCAGCTACCGTCAAGTCGAATATCTTAGCGATCGAGTTACCTATGGAGCCTTCATATGTTTCCTTATTGCCGAACACCATATTGTCGGCAACGATACGGCCTTGCTTGTTTGCCGGTCCGGCCAGTGGAATTAAGGCTGCTTTTCCGGTAACCAAGTGAGTAACCTCTGTTGCATCTCCCAGGGCATATATCGAAGGATCAGATGTTTGCATATATTTGTTTACACTAATTCCGCCTAAAGCTCCGATACTGAGGCCTGCCTCTTTGGCCAGTTTCGTTTCAGCCCGCACACCGATGCTGAGCAGTACCATGTCGGTTTCTATTATCTTCCCACTTTGCAGATGAACGCGTATCCCTTTTCCGTTTTCTTCAAAGTGTTTGACGCCATCTTCCAGTATCAGCTCTACGTTTTTGTCGTTCAAATGCTGGTGTACGATGGCTGCCATGGAGTAGTCAAGGGGCGCCATTACCTGGTTTGCCATTTCTACGACAGCCACTGTTATACCCAGTGCATGAAGGTTTTCTGCCATCTCCAAACCGATGAATCCGCCTCCCACTACTACGGCATGCCGGGGCTTTTCCTGTAGGGTGTATTGCTTGATTGCATCTGTGTCGGGTACGTTTCGTAGGGTAAAAATCTTCTTGCTGTTTATGCCTTGTATATTGGGGCGTAAGGGCTCTGCTCCGGGCGAGAGCGCCAATTTATCATAACTTTGCAGGTAGGTTTCGCCTGTTGCCAGATTCTTCACTTCCACCTGTTTCGTTTCCGGATGAATGGCAATTACTTCCTGCCGGGTACGGATGTCTACACGAAAGCGTTGGGTAAAGCCTTCTGCCGTCTGAACAAACAGTTTGTCCCGATCGGTAATGATATCTCCAATATAATAAGGTAATCCGCAATTTGCGTATGACACATATTCTCCTCTTTCGAAAAGTATGATTTCTGCTTTTTCGTCTAGCCTTCTCAAACGGGCGGTTATGGTTGCACCTCCGGCAACTCCTCCGATAATCAAGTATTTCATGTTCTATCTATTTTTAGCTGTTTTGTACAAATGTATAAACAATTATCGATTAAAAATAGTTTCTGGTGGAAAATAATTTCAATCGACTGATAGACGCTAGTTTGGGAGTTCATTTCTTTCAAGTGAAAAGCACAATATAATTAGTCTATCCTTAAAAGCATTTCATTTATTTGATTGACAATATATTAGTTTGATTATTTCTTGTTTATATCTGCAAGAATTAGTATCTTTA
>NZ_JARXXA010000019.1 GCF_029892785.1 Parabacteroides sp. PH5-46
AATAAATACAAACAAAAAATTGCCTATATCATTTTACGGATACAGACAATTTTATTAAGTGAAAAACTTAAAGCCGCTTTTTAAGGGGTGACTATATAAAGTCCTGCTATTGTATATAGTATCTTTTTCATATCCATTTATTTGATGATGTAGATTAAGGATATTCCCGCTTTGGTAGGTCCAAAATAGTTTTTGGTAAAATCGCCGATTTTCTCGGCGCATTTCTCACAAGGATACTTGGCATGATCGAGGTAGGCGTACCCTACGCCGACAGTTGCTTCTATGCTCCAGCGCTTATTGAGGATCCACTGGTAGCCGTAGGAGATACCTGCGCCGTAGAGGTAACCCTCGTAGCGGTTTTCATTGAGGCCGAACATTTTCAGTCCTCCGACATTGTAGCCTGCCACATGCGCATGCAAGCCCATGAAGTGACCCATGAAGCGCTGGCAGAACCAGTAACGAGCTTCAGGCTGTATGGCCCAATGCTTGAGTTTGCGGTTCTTGGAGAACTCCCAGGGGTTGTAATTTACAGGTAGTTCCAGCGTCCACTTAGGAGCTAGCCCGATTTCGAGGCCGAGGTTCAGCGTCGTTGTCGCATCATACAGTAAGTTCGACTTCAGGGCCACATCCTGTGATTTAGTAAAGGGTGAGAAAAATGTCAGCATGGCAAACGCCACGACAGTCTTTTTTATCCATCCAACGGTTATACAATTCTCTGTTTTCATCAATGTTAGTCTTCTGTTTTTTTAGTCTTCTCCCTTTATTTTTGCACTACCTATCACTTAGTGAGTGACAGCAGACTGGATTTATGAAAATGTAAGTGTCTAGATCTATAGTAATTGCAAAACTTATTTACATAATTTCATAAAAAGGTGAAACATTTTTACAAACAGGAGGCGCTGGAAAGTGCTGTAAAATCCGTATCAGACTGTAATAAAAAAGCCCGTTTGGAAGATTGAAGGAATAGGCTTTAAAAGAGTGGAATTTGTAAACATTTTATAAACAATCTAATAATCTATCAGTTAGATTTGTTTTTCAACGATTATTGTCTTGGCTGGAGAAGGAGAGAGGTATTTCTATTGAAAACGCATTAGGTTTAGTAAACCCACATAAAAGCCAAAGACAAGAGCGTTTAATGGATTCGAATCCGAATAAAGTCCGTTCTTTTACCGCATTTTTAGGTCTTTGCCCGCTACATGGGGCTTGTAAGTGATATGTCTTCGATGCCGATATGGCATAGATAATCCGACCGGACAATTTTTGTTTGTCTGCCCGGCTTCCGGTGTATATTTTCCAGCCTATATTATATGTATATTCACAAATTAACTGATGATAATTGTGAATATATTGAGGGGAATTAAGTATTTCCGGCGAATTTAAATGGTGGATATTTGCAGAAACTTACTGGTTTTTCTTTCTTTTCTGCCACTCGCTAAGTGACAGATTTGTTGATAAATAGTCAGATACTGCAAATATATATAAAAATCGCCATTCTTTTCTTATCTTTTCCTGGAAAATATAAATTAACTTAAATATTCTATTCTTTTATATGGCCTGTTCGATGGCTTTAGCTACCGTTTCGTTGGCCTCGTCGAGCACACTTCTGTCGAAAGAGGCCAGGTAGATGCGGGTAGTTGCCTCGGAAGTATGTCCGAGGGCTTCGCTGATAACCGCCAGCGGCAGGTTCGCCCCTTTGGCTATGGATGCCCAGGTGTGACGTGCCACATGGGTAGTGAGCTTGCTTTTCAAGCCAAGGAACTGTGAGATTTCCCCCAGTTTCTGGTTTTGTTTCCGTAGGCCGCTCTCATACTGTAGCCGGGGGGATACATCCTTCCGGGTGATGATGGGTAGGAGGTAAGGACTTTCTTCGGTAAGCGGTTGGAATATTTCCAGTATTGACTTTAGTTGTGAGTTCACTTTCAGTTCGATCCGTTGTCCGGTCTTCATCCGCTTGTATGATATGACATTGTTCTGCAAGTCTTCTTTTTTCAGGAAGGCCATATCTACGTACGACATACCTCTGGCATGAAAGCTAAAAAGGAACATAAGGAGTGCTTGCTGTAGGTGGAAAGGAAGTCCGGTGGGCTCTGAAGGCTGCGACTTAAATTCCACCTTATCAAGCAGACCCATCTCTTTTTTGCCCAGGGCGCGCTTTGGGGTGGTGGCATTTCCTGTATATACATCACGAAAGGGCGGTATACCGTGTGCCTGGAAGAGACCTTCTGCTGAAGCCTTGTTGTAGATGGCCCGCAGATTACGCATATAGAATGAAATGCTGTTGCGTGCAAGCTTTTCTTCTGTTAGCTGTGACTCAAAGTCTTTCATCAGCAGAGGGGTCATGGCGTCAAAGGTCATCCGGGGTTTCTTACTGAAGTTGATAAACCTATCCAGTACGGTCTGGTAGGCTCTGGCAGTACGTATCTGTTCTTTTTTCAGTAGTCCTTCAACTAATTTGTTGGTATAATCTGCCAGGCTGATCTTTTCTTTATGCAGCCTGTAGGCAGCAGCCACTTTGGCAGCATCGGGTGTACCTTCCCTTTCGAGCTGTAAGGCAGTAGATTCAACAAAGTATCGATCGCTTTCCAGCTCTACTCTTGCCCATGCCAGGTGTGCGGATCGGTCTCCTCCGGCGGTCTGGGGGATAATCATCTGCCTCTTTAGATCCCACTCATGGGGATACAGTTGGATACGGGTTGATACATTGTACGTGGTACGTTTACTGATAATGCGTACAAAAAGACGAGAAGCACGGCCATCCACGCTGGAGTCGCGCAACATAAATTTTACAGAGGTCATCTTATCTTTCTTAAAAGGTTAAAAAATAATTAAGTCTACTAAGAATTAGTTATTGAATATGGCGGCAAAAGTATAAAAAAAACACGAAAAATTGCAAATTGTCAAAATGTTAATTTACCCCTTGCTTGCAGGCCGTATTTAGAGCTGAAGCAGGCTTTGCTTGTAAAGAGGGCGTTTATTTAACAGTTTGGCTTTGTTGTTTTGCAAACTGCAGCACGCAGAACGGAACACGCAGTACGCATTTTTAAACATTTTTCGTTCACTATTCTATATTCTTTATTTTAAACCTGTCTTTTTGTTATTTCAAAAAGAATAGCTTTTTTGGGTGGATTTTGTGTTAAAAAGTGCTTCATTTTGTATATTTCAGCCATTCGGTTTTTGACTTGGCCGGAATAGTTAAAAAATCATTTGGATGAATCTCCGAAATCATTTGGATCAATAGGGGATTTTAATTGGATGATTTACTGAAATCATTAAGATAAAATGGAGAAAAGTGGGTGTTTTTACCAAATATCTGTTAAATATCGCTCGATATATATTAAAAAACCTTTTATTTTTTATTTTTTCGGA
The DNA here is from genome assembly GCF_029892785.1 of Parabacteroides sp. PH5-46. GTDB lineage: Bacteria > Bacteroidota > Bacteroidia > Bacteroidales > Tannerellaceae > DFXE01. Next base: position 3,367 of record NZ_JARXXA010000019.1, read on the forward strand.
GGTTTTGAATAAAAGTAAAGTTAGTGGAAAGTGGTGTTTTGTGTAATTATGTGATAATATAAGGTAATTTAACATCAAAAAGACATAGTTATTGCTCCCTCTCTAAGGGGGAATGAGGGGTGAAGAATGATAAACCTTTTGTTGTACTTCGGAAGAAAGGCACTATTTTTGTAGGTTGTAAATTAAAGATGGTTTGATGAGAAGAGTAGCATTATTATATCTGGCGATTGTTCTTGCGCTTCCGCTGTCGGCTCAAATAAAGTTGAGTGATCAGGCGTGGATTAGTTTGCTGACTTGTTCACCTTCCGAAGAGGCGATATTCACTGTCTATGGGCATACAGCCATACGGGTGTGTGATCCGGCAGCAAATATGGATGCTGTCTTTAATTATGGAATGTTTGATTTCAGCAAACCTAATTTTATTTACCGTTTTGCGAAAGGGGAGACGGATTACCGCTTGGCGGTGGCGCACTTTAAACGTTTTCTGGCAGATTATGCGATGCGGGGAAGTAGCGTTACAGAGCAGGTTTTGAACCTGTTGCCGGAAGAACGGGCACGGATTTGGGAGGCATTGGTGATTAATGCTGAGCCGGAGAATGCCGTGTACAGATATAATTTCTTTTACGATAATTGCGCTACCCGCCCGGTTGCCATCGTTGAGAAGTATGTAGAGGGCGAAGTGGTATATAATCATCAGCCAAAGCCTCAGACATTTCGTCAGTTGATTAACGATTGTGCCCGAAACAAACCCTGGCTGATTTTTGGTACGGAGCTGGCACTGGGTAGTCCGACGGATAAGATTGCTACGCCGCATGAAGAATTATTTCTGCCTTTATACCTGGAAGCGGCTTTTGATAAGGCGACTGTCAAATCGCCGGACGGAACGGAGCGGAAGTTGGTTTCCCAAACGAATATACTGGCAGAGGAAGTCCCCGAAGAAATAGAAAAGGAATTTTTCACCCCTTTAGTTTGTAGTCTGCTTTTTCTGGCTGTTATGTTGTTACTTACCTGGCTGGAATGGCGTAAGAAAAGCTACTATCGCTGGCTGGATTGCCTGTTGTTTCTTATCGCGGGAATAGCTGGGGTTATTATCTTTTTCCTGGCTTTTGTGTCGGAACATCCGGCTACCTGGCCCAACTGGCTGGTTCTTTGGTTGCATCCGTTCCATTTGGCTGCAGTGGTCTTATTTGCTGTAAAAAAGTTTAATAAGGCCGCATATTACTATCATTTTATTAACTTTGCGGCGCTTACGCTGATGCTGCTGGGCTGGTACTTCATTCCGCAACATCTGAATACGGCATTCATCTTTTTAGTGGCGGGCTTTTGGCTAAGGTCGGCCGTGTACCTGAGAAGGGAAAAGGTGAAAAAAGCTTTGAAACAAGAGAATAAATGAGGAAAATACTAACATCGCTCATTGCAATACTGGCCGTTACCAGTCTGGAAGCACAACAGGTACCTAAACTGGTTGTGTGTATTACGGTAGACCAGTTGCGGGGAGATTATGTCGAATATTTCTATAATACCTTTGGTGAAGGGGGATTTAAACGTCTGCTGAATGAGGGTCTTGTCTATAAGAATATTCGTTTTGAGTTTTCAAATATAGACCAGGCAACCGCTTTTGCTACGCTATTTACAGGCTCTAATCCCTGTTTTAACGGTATATCCGGTGAAAAGGTTTACGACTTTAACCGAGAGCAGGAGAAGTCGGTTTTGCATGATGCTAATTACATCGGAAACTATACGCGGGATAACTATTCACCCAGAAAACTGTATGCTTCAACAATCGGCGATGAGTTAAAAATAGCCTCCAAAGGGCGGAGCGACGTATATGCTATTGCTCCGGACGCGGAAAGTGCCATATTGTCAGCAGGGAATGCAGCGAATGGTGCCTTCTGGATTGACAATATAAACGGGAAATGGGCTACTACTACCTATTATAAAGGCGTTCCCTGGTATATAGATCGCTACAATAACGGACAGGAATCTTTGCCGGTACGGCTGGATAAGCTGGTATGGACTCCTTCGCTAGCGCTCACGAAGTTTGATGCATTCCCTTATATAACGGATGAAAGCTCTTATCGTTATACATTTAATGAGAATCAGAGAAATTGCTATCCCGATCTGAAAACCTCTCCTTTTGTAAATGCAGAGGTAAATAAACTGGCTTTTCAGTTTCTGGAATATGGCGGCTTTGGTTCGCGTTCATGTCCGGATATGCTCTCTGTTACCTATTATGCGGGTAATTTTAACCGATTGAAGGATAGAGAGTATTCTCGTGAAATACAGGATACTTACTACCAACTGGATAAAGATATTGAGAAGCTACTGGACTTTATCGACAAGAAGGTAGGCCTACGCAATACGCTTGTTGTATTTACCGGTTCGGGATATTACAAGAGCGTTGAAGATTATCCGGAAGGAGTTCAGTTGAACGGAGGCGATTTTTATCCGAAGCGTTGCCTGGCTTTGCTGAATATGTATCTGATGCAGATATACGGACAAAAGCAATGGGTGACAGGATATTATAACGGACAGATATTCTTGAACCGAAAAGTAATAGAGGACGAAAAACAGGCGCTGGAGAGTGTTCAGAATAAGGCTGCCGAATTTGTTGCCCAGTTTTCAGGTGTGCAGTCTGTCATTACGGATTGCGCCTTAAGGAATGGCGAATGGAATGAAGGAACGGCCAAGTTTCGTAACGGGACACACTATCTGGGACGGGGTGATTTGATTATCGAATTGCAACCCGGCTGGCGGGTGAATAATGAGGTGCCCGGCGAAAAAGTAAAAATGGTACGTCACAATGCCGTTGTAACCCCTTTGATTTTTATGGGTAACGGCTTGAAGCCTAAACATATTTACCGTGAAGTAAAAGCAACGGAAGTGGCACCGTCTGTCACGCATATACTCAGGATTCGTCCGCCGAATGCTGCTACAGAGCTACCGCTTTGGGAATTGAAAGTTGAAAACTAAATATTCAATTCCCGCAAACTCACAGAGAATTATCGAATTTCAATTTTCAATTTTCAATTAAAGATAAAATGGGATTTAATGAGTTTATGACAAAGCTGTTCGGCAATAAGTCGCAGCGTGACCTTAAAGAAATCGACCCGTATGTAAAGAAAATAAAGGATGTATATCCTTCTATAGAAGTACTATCCAATGATGACTTACGTGCAAAAACCGACGAGATAAGAAAACGGATTAGCGATTATGTTGCTGAAGATCGTGCCAAAGTAGAAGAACTTCGCAAAAATATAGAAGAAAAAGAGCTGGAGGAACGGGAAGCCATTTGGGCGGAAGTAGACAAGATCGAAAAGGAGATTACCGAAAAAATGGAAATCGTACTGGAAGAATGTCTGCCTGAAGTATTTTCTATTGTAAAGGATACAGCCCGCCGTTTTACCCAGAATGAAGAGATTGTAGTAACAGCCAATCAGTTCGACCGTGACCTGGCAGCAAAACATGACTTTGTTCGCATAGAAGACGATAAGGCAATCTATCAGAACCATTGGGTAGCTGGTGGTAATGAGATTACCTGGGATATGATTCACTACGATGTGCAGTTATTCGGAGGAGTAGTGTTACACAAAGGTAAGATTGCGGAAATGGCAACCGGTGAAGGTAAGACATTGGTGGCTACCTTGCCGGTGTTCCTGAATGCACTGACCGGTAATGGCGTACATGTAGTAACAGTGAACGACTACCTGTCTAAGCGTGACTCGGAATGGATGGGACCTTTATATATGTTCCACGGACTTTCCGTAGACTGTATAGATAGACACCAGCCCAACTCGGACGCCCGCCGGATGGCATATAATGCCGATATTACTTTCGGGACAAATAATGAGTTTGGCTTCGACTATCTGCGCGATAATATGGCAATTAGTCCGAATGACCTGGTGCAACGCAAGCATAATTATGCCATTGTCGATGAGGTTGACTCCGTATTAATAGATGATGCCCGTACGCCATTAATTATTTCAGGACCTATCCCACGAGGCGAAGAACAGCTGTTTGAGCAATTCCGCCCGAATGTAGAAGTAGTGGTAAATGCCCAACGGAATCTGACAAACAAACTGCTGACCGACGCTAAGCAAAAACTGGCCAGTGACGATTCCAAAGTGCAGGAAGAAGGAAGCCTTCTTTTATACCGTTCATTCAAGGGACACCCGAAATATAAACCGCTGATCAAGTTCCTGAGCGAGCCGGGAATCAAAGCTGCTATGTTAAAAACAGAAGCTTTCTATATGGCCGAAAACATGCGTAATATGCATCTGGTTACGGATGAACTATATTATGTAATAGATGAAAAGAATAACAGCATTGAACTGACAGATAAAGGGATCGATTTGCTGACAGGTAAATCGGACGACCCGCATTTCTTTGTCTTGCCGGATATCGCTTCCGAGTTGTCACAGTTGGACAACATGACAGGCTCTGAAGATGAAAAGCAGGCCAAGAAGGATGAAATACTGGCTAATTATTCCGTGAAGAGCGAACGGGTACATACCATTAACCAATTATTGAAAGCCTATACCCTGTTTGAAAAGGATGATGAATATGTGGTAATGGACAACAAAGTAATGATTGTAGACGAGCAGACCGGACGTATCATGGATGGTCGTCGTTACTCAGACGGCTTGCATCAGGCTATCGAAGCAAAGGAACGTGTGAAGGTGGAAGCTGCCACACAGACGTTTGCTACCATTACTTTGCAGAACTATTTCCGTATGTATCATAAGCTGTCGGGTATGACCGGTACGGCTGAAACAGAAGCAGGAGAGTTCTGGGATATCTATAAACTGGATGTTGTGGTAATCCCGACGAACAGGCCGATTGCGCGTGCGGATATGAATGACCGTATCTACAAGACCAAGCGCGAGAAGTATAATGCCGTTATTGAGGAAATTAATGACCTTGTATCAGCCGGACGTCCTGTGTTGGTTGGTACTACTTCGGTTGAGATTTCTGAATTGTTGAGCCGTATGTTGACCATGCGCAAGATTGCTCATAATGTGTTGAATGCGAAACTGCACCAACGCGAAGCCGAAATCGTAGCCCAGGCAGGACAAAAAGGTATGGTAACCATTGCTACCAATATGGCCGGTCGTGGTACGGACATTAAGCTGTCGGCAGAAGTGAAGGAAGCCGGAGGTTTGGCCATTATAGGTACCGAACGCCATGAAAGCCGCCGGGTAGACCGCCAGTTACGCGGACGTGCCGGACGCCAAGGAGACCCGGGTTCTTCCGTGTTCTTTGTTTCGCTGGAAGATGATCTGATGCGTCTGTTTGCCTCCGAAAAGATTGCCGGACTGATGGATAGGATGGGCTTCAAGGAAGGCGAAGTATTGGAACACAGTATGCTGAGCAAATCGGTAGAACGCGCCCAGAAGAAGGTGGAAGAAAACAACTTTGGTATCCGTAAGCGTTTGCTGGAGTATGACGACGTGATGAACTCACAACGTAATGTAATCTATACCCGTCGCCGCCATGCACTGATGGGAGAACGTATCGGTCTGGATGTATTGAATACGATTTACGACAATACCACCTCTATTGTAGAGCAGCATGCGGACAACATGGATTATGAAGGCTTCAAGCTGGAACTGTTCCGCACCTTCGCCATGGAAAGCCCGTTCAACGAAGAAGAATTCAAAGAATTGAAAGCTGCCCAATTAACCGATAAGCTATTTGACGAAGCCTTGAAAAACTTCAAACGCAGAATGGATCGTTTAGTGCAGGTGGCTAATCCGGTTATCAAACAGGTATACGAAACACAAGGTGCTCAATATGAAAATATTCTGATACCTATTACAGACGGTAAGCGAATGTATAATATTGCTTGCAACTTGAAAGAAGCCTACGAAACGGAGAGTAAAGCTATTTCTAAAGCCTTCCAGAAATCGATAGTGCTTCACACCATTGACGAATCCTGGAAAGAGCATTTGCGTGAGATGGATGAATTACGCCACTCCGTGCAAAATGCCAGCTACGAAAATAAAGATCCTCTATTGATCTATAAGCTGGAATCGTACAACCTGTTCAAGACAATGGTAGATACGATGAACCGTAAAACGGCCAGTATCCTGATGCGTGGGCAGATTCCTGTAAGAGAGGAAGCCCCGGAACAAGGAGGCGAACGCAGAGTAGATGTACGTCAGGCCGCAGAACAAAAGCGACAGGATATGAGTCGCTATCGTACGGAGAAGAGCGATGTACTTAGCGGGGGAGGAGACGATCCTTTGCAACAGAAACCGCCTGTAGGTCCGACTCAAGCTCGTCAGCAAACACCGGTTCGCGTAGAGAAACGGGTGGGACGTAATGACCCATGCCCTTGCGGAAGCGGAAAGAAATACAAAGCCTGCCACGGAAAAGGTTTATAATTCAGAAATATAATATATGGTGTAGAGACAAGGCATTGCCTTGTCTCTACCTATTTTAATCAATAGATAATTTGATAATCGTAACGGAATTAGCCGGGAAAGTATAGGTTCGTTTTCGGTTTCCAGGGAAATGTATTGTTTTTTCGACAGGTGTAGCGTTTGATAGTTCTACAATTTCAGCATCTCTCTTTACTTTTACTTCCGGGATGTGGATTTCTGTTTTCTCTTTGTGATGTGTTGTGTTTACTACTTTCAGAATGATCTTTTTCTGCTCTTTGTCTGAAGTTGCCAGGGCTACGAGAGAAGGGAAGGGGGCTAATATGGCTTCGTGCAGTAATTCCCTGTCCGCATAGCAACGAATCGTATCATCTTTACACACAACTTTTAGCTTATACCATTGCTCGTTTTCAGTTTTGAAAGCTTTGGGGGGCGTTAGCATATCCTTTATGGTGCCTGTTTGCCGGTATAGTTCGCTGCTTTCGTTGCCGAAAGCCAGACAAATATAGTCTGCCTCATCACCTCTTTGCCCATTGTCGCGCACGAACAGGCGAAGGGGAAGATCTCCTTTGGTATGTTTAACCGATAGCGAAAGTTCATAATTGTACGATAAGGAGTCACCTGCAAATAGCGGATTGGCGGCATCTATCTCGTAATTATTGCCGGGCACTTCTATGGCTGCACGCCCGGAGAGGACTTGTGGCTTTGAAAACGTTTCTACCTCTGTGTTTAACAGCGTGTCTCCCCTATATTTATTGAACATTTGCAACAGGTAATAGGAGGGGGAAAGTGTAATTTGCGACTGATTAAATGTAATGAGCGGATAGCGCTGCATATCATAATTTCGATTCCCCAATGCCGGAGCATACGCTAGTCGCATAACACCATCCGGATTACTTTCGGCAGCAATCAGGAAGCAGGCTTCGGCCACAGCAGCGCGCAGTGTACCTCCTTCTTTACCTACGGAAGAGAACTCGCCGATAAAAGCAGAGGGTGACTGTCGCTCGTAATTCCGGCTGAAACGCTCATGATTCGATATAAAGAACGATTCAGTCGCATAGTAATGATCGTCTACCCAATCGTTTCTGTTCTGGTTTCTGAGGAGGGAACTGCTGATTACTGTCATGTCCGGATAGGCCGCGTGGATCGCATTTTTGAATAATTCAAAGCGACGGCTATATTCTATCCCGTAATTTTCACTTCCTATCTCGATGTATTTCAGATGAAATGGCGCCTGATGGCCATTGGAAGCCCTCATTGCTCCAAAGGTAGAATCGGCGGGCTGATTGGCATAAGCGATAGCGTCTAATGTCTCTTGCACGAGGATGTTCATTTGTGTGATATCTTCGATGCGGGGGCGTCTGCATTGACTGGTTATACCACTATTTACAACGTAAACGGGTTCGGCTTTCAAGTCTTCGCACATCTGTAAAAACTCATGATAGCCTACACCATTACTGCTCCCGTATCCCCAGATATTCCAGAAATGTTTTCGTTCAGCAATATCGCCTATTGACTCCCGCCACTTGGGGTAGGTGCCGCTTGTGTAGCCTTCTACAAAACTTCCCCCGGGAAACCGGATAAAGGCAGGTGACAAGTCTGCTATCTTTTCCATGATATCGGGACGTAATCCGTTGGGACGGTTTTTCCACGTCTTTTCAGGCATAAGCGATACAACATCTAGCCAGAAGAAGGTAGAACTGTCTGTAGAAAAGGTCAGGACAGCATTCTCCGCATCCTCATTGGCCGTGAACGTAAAGGCTTGTTTTCTCCATTCAAAGGTAGGTGTTACTCTCACCGTATTGCTCAAAGCCTTTGTGGCAGATGAGTCTTCCAGGGCGATGCGGATGGAGCGGGGAGTAACAGAAGTGGCTGTCCGGGTGTAAAATGATAGGTTATACTTTTCTCCTTTGCGGATGGGGATCCCTTTATAGCCTTCGGCAATTACACCTCCTCGTCCGGTAGCCTCCGAAGCGTAAACGGCAACCATTAATGAGCGCTGGTTCTTCTCGCTTAATGCTTTTCGGTCGTCTGTTGAAATGTATGAATTATCGGCCAGCTTACGCCAGCCCGGGATAGAGTCGGGATGGATGAAGGGAATCGTCCAGCCATTGGGAGTAACCAATACATTGCGTGTGCGATCATACGCACAGTGCAAGGGAATGGAACCCTCTTCAAAGCTCCTGTTTTGTATATATTCGGCATATATACCTCCGTCTATCGCATGGTTAATCTCTTCAATGGTAAGCCCGTACAACTGCTCGTTGACAGGGTAAGAAACACCTTCAGTTGTTATTGTGATGGAAGAAGTTGCCGGTAATTCGGGTTTGCATCCGGCTAAAAAGAAAATAAGTAATAAAACGATTATATGTATATATGTCCGCATTCCAGCTGGTTAGATTAGATTGTTAGGGATACAAAGCTAAGGAAAACTGGCAAACATGCAAAATAAAACGACTCACGAGCAAAATAAAATAAGTTGTGAGCAAACGAGAACAAGATGCAACCTATTTTTGTTATATAATAAGTGAAGGGATAACTATTTATATAGAAAAGAACAAATAACTCGAACTATTTAGTTAATTTTGCGTGGATAGAATGAAAAGTTTTAAATGAAAAGTTTCGCGTCAGAATATAAGATACTCATTGTTGATGACATTCCAACGAATGTTATGCTTGTTGAGGCAATCCTGAAGAAAGAAGGTTATTCATTGATCACAGCCGATAATGGTGTTGATGCTTTAAAGATCGCGCAAGAACAACACCCCAATATTATTCTGCTGGATATCATGATGCCGGGGATGGATGGCTATGAAGTATTGCAACACCTGAAAAGCAATCCGGATACGAATGCTATTCCGGTGATTATCATGTCAGCACTAAATGATATGCCCAGTATTATAAAGGGGTATCAATTAGGAGCTACAGAGTATGTGACGAAACCTTTTCAGCGGGAGGAGCTGGTAAAACGTATTGCTCACCGTTTCGAATTGTATAGCATCGAACGAATTAAGGAAGAGCTTGTGCTTACCATAGAGTCCAGAGATATGCTCTATTCTGTCATATCGCATGATTTACGGACTCCCTTAGGCTCGTTAAAGATGATGAATAATTCTATCCTTAAAATGGTTGACCGGGAAAGGGTAGGGGATGATGTTTACGAGATGCTTCTGCTAACGAACAAAACCTCTGAAGATACTTTTCAATTACTGGACAACCTTACAAAATGGTCTAAATATACTCAAAACAAGATAGCTCTCCATAAGCAAAAGACGGATATCAACGGACTGATTGAAAGTATTATTACTATCTATCAGCCTATTGCCGAACTGAAACGTGTATCAATTATTTCAAAAGGCCTGGATGAAACATTGTCGGGTATTGTTGATGTTGATATGGTAAAGACCATTGTTCGCAACTTATTGTCCAATGCTGTTAAGTTCAGCTATGAAGGAGGTACAGTGGAAATTGCTACCCGTTTGGAAGATAACTATCTGTATTTTTCCGTTACAGACCATGGAAAAGGCTTAAAAGAAGGAGACAAAGAAAGGCTCTTTAATGCCGAACATTTCTCAACCTTCGGAACCGATAACGAACAAGGCTCCGGCTTAGGCCTGATGATCAGCAAAACGTTTGTTGATTTGCACGAAGGTAAGATCTGGTTTAAATCGGAAGAAGGCAAAGGAACGACTATCTTCTTTACGCTAAAAATAAGAGAGAAAGACGAAGACGATGAGGATTAATCTTTGTTGAATGATATACAAATAAAAAAGGCTGTTCATTGAACAGCCTTTTTTATGTATTGTGGATTGAGATTATCCTAAGAATCCTAACAAGATACCGGCAGCAACAGCTGAACCGATAACACCTGCTACGTTCGGACCCATAGCGTGCATCAAAAGATAGTTGGTTGGGTCGTATTCCAAACCTACTACCTGAGAGATACGTGCAGAGTCAGGCACAGCAGATACACCGGAGTTACCGATAAGCGGATTAATCTTATTACCTTCTTTCAGGAACAGATTGAAGAACTTCACGAACAGGATACCTGCGCAAGTAGCAATCACGAAAGATAAAGCTCCCAGACCGAAGATCTTGATTGAGTTCAATGTCAGGAACTGAGTAGCCTGCGTAGAAGCTCCTACCGTAATACCTAACAAGATAGTAATTGTATCAATCAGCGGACCACGGGCTGTTTCAGCCAAACGACGTGTTACACCACTTTCCTTTAATAAGTTTCCGAAGAATAACATACCCAACAAAGGCAAGCCCGAAGGTACAAGGAAACAAGTCAAAAGAAGACCCATGATCGGGAAGATGATTTTTTCCGTAGAAGAAACGACTCTGGGAGGTTTCATACGGATCACACGTTCTTTCTTAGTAGTAAGCAATCGCATAAACGGAGGTTGTATAATTGGTACCAAGGCCATATATGAATAGGCCGATACCGCAATAGCCCCCATCAGGTTAGGCGCCAACTTAGACGAAAGGAAAATAGCCGTAGGACCGTCAGCACCACCAATGATACCGATAGCACCTGCTTGGTTAGGTTCAAATCCCATTTGAAGAGCAATGGTGTAAGCACCGAAGATACCAAATTGAGCCGCAGCACCAATCAACATTAGTTTTGGATTGGAAATCAATGCCGAGAAGTCGGTCATCGCCCCAATTCCAAGAAATATCAATGGCGGATACCATCCTTGTACAACTCCCTGATAGAGGATGTTTAGCACAGAACCTTCTTCATAAATACCCACTTGTAAACCGGCATCTTTAAAAGGAATATTACCAATTAACATACCGAATCCGATAGGTATAAGAAGCATAGGCTCAAATTCATATTTGATAGCCATGAATATAAAAAGCAAACCTACCACGATCATAATTAAATGACCGGGCGTTGCATTATATACCCCTGTATAGGTAAGGAACAGCTGAAGGTTCTCACCAAGGAATGATAAAAAACTTTCTTGCATATGCTTATCCTATTACTACGAGGTCTGCATTTTCCAATACAGAGTCGCCTTTATTCACTCTTATTTCTTTAATTACTCCGTCTCTGTCAGCATTAATACTGTTCTCCATTTTCATGGCTTCCAGAATAATAACTGTTTGTCCTCTCTTAACAGTATCGCCCACCTTACATTTGACTTCCAGTATAACACCTGGTAGTGGCGATTTTACTGCACCCTGTGATGCAGATGCTGCAGGACGTGAAACTACCGGGTCGCCGGAAGCTGTTGTTGGTGCCTGAGCCGGTCTTTTGATGGTTACCACTTGCTTTTTAGCGGGTTTCTCCAACTTCACTTTATAAGGTGTTCCGTTTACTTCCACTTCAGCAATATCTTCTATTACTGAACTGATATGCACCTTATATACATTGCCGTTTATTGTATATTTAAAACTTTTCATTCTTGTTTGTTTTTAGATCATTACTTTTTAGGAAGTTCACGTAAACCGTATATCTTAGAACTCCATGGTGAATAATTACGTGTTACTTTCTGTATAGTAAGAACTGTATTCTCCATATCATGTACGTCTTCATCCAGTTCGTAAAGAGCGGCGCTGATTGCTGCCAGTATTTCACCGGATATTTCACCTTCTCCTACAGTTGTAACAACTCCAGTTGTTTTCTGAGCTCTGCGTTTGCTGGCTGATACGGCCGTGTATCCAACCCATTTGAAGAATAAATAGAGAAGAATCAATCCCAGAAACACAACGGCCATAGCTGTAACTGTCATACCAATTCCAACTGGGTCGTTTGTTTTGAAGTTGTCCAACTTTTCGTTTGAATCCAACGTCAGGTTGTTTGTGCTGGGAGTTACTTTCTGAAGTACTACCCATTCGTCTTCTCCGTCTACTCTTCGTCCGTAACTAATATCGGCACTCTGGCTTGCCGGAATAACGATCTCATCCACCAAGGTTCTTCCATCGGAATCGTATAAAGCGATGTAGTTTTCTTTTGTAGGATCCAATGTGAAATTCAAGTGGAATGTACCACGGGATGCAATTCCGTCTGCCCAGAATAATATATGTTGTCTCGGGCTGATTTTTGTTAATACATCTCCTTTAGGGATGGGATATTTTTTAGGATCGTTTTTGTCGTTTGTCAGAAAGCAACCGCCAATATTAACTGTTCCGGCAGAACCGTTATATAGCTCAACCCATCCGCTACGTTTTCCGTAGTCATCTACAAAGTTGTCTTCGTTGATGACTAAAACTTCATTTATTCGTATGGAGGTTACGCGTTGCGCCTGCATTCCTATGGAAAAGAACAACAAGAACAACCATAATACCCCTATTTTCTTTTTAGTCATATTCATTATCGTTTTAAGAATTATAGAGGCAGATTATCATGTTTCTTAGCAGGGTTTGTCAGCTTCTTTGTCTGTAACTGCTGTAAAGCACGGATAATGCGGAAACGCGTATTACGTGGTTCGATTACATCGTCGATGTAGCCATATTGAGCCGCATTATACGGGTTTGCAAATGCCTTTCTGTATTCTTCTTCTTTTTCGGCTGAAACTTTAGCAGGATCTTCTGCGGCGGCAACTTCTTTTGCGAAGATTACTTCTACAGCGCCGCTGGGGCCCATTACTGCGATTTCGGCAGCTGGCCATGCGTAGTTCATATCACCACGTAAGTGTTTAGAACTCATTACACAATAGGCGCCTCCGTATGATTTACGCAATGTAACGGTTACTTTAGGTACAGTAGCTTCTCCGTAAGCATAAAGCAATTTGGCTCCGTGAAGGATCACACCGTTATATTCTTGTCCTGTTCCGGGAAGGAATCCAGGTACGTCTACCAATGTTACGATTGGAATATTGAATGCGTCGCAGAAACGAACGAAACGGCCTGCCTTACGTGAAGCATTGCTGTCAAGGCATCCTGCCATGATTTTAGGTTGGTTGGCTACGATACCTACCGATTGTCCGTTGAAGCGGGCAAAACCTACTATAATATTCTTTGCATAATCGGCATGTACTTCTAGGAATTCATTGTTGTCTATAATGGTTCCGATTACTTCATACATATCGTATGCCTGGTTCGGGCTGTCGGGGATTATTTCGTTTAATACATCGTCCAAGCGGTCGATTGGATCCTGACATGCTACCAGAGGAGTTTCCTCGAGGTTGTTCTGAGGCAAGAAGCTCAGCAGTTTGCGGATTAATACAAATCCTTCTTCTTCTGTGTCAACGGCAAAATGAGCAACTCCGGACTTGGTTGTGTGTACGCTTGCACCACCTAATTGTTCCTGGGTTACATCTTCACCTGTAACGGTTTTAACAACCTTAGGACCTGTTAGGAACATATAGCTTGTTCCGCGTGTCATGATGTTAAAGTCGGTCAATGCCGGAGAATAAACAGCACCTCCTGCACAAGGACCAAAAATACCGGAAATCTGTGGTACTACACCTGATGCCAGAATATTACGCTGGAATATCTCAGCATAACCGGCAAGAGCATTTACGCCTTCCTGGATACGTGCGCCACCAGAATCGTTTAGTCCGATAACCGGTGCTCCCATTTTCATGGCCTGATCCATTACTTTACAAATCTTCAGAGCCAGGGTTTCAGATAACGCACCGCCGAAAACAGTGAAATCTTGTGCGTATATGTAAACCACACGGCCATCAATTGTTCCGTAGCCTGTTACTACACCATCACCCAGGAATTTTGTTTTCTCAATACCGAAATTGGTACTACGGTGTTGCATAAACATATCAAACTCTTCGAAACTGCCTTCGTCTAGTAACATGGCAATACGCTCGCGAGCTGTATATTTACCTTTGTTGTGTTGGGCTTCAATTCTTTTTTCCCCACCACCAAGACGCGCTTTTTCGCGAAGGGCGATAAGCTCTTTTACTTTTTCAAGTTGGTTACTCATTGTTATTTTGATTTGTTGTTAGAAATGTTTGTTGTGTTATTTTTCTCCTTCCATGCAAAGTTCTGTCAGAACGCTGCAGGTGGATTTCGGATGCAGGAAAGCAATGTTTAAACCTTCTGCTCCGCCACGAGGGGCTTTGTCGATTAGTTGGACGCCTTTTGAAGCTGCTTCGTCAAGCGCTTCCTGTACAGATGGAACGGCGAATGCAATGTGATGGATGCCTTCTCCTTTTTTCTCAATAAATTTGGCGATTGTACTGTCGTCACTGGTTGGTTCCAGTAATTCGATTTTAGTTTGGCCTACTTTGAAGAACGCTGTTTTTACTTTCTGGTCCTCAACCACTTCAATGTTGTAGCACTTCAACCCTAAAACGCCTTCATAATAAGGTAAAGAAGCTTCAATACTTTTTACGGCAATACCAAGATGCTCAATATGCGTAATATTCATTTCTTATAAAATTAGTAATTAAGTAATACGTTTATAATTATGGGCGCAAAGGTACACACTTTATTTATGAATAAAGAAATAATTCTTTATTTTTTATCCTTTCTTTTCTTTCTTTGTTTAGTGTTTGATTATTAGATGAATAGCGTTTTTCAATTTGAGGAAAAAGATAAAAGAACACTAGGTGGATATTTCCGGCTTATTGTATTTTTTTACTATTTAGTATCTATCCGATATGTAAATTTGTATCCTATTGTTTATCAAATGGTTGAAACTTTTTGATAATTGCACCCATGTGTTTTGTGAAAAGTATGCATGCGTTTTGCAAAAAGTATGCATACTTTTCGATAAAAGCATGCACGCTTTTTTTCGGTTGTTGTACTTGATGTAAAAAACATTCTTTTCTGCCTGATGGAAGAATACCTATAATTAGAGTCGGTTGATAGGTTGAGATATTGAGGGGATTCGTGTTTAAATTTATGTTAAAAAAGATGCTTTTTCTGCATATCTGCTATATAACATCTTTTTTTATGCTAGCTAAAACGTTTAACCTACTAGTTTTGCAACAAATTCAGACTCAATTGTTGATTATTTTAATATTGTGAAAAAACGAGTTTCCATAAAAAGTATTGCAGAATCCTTGGGAGTGTCGACGGCTACAGTCTCTTTAGTGCTTAGCGGAAAAGCTGCGGAAGGGCGTGTGGGTAAAGAAATTTCTGAAAAAATACGTGAAACTGCTAAATCGATGAACTATCTGCCAAACGGACTGGCCAGAAGTCTTCGGATAGGACGCTCACAGACTATAGGACTGATAGTTGCCGATATTTCAAACCCCTTCTTCGGAACCTTGTCTTTATATATTCAGGAAGAGGCAGAGAAGTTCGGATATACTGTCATTATAGCCAATACGAATGAAAGCAGTACAAAGATGGGAGAAATGATAGATATCCTGAAAAGCAGACAAGTAGACGGATACATCATAGTACCTACCGAAGATGGCGATTCCTATATCACACAACTTGTGGAAAGTAATAAACCTTTGGTGTTGGTGGATAGGTATTTTCCTAATATTCAAACCAATAATGTTATTATTGATAATTATAGGGCTTCATACGATGCCACCCGTTCATTATTGAATAATGGATGCAAGCATATTTGTTTGTTTATGTATAAAAGTAAGCTTCAGCACATGATTGAACGCAAGAAAGGTTATCATGATGCTTTGGCAGAAGTTAATCGTTTTGATGAGGAATTTTTATTTGAAATAAATTATGCTAATATTGCAGAAGATATAGCAAGCAGTGTAAAAAAAATAGTTTCTATGAAAAAAACGATTGATGGTATCTTCTTTACAACCAATAGTATCTCTATTATAGGTATAAAAGAATTGCTGAACCATGGCATAGAAATACAAAAGCAGATTCAGATAGTTTGCTTTGATAAGAGTGATGCCTTTGATTTTATGAACATTACAATTCCTTATGTACGTCAGCCCGTTGCGAAAATGGGAAGAACGTCTGTTGATCTGTTGATCGATCAAATTACCAACCACGGCGACAACGAAGCAGATCTTATTATGTGTAAGCTTTCTGCAAAACTGATTGAATATCAGGATAACTGATTTTTTTTGCTCAACAAAGTTAATCGATTAATTAAATAATCTATATATAACATGAAAACTACTTCCAATCTACAAGAAAAAGATTCTTTACAAAAAGAAAAGATAATAAGCGGTAATCTCTTATGGCCGTTTATTCTCCTGACGATGCTATTTTTTGCATGGGCCGTTCCTAACAACCTAACGGATACCATGCTTGCCGCTTTTAAACGTATTATGAGCCTTTCAGACTCGAAGACGGCTTGGATTCAAGTAGTTTGTTATCTTCTGGGCTATGGCTGTTGTGCAATTCCCGGTGCTTTGTTTATTAAAAAATATACGTATAAAGCGGGTGTAATGGGAGGGCTTGCCTTATATATATTAGGTTGCTTGCTGTTCTATCCTGCAAAGATGTGTCTTCAGTTTAATGCCGAGATTAGTTTTGGCATGTATTTGTTTGCCATTTTTATCTTATTTGCAGGGCTTTCTGTTCTGGAAACATCGGCCAACTCATATGTATATGCGATAGGTCCGGAGTCGAGTGCCACACGAAGGTTGAACTTTTCACAGTCTTTTAATCCCTTCGGAGCCATTAGTGGAGTTGTTATCAGCCAGGTGTTTATCTTATCGCAATTAAACATCTTAACGGCAGCCGAAAGAGATACTATTTCTCCTGCGGAGCTTGCATCCATCCAGGGAGCCGAACTAAATGCCGTAACCATGACATATGTCTGGCTGGGTGTTTTTATGGCTATACTACTACTGGCTATTTTCCTTACCCGTATGCCCAACTTAAAAGAAGGGGGGCAGAAGCTGGACTTTGTAGGGACTTTCAAACGCTTATTCAAAAACAAAAATTATGTATGGGGAGTAGTAGCCCAGTTTTTCTATGTAGGAGCACAGATTGCTGTTTGGTCTTTTATTATCCGTTATGTGATGCAACAGCTTAATTTTGATGCTGTTATTTCATCCTTAGGAAGCAATGCTTCTGCAGCAGAGATTATCACAGCTCTTCGTTCGGTAGAACCGGTAGCCGGAGGGTTTTATTCTTTCTGTGAGTTTATAGGCCTTGACGATCTTTTACCCCGGACTGCAGAACAAGCCGGTGCAACCTACTACATTATGTCTTTGATATTGTTTGTATTGATGCGTTTTGTTTGTACATGGCTGATGAAATATGTACGGGTTGATAAAATTTTAACGGCATTGGCTGTGGCAGCTGTTTTCTTTTGTTTGCTTACTATTTACGGAACAGGCCTGGTAGGTGTCTACTCGTTGATGTGTATATCGGGTTGTATGTCGTTGATGTTTCCTACCATTTATGGAACAGGTATCAAAGGATTAGGCGAAGATACGAAGATCGGGGGAGCCGGTATGGTTATGGCTATTGCCGGCGCTGCATTACTGACGCAGATACAAGGTATCCTGTCTGATTCTTCCAGTATTACGACAGCCTACTGGGTACCGGCTATCGCTTTTGCTATCATTGCGTTTTACAGTATTACGGTATGCCGTAGACAACAAATAAATTAATGCTTTACTAACTATAAAAATTGATTATCATGAAAAAAACCGGTTTTTTACTGATTTGTTTATTGTGCTCTTTGGCTATGTTCGGACAGCAGTATCCTTATAATGGCTTAGATTCGAATATGGGTAACCTGTATCGCTTATCCAATGCGAAAACCCGCTCGATAAGCCCGGAAAACTTTACCGGAGAAAAAGGAAAAGGCGGAATGGCGGATATAAAGGACAAAGATCAGCGGAATGTAGCAAATGCCTCACATGCAGCACGCGATTTGGGGCAAGGTTGGAAAGTAAATCCGTATATCCGGATCAACTCGGGTGAAACGATAACAATCGCCGAAATCGAAGGTCCCGGTGCCATCCAGCATATCTGGATGACTCCTACCGGAAACTGGCGTTTCACGATTATGCGTATTTACTGGGATGACGAAAAAGAACCTTCTGTAGAGTGTCCGGTAGGTGATTTCTTCGCTATGGGATGGGGTGTTTATGCTCCTTTAACATCACTTGCTGTTTGTGTAAATCCGGGTAGTGCCTTTAATTGCTACTGGACAATGCCTTTCCGCAAGAAGTGTAAGATAACGATGGAAAATATCAACGACAATGACCCGATGACCTTGTATTATCAGATTGATTATACATTGACGGATGTTCCTGAAGATGCCGCTTATTTCCATGCTCAGTGGCGTAGAACAAATCCGAATCTTACATCGGATTATACTGTTGTAGACGGGATAAAAGGAAAAGGCCATTTTGTAGGTGTATATATGGCTTGGGGAGTGAATAATAATGGCTGGTGGGGAGAAGGAGAAATCAAATTCTTCATGGATGGTGATACCAAATTCCCAACTATTTGTGGAACCGGTGCGGAAGACTATTTCTGTGGTTCTTATAATTTTGAGAATAAAACAACACGACAGTATGAAGAATTCTGTACGCCATATGCAGGATTACACCAGGTTATCCGCCCTGACGGAGTGTACAGATCGCAACAACGTTTTGGCTTGTACCGTTGGCATATAACAGACCCTATTCGCTTTGACAAAGATCTGAGAGTTACTATTCAGGACCTGGGATGGCGACATGGCGGACGTTATCTGCCTCAGAAGTCTGATATATCTTCTGTTACTTATTGGTATCAGGCCGAACCACATAATAAGTTCCCCAAACTGCCCAAGTGGGAAGAAATGGAGGTTAATTAATAACAATTTATTACTCAACGTATGAGAAAAAAGGAACTCTGCTTATGCGTATTTATCGCGTTGATCATGTGGGGCTGTAACTATTCAAAAAAGGAAAGTATGGATAAATATGATAAAGGAACTTTTGGCTTTGATTTGCGTTATTTGTCGGAGAAGGATAACCGGATTGCGGTTCTGACGAGTGATGACGAACAAGCCAGAATCATTGTATCTCCCAAATACCAGGCAAAAGTTTTTACCTCTACGGCTACCGGGCTGGAAGGTAAAAGTTTAGGCTATTTGAATTATGATGTGTTGGATTCTGACGAAATTAGCGAGCACATGAATGGCTATGGGGGAGAGAACCGCTTCTGGCTGGGGCCTGAAGGGGGTAAATTCTCTGTTTATTTTAAGCCGGAAACGGAGCAGGTCTATGACAACTGGCATACTCCCAAACCCATTGATATAGAGCCTTGGTCGGTAGTTTCTATTGCCCCCAAAAGTGTATCAATGGAAAAGACAATGGAAGTAGCTAACTATCAGGGAACACAGCTGCAACTTAAGATAAACAGAACCGTACGCTTACTGGAAATACCTGCTATTTGCGCAAAGCTAGGTATCTCGGCAAATGAGAAAGTGCAGGCTGTAGCTTATGCTACGGAAAATAGTATTACCAATCTGAACGATTTTGAATGGACAAAAGATACGGGAACCATCTGTATCTGGATGCTGGATATGTTTAACCCGGGTCCCAAAGCGGTTACTTTTATTCCTTTTGCCGAAGGAGATGAGAAAGACTTAGGGATTATAGCAACAACTGACTATTTCGGAGAGATACCAGCCAGCCACTATAAAGTAAAAGAAGGAATGGTCTTTCTTAAAACGGATGGTAAATATCGTAGCAAACTAGGTATGAACGCGAAACGGACGAAAGCCATTGCCGGTAATTATGATCCGGATGCAAAGCGCTTGACAATATGTACGTTTGACGTTGATCCGAATGCTGTGTACCTGAATCAGGAGTGGAATCCCTCAAAAGATCCTTTGGTGGGTGATGCATTGAATGCGTATAATGACGGACCGTTAGAGGATGGTAGTATTATGGGACCTTTCCTGGAGTTGGAAAGTTGCTCTCCCGCAGCTTTTATTGCTCCTCAGGAATCTCTTAAGCATAATCATAATGTCTTCCATTTTGTAGGGGAAGAAGCAGATTTGACAAATATTGTGGAAAAACTATTCAATATTTCTCTGAATGAACTGAAAAAAGTTTTTTGATGAGACACAATTAACAGATAATACATAAATAATATCCATTAACAATCAATGTGTTATTGATTGTAGACAGCCTGCTCCGGCGGGCTGCCAGGGATAGTTTTGTGGTAAAACGAAACAATTTAAATAAGCAAAAGCATGAAAGAAACATTTCCTAAAATCGGCATTCGTCCGATTATTGATGGCCGTAGGCGCGGTATCCGCGAATCACTGGAAGACATGACAATGGGGCTGGCAAAGAGAGTTGCTAAGTTTTATAGTGAAACACTTCGTTATCCGGACGGCTCGCCTGTAGTATGCATCATAGCTGATACTTGTATAGGCGGCGTGAAAGAAGCAGCCAATTGTGCGGAAAAATTCGCGAGAGAAAATGTAGGTGTTTCTTTATCGGTAACCCCTTGTTGGTGTTACGGGTCGGAAACAATAGACATGGATCCCCTGATTCCCAAAGCAATCTGGGGATTTAATGGGACAGAGCGTCCGGGAGCTGTATATCTGGCTGCTGCATTAGCCGCTCATAACCAGAAGGGTTTGCCTACGTTTGGTATTTACGGAAGGGATGTGCAAGACTTGACCGATCCGGTTATTCCTGACGATGTAAAAGAGAAACTACTCCGTTTTGCCAAGGCAGGCTTGGCGGTTGCTATCATGCGTGGAAAATCATATCTGGCAATTGGCTCTGTTTCAATGGGAATTGCCGGTTCAATCGTTAATCCTGATTTCTTACAGGAATATCTGGGAATGCGGACGGAATATGTTGATTGCTCCGAGATACTTCGCCGTGTACAACAGGAAATATATGACAAAGACGAATACAAAAAGGCTTTGGAGTGGACAAAGAAAAACTGCATGCCAAGGGAAGGAGAAGACTTTAATCCCGAACATTTGAAGTTTTCACGCGAAAAGAAAGATGCAGACTGGGAATTCGTGGTTAAGATGACAATGATTATGCGTGATCTGATGACCGGAAACGAAGTGCTGGGCGAGATGGGACATCAGGAAGAAGCCATGGGACACAATGCCATAGCCGGAGGTTTTCAGGGTCAACGCCAATGGACAGACTTCATGCCTGACGGAGACTTTTCGGAAGCAATCCTTAATTCCTCCTTCGACTGGAACGGCATTCGTGAACCTTTTACATTTGCAACGGAAGACGACCACTTAAATGCTATTTCCATGTTGTTCGGCAAGTTGCTAACCAATACTGCTCAGATATTTGCCGATGTCCGGACATACTGGAGTCCGGAAGCCATAGAGCGTATCAGTGGCTGGAAACCGGATGGCTTGCTGAAAGATGGAGCGATACACTTGATAAACTCAGGTTCTTGTACATTGGATGGTACCGGATGTCAGACAAAAGACGGCAAACCGGTAATGAAGCCATTTTGGGAGATCACTAACAAGGAAGTGGATGATATGCTTCAGGCAGTAACCTGGTATCCTTCCTCATTAGAATATATGCGTGGAGGAGGCTATTCGTCACATTTCCTTACCAAAGCGGGTATGCCGATGACGATGTGTCGCCTGAATCTGGTAAAAGGACTCGGAGCTGTCCTGCAAATAGCTGAAGGATGGACGGCTACCTTCCCGGACCATGTGTTTGACCTGATTAATAAGCGAACAGATAAGACCTGGCCTTCTACCTTCTTTGTTCCTAAAACAACAGGGCAGGGACATTTTAAAGATATCTACTCTGTGATGAACTACTGGGGCGCTAATCACGGTGCGATTAGTTACGGACATATAGGAGCCGATCTGATCTCACTAGCCTCTATGCTATCTATTCCTGTTTGTATGCATAATGTGGAAGAAGACAAGATATTCCGCCCATCTGCCTGGAATGCTTTCGGATCGGATATAGAAGGTTCAGATTATAGGGCATGTGCTACTTACGGACCATTATATAAATAGAAATAAACTCTAACAAGGGGAATTATAAATCATGTATTGTTAAACAATTAAATCGGGAAATTTATGAAAAAAAAGTATTGGAAAACTCTCTTGTTTTTCTTGTGTGCTTTCTTCCTGTGCTTTACTGAGGCTAACTCTCAGGTAAATGTAACAGGAGAAATGTATGATCTGGCTAAAATGAAGAGTGGAGTACGTAATCGTCGTGTCAGCAGTTATGATCAATCAGGTAATAACAGAGACCACTTTAGTGCAATTAAGCCGGGGGAAACCCGTACAATTGCTGAGGTATCTGGTGCGGGCATTATTAATCATATCTGGATTACGATTGCTCCCGGGCCTAACGTACTAAATCGCAATGATATTATTTTGAGAATGTATTGGGATAATAAGTCCTATCCATCTGTTGAATCTCCTATTGGTCCGTTCTTTGGACAAGGCTGGAATGAGCAGTATAATTATGCTTCGTTGCCGCTGTCTGCCGGGCCTGGGAATGGTACGGGATTATCTTCCTATTTCCAAATGCCGTTTGCCAATGGAGCCAAGATAGAAATAGAGAATCAGTCCGACGTTACAATCAGTTCATTCTATTTTTATGTAGATTATCTGGAAGTAAAGAAGTTACCTCAGGATATGGGACGTTTCCATGCCTGGTATAATCATGAGTTGACGGATGCGCTTCCGGAAGGTGAAACAGAATGGGGAGTTGTAGGTAAAGAAGGAGAAAACAAAAACGGAGCAAACAATTATGTGTTTGCCGATATCAAAGGAAAAGGCCATTTTGTAGGTATAAACTATTATGTGCATTGCCCTACACCCATGTGGTATGGAGAAGGGGATGATATGTGGTTTATCGATGGAGAAACCATGCCTTCTTTGATTGGTACGGGAACGGAAGATTTCTTTAATACCTCCTGGTGTCCGAAAGAAAAATTCTCACATCCGCACTTTGGTTATCCGAGGGTGAATGACGACATCGGTTGGTTAGGACGTACCCACGTCTATCGCTTCTTTATCAATGATCCGGTATTCTTTGAAACCAGCCTGAAAGGAACTATAGAACACGGGCATAACAATAACCTGACATTGGACATGGCTACCGTTGCTTATTGGTATCAAAGCGAAGCATCTGTTATCCCTACGGCACCAACAAAAGAAATGAGAAAGCTCAAACCCTTTATCGGAGTAAACGAAATTCACAAGTGGAGACACGAATGGAGAAAGAACAAAGGGAATGGCTCGAAACTTTGGGGAAATGAATAGTGAATATTATTTAGATTAAAATTCAGGTTATGAAAAAACATTATTATAGATCGTGTGTATCGATTCTGTTGTTTACAATTTGTCTTTTTATGGCAACTTTAGGAGTTGCAGCGCAAGGTAGTCTTACTATTAATGGTATAGTAAAAGACAATACAGGAGAACCTCTTATCGGGGTAAATGTAACTGAAAAAGGTACAACTAATGGAACAATAACAGACTTTGACGGAAAATATGTGCTTACCATATCCGGTAGAAATTCCGTGCTTGCATTTTCTTATATAGGGTATGTTACGCAGGAAGTAGCCGTAGGGAATAATACAACAATCAACATCACATTACAAGACGACACAAAAGCCCTGAGCGAGGTGGTGGTTGTAGGATATGGTACACAAAGACGGGAAGAGGTAACAAGTGCTATTACTAAGATTACGTCTGAAAACTTTGTAAAAGGCCCGGTGGTATCTCCTTCTCAGTTAATCCAGGGAAAAGTAGCCGGTTTGGCTATCACTTCTGTAAATGGTGACCCATTTGGTAACCCTACAATCGTATTAAGAGGTATTGCTACGTTAGAGAGTAGTGTAGAACCGCTGATCGTTATAGATGGTGTGCCGGGTGGTAGCCTGGGAAGTCTACAGCCGGAAGATGTTGAGTCAATAGACGTGCTGAAGGATGGTTCAGCTGCTGCTATCTATGGAACACGTGGTACCGGTGGTGTGATTATTGTAACCACAAAAAATGGAAAAGGAGCACAACGCAATACTGTAGAATATAATGGTTGGTTCGGTTTTGACACCATGTATGGTACTCCTGATTTGTTAAACGCAAGCGAATGGCGTGCCTATATGGCGGAGCAAAAAGCGGCCGGATATCCTAATCGTTTTGCAGAATCTATGCAGGATTACGGGCATGATACTGATTGGTATGATGCTATTTCACGGACAGCTATCAATCACTCGCATAATATAACATTCCGTGGTGGTGGTGAAAAGACCAGTTATCTGGGATCTGTTACTTACAAAAGTATTCAGGGGATCATGAAAACAACGGAAAAGAATTTTCTGACAACCCGTCTGAATGTGAATCATTCTGCTATAAATGATAGGTTAAAACTCAGTTTAAATATCCAGAATACCTTGACAAAAGGAGGTATGTGGTGGAGTAATGCCTATAATCAGGCTGTTAAACAAAATCCTACAGCACCAATCTATGATGAAAACGGAAAAATAAATGAAATAGCTCAGTGGGATACCTATAACCCGGTAGGGATTTTGGAACAAAGAGATGAAGAACGGAAGAACAATGAATATTTAGTGAATCTGAAAGCTGATTTTGAAATTATTTCCGGACTAAAAGTTGGAACATTATTAGCCTATCAAAAGAAAGATGGATCTCACGGATTTAATGACTTTGTCGATATGTATGTTTCTCGCGTGAATGGACAGCATGGCCGAGCCGTACGTTGGTCGGACTGGGCAGAAGACAGGACGGTAGAATATACAGCAGAATACAATAAAGAAGTGGCTAAGAATCACCGTTTAAATGCTATTGTGGGTTACAGTTATCAGGATTCCATGGCAGAAGGCTTATGGGCTGATAATTATAACTTCCTGAATGACGACTTTTTGTGGAATAATATTGAGTCCGGAGACTTCCTTCAGGATGGACGTGCTGCTATGACGAGTTATAAGAATGATAGTAAGTTGATTGCTTTCTTTGGTCGTGTGAATTATAATTATGCAGGAAGATACATGATTTCGGCTAGTTTGCGCCGGGAAGGTTCTTCTAAGTTCGGAGCGAATCATAAGTGGGGTAATTTCCCGGCTGTTTCTGCCGGTTGGATGATGTCGGAAGAAGCATTTATGGATGGTACGAGAGATGTTATTTCTTCTTTGAAAATAAGAGCTGGATACGGTGTAACAGGAAGTGTACCCAATGGAAATTATATGTCTCTTTCCAGGTTAAAAGATGATGCTCCTCGTATGCTTTATAACGGACAATGGATCAGAGGTGTGCAACCAGCCAGTAATCCGAACCCGGATTTGAAATGGGAGAAGAAAGGTGAGTTGAATGTTGGGGTTGATTTTGGTTTATTTAATGACCGCTTGACAGGTAGCATTGAATATTACAACCGCAAGACAACCGACCTCTTGTATTGGTATAGTGTGCCTGTTCCTCCTAATTTGTATAATCAAACTTATACGAATGTTGGTTCATTACGTAATCAAGGTTTGGAAATAACATTAAATCCGGTAATTATCAGAGATAAAGATTTGTATTGGGATGCCAATGTAAACTTCTCTTACAATACAAATAAGTTGTTAACACTTTCCGATGGCGTATATACGCGTGATTATACAAATGAAGGTTGGCTGGGAGCACCAGGAGTAAATACGTACACACACCGTTTAGAGCCGGGTAAGCCTATAGGGAACTTCTATGGACTTGTATTTGACAGGTTTGATGAAAATGGTAAATGGGTATTTAAAGATTTCAATGGTGTAGAAGGAGATAATGCAGAAGCAGATAAACGAGTGATAGGAAACGGTATTCCTAAATATTACGCAAACCTTTCTACCTCTGTTTCTTATAGGAACTTTGACCTGTCGCTTATGTTAAGAGGTGCATTCGGATTTGAGTTGGTTAATATGATGCGCTTGTACCATGAGAACAAAACGCTGTTCCCTTTAAATGTATTTAAGTCGGCATTGGATAGTCCTCTGTATGATGATCCTAAGTATTCTGATTATTATGTGGAAAATGGAAGTTATGTAAAAATTGATAATGTAACCTTAGGCTATTCTTTTAGTATTCCGAAGCTTGCATTAACGAAAGCGAGAGTCTATGTTTCCGGATTGAACCTGTATACCTTCACCGGATTCTCAGGTATTGATCCCGAGCTGGATGTAACGGGTATGACTCCCGGATTTGAATGGCAGAATAAGTATCCTAAAAAGCGTTCGTTTAATGTGGGAGTACAGTTGACATTTTAAAGGAACATATAGTTATAAAATTCAATAGATATAGATATGAATACATTTAAAAATAAAATAACAGGCTTCCTTATTACGGTTTTTCTATTGGGAAGTTTCTCTTGTACAAATCTGGACGAGAACCTGTATGAACAGTATTTAGTGGATGATTTCTTCAAAACAGAAGAAGAAATTTTAGCTGGCTTGGCTCCTGCATACGGTGGTATGCGCGGACTTTTTGATGTAACTTTCGAGATACAGGAATATATGAGCGGGAACATGATTTCTCCTACACGTGGACAGCACTGGTATGAAGGTGGGCGTTTTTGGCGTGCACATACCTTCCAGTTAGACCCGGTAGATGCCTTATGTACAGGTCCATGGAACTATTGTTTCGGAGGAGTTAGTACCTGTAACCGCTTGCTTTATATATTGAAGGATAAGGAGTTTCCTAATAAGGAGCAGTTTATGGCAGAATTGAAGATGATACGTGCCTATTACTACTTCTATGCTTTAGATATGTTTGGTAATATACCCTGGATAGATCGTTATGATCTGGAACCGGGATTTTTACCTCAACAGGAAACACAGCCTCAGATCTATCAGAATATCCTGAAAGATATAACCGAGAATATTGAGTTTTTATCAGAAGACGTTAATACAGCTACTTACGGACGCTTTACAAAATGGGCTGCTTATTCGTTACTGGCCAGGCTTTATTTGAATGCACATGTATTTAAAAGCGAATCCCCGGAGCCAAATACATGGAAAGATCCGGAATGGGATAAATGTATTGAAGCATGTAATAAAGTGATTGCATCAGGGAAGTATCAATTGGAAAATGATTATTTTTCTAATTTTCGTGCAAGTAATGAAGGTTCCCGGGAAAATATCTTTGTAATTCCTTATGATGATGTATATGCAAAAGGTTTCTATTTACCCAATAAAGGCTTGCATTATTCCCATCCTGAAAAGTTTGGAACCAAAACACAGCCTTGGAACGGTATGTGTATGGTACCCGAATTCTTTGAAAGCTTCGACTGGGGAGGCACAGACGGGAAAGGTATTCTGGAGGATACAAATGGAGATGGTATCTGGGACAAATTTGAACCGGGAGAAAATCCTGATTTGAGATGGTCAAAAGGGTTCTTATATGGTCCTCAAATTGGTAAAGATGGTAGTATGCTTCTGTGTACAGAAGAAAGCAAAGGGAAAGGCCTCTTCTTATATCCGTTTGCTGCCAAGAACGCAAGTGGTGACCTGGATAGCGAACGCGAAGTACAGTTTATCCATACATGGAAAGATGCGGCAGGTGTTGAACATCGTGATGAACTTCAGGGATTTAACTATAAGTTTGCTAACGAATATAATGGGGCGCGTCTGAATAAATACGAATTTGAAGATGGCGGACGTGCGGATATGAATAATGACCTTCCTATCTTCCGCTATGCTGATATTTTGATGATGAAGGCTGAATGTCTCTTCAGAAAAGGTGACAAGGCAGGAGCTGTTGAACTGATAAATCAGATTCGTGCTCGCGCGTTTGAAACTCCTAAGCCTATAACGGTTGATATGTTGACAGAAGACCGCATGTGGCATGAAATCCGTTGGGAATTCTTTGGTGAGATGAAGGCCCGTCAGGATGCCCGCCGCTTCGATAAAATGTCTACACGGGCTTGGTTTGGTAAGCCAGCTTATTCTTCTCACAAGAATGACTGGATGCCTATTCCGCTTGAGCAATTGAGTGCAAATCAAAATCTTAAGCAAAATCCGCATGATTTGATGTAAGCGTAAAGTATTATGTATATATTGCATACGAGCAATTCTTTTTTGCTCGTATGCAATTAAAAATCATTAGTGTGTGAATGTATCCAACAGATTGGTTGTCAGTGGAAATCCCTGAAGGATTACCCTTCAGCTTGCTTTCAGGTATAATATTTGAAGATGAACAGTTTTTATGTAGTTGAAGGGCTGAATGTAAGCTGTAACGAAATACTTGTATACCTATATTTTTAATTTGTATTCTTATGAAAACCTACATGAAGCTTTTTTATTTACTGTTCATTGCTTGTTTTTTGGCGAGTTGTTCCGGTGAGACTCAATCGGTGAAAACAACTAGTGTTCACCAATATAATGGAGTGTACACTGGCGAAAACCTGGAACGGATAGCCTTCCCTATTGGTGGCTTGGGGGCCGGGATGTATTGTATAGAGGGGACAGGCTATATTTCGCATATGTCAGTTCGCAATCGCCCGGAGGTGTTTCATGAACCTGGCGCTTTTGCAGCCATCTCTGTAAAGGGGATTGAAAACGGAGCTAAGATACTGGAAGGCCCTGTTCCGGAATGGCGTAAGTTTGGTGCTCCGGGTAGCGGGAATGGCGCATCAGGGGCTAACTATGGATTACCTCGCTTCCAACACGCGGAATTCAACGCTCGTTTCCCGTTTGCAGAAATAAATCTTCAGGATGGGGATATCCCTTTAAAAGTCTCCATCAACGCGTGGAGTCCGTTTATACCGGGCGATGCGGATAATTCCGGCTTATCGGTCGGTATCTTAGAATATACGTTTGAAAATAACTCAGGAAAATCACTGGAAACTATCTTCTCTTTCAATACGCGAAACTTTATGAGAGCGCATAATAAAGGAGAAAATAGCGTGAAACCTATGAATAATGGGTTTATTTTATCCCAAACAGGAACAAAGGAAGAACCTTTCTTACAGGGGGACTTTGCTATATATACAGATCAGCCGAATACAATCGTGAATCATTGTTGGTTCAGAGGGGGGTGGTTTGATGGTTTAACCATGACATGGAATGTCGTAAAAAACGCTGAATCTCCGGCCGTTGCTCCGGTTGACAAGAATGCTCCGGGTGCTTCTTTATATGTCCCGATTGAGTTGAAAGCAGGCGAGAAGAAAACTATAAAAGTCTTTACCGCCTGGTATGTTCCCGGAACTAGCATGCGCATAGGAGGAGATCCTACAGATCAGGCAGATAACAATATTGCACAATGCGACCCGGCTTCCGGTTGTTGTTCAACGGAAGATGTTCAAACTTACAGACCTTGGTATAGTTCTAAATTTACCAATGTAAATGAAGTAGTTAAATACCTGCAGGCGAATTATGAAGACCTTTACCGGAAGAGCGAATTATTTACTCAAACATTCTACAATACTTCATTGCCTGCCGAAGTAGTAGAAGCAATTGCTGCCAACCTGACTATATTAAAATCGCCAACCGTATTGAGGCAGCATGATGGCCGCTTATGGGCTTGGGAAGGTTGTGGAGACAATAGTGGATGTTGCCATGGCTCCTGTAACCATGTGTGGAATTACGCGCAAGCTATACCTCATCTGTTCCCCGCTTTGGAAAGGACATTGCGCCATACGGAATTTGAAGAAGACCAAAACAAAGCAGGACATCAGACGTTCCGCTCCAACCTGCCGATCCGTCCGGTTACGCACGACTTCTACTCAGCAGCCGACGGACAATTAGGGGGGATTATGAAAGCATATCGCGATTGGCGTATCTCCGGAGATGAGATGTTTGTCAAAAATATGTATCCCAAAGTAAAAGCAAGTTTGGATTATTGTATCGATACATGGGATCCCCGTCGGGTAGGATTGATAGAAGAACCTCACCATAATACATATGATATTGAGTTCTGGGGACCCAACGGAATGCATAACAGTTTCTACGTAGGCGCATTAAATGCGTTTATCGCGATGAGCGACTACTTAGGCGAAGATGCCTCAGCTTATAAAGAATTAGCTGCGAAGGGGAAAGCCTATACTGATTCGGAACTATTTAATGGTGAGTATTATATCCAGAAAATTCAGTGGACAGACTTGAAAGCACCCGATCCAACTAAAATGACCTCCTGGACTGTTAGCTATTCCGAAGAGGCGCAGAAAGTACTTAAAAAAGAAGGGCCTAAATATCAATACGGGACGGGTTGCTTGTCAGACGGTGTTTTCGGTTCATTAATGGCACGTGTCAGCGGCTTGGAAGAACCCTTGGACGAGGCAAAGACAAGAAGCCATTTGGTATCTATCCATAAATATAATTTAATAAAAGATTTATCTAAACACGATAATCCGCAACGCCCGGCGTTTGCCTTCGGAAACGATGGAGGCCTCTTGTTGTGTAGCTGGCCGAAGGGCGGAAAGTTATCCCTCCCGTTTGTATATAGCGATGAGGTTTGGACAGGTATAGAATATCAGGTAGCTGCTCACTTGATGTTGTTAGGCGAGGTAGATAAGGGTTTGGATATCGTACGTGCCTGCCGCGACAGATACGACGGACGTATCCGCAACCCCTTCAATGAGTACGAATGCGGGCATTGGTATGCGCGTGCTATGTCGAGCTATGCGATGCTGCAAGGTTTAACCGGAGTACGATATGATGCAGTAGATAAGACCTTGTATGTTGATTCGAAGGTAGGCGACTTTAGCAGTTTCCTGAGTACGGAAACCGGCTATGGCACTGTAAGCCTGAAGAATGGTAAAGTTGAGTTGTCGGTAGCTTCCGGCACAATAGACGTGAAACGGTATGTGGTGTCAGGAAATGAAGAGTAAACAGTTTAATTTAACAATATGAAGAAAGTACATCAATTTGTATACGTTTTGCTACTTTTAATGATGAGTTTGGGCATCAGTAGTATGCAGGCACAGAACAAAAAAGGGAAAGCCGGCTTATATTCACTTTCCGAAGAAATAAGTCTGCTGAAAAGAGTGGATTTATTACCGGAATACAGAACGAATTGCCTTGTGGAACAGCTATCAAGTTATGATACTACAGGGGGGAATGATGACGGTTTCTCGGGAAGGTATTCATACATCCGGAAGGAAAACGGACACCTGGTTATAGCCGATTTAAAAGGCCCGGGAGTGATCAATCGTATCTGGACGCCCACTCCAACAAACGATACGCTAGCCTTTTACTTTGACGGGGAGAAACGGGCTCGCCTGAGGGTCTGTTTCAGCGATCTGTTCTCGGGCAAGGTATATCCGTTTGTGAAACCCATCTGCGGCAATGAAGTCGGGGGATTTTATTGTTATATTCCAATCCCGTATAAGAAATCGTGCAAGATTGTTTTTGAAGGAGAAAAGATTATGTTCCATCAGATACAATACAGGGATCTGCAAGGCTACAATGTAGACTCTTATACTCCCGAGGGATATCAGCAGCAGGAAGCGCTCCTAAAAGACGTATGCAGAATATGGTCTGAAATAGCTCCTTCTGTAAAACACTTTGCGGCAGGTAATTCTTTGGGCTATAAAGTGGAAGAGAAAACATTTACCTTATTACCCGGACAGCGTATCCCGTTCTTTGAAAAAGCAAACGGAGGACGTATTGTCGGGCTGGAAATAGATGCCGGAAACTCCTTTGAAGGCCTTCAGAAAGATGTGCTGTTGCAAGGTAAATGGGATCATGAATCAGTACCGGCTATCCAGGCTCCGGTGGCAGATTATTTTGGCTATGCGTTCGGAAAAACAGCCATGCGTAGCCTTTTAGTGGGCAAATATAAGGATATAAACTACAGCTATATGCCCTTACCCTTTGACGAAAAAGCGGAGCTGGCCTTGGTCTATGAAAAAAGAAGTTCGGCCAAGCAAAATCCCGTTCAGGTTCATACCAAAGTGTATTACAATGACACCCCCAGAAACAAGGAAACAGAAGGTAAGTTCTATTCCGTTTGGAGAAGGGAGATAGACCCGCCGGAAGGGAAGTATTATACCTTTGCCGACCTGAAAGGGAAAGGGCATTATGTGGGGACTGTTCACCTGGCGCAGGCGCTTCAACCAGGAATGACTCTCTTTTTTGAAGGGGATGATTCTACCTATGTGGATGGTAAAATGCGTATGCACGGAACCGGGTCGGAAGACTATTATAATGGGGGATGGTATGCATTGTTAGACCGATGGGACAGAGGCATTAGCCTTCCGCTTCATGGTTCTCTGGACTATTCATTGCCGATGGCGCGAACCGGAGGATATCGCTTTTATCTGACAGATAAAATGCCTTATGAGAAAGAGCTTTATATTGGAATAGAACACGGGCCGGAAGGAAATAAATACCCGGTAGATTATACATCGGTAGCCTATTATTATAGTGATACCCCTCTCTCTGAAGTAATGAAAACAAATGATGCCTTGCGAACCGTATATATACCGAAAGAGCATGAGTATTACCCTCAACTGATGGATATTACGGTAGGAGGCGGCGTAAATGTCATACACCGAAGAGGCATCCGCCTGATCGCTTCACCCTCCGGGATGGTGCGCATTATGCTGAATGACGTTCCCGAAGGGAAATATAAAGTGCATATCTCTTATTTTGAGAAGGAAAATGGCGCCGATTTTTGCATCTGGCAACGACAGAAACAGCTCACGGACTGGAACTCCACAAAAGCCTCTACCGAAGAGTTGAAGCATAAACAATATATCGGTGATATAGAACTGACTCCTCAAACAAACTCCCTGTCTTTCCACATACGGAAAAACAGAGAATCTGATGAGTTTGAGTTGGATAGAATCTATTTGGAACGGATAGAATAGGGGTATGGAACGGGTAAACAGGAGGGTGATATTGATTATAAATGTGATACTTTTCGGACTGATTAGTATCCTGTTTTATAGTCTGGTTTACCCGTTTCATTTATATTATCAGGAGCAGATTCAGCTCTTTCAGTTTACGTCAGCTTATTGGAAAGAATATATCATACATCCGGGTGGTTTTATCGGATATTTAGGGGCTTTTGTTACTCAGTTTTATTACTTTCCTCGCCTTGGAGGTGTGATTGTTTCTTTGTTGTTAGTTCTACTTTTTATTCTTACATACCGGGTTGCCCGTCTGTTGAAGTTGGGTAATTTATCTTCTGTATTTTTATCTTGGTTTGTTGGCTTTTTATTTTTGTTGTTACATGCTTCTCCCTTGTATAAAACGGCTTGTACATTGGCTGTTTTACTATCATTGGCTTTGCTGTGTCTGTATTTTTCAATTCACTCATATTCTTTGCGATATGTATTCGGTGGTGTCGTTTGTTTGGTTTTAAATCCATTGATCGGCGGGGCGTATCTGATCTTTGTTTTCTGTTGTGTTTTGTTTGAAGCCTTTGTCAAAAAAGAACGGCATTATTTGGCTGTCGCATTTGCTTATGTAGCGATCGGATTAACAGTTCCTGTTTTCAATCGTTATACTCTTTATACGGCTTCTGTACGTAATTCGTATCTGAGTGATTTTTACTATGAAATACCCGAATGGCCAGACTTGGATTATCGTAGCATAATTAATTTTGATCAACAGCGAATTTTTCGTCAGATATACTATGCCAATAATGGAGAGTGGGAGCTTATCCTGGAAGATGCGAAGCAGCATCCTCCTGTAAATAAATGGCAATTATCTTATGTAAATCTGGCCTTAGCTAAGACCGGTAGAATAGCGTCCGATCTTTTCCTTTTCGAGCAGTTTAATGAGCATTTATTCTGCCTTGAAACGAAAGATGTTATCAGTTGCCAGATTAGCTCGGATGTGTATTGGCATATAGGCTATCAGAACTATTCGCGGATGGCAGCTTTTATGGGAACTCAGATGAATAAAAGGCCGGAGCATGCAGCCCTGCTTTATCGCCTGGCAGAAATAGAAGTTTTAAATTCTAATTTCAAATTAGCAGATAAATACATATCGATATTTGAAAACACCTTGTTTTACAAACAAAAGGCAAGAGCCTTGCACTTGATGATGGAAGATAAAGAGTCCTCGGAATATGTAGATAAAAGAAAGTTTATACCTTCTACAGACAAGTTTTCCGTCATTAATTCATCGATGTTTGTAACTCAACTGAATCATCTGTTGGAAGATAATCCGCAAAATAAAAATGCCCTGGAAGTCTTATTGTCTGTTTATTTTATAAAGAGAGATATGGAGTCCTTATTGGCTTGTCTGAAGTATATAGATGGTATGAAATATGATCCTCTTCCGCCCTTATATCAGCAATGTTTATTGATTCTTCTTTCTGTAGGAAATGAATCTATCGAACAGGAATATAGTAAGTATTCGTTTGACATATCAAAAAGTATAACGGATGACTTTAAGGAACTGAATAGCCTGTTATTTTGGCTGAGTCAAAATGATCCGGACGCTCAAAGAAAGATAAACGAGAAATATAAAAGCTCTTTTTGGTTGTATTTTTTATCTGTTGCTAAATGAAAGTATTGTTGAAAAATATGATTCTGTTCGCATTGCTTCTGTATACTATTTCATGCCGGGTGTCGGTTGATGATGCGGAGATAATCAATCAATTACCGAAATTATATCCGGACTATATAGACGTAACCATACCCTACAATATCGCTCCTTTAAACTTTAAACTATTAGACAATGCGGAAAAAATATATGTTAAGATAGAAGGTAAATCAGGTGTATTAACGCAGAGCGGAAACAAACAAATCTCTTTCTCAAAAAGCAAATGGCGCTCTTTTCTGGAAGCCAATAAAGGGACAAGCCTTTTAGTGACTGTTTACTCCTTGAAAGAATCCAAATGGCTTCAATACAAGTCCTTTTCTCTTGCGGTTCAGTCCGAACCCATTGATAGCCATATCGTATACCGGCTGATTGAACCAGGATATTCCATGGCTTATAAACATGGTATTTATCAACGAAATCTGGAGACTTTTGAAGAAAAAATAATCTATCATACCGACTTAAACGGCGGAGGCTGTATGAACTGCCACTCCTTTTGCAGCCAGGACCCGGAGAAGATGTTATTTCATATCCGGGGCAAGAATTCCGGAACCTACATTCTGGACAATAAGGATATAAAAAAGATAAATACCAAAACGCCTTATACCTTGTCCAATGCCGTATATCCTTCCTGGCATCCGGATGGAGATATAGTGGCCTTTTCAACCAATAATACCTGGCAGGCATTTCATACACTGAAGGATGAACGGGTGACTGTTTTTGATTATAAATCGGATATTCTATTATATGATATCCGGAAGAATGAATTACTAACTACCCCTTTAATCGCTTCGGATGAGTTTTGTGAAACCTTCCCTTTCTTTTCTTCAGACGGAAGCAAACTATACTTTATGTCTTGCCATACAGTTGATTCCTTGCCGAAGAAATATGAAGAACAGGTATATAGTTTATGCTTTATTGATTATG
Source organism: Parabacteroides sp. PH5-46 (assembly GCF_029892785.1). Classification (GTDB taxonomy): domain Bacteria; phylum Bacteroidota; class Bacteroidia; order Bacteroidales; family Tannerellaceae; genus DFXE01. The sequence goes on from NZ_JARXXA010000019.1 coordinate 38,976, forward strand.
ATGTAGATACGCATGCATTTGGCAGTCAAGTTGATACGCTAATAAATGCTTTTACGTTTGGAAAAGGTGTCGCACATCCGCATGCTTCACCGGATGGAAAATACATACTCTATAGCGGAGTAGATCATGGGAATTTCAGTAGCTGGAATAAAGAGGCAGATCTGTATATCTACAATTTTGAAACGATAGAAAACTATCCATTAAAAGAGGCCAATAGTGATTGCTCGGAAAGCTGCAATTCCTGGTCTTCCAATAGTAAATGGGTTGCGTTTAGCAGCCGTAGAGACGATGGCTTATACAATCGGATTTATATCACTTATATAGATGAAAAGGGGAATGCCTCAAAGGCTTTTATGCTTCCGCAAAAAGATGCAGATTACTATCCGCAGCTATTAAAATCGTATAACCTGCCGGAATTTATAAAGGGGGAAATGCGTATGAGCCCTTACTTTATTGAAGATGCGGCAAGGACAAAAAAGGCCTTAGATGTACAGTTTAATGGGAGCGAAAAAAGAAGTGAAAATATTATTCATTCGATAAATTAAATACAAAAGAATCATTACAAAAAATAGCGTGTTATGGAAAAAACGAAATTGGTGATAGGGATTGATTACGGAACGGATTCTTGCCGTGCCTTGGTGGTGGATACGCAGAGTGGGGAAGAGTTGGCTTCCGAAGTGGTTTGGTATCCGCGTTGGAAGGCCGGCCTTTATTGCGAACCCAAGAAGAACCAATACCGACAGCATCCGTTGGACTATATAGAGAGCCTGGAGGCTGTTATAAAGGCTGTTCTGGCTAAGTGTCCGTCTGATGCAGCCGAACGGGTGGTTGGCTTGTCTTTTGATACAACGGGCTCTACCCCTGTACTATTGAACGAAGAGGGCCTGCCTTTGGCTATGTTGCCCGAATATGCAGAGAATCCGAATGCTATGTTTGTGCTTTGGAAGGATCATACGGCCCTCCGGGAGGCAGACGAGATCAATGCTTTGGCTAAAGAGTGGGAGGTAGACTATACCGCCTATTCGGGGGGTGTTTATTCGTCCGAATGGGTCTGGTCTAAGATGCTGCACCTGCTGCGTGCGGACGAGTCTGTTCGTAAGGTAGCTTACAGTTGGACAGAGCATTGCGACTGGATGCCGGCTTTGCTAACCGGGAAAACAAAACCGGAAAAGATGATCCGGAGTCGCTGTGCTGCAGGACACAAAGCCATGTGGAATGAAACATGGGGTGGCCTGCCTTCTACCGAATTTCTGTTGACCCTGGATCCTTTACTGGATTTGTTTACAGGGCATTTATATACAGATTGCTATACGACTGATACGGTGGTGGGGACACTTTCTGCTCATTGGTCGGGGCGTTTGGGCTTATCGTCACAGGTGGTTGTATCCGTCGGAGCCTTAGATTGTCACGTTGGCGCTGTGGGAGCTCAGATTACACCCGGCGCCTTTGTTCGTGTGATGGGTACTTCTACTTGTGATGTCATGGTGGCAAGCTATCAGGAGATGCAAGGCCGCCTGATCGAGGGTATTTGTGGACAGGTAGACGGTTCGGTGGTCCCCGGGATGGTGGGGCTGGAAGCGGGTCAGTCTGCCTTTGGCGATGTGTATGCCTGGTATAAGCAACTACTTAGCTGGCCAATGGAACAATATATATCGGCTTCCTCCTTGCTGGATGAGGAAACCAAGCAGGTATTGATGCAAGAATTCACAGATTCTATACTAGCCAACCTAACCTTAGATGCAGAACGAGTGGATTTGAAGGAGAGTACTTTGATAGCTGTTGACTGGCTGAACGGACGTCGCACTCCGGTGGCCAATCAGGCTGTCAAAGGCTCTATCTACGGGCTTACGTTGGGTACGACGGCTCCTATGTTGTATCGTGCCTTGGTAGAAGCTACGGCCTTTGGTTCCAAGGCGATTGTAGATAGCTTTTTGCAACAGGGAGTCGGTATTGATAAGGTCATAGCCATAGGGGGGATCTCCCAGAAGTCTCCTTTTGTGATGCAAACGCTGGCGGATGTACTGGGGATGCCTATTCTGGTGGCGAAGGCAGAGCAGGCCTGCGCTTTGGGAGCTGCTATGTTTGCGGCTGTAGCCTCCGGTGTGTATCAGTCGATAGACGAAGCGGAACAGAAACTGGGCAAAGGTTTTCTTTGCGAATATAAACCTGATTTTAATAAACAGACAATTTATGAAGATATGTATGAAAAATACCTTACCTTAGGAGCGTTTACGCAAAATAAAATACTATAACATGAAAAAAAATCGAGTAGTAGTCTTGATTGTACTACTATCTTTTGTAGGGGTGTCTTCTTTGTTTTCGGCACCTATTGATCTGGTAAAAAAAATAAAATGTGATTCACTTGGAGATGTAAAAGCAACGGTTAATGTAGAGCCTGTAAGCCCCGGAGTTAATAGGGTAACTGTCCGATATGTAACGAACAAAAATATTATACAGGACGATTGTGCCATACGGATTACCCCCTCTTTTAAGCCTACGTTTCATTGGGCTCCTCATCTTACGCCTGAAGACAATTATGTGATCGACAGGCATTTGTTTCGTACGCCAGCCTTGATTGTACAGGATGCCAAGCATACCCTGATGTTGATTCCCGATACGGATAATCCGTATACATCTCCGGGCTTTCAACTGTATATGGATATGAATGCACCGGACAATGAACTGGTGTTTGGGATGTGCCGTACAAATGTTACAGATCATGTGTTGTATCAGAAAGATGGTGCTGCAGTCTTTTGCGAGGGTACGATAGAACTGAAATTTTTCCTTGTTTCTTCGACTGGTGATGCCGGGATGCAGCAGAACCCCTTCCGCTTTGTGCTCAACCACTTCTGGGCAGAGAAAGGAGCTTCGGTATTCAAAGAGACGGATCTTTCGCGTAAGTTGTTTGACAAATATTGTCGACATACTTATCGCTGGGCGTTTAGTACCTGGGCAGAGCCTGTTTGGCAGGAGTTTAACATAAACGGCAAACATGTAGGAGCACCTGTCTTTATCGTGAATTATACCCAGAGCCCCAACTATCCCGGCGAGGTAAATGAGCGTGAAATGCGTTCGGTCTGGAACCAGGCCTGGTTCAGCTCGTTACGCTCGGCAAGCGGACTGTTTCGCTATGCCCGCCGAACCAATAACAAACGCTTGATGGATAATGCCCTTCTGTCGAAAGAACTGGCGCTGGCAGCTCCTCAGAAAGATGGTTTGTTTTATGCCGTAGTGGCTACGGAAATGGAACAGGTGGAGATTGGTGATAAAAAGTATAATCGCTCAAAGGGCTGGAAAACGGCCTATTGGGGCAATTCAAACCGCAATCCGCAAACCTGGGATATCCGCAAATCGCCTTTCCATATCCTGGATATGAGCTGGACGGCTTACATCATGCTTCAATGGTATGATGAGCTGGAGAAAGACAAGCGCCTGCTTGATTATGCCACCAGCTATGCAGAGGCCCTCCTGAAACTGCAGGATACCAAAGGCTACTTTCCCGCCTGGCTGGATACGGAGAGCCTGAAGGTATTGCCTCAGTTGAGGGAATCGCCGGAGAGTTCCATGTCTGCCTTGTTCTTGCTGAAGCTGTATCAACTAACCAAGGATCAGCGGTATATGTCGGCTGCATTAGCCGCTCTGAAAGTAATTGAGAAAGAGATTATTCCGGTAGGCAGATGGGAAGATTTTGAAACATATTGGTCTTGTTGCCGATACGGATCGAAGGATTTGCAAGGCAAGAAGGTGGCACGAAACAATATGTACAAGCAATGCAATTTCTCTATGTTCTGGACTGCTGCGGCTTTGATGGAAGCCTACCGGGTAACAAGCAACAGCCGCTATCTGCAAACGGGACAGCGCGTAGTGGATGAGCTACTGATGACACAAGCTTCCTGGCAACCTCCTTATATCTACGTAGATGCAGTGGGAGGCTTTGGCGTGATGAACTGCGATGGCGAATGGAACGATTCGCGGGGAAGCCTCTTTGCTGAAATGCTGATGGACTACGGAAAAGCCTTGAATAAAGAGGAATATATGCAGCGGGGTATCATGGCCTTGAAGACATCTTTCTCGATGATGTATTGCCCCGAAAACCCACGTGCCAAGAAGCTGTGGGAAAATACCTGGTCTTTCTTCTCCACGGAAGACTATGGCTTTATGATGGAAAATTACGGCCATGGAGGCAAGACTTCCCCCGAAGGAGAAGGGATGGGAGAGTTTACCATCTATGATTGGGGAAATGGTGCTGCCACCGAAGCCTACAACAGAATTCTGGATCATTGGGGCGAAGCGGTATTCAAATAGGAATAAGTTGCTAAAAAAACAGCTATTTTTTTGTTGCCGACATATGTCGGCAATATTGCCGATAATTATCAACAATTCTGCCGATAACTATCGGCAAGCCTGTTGATAATTGTCAGCAAACATTTTGATTTGCCCTCAGAGTAAGAATATAGCTGGCTTTTATTGCGATTATTTGTACTTTTGCTGAAAATTAACCAGGAATGAAGAAGGTTTTAATTAAAGATGTCGCAAAAAAGGCCGGAGTTTCTAATGCTACTGTATCACTTGTATTAAATGGGAAGGAAAAAGAAGGACGTGTAGGCAAGGAGGTGGCTGAGAGAGTGAGAAAGATTGCTGCTGAGATGAATTACCAACCCAATGCCTTAGCCAGAAGCCTTCAAAGCGGACGCACATATATTATCGGGCTGATTGTAGCGGATATATCGAACCCTTTCTTTAGTACATTGGCGTATTACGTGCAGGATCAGATAGAAAAAGCCGGCTATGCCGTGATGATCATGAATACGAACGAAAATGACGATCAGCTGGAGAAGATAATCGGCATGCTGAAGAACCATCAGGTAGATGGCTATGTCATTGTTCCTACGGAGAATGGCGAAGCCTCTGTGGCACGCTTGCTGGAGGCCAAATGCCCGCTAGTTTTGCTGGACCGTAACTTTCCCGACCTGAAGACTTATAGCGTAATGGTAGATGGCTACCAGGCGTCGTTTCAGGCCACAAACCTCTTGATAGAACGGGGCTGCAAACGTATTGGATTACTGATCTATAATAGCTTTCAGGCTCATATGTCGGAGCGTAAGTATGGTTTTGTAGATGCCCTTCAACGAAATAAATCGTATGATCCGGATTTGGTAGAGTATGTCAACTTTAACAACCTGGAAGAGGACGTGTTAAATGCCATGGATCGCTTAGTAAAGAAGAAAGTAGACGGCCTGCTCATTGCTACCAATACCATAGCGATGCTTGGTATTAAAGACTTGTTTGAAAGGAAGATAAAGATACCGGAGCAGATACAGGTGGTTTGTTTCGACAAGAGCGATGCCTTTGAATTTATGCCGAATCCCATTCCTTACATACAGCAACCCATAGAAGTAATGGGGCGCAAAGCGGCTGATTTACTGATGGAACAAATGGAAAAGAAAGACTCGGAAGTGCAGGTGTGTAAATTCCCTGCTTCGCTTGTCAGACGCTAACTCCCGTATCAGAAGTCAACAATCAGGCGGAAGTTTAGCTGGCGGCCTGTCAGATAGTTAGGAACAGCCGATTGTTTGTTGTTTGCGTCTGTAATCCAGTAATAAGAATTGGTGTTTTTGATGTCGAAAAGGTTGAAGATATCAACCCCCAGCCAGATATTTTTTAAATGGCGGAAGAAGCCTCTGTCCATGATGGCATCGGTACCACCTGCCAACTGGTACGACATACCGATGTCTACCCTGCGGTAAGGGGTTGTTTCATAGTATTTTTCTTCGTATCCGGTGCGGGGAGCTGTAACCGGAAGTCTTCCTGACAGCACACCTCGCAGATTGAGTTTTACGCGCTCGTAACCAGGGAAATAGTCTTGGAAAAAGAGCGATAGGTTATAGCCCGGATTGTTGGGTAAAGGCAGGTTCTTCACGTCATAGATCGTCTGTTCTGCCTTCATAAACGACATACTGATCCAAGAGTCTGTTCCCGGAACAAATTCGCCGAAAAACTTGAAGTCTACTCCCATCGCATAGCCATGCGCTACATTATCACCGTAATAGCGTATCTTTACGTTGTCTATTGTATAGGGATTCAGATTGTCTAGCTTCTTGTAATACAGTTCGGTAGTGAACTTAAAGTTGCGTTCAATAGCTTTGAATGCATAGTCACCTCCCAGGATGACGTGTATGGAACGTTGTGACTTGAGGTTTTTGTTCAGCTCTACAATATCGTTGCCTTTATCGTCTTTGGTAACAACCCGCAACTCCTTATAGAAAGGCGGCTGGTAGTACAGCCCGGTTGCCAGGCGGAATGTCAGATCCTGGTTGAAGTTGGGAATAAAACCCAGAGAGGCACGAGGACTAACGATAAACTCCTCATTGCATGACCAGTAACTGGCGCGTACACCTCCTGTTAAAGTAAACAATCCCTGAGGGGTACGAAACTTGAATACATCCTGCACGTAGCCGGAGACGCGTGTGCTTTCCAGCTCGTTGTTTGAATACAGGTTGGAGATGACGTGTACACCGCTTCCCGTGTGGGGTAGGGAGTAGCCTGCCGAGTCGCGTTTTTCCCACTCGCTGATGCGGTCGCTGATGTTCTCAAATTGCACAGTAGCACCCCATTGGATGGTGTTGCTCTTGATACGGTGCGAGCCATACAGACCGGCATTTATTACACTGGAATGCAGACGGTTTCTGGCATGTTCGTGATAGCGTCCGATGGCAAAGGGGGAGGGCTCATCATCGCTGTTTCCGGTCTCATCAGTATCATCGCTCAACGTATATTCTCCGGCTATGTCATAACTCTCTTCCTCCCTGCTATTGAAGGCCGAAGCCTGGAATCCTATCTCTGTATTTTCATTTGGTGTATGCTTGAGTGTAAGCGCACCGAATAAGGTCTGAAACTTGTCTCTTTCCTTTCCGTCAAAATAGACGGTAAACTTTTGGATATCAGTGGTGGTTCCGAAAACAGTTTCCCGGCTGTGGGGAGTGAATTTAAAGTTATTGGTGGCCAGGTTTCCCAGGAAATTTACTTCCCATTTGGGGGCCAGCTGGTAAGTCATATAGGTTTGCAAATCAATGAAATTGGGATCGTATTCCGCATCTGTATCCATTGTTTTTAAGAGCGAACGGCCTGTTTTATAGCGAAATCCTGTTATCTGGGTAAACTTTCCGATAGAGCTGCCTACATAGGCGTTGGCTCCCAGCAGGCTGGCTGACACGGAACCTTCAAATTCGGTTGGTTTCTTATAGCTGATATCCAATACGGAGCTCATTTTGTCGCCGAATTTAGCTTCAAATCCTCCGGCTGAGAAGCTCACAGACTCGGTCATATCTGGGTTTACGAAGCTGAGTCCTTCCTGCTGTCCGGAGCGGATCAATTGCGGGCGGAAGACCTCCAACCCGTTTACATAAACAATATTTTCGTCATAGCTTCCGCCTCTTACGGAATACTGGGAACTTAATTCATTGCTTGAGGTTACTCCCGCATGTGTTACCACCAGGCTTTCGATACTTCCGCCGGAAGGGTCGGGGAGGAGGCGGATCTTTTCCGCGTCAATGTTTTCCATGGTGTTAATCTGTCTCCTGGCGGCTGTAACAGATACTTCTCCCAGTGACAGGGAGGCATAGTTCATCTGTACATTGAGCCGCATATCGCTTTGTGCGGAGGGTATAATGCGTTCGGCCTTGTTATAACCCAGACAAGAGAATAACAGAGTCAGTGAATCCGAAGGGGATATAGACAGGGAATAGAAGCCTTTTTCATTTGTCATGGCACCTGTCATAGTACCTTTTACCTGAACAACAACCAGTTCCAGTGGGTTCCCGTCTCCGTCCCGTACATTACCGCTTATCTTGATACGGTTTTGCGCGGCAATTTGCAAAGAAGTTAATATAAATAGCAGTGCAGCTAAAGCACGAATTTTCATAAATCAATGTTTACCTTATAAGGCTTATAACGAAAAAAAAGGCAGAAGCGTATATGCATCTAAAAAAAATCCCGTATTAATTGGGTGGAATTGCTATATTTGCAACGAATAGGAAATGTTTAGATACAGACTAATAACGAATAAGACAGAGAATGAATAGTTTTTCAGAGTTGCTTAAAACGCGCCGGAGTACCCGTAAATTCACGGAACAGCTATTGTCGCCGGAGCAGGTAGAGCTGATATTGAAAGCAGGACTGATGTCTCCCTCCTCAAAGCGGGGAACACCCTGGCAGTTTATAGTAGTAGAGGATAAAGAGACCCTGAAAAAACTAGCCGGATGCAAGCCACATGGAGCCGGTTTTCTGGAGGAATGTGCCTTGGCTGTTGTAGTAATGGCTGATGTAATGAGTTCTGAGGCTTGGGTGGAGGATACTTCTATCGCCTCCATACTGATGCAGTTGCAGGCAGAAGATTTAGGCTTAGGCAGTTGCTGGTGTCAGATACGTGGACGTCAGACGGAGAGTGATGAAGAGTCGGCCCAGTATGTTCGTAATTTATTTAACGTTCCTTATCAACTGGAAGTCTTGTCTGTAATAGGTTTCGGCTATAAAGCTCAAGAAAATAAACCCTTTGACGAATCCCGCTTACAATGGGAGAAAATACATATAGGAACCTATCAGAATCCGGAAGAAAACAAAAATCTAAAAGCATGAAAATTGTATTTATTGGAGCAGGAAATCTAGCTACTGCTGTTTCGCTTGAGATGCAAAGAGCGGGAATGACTATCGGGCAAATCTATAGTCGTACCCGGGAGAGTGCTGAATCATTAGCCAAAAAACTGAATACCCAATGGACGACCAATCTGAATGAGATTATTCCCGATGCCGATTTATATATCTTTGCTTTAAAAGATGCGCTTCTTACGGAAATAATACCCAAAGTAAAGCCTAATGAAGGGCTGTGGGTACATACGGCAGGAAGTGTGCCTATGCAGATTTTTGAAGGTCATGCCAAGCGCTATGGGGTTTTCTATCCGTTGCAGACCTTCACGAAGAAGCGGAGGGTTAAACTGGACAAAACGCCTATCTTTCTGGAAGTAAACAATCCGGAGGATATGAAAATGCTGAAGAAAGTAGCGATTGCCTTGTCCGGAAATGCGCAGGAACTGGATTCGGAGAAGCGGAAGATGCTTCATCTGGCAGCCGTTTTTGCCTGTAATTTCACCAATCACATGTATGCGCTTGCAGCAAAACTATTGGAGGAACAGTCTCTTTCATACGAACTTATATTACCACTCATTATAGAAACGGCAGATAAAATAAGCGAGATTCCTCCTTCCGAAGCACAAACCGGTCCGGCTGTCCGTTTTGAAAAAGAGATTATGGATAAGCAGATTGCCATGTTAAGTGATCCGGGTATGCAGACGATTTATCGTTTGATAAGTCAGAATATCTATAAAGAAAAACTACAGCATGAGCAGTATTAGTTACGATCTGACGAAGATCAAAGCCTTTGTTTTTGATGTAGATGGCGTTCTCTCGCACGAAGTTAGCCCCCTATACCCCAACGGCGAGCCGATGCGTACCGTAAGTACAAAAGACGGATATGCCATTCACGAGGCTGTCAAGAAAGGCTTTCAGGTTGGGATTATCACTACCGGGCATACGGAAGCTGTTCATACGCGTTTTTCCAACTTGGGAGCCCAGCATATATATCTGCATAGCCGGAGAAAAATGGATGATTTTGAGGATTTTATCAGCAAAACAGGCTTGAAGGATGAGGAGATCATCTATGTAGGTGACGATCTGCCGGATTACGAAATAATGAAGCGTGTAGGCCTGCCGGTAGCCCCTGCTGATGCTGTCCCGGAGATTAAAGCGATTGCCAAATATATATCTTCCAGAAAAGGAGGAGAAAGCGTAGCCCGCGATGTAATAGAGCAAACGCTGAGAGCACAGGGCTTGTGGATGTCTGACGAAACAGCCTTCATCTGGTAATTGCTATGCTGAACAACCTGGAAAAATACCGGATCATCCTTGGATCTAATTCTCCCCGACGAAAAGAGTTACTTGCAGGATTGGGACTTAATTTTGAAGTGAAACCCATGCCGGACTTGGACGAGTCGTACCCCGAATCCCTGGAAGCAGAAGAAATCCCGGTCTTTATTGCCAATAAAAAGGCGGATGCCTATCGTCCCGCTTTAGCGAAGGATGATCTATTGATTACGGCTGATACCATTGTCTGGATAAATAATCAGGTATTGGGTAAACCGGTGGATCGGGAAGATGCGATTCAGATGCTTCGCACCTTATCTGCTCATACACATGAGGTAATTACAGGAGTCTGCTTAGCTACCACCGAGAAATCCGTTTCTTTTTCAGTTGTCTCAACCGTGCGTTTTGCCCCCATTAAAGAAGAAGATATCGCCTATTATATCGATACTTATCGTCCGTACGACAAAGCAGGTGCATATGGTATTCAGGAATGGATCGGTTATGTAGCTGTAGAGGGTATAGAAGGCTCCTTCTATAACGTTATGGGCTTGCCTATCCAGCGCGTGTATCAGGAACTGTCCCGTTTTTAAGGATTCTCTAGTATATCCAGTGCTTTCCGGTTGGGAAGATACTCTAATATCCCCTTGGAATAAGTGATTTGGTGCTTGCCTCTATCGTCCAGGTAGATAAGGTAGTATTCGATTTCCGGGATAGAGTTGGCCAGTTCTACTGCCTTATCTTTGCCAAGGGCCATCAAGGTGGTAGCATATCCGTCTGCCATCATGCAATTCTCGGCTAAAACAGTAGCGCTTAGCACATTCTGTCCTGCCGGATAACCGCTACGGGGATCGATGGTGTGTCCGTATCTTTTTCCGTCTTTTTCATAGAAATTCCGGTAATCTCCGGAGGTTGCGATCCCGCATTTTTTGCAGGGCTGTATTATATCTTCTACCTTTTTGTTTACTCCGGTTAAGTCGTCTTCCGGCTTGTTGATACCGATACGCCAGCAGTTACCGTTTTGATTCACCCCCTTCATGGCTACTTCGCCTCCTATATCTACCATGTAGTTGCTAACTCCTTCGCGTTCGAGTAAGCGAGCCACTACGTCACAGGCATATCCCTTAGCGATAGCCGAGTAATTGATCATGATGCGGGGATCGTCTTTCACCACCTTTCTACCCTCAAGCCTTATTTTCTTGTAGCCGACGAATTCCTTGATGCTGTCTACCATCTGAGGGGTTACACTATCCATTTTGCTAAAACCAAATCCCCAAAGATTAAAAAAAGGAGCTCCTGTTGCATCAAAAACACCTTCGGACTGTTCAGCTATCTTTTGTGCCTGATTGAATACCTCGATAAACCAATCATCTACCTCTACCGGCTCATTGTTATTAACCTTGGCAATGATAGAGTTCGGATTAAACGGGTTCAGGGATAGATTAAAGTCTTGCAACTCCTTATCAATCTTCTCTGTAAGCAACTGAGGCGCCTGGTATTTAATCTTGTAAAGCGTATGAAATACAGACCCGCTTTCTTCGTAATACTCTTTCTGCTGGCAACTTGCAAAGAAGAAGTTCAGAACCATAAAGGCTATAAGAACCGTAAAGGCCTTTGCCGACATATATCCTCCCTTCATTGGCGAGACACTGTTTTGAGTATATATACTTAGGATTCCGTTTTTGTGACGGGGTTCCGGCTTTTTCCATTTTATTCTGCGTTCTGCAAGTATGCTGTCTATTTCCTTAGCACTTTTGGCTACTCCGCCTACTCCTGTAATGTCTAACTTGCGGGCAGGGATATCTATTTGTATCAAGTCTCCTTCTTCCACTAAAGCGATAGGGCCTCCTTCCGAGGCTTCGGGAGAAACATGTCCGATAGCCGGTCCACGAGTGGCTCCGGAGAAACGTCCGTCAGTGATAAGAGCCGTTGTTTCAATTAGTTCCGGATCGGAAGCAATGGCTTCTGTGGTGTAAAACATCTCCGGCATTCCACTGCCTTTCGGGCCCTCATAGCGGATGAAGACAGCCTCTCCGGGTTGTATATCTTTCTTCAAAACAGCCTGTAGAGCCTCTTCCTCACAGTCGAAGACCCTGGCTTTCAGCGTAACCTGCATCAGCTTGGGAGAGATGGCTGCATGCTTTACAACGGCTCCTTCGGGAGCCAGATTCCCTTTTAATATAGCGATGGCTCCTTGTGGACGGATGGGATCGTTAAGCGGTTTAATGATGTCGCTGGCTTTCACTCCCAAGGCCGGAAGATACTTGTTGCAGCCTTCATAGAACCCGGTCTGGCGCATGATGTCCAGGTTCTCACCCAAGGTTTTTCCGGTTACGGTTCGTACATTCAGATGGAGGAAATCTTTGATCTCTTCCATGATGGAAGGTACCCCTCCGGCATACCAGAAATATTCGCCCGGCCAGTATCCGCTGGGTCGTATATTCAATAGGAAAGGTATCTTTTGATGTATTTCGTCAAACAGTTCCGGTGGCAAGTCTATCCCCAATTCGTTAGCAATGGCCGGAAGATGCAGCAAACTGTTGCTCGAACCGGCTATGGCAGCATGTACCATAATGGCGTTTTCAAACGCTTCACGGGTCATGATTTCAGAGGGGAGTAGGTCTTCAGATGCCAGCAATATGGCGCGTTCTCCTGCCCGCCGGGTGATGTCTTTTAAGTAGTGTATATGTGTGGGGATCAGAGCCGAACCGGGCATCGCCATGCCTAATGCTTCGGCCATTACCTGCATGGTAGAAGCTGTTCCCATAAACGAACAAGCTCCGCAATCAGGGCAGGCATCCCGTTTATAGGTCATAAATTGTTCTTCTGTAATCTCCTTACGGGCATATTGGGCATTGTATTTGCCGATTTGCTCTAAGGTCAGCAGATCCGGGCCGGCTTTCATAATACCGCCGGGAATAAATACGGAAGGCATGTTGATCCTTGCGATAGCCATCAGGTGAGCCGGTACGGATTTGTCGCAGCTAGCAATGAAAAGTCCTGCATCAAAGGGAGTTGCCTTTACGTGGATCTCTATCATGGCAGCCATGATATCACGCGAAACCAGCGAATAGTTCATGCCGTCGTGTCCCTGGGCTTCTCCGTCGCATATATCTGTTACGTAGTAATTGGCCGCTTTTCCTCCTCCATCATTTACGCCCTTGTCGGCTTCTTCTACCAGCTTGTCTAAGTGGGCGCTTCCCGGATGGCTGTGTCCGTAGCTGCTTTCTACTATGATCTGAGGTTTGCTTAAATCATCGATGCTCCATCCGCTACCTAAGCGTAGAGAATCAAGTTCCGGTGCTAATCCGCGTAATTCCTGACTTTTCATATCTCTTCTTCTATTTGATACCTGTTACGTTTGGGTGAATCTCTTGATATAAGCTCACCCAGAAAACCTGTAAGGAACATCTGGGTTCCTACAATCATGGCTGTAAGTGATATGTAAAAGTAAGGAGAATTTGTGACTAAGGGGCGCAAATCGCCTGAAATAATGGAAATAAGCTTCATGGCCAATACATAGCCCAGGGCTAGAAAGCCAATCAGGAACATCACGCTTCCCCATAGTCCGAAGAAGTGCATGGGCTTTTTTCCAAATTTAGATGTAAACCAAAGGGTTATCAAATCTAGATAGCCATTCACGAAACGATCCAGCCCAAACTTTGTGCTTCCGTATTTACGTGCCTGATGTTGAACTACTTTTTCACCAATCTTGCTGTAACCGGCTATCTTTACCATGTATGGAATGTGCCGGTGCATATCGTTGTACACTTCTATGTTCTTGACAACGATATTCTTATAGGATTTGAGCCCGCAATTAAAGTCATGCAACTTTACACCTGAAAACTTCCGGGCAGTAGCATTGAACAGCTTGGTAGGGAGTGTTTTGGATAATGGGTCGTAGCGCTTTTTCTTCCAGCCGGAAACCATATCGTAGCCATCTTCCATGATCATCCGGTATAGCTCCGGAATCTCATCAGGACTGTCTTGCAGGTCTGCATCCATCGTGATGACAACATCTCCCTCTGCTTTCTGAAAACCGCATTGCAAGGCCGGGGATTTCCCATAATTCCGGCGGAATTTGATCCCCTTGACATTAGGCGATTTCTTTTGAAGTTCTTTTACTATTTCCCAGGAATTGTCTGTGCTTCCATCATTTACGAATATAATTTCGTAAGAGTAATTGTGTTCTTTCATCACCCGTTCGATCCAGGCTTCGAGCTCCGGCAACGATTCGGCTTCATTGTATAAAGGAATAACTACTGATATGTCCATTATAGGTTATCTCCCTTTTTATTATTTTGATTAATTAATCCGGTAAAGTTGTTGCGGCATAATAACGCGGCAACAGGTATAGATAGTATAATACCATAGAAAACATTTGTGAAAATACCCTGAATGGTCATCTGGATAGGCGTAGGGGTTGCCATCTGCTCTATGGTTTCCTTCATCTGCTCATTCAGATCCATTTTCCTCATCATCTCCACCATCTGCTCCATGGATGAAGAAAGCAGGTCTGGAGGTGCGATGTAACGGTAGAAAACATAATGAAGCAGCGAAACGATAAGTCCCGCAAAGAAATAGAGCAGGATACCATATTGCCAGGCATGGAAAAAGCTGATTTTTCCTCCCAGCTGATATTTGTATAAAGAGGTGAAAAGTAGCGCCAGAACAACCGTTAGCGGAGTTAAGACCCAGTAAATAATCTGCATGAAAGGCATTGTTATTCCCAGTATGAAAAAAACATATTTTATTACCCAGAAAATTCCCAGTAATAAACCATACGACATGGCGCTTTTCAACAGGTCTTTATTCTCTTCCATATAAAGTTGTTTAAAATAAAAATGGAAAATTGAAAACGAAAATACAAAGATACTCTTTAATAATTTTCAACTTTCAATTTTCCATTTTCAATTAGCAAGCTTGCTTGCTTCTGAGCCTCTTGTCGGATTCGAACCAACGACCCCGAGATTACAAATCACGTGCTCTGGCCAACTGAGCTAAAGAGGCAAGTGGGTAAGCTTACTACATCGCGCCGCTACAACCAAGTACCCTTGCTGCGGTCAAGCCCTGGGGGATTCCGAGGGAGCATGCCGTATAGGACTTACCCGGGCGCAAAGGTAGACATTTTTTGTTAGAATGCAAGAGGCGAATAAAAGAAATCTTCTGCATTCCGCATAAACACTTGAGTATCTTATTTTTTTGAAATGAAAAAAAAAGCTCTTTCTATTGTTTTTCCAACAGGCCTTTACTTTTTTTCAGTGACTTCGTTGGCTGAAAATATTTAGACGTACCTCTAATTTAATTTACACCTACCTCTAAATAAATTTACACGTACCTCTAATCTGATTTAGACGTACCTCTAAATTATTTTGGACGTGCCTCTAACGGGAAATAGATTTTGTTAAGATTTATTTTTAACTTTGTATTGAACAAATATTACTTATTAAACTCTAAATTATTAAACGAAAATGAAAAAGTTCTTTTTTATGTGGGTGGCTTTAGCCGTTTTATTTACTTCATGTGGTGGCGATCCTGTTAAATTTAATGACACAATAATTGATGGATTGACAGAAGTGGATAATAAGATAGAAGCGCTGGATGATCTGATTTATGAGAGTGAATATGAGGATGCTCAGATTCTATTGGATTCATTACAGCTGCATGTAACGAATTGCCTGGGTGTTGTTTCTGCATTAGATTTTAAATCGGGAGAAACGTTTAAAGAAAAGTCATTGGAAATACTAAGGTTGGTTGACAAAGAATTTATTTCCGGTTATAAAAAGGCGATTGGAGCATATAAACTAGCCGATGCAATAGAAGATGAAGACGAGATGCAGGCTAGGTATGATGAAATATATAAGGAAATGCTTCCTATGTATGAGGAGTATAATAAGTTGGACGAAGAACTGATTGATATTCAAAAAGCATTTGCGAAAAAGAATGACATGATATTGGTAGACCAATAAATGATATTGCTATTTGTTGATAAAAGCTGTCTTAATATTATATTGAGGCAGCTTTTGTTTTCTTTGAGGAATCGTTTACCTTTGTGCTTCAAAAATTATAAAAACGCAAACATCAAATGGGCGGATTCTTCGGGACTATATCTAAATCGGCATGTGCTACCGATTTGTTCTATGGCACAGATTATAACTCACACTTAGGAACCCGTAGAGGGGGGATGACTACTTTGCATAACGGGGTGTTCAAGCGTTCGATCCATAACTTGGAGAACTCTTATTTTCGTACCCGTTTTGAAAAGGAACTTGAAAAATTTGAAGGTAATTCGGGGATAGGAATTATAAGTGATACGGATCCTCAACCTATCTTTATCAACTCGCATCTGGGAAAATATGCGCTTGTTACGGTTGCTAAGGTGAATAATCTGGTAGAACTGGAGAAGGAACTGCTGGCCAGTGGTTGTCACTTCTCGGAGTTAAGTTCCGGACAAATAAACCAAACAGAGCTGATCGCTTTGCTGATCTCGCAGGGAGGAACGTTTACCGAAGGAATAGAGATTGTACAGAACAAAATAAAAGGCTCCTGTTCTATGCTGATTCTTACGGAAGACGGAATAATAGCCGCCCGGGATAAATTGGGCCGTACGCCTGTTCTGGTAGGGAAGAAAGAAGGGGCTTATGCAGCTTCCAGCGAACCGTGTAGCTTCCCCAACCTTGATTTTGAATTGTCTTACGATCTGGGGCCGGGAGAGGTTGTTATGCTTACTCCTGATAGCATGGAGGTATTGCGTGAGCCGAATGAAAAAATGCAGGTATGTTCTTTCCTTTGGGTATATTACGGATATCCGGTTTCCGACTATGAAGGAGTAAATGTAGATGCCGTGCGCTATGCCTGTGGTATGTCTATGGCTCAGAAAGACAATGTAGAGGCTGATTATGTGTCTGCCATCCCCGATTCGGGTATAGGTATGGGACTGGGATATGCCGAAGGAAAAGGCATTCCGTATCGCCGCGCCATCATCAAATATACGCCTACCTGGCCTCGTAGCTTTACTCCGGCTAATCAGTCGGTGCGCGACCTGGTAGCGAAAATGAAGTTAATACCCAACCGTCAGTTGCTACGCAGCAAAAGGGTTATTTTTTGTGACGACTCCATTGTGCGTGGCACCCAGTTACGCGACAATGTAAATATATTGTATGGCTATGGAGCAGATGAAGTGCACATGCGCTTGGGCTGTCCTCCTATCTTACATTCCTGTCCGTTTATCGGCTTTACAGCTTCTCGCTCACCGCTGGAATTGATAGCCCGCCGTACGGTAAAGGAGCTGGAAGGAGACGATACGAAAGACCTCGACCTGTATGCTCAAACAGACTCTGAGCAGTATAATAAAATGATAGATTGTATCCGCAGGAAGTTAAATATTACTACCTTGCGCTTTAATACGGTTGAAGACCTGGTAGCCGCTATTAAGCTGCCAAAAGAATGTGTTTGTACGCATTGCTACAACGGAACAAGTTATTTTTAAACGTAAATAAAATGAAGATAGTAGACAGGTTTCTGAAGTATGTTTCATACGATACTCAGTCGAGTGAAACATCCGGGAAAACGCCAAGTACCCCCGGTCAGCGAGTATTGGCTGAAGAGATAGCAAAGGAATTGAAAGAGATCGGTCTGGAAGATATAACATTGGATGATAATTGTTACCTGATGGCTACGCTTCCGGCAAATACGTCTAAGAAGGTGCCTGTTATCGGCTTTATCGCCCACCTGGATACCAGTCCGGATATGTCGGGAAAGGATGCAAAACCTCGTATTGTAGCTTATAAAGGAGGCGATATTGTTTTGTCGGAAAAGCAAGGGGTTGTATTGTCGCCTAGCATGTTTCCCGAACTGAATGATTATGTGAATCAAGATATTATCGTAACAGATGGTACTACCTTACTGGGAGCCGACGATAAAGGAGGAATTGCTGCCATTATATCAGCCATGCAATATCTGATTGAACATCCTGAAATAGAGCATGGAAAGATACGGATAGCCTTTACGCCTGACGAAGAAATAGGGCAGGGGGCAGACCATTTTGACGTAAAGCAATTTGGCTGTGAATGGGGCTATACCATTGATGGAGGGCAAATTGGCGAGCTGGAGTATGAAAACTTCAATGCCGCTGCCGCCAAGGTAACCTTCAAAGGGCTGAATGTACATCCCGGAACAGCTAAGGGTAAAATGGTGAATGCCTCGCTATTGGCTACTGAGTTTGCTTCGTGGTTACCGGTAATCAAGCGACCGGAGCATACCGAAGGATATGAAGGCTTTTTCCACCTGACAAATATGAGCGGGACAGTAGAGGAAGCAAGCCTTTCTTATATTGTGCGCGACCATGATCGTAAGCTGTTTGAGCAAAAGAAAGAAATGTTGCAATCGCTTACTAATCTGATGAATGAACGATATCCGGGCAGTACACAGTTGGAAGTGCGCGATCAGTATTACAACATGCGCGAGATAGTAGAACCTCAGAAGCATATCATTGATCTGGCTTACAAAGCGATGGAAGCTGTGGGTGTGAAACCGATTGTAAAACCTATCCGTGGGGGAACCGATGGTTCGCGCCTATCCTTTATGGGACTACCTTGTCCGAACATTTTTGCCGGAGGCCTGAACTTTCACGGAAGGTATGAGTTTCTGCCAGTGAAGTCGTTGGAAAAAAGCATGGAAACAATTATAAAAATAACAGAGTTACTAACAAAGCAATCTTAAATAAAAGAAGACATGAAGAAGACGCCATTTACTGATGTACATATTGCATTAGGTGCGAAAATGCATGAATTTGCAGGGTATAATATGCCGATTGAATATTCCGGTATCATTGATGAACACATGACCGTGTGTAATAGTGTAGGGGTATTTGATGTATCTCACATGGGCGAATTTTGGGTGAAAGGCCCGAAAGCCATTGAATTTCTGCAGAGTGTAACAACCAATGACGTATCGACTCTGGCGGTAGGAAAGGCACAATATACCTGTTTTCCCAACGATAAAGGTGGTATTGTAGACGATTTTCTGGTATATTGCTACGAGCCGGAAAAATACCTGCTGGTTGTAAATGCTGGTAACATCCAGAAAGACTGGGATTGGTGCGTAAGCCATAATACAATGGGAGCCGAGTTGGAAAACTCATCCGATAATGTAGCTCAGTTGGCCGTACAAGGTCCGAAAGCAACGGAAGTGTTGCAACGCCTGACTTCGATTGACCTCTCTGCCATACCTTATTACTCGTTCGTAACGGGAGAATTTGCCGGATGCAAGAACGTAATAATCTCGAATACAGGATACACCGGAACCGGAGGCTTTGAGTTGTACTTCTATCCCAGCGATGCCATGACCATCTGGAATGCCATCTTTGAAACAGGCAAGCCGGAAGGTATCAAGCCCATTGGCTTAGGAGCCCGTGATACGCTTCGCCTGGAGATGGGTTTCTGCCTCTATGGCAATGACTTGGACGATAATACCTCACCAATAGAAGCAGGCTTAGGCTGGATCACCAAGTTTGTAGAAGGCAAGAACTTTCCAAACCGTGCCGAACTGGAACGCCAAAAGAAAGAAGGCGTTAGCCGCAAGCTGATCCCGTTTGAAATGATAGACAAAGGTATCCCCCGCCATGGCTATGAAATAGCAGACAAAGACGGTAATATCATAGGAGTAGTAACATCCGGCACTATGTCGCCCTTCCTCAAAAAAGGAATCGGCATGGGCTACGTAAAACCCGAATACGCCAAGGCAGGCACCGAACTATTCATCAAAGTACGCAACAGAGACCTGAAAGCCGAAGTAATCAAAGCTCCATTCAGGAAATAAGAAGAAATACGATAAAAGAGTAAAGGCTGTCCCTCAAAAGATAGCCTTTCTTTGTACTTTGCTGGAACCCCATCTCAAAAATGATTGGTTTATCTTACATAGTTGGAGAAGATAATCCTTATCTTTATAGCAAATTTGAAACCAACAAGTATGACAACAAAACCTTATGATAATATACCGGAGGGTGATTCTACTAAAAAGGTGGATGAGCCGGCTATTGCGTATGAAAGAAATATGAATCTAAAGGCAGAAGTAACAAAACTAATCATGAATATTGATGATCCTGTATTGTTGCAAGAACTAGTAGATGAGCTAACCTGTTTGGCTGCAACTTCTATGTCTACTCGTTCGCCAATTCAATATACACTAGAAGAGCTAAAGGAACAGTTGGCGATAGCGCAAGAGCAATCTGCTCAAGGCATGGGGATAAGTCATGATGAAGTGCTGAAAAGGGAACCGCAATGGTGGATGTCAAAATAGAATGGCAGCCTATCGCTATCAAGCAATTAGTAGATCATTATTCTTTTTTGTCTGAGAAAAATGAAAGAGCAGCTTTGTTGCTATATAACACATTAATAGCTGCTCCTAATATGCTTAAAGTGTTTCCTTATGCCGGACAAATTGAGCCATTATTGACTGATTTGCCGGTTTGTTATAGGTATTTGTTGGTTATTCGAAGG
Organism: Parabacteroides sp. PH5-46; assembly: GCF_029892785.1. Taxonomy (GTDB): domain Bacteria; phylum Bacteroidota; class Bacteroidia; order Bacteroidales; family Tannerellaceae; genus DFXE01. Next base: position 59,387 of record NZ_JARXXA010000019.1, read on the forward strand.
TTTAAAATCATTTATACAGTAAGAGAAAATATAGTAGATATTCATGCCGTCTGGGATTGTCGCCAGAATGAAGATACTTTAAAACAAGAGTTAGGGAAATATATATGAAAATAGACGTTTGTTTTTCGCCGGCTTTGTATCCGGTGTATCATGATGCTGAGAGTGTTGTAGTGGTGGTGGATGTTTTCCGGGCTACTACTACGATGGCTACTGCGTTTCAGAATGGAGTTCGTAGTATTCGTCCTGTTGCAACTATTGAAGAGGCGATAGCCTATAAGGAAAAAGGCTGGTTGGTTGGTGCCGAGCGGAATGTGAAGCGTTGCGATTTTGCCGATTTTGGCAATTCCCCATTTGATTATACCCCAGAGATGGTGAAAGGCAAGGATGTTGTGTTTACAACAACAAATGGGACGAAAGCCATTACTGTAGCGAAGGATGCTTATCGTGTTGTGATAGGCGCCTTTGTGAATTTGCAGGCAGTTGCGGATTACTGTCTGAAGCATCAGCGGGATGTAGTGGTTCTTGCTTCCGGCTGGGAAGATAAGGTAAATATTGAAGATACCTTATATGGTGGGGCTCTGACGGAAGTATTATTAAATACTGGACAGTATCAGACAGCAAGTGATGCTGCTGTAATAGCCCGTGATATGTGGAATACCCACAAGCAAGATCTGAATACCTATATGGAACAAACCGACCATTTACCCCGACTGAAAGCCAATCGGCTGGAAGATTCTGTTCCCTATTGTCTTTCATTAAACCTAACGAATGCTGTCCCAGAGCTTCATATCGAAAATGAAATGCTGATCTTACGTAATTATAAATAATGGAAAAACATATGAAAAAAGTGCGCTTTGGAGTTGTTGGAACGAATTTTATTACGGATTGGGTGATTGCCGGAGCCAGGCAGGATGAGCGGTTTGAGTTGGTGGCGGTTTATTCCCGGACGCAGGAAACAGCGGATGCTTTTGCTGCAAAACATCAGATACCTCATACCTTTACATCTTTGGAGGAGATGGCTAAGAGTCCACTGATAGATGCTGTATATATTGCGTCTCCTAATTTTCTGCATGCTTCGCAGAGTATCTTGTGCATGCAATATGGCAAACATGTACTTTGTGAGAAGCCTTTCGCTTCCAATGCCAAAGAGGCCAAAGAGATGATACAGGCTGCTCAAACATATAATGTAACTTTAATGGAGGCTATGAAACCGACACTTACCCCTAACTTTACAACTGTAAGGAAAAATCTGGGAAGGGTAGGGACGGTACGCCGTTATTTCTCTTGTTACTGCCAGTATTCCTCCCGCTATGATAAGTTTAAGGAAGGGATCGTTTTAAATGCCTTTAAACCGGAGTGTTCAAACGGGGCAATGATGGATATAGGAATTTATACGGTGTATCCGATGGTGGTTTTGTTTGGACGTCCGTTGAAGATTGATACTTCGGGGATTGTCTTGTCTTCGGGGGCAGATGGTCAGGGTGCTGTTAACTTCCTGTATGAGGGTATGAATGCAACTATCCTTTATTCCAAAATAGCCAACTCGTCATTACCAACTGAGATTCAGGGTGAAGACGGAAATATAATGTTAGATCGTATCAATATAATAGGGAATGTCAGCTTTACACCTCGTTTGCAGGCTGCTTCGGGTAAAGGTCCCCAGCCTGCTATGGAGGATATCAGTCTAGTTACCGATAAAGACGAATACTTCTATGAGATAGAGGAGTTTATAAACCTGGTTATTTCCGGCAAACGAGAGTCATCTGTCAATTCACATGAGAATTCTCTTATTACGATGGAGATAATAGATGAAGTTCGTCGTCAGTTGGGAGTAATTTATCCTGCAGACAATTAAAACCGGAGGATAGTTTTATTCCCCTTCCGAGTCGAAATCAAAATCAAAATCAAAGTCGAAACCATCGTTTTCGGCAAACATATCCAAGTCGCGACGATCTTTTTTAGTGGGTCGTCCAAGTCCTTTGGCTCTGTTTACGAAGCCGGATATCTTGTTCATTTCCAGTATTTCATATTGTTCGGGAGGCGTAATGTTTTCCAGGAACTCAGGAACCAGTTTGGCTCCCATGCGGCGCTCTGTTAGTCCCAATACTTTAAACGAATAAGTAACAGGTGGTTTCTTTACCTGTATAACCTCTCCCAGTTTGATCATACGCGAAGGCTTTACGCTCACCCCATTAATCATGATTCGATTCTTTTTGCATGCTTCGGCAGCAATCGTGCGGGTTTTAAATATGCGGGTAGCCCACATCCACTTATCGATTCTTACTTCTTCCATTTATTTATTGTTAAATAAATTCATTGTTGTTTGTATGCCGGATAGGCAGAAGCTTTTCACCATTTCTACGGCTCTTTTCACCTTTTCGGGCATGGCTTTCATTTCGTCGGGATCAAAAGGTGAGAGGACGAAGTGTGCCTGGCTGCCACGTGGGAAGTCACTTCCTATACCGAAGCGTAAGCGGCTGTATTCTTGTGTGTTTATAATTTCTTCTATGTTGCGTAAGCCATTATGCCCGGCATGGCTTCCTTTAGGCTTCAGGCGTAAGGTGCCAAAGGGTAGGGCGATATCGTCTACAATAACCAATAGATTTTCCTCGGGAATGTTTTCCTTCTGCAACCAGTAACGAACGGCCAATCCGCTGAGGTTCATGAATGTGTTTGGCTTTAACAACACCAATTCTTTGTTTTTGATACGTAATTTAGCGATTGCTCCGTAGCGTGCTTCGGTGAAGGGTACGCCGGCATCTTCGGCTACTGCATTTACAATACGAAATCCTATATTATGACGTGTTCCCCAATACCGGGACTCAAAATTGCCTAATCCTACTATTAGATACTTCATAATTACTTATAATAAAGCAAGGGAAGAACATTCGGTGAACGCTCTTCCCTTGTGTATGTTTGGAAGTGTATATCCTGATTATTTGCCTGCGGCTGCGGCAGCAGCTGCTCCACGAGCAGCACGTGTCAACTTAACGGCAGCTACAACAGCATTCTTAGCATTTACCAGTTCCAGCTTGTCAAAGTGAAGAGAACCAACTTGTATTGTTTTACCCAAGCCTAAGTTTGTTATGTCTACAAGCAACTTTTCAGGGATATCTTTGTACAAGGCTTTCACTTTTAGTTTTCTCATCTCCAGGCTTAATTTACCCCCTGCTTTTACACCTTCAGAGTGTCCTTCCAGTTTAACAGGTACCTCGATAACGATTGGTTTGTTATCAAAGATTTCCAAGAAGTCGATATGCAGAATTTCATCTGTTACCGGCTGAGTCTGAATATCTTTAACCATAGCCATTGCTTTTTTGCCACCTTCCAGAGATAGTTCTACCAAGAATACTTCCGGAGTATAGATCAGATTACGGATAGCCTCTTTTGTAACTGTAAAGTGTGTTACAATGATACCATTACCATTATGGCTTTCGATAAGCTTTTGACCTTTACCTAATTTTCCTTCATACGGTAAAGCAACCACTTCGCTTCCATATAAAATAGCAGGGATACTGCTTTCTTTACGAATGGCTTTAGCCGCTTTCTTACCTACTGCTTCTCTGGGTGTTCCTTCTAATTGATACGTTTTCATTTCTTTAATTTGTTTGTGTTACTCAAAATTAGTTGCTTCCTAATTTCCCATCACACTTATGGGCTTAAAAAAGCGCTGCAAAAATACGTCTTTCTTTCGTATTAACAAAGGAATAAAAGCTTTTATTTCAATCTGTATCCATTAAATTTACGCTCAATTCCGATCCTAGGATAATAAAATACCAACAGGATAGATGAAGGTTTATTCGATGAAAGACAGGAGAAAATCGGCAAAATCGTCATCTCTCCAATCACCTTCAAAGCGTTTACCATTAATAAAGAAGGTGGGAGTTCCTTCCACTCCATTATCAACACCCGACTGGTAGTCTTTCTGCACCTTCTGCAGGCATTTTTCGCTATTCATGTCAGCTTGAAATTTTGAGACATCGAGCTTGAGTTTTTGCGCATATTCGAGCAAGTTGTAATCCTGTAGATACTGCTGGTTGTCGAATAGCAACATCTGCATTTCCCAGAACTTACCTTGCTGTGCTGCCGCTTCGGCAGCTAGCGCTGCATTCATGGCGTTGGCATGTAATTCTGTCAATGGGAAATTCCGGAAAGCAAACATCAAATCCTGCCCCAGACGTTCCTGTATATCTCGCATCACGTAAAAAGCCTTTCTGCAATACGGACATTGATAATCTGCGTATTCTACTAACTCAATAGGAGCGCTTATTTGTCCCCTTATGTGTTCATGTTGATTCACTACTATAGCCATACTTTTTATTTTTAATTACTTTCTATTACAACACCGGAATACTGGTATTTGTTTTTTCCTTACCTTCGCAGGATTACTTGCTGCTTTATCCGACAAATAATTATTTATATGAACAAACTAATCGCTATTATTCTGTGTGCCATCTTATTTGCTTGCTCTACGACAAAAGAGCAAAAGGAGTTTTTTACCAATCCGGTGATCCCGGGAGATATGGCAGATCCCTCTATAATAAGGATAGGCGAGACTTATTATGCTACCGCTACATCCTCAGAATGGGCTCCTTTTTATCCGGTATTTACTTCTACGGATTTGGTGAATTGGACACAAACCGGACATATTTTTAACAAGCAGCCGGAATGGACCTTGTCTTCGTTTTGGGCGCCTGAACTTTTTCATCATAACAACCAGGTATATTGTTACTATACAGCTCGTCGTAAGACGGATGGTATTTCTTATATCGGGGTAGCTACAGCGCCGGATCCCACCAGCGAATTCACCGATCACGGATTATTGATAGAGTTTGGAACAGAAGCTATTGATGCCTTTATCTATGATGATGAAGGGCGATTGTATATTAGCTGGAAAGCCTACGGGCTGGATGAGCGCCCGATAGAACTCTTAGGTAGCAAACTCTCCAATGATGGTTTGTCTTTGGAAGGAGAGCCTTTCTCATTGATGATAGATGATGAGAATATCGGCATGGAAGGCCAGTCTCACTTTAAGCAAGGAGATTATTATTATATCGTCTATTCAGCCCATGGATGTTGTGGCCCGAATAGTGATTATGATGTATATGTAGCTCGTTCTACTAACTTTAAAGGTCCGTATGAGAAATACGAGGGGAACCCCATCCTTCATGCAGGCAAGGATTTTATCTCCTGTGGGCATGGTACGGTTGCTACAACGCCTGATGGTCGGATGTTCTATCTGTGTCATGCTTATTCTTCCGGTGATGATTTCTATATGGGGCGTCAACCGGTTTTGCAAGAGATAACCGTAGGAAAAGACCAGTGGGTGCATTTCCTGGGAGGAGATACCTTGTGTAAAGTACAGCCGATGCCTTTCAAACATACAGTTCAGCAAGTATCGGTGGATTTTGAAGATTCATTTCAGGATAAACAACTGAAAAAAGAGTGGAGCTGGAACTATGTTTACTCAGACTTTACAGCCAAAATAGAAAATAATCAACTGGTTTTATCAGGAATACCCAAGGAGGGAAATTTGTATGGTACGGCATTATGCCTTCGTCCGTCAGCACCTCATTATAGCTATGAAGTTCAGATATCCAACAAAAATAAGAGTGCAAAAGGATTGACGATGTATGGCGACAACAAGAATCTGTTAATCTGGGTGTTTGAAGAAGATAAACTAGTCCTTAAAACCATTGTAGACGGACATGAAACGCTTCTGAAGGAGATGGCCTGGGCGGATGATAATATATTACTGGGGATAGAAGTAAGCAAGGGTTGTTACTGTTCTTTCTACTGGAGCAAAGACGGAAAAACAAAAGAGTCTTTGGATATAGCGTCTGTAGACTGTAGCAAGCTTGTTCGTTGGGACAGAGTGGCTCGTTCGGGGGTAATCCATATAGGCGATCAGGAAGCTCCGGGCGTTTTCTCGTCTTTTAAAATGACGTATTTGTAAAATACTTTATAAAGAGAAGGAGGGGAATGCTGCCGGCAATATGTGTAGCCTGCTTTATCCCCCTAATATAATGGATGGTTAATCTATTACCTTCTTTTTTTGTCTTACTTAGTGGTTACTTTTAGAGTAACTTCTACATTGTTTCTGGTAGCATTGGAATACGGGCATACCTGGTGTGCCTCTTGTACGAGAGCTTCCGCTTCTTTTTGGTCGATGCCGGGAATGTTAACATTCATCTCTACAGCCAGCATAAAGCCTCCTTCGGCTTTTTCACCGATACTTACTTTGGCAGTAACAGATGATTCGATTCTCTTTCTTTGTTTTAAGGCTACGAGGTTAAGTGCACTACCGAAGCAGGCTGAGTAGCCTGCCGCGAATAATTGTTCAGGGTTCGTGTAGGGGCCATCCGCTCCGCCCATCTCTTTAGGGGATCTCACTTCAAGGTTCAATACTCCGTCAGAAGATTTTACGTGTCCATTCCTTCCACCTACAGAGGTGGCGACAGCGGTATATAATACTTTCATATCAATAATTTTTTTATTTTTGTTTGACTTTCATCTATTAAACAAAAAGGATCTATAAAGGTTCAAAAAATGAAAAAAAATGAATGATGCAACAATCAGACGTGTCCGTCTGTACAACCAATTGTTAACAACTTGCAGCTTGAAAGAACCGCAAGAAGTAGTTTCGTGGATGGGTGCCATGCAGGCACAAGCCTACAGTATGGCAAAATGGGCGATAGGCCTGCGCCTTCCTGAAACAACAGATCGATTAGTAGAGCAAGCCATTAATGAGGGGAAGATCATCCGAACTCATATCATGCGTCCTACCTGGCATTTTGTGTCGGCAGACGATATTTACTGGATGCTGGAACTAACGGCTCCCCGCATTAAATCTATCATAAAAAACTATCATAAACATTTTAATGACGATGATTTATACCTGGAAAGAACCACTCCGTTAATGCTAAAGGTGTTGGAAAAGGAACCGCATCTTACCAAGCAGGAAATAGCCGACAGGATGAATGCCACCGGACTAGATATAGACCTTCACCGCCTTGGGAATGTCATGACATGGGCTGAGTTGGATGCTGTTGTCTGTAACGGAATAGTAAAAGGAAGTAAGCAGACCTACTGCTTATTGGAAACTCGTGCTAAAAAGAAGGCTTCGCTGACTAAAGATGAGGCGATAGCCAAGTTAGCAGAGCGGTATTTTAGCAGTCATGGACCTGCCACCTTGCAAGATTTCGTCTGGTGGTCGGGTTTAACTACTACGGATGCCCGTAAAGGGATAGAATATATACAACCGGCCTTTATCAGCGAAAAGAAAGGAGAACAAACCTACTGGTTTAAGAGTGACCTTCAACTCCCTCCGGACTCAGACGAGCCATCTACATTATTACTTCCGGCCTTTGACGAGTATATCGTTGGCTATAAAGACAGGGCAGAAATACTTGTGGATAAGCATTACAAAAAAGTGATAAGTATGAATGGTATTTTCTCTCCGGCTGTAACACTAAACGGAGAAATTATCGGTACATGGAAAAATGCTTCCATCAAGAGTAAAGGAGCAGAACTAACCTTTTTTGAAAAGGTAAGCAAGAAAACAGAATCCTTGTTTAAGCCGGTGTCGGACGCTTATAAATCGTTCCGAAACGGTTGATTATTTCAGAATTTCAAGCAGTTTATCCAGTTTAGGAGCCATAATGATTTCTGTCCGGCGGTTTTTGCTGCGGCCGTCGGCTGTTTCATTGGTGTCTACCGGCATGTGTTCACCTCGTCCGGAGGGTTGTATCTGTAACGAATTAACCCCATAATCCTGTGTAAGAATACGAACTACGGATGTGGCGCGAATGACACTTAGGTCCCAGTTATCCTTGAATTGTACCGTCTTGATCGGTTTGCTGTCTGTGTGGCCTTCGATGTAGACGTCTATATCGGTTTGTTTATTCAATACACCGGCCAGTTTTGATAAAGCCTCTTTTCCTCGTTTGTCCACTTTTGCACTGCCCGACTCAAAGAGGAGTTTGTCTGCCATGGCAACATATACCTTGCCATTCTTTTCCATAACGGTAAGCTCATCACTACCAAAGCCAAGCAAGGCATCTTTCACACTGTTGAGCAACGCCTGTACTTTCTCATTTTGAGCATTCACCAATCCTTGCAATTCGTTGATTGTTTGTTCTCGACGGCTCAGTTCTTCCATTTTCTGGTTTAGTAGAGTGTTCAGCTTGTCTTGTTCACTCATATTGGAAGACAAGAGCGACTGATACCTTCGTATCGAATGCCCCAATGATGCGGTATCACTCAATAGCGCTTCCAGGCGGTTGGTTAATTTTTCACTGTCATCCAGGCAATTCACCAACTGTCTTTTAAGGTCTTCTCCTTGTTGGATAGCTTCCAGACGTCCGTTTTCAGCCAACAGGTACTTCTTTTTTGACACACAGGAAGTACTGCAAATCAGGACTGTCGCAATAATTAAACAACCAACTTTTTTCATGTAAAATACTAATTAATGAACTTGAGGCAAACCGGCATGTCTACTTCAATATTCTTTTCAATATTCTTCAACAAACCTGAATCCTGGTCAATTTCAAATACTTCTATCATACTATCGTCCCGACTGGCAGATAAAAGGAATTTGCCATTGGGGGTGATAACAAAATTGCGGGGATGCAAGCCTGTATCCTGATAGCCTGTGCGAGTCAGTTTACCATCTTTTTCATTGATGGTAAAGATGGCTATTCCGTCTCCTTTCAGGCGATTGGAGGCATACAGGAATTTACCGTTCGGAGTGATTCCAATGTCTGCACTACCTTTTGCGTGTAAGGTGTCAGCTTCTATCGTCTGGAATTCACTAAGCTCTCCGTCTTTATAATTGAATCCGATAACCGTTCCCGACAGTTCATTCAGCAGGTACATGTATTTACCGGAGGGGTGAAACATAAAGTGGCGTGGCCCTGATCCGCTGGCTACTTTGAATGATTTTAACGAACCTTCTTTCAGGAATAAGGCAGAGTCCGGGTGGTTGATCTCGATGCGATACATGCGGTCGGTACCCAGGTCGGCAGCGAATAAATACTTATTATCAGGCGAAAATTTCACACAATGAATGTGAGGCATCCGCTGACGCAATGTATCGGATCCCGAACCTTCAAACATAATCATTTGAGAAGCAAATGCCAGTTTTCCGTTTGATTCAACAGGAAATACGGTAATACTTCCGCCTCCGTAATTTGCTGTCACTACATCTTTTCCATTGGGGGATACTGCAATATTGCAGGGAGATGATGCATACGTTTTTTCGCTGTTCAGCAAGGTTAGCTTGGCTTGTTCTTTTTCAAAGGATATTGCATTGGCAAATGATGTCTCGTTCTCTTGTTCCGTTACAGCGTAGATATACTTTCCATCTACTGTTATGTCCATATAGGAGGGGTTATTTACCTTTACCATATTTACATACTCTGCATTACCATTTTCTGTGTCAAATTTATAAACATATATTCCCTCACTCAGTCCCAGGGTGTATGTTCCTACCAGTAAGTATAAAAAACCGTTCATAACTTTTAATTTGCTTTTTATTGATTCTTTTTGTTTAAGGCCGTATTATTGTTCCGCAAGATACACATTTGCTTTTTAATGACAATCTTTGTGTTTTAAAACTTTCGGGGTTCTGCCAGTACATAATAATTTGAAATCTCCAATACACCCGGGTCACCAGGTAAGGAACCGATCAGTATGATATGCGAACTATCCGTATCCCATATTGCTAAGGGAAAATAAGAAATATCAGGAAAGAGCTCTTCCAACGGATAGCTGAAGCGTTTTTCATACTCCGTATGCAATGGTGATTGGGATAAATCATCTCCTTCATAAAGGAAAGCACTTTTACCATATAATAGCGTGATATAATCGTAAAAGAAAGGGCGTATACTTGCCAGTTGGGCCAGGTGTTCTTCTCGTCCGTTATAATTGTTTATCCAGTATCCCAATAAGGCTAAAGGGGCTACTTCGTCCTGAATATAAGACAAACCAAGTGTGAAGTTTTTAACATTGGATACGTAGTTGTAACGGTTGGATAGAAGTGCATCCTCTTCCCAGTCAATACCCAGGAAGTCGCCAACTAATTCAACTGTTACCTCTACCGACTCGGTCAGGATCATGCTGCTGTCTCTATACAGGCTTATCACTGTTTTATAAGTACCCGGCAAGTAATAACTTTGTTCGCGGGATACAATCATCTTGTCGATATTACATACATCATAAAACACCTCCGGTGTGTCCCATATCAGAGAATCCAGCTGGGTCATCAGATTATATGTTATATTGATCCTGTCTCCGTTCTTGTCTTTTTTGTAGATAGCATAATCAGTCTTCTCAAACAAGTTCAGACGTACCGGGCTAACAGAAAAGGTAACTGTATCTGTAAACGGCAGTCGTTCCTCGGGTGTAGTATTGCCTTCTTCTTTGGCACAGGAGATGCAACAAGCAAGCAAGTAGGCAATCAGCATTACCGGTAGAAACATGCGTATTTTCATTCTTTGCAAATTATTTCAGATTTTCCGGTGTAAAATTAAGAAAAAGTCTCTACAAATCGAACCAGTAGTTGAGCTTAATCATGAATGTATTTGTAGAGGGGAGGCCAAACATGTGGTCTAAATTGTTTCCCCATCCCGAAACGTGCTGATTCTGACGGTCTGACATACTATGTTCCCATACCAGATAGAGTGTAGAGCCGGGCATATATTCCCAACGGGCCACCAGGTTGGAGCGAAATTCGTTGAAGCTGAAGTCGGGATTGCCAAACGGAATCTCCGCATTATATGCGTGAAAACGTTTATTATATGTTTTCGATTTGGTGTCGGCAGCTTCTTTAAAGTCGCTGAATGTGCCGGACGAGGTAAATGGCGAACCGTAAAATTGCACGGATACGTCGGGGGTTACGTTTACCTGTAGTTTCATCGTTAGGCCGTATGTTTTTTGTTTCATGCGTCCCATGAGATAGGTTGCCTGGCTATGCTGTCCGGCTGTATTGCCTTCCGGAGGTATAGTGCCTACATATTGCAGATTGTCATTATTCCATGAGTAATCAAACTGGCCCGACAGGTAGGTGTGATTTCCCAGGCGGAAGGTAAGACTGGGTGACAGGGTATTGAATTTATTATAGCCATCGGTTTCCATGTCTCCTACATACTTTACCTTAAACATCACCCGTTTAGCCTTGTCTGTGTTGAAAGTGACAATCGTGTAGAAATAAGGGTCGTAACGCATATCCGGGCCTCCCCGTAGCTGGCGCGTCTCTACCCAGTTCCAGGCGAAGTTTTCATATATACTCAGTTCAAATCGATTCAGGAACATGCTTTCCCATTGGAAATTCACATGATTGTCTATGACATTCCCCCCATAGTCCCATTTGTTCCCCTGTGAGAGCATCAGGGTATTGGAGCGGAATATTTTCCATACGTCTGTTTGTTTGAATCTTATTTCTGTTTCGTTGGAGATACCATCTGCCTGTTTCAGGTAGCCGATGTCATTCAGGTCGAAGCCGGGAGATGTCCACTTAAACTCCTCCGAGAAGGACCATTTGGCATTTCCTTTCCTCCCTACTTTTATATATCCGCTTGTCCCGTTCAACGATGTTCGGTTTTTGTCTACTCCCAGATAGTCTGATGCGGAGATTCGCTGATAGTAATGGACGGGGTTTGTCTGTACAAGCGTAATGGCTTCTTTCGTTCCGTTCAGCGAACTGAACATTCCTTTTGCGTCGATGTAATACAGGCGGTTGCTGAAATAGTGGGTATAGTCGATACCGGCTGTAAAAGCATTGCGAACCAGCACTTTTTCCAGGTGCGGCTCGTTTAGCGACCGGTTCACAGATGTAATCATACCTCCCAGTAATACATTCCCTTTCCAGTTCTTTTGTACCCGGCCAACTGTATAGTTCGTTAGCGGTTCTACTACCTGTTTGCTTTCTTTTCCGTCATGGGTCACTTTGGCGCTTGAACGAGCGGTTACGCTTTGTACTACGCCTATCGTTACCCCCTTCCGGTTGGTACCGGTTAGCTTCAGGGCTCCGATAATCGGTACATTTTCTTTTGTTTCGGCAAATCCGGAGATATTGTCTACTTCCGGTTGGATTGAAGGGGCAGAACCGATGCGGCGGGTATAGAACATCATATCATTTCCGGATGAAAAGTCAAGGATGTGCTTTCCTTCCAGGAAAAAAGGACGTTTTTCATCGTAAAACGTTTCAAGAGCAGTCAGGTTCATCACCGAAGGATCCAGCTCTACTTGTCCGAAATCGGGATTAATGGTTACATCTAATGTGAAGTCGGACAGGGCGAATTTGGCATCCAGTCCTACGTTTCCACTCCAACTGTTCCCTTTCTGGTACGGGCTACCGGCTATCTTAGGTTCACGTTGATATTTGCCCATTGTATAAGGACGGAATTCCATATTCCGGGGTTTCGGCAGATCGTTCATGCCGTGTAGTTCACCAAAGGAAAATACGTGGCCATTGTTCTTTAGCGGGATTAGACTCCAGTTCTGGGTTTCGCTTTTGTGACGGATGATACGCCGTATGTGCAATCCCCAGATTCCCTCTTTCGAGAGGTGGTTATAGCGTAGCTGGCTGAAAGGGATACGCATTTCGACCGACCAACTCGAATCGGCCTTATTTATATGTGTTCGCCCCTCCCATACAGCATTCCAACTACTGTTTATATCTAATTTGTCTGTTACGATCAGGTCGCTTTTATTGCCTCCTGCATTGATGTTAAACTCAGGAGCTGCCCGATAATCGTGGTAGGTATCGAATGCCACGCTGACAAGGTCGCCCAGGCTGTTGTCGTCTCTGTTTCCGATGAAACGAATGATTTTATCCGGTTCATCTTCTTTGCAGTAAACAGCGATGTAGATGGATTTGTCGTCGTATAAAACTTTCATCCGGGTGGGGGAGGTAGAGGGCGTCCTTTCATGCGGACTATTCTGTACAAAAACATCAGACCATTCTCCCTGTGTTTGCCAGCATGCGTCATCAAGCTTGCCGTCGATCACAGGCTGTTTTTCTGTTATTTTTGTTATCTGATAGGCTCTCTTATAGGCTTTGTCAAATGGTATAACATCCTGCTGGGCAAAAGACAACAGATGAAAGCCTGACAAAAGAAGTAGTAGTACATGTTTTTTTACTTCCATCTGCTCATTCCCCATAATGGATTATCCTGAAACTTCTCCCAGTCTGCTTTTAATTGTGCTTCGCAAGCCAGGATTACTTGGTGTTGCCCGGTAGTGTTTCGAGGGTCTTTTTTGATGACTTCTATGTATTGAAGCAGGTTGAAACACACCGTGTATTCGCCTGCGGCAATGATGGCATCGGGCATACCGGAGGCTATTTCTTCCGGTGTAAACCAAAGGGTTGTTCCCATAGAAGCTGCCTTTACGGAGTTTTGTTGTATCTTTTCGCTTGGTTTTAAATAGGCCGGAAGGTGTTTACTTTTTAGGTTTGCTTCCCAGGTTTCGCCGGGTCTCAGTTCGTAGATTCCATTCATGATGCAACGGTTCATCCAGCCTTCGTCTGTGTAGGTACTCCGGTAGTTCATCCTTCTGAGATGCTTCATAAAGATAGAGGATGTCAATAGTAGAACAGAGCTTACCCGGTTGGCTACCAATGTGGCTATATCACCGAACTTCAGGTTCAGAATAGATGGTATGCTGTCTTTCACAATCGTTCCCTCGGCCAGTTTAACGAGCTTTTTCTTTGCAAATAAAAAAGTAGCTACGCCTATTATGGCAATGAACCAGCAAACCACCAATAGCCCGGATAAGAATGAGTCTGCCCTCCATAGCAGGGATAGGGTAGTGAGGAGAGTCATAATACCTCCTACTATCCAAAAGTAAGAAGACAATTTATGCAAACTGAGTTTGTTGAACCACTTGGGCAGTTGCAATTTGCTTGCCTTATACGAGTCCATGTAAGGGCTCGATACGTCTGAGATAATAATCAGGTCGAGACATTTATCCTCTTTTCCGGGATAATTGCTTCTCATGCGTTGTTCGGCCAGTAGGATGGGCTCTATGCCTTGATTGTCAACAATCCCGCCGTCCATAATGCCGAAAGCCTCTACCTTTTCTTTATATTCTTTTACCTCCTGCGATTCACCCATCTCAAAGTTTTGCGGAAACATCACAGGCTCAAAGCCGCTGGGGAAACAAGACGAACAAGCCAGTATCTCCGACAGTCGTATATGCCGGGCGATGGTGCGCGATATCCTTATTTTGTTATTTCCGATAATGCCGTAGCCGCTGTCTTTATCCTGCTTGCCTGTCGTAGCCTGAAAGCGGAAGGCCAGTCCGTTAGTGAAATCGGTAGCATTGGCTGAAAACTGGCTGATATGGCCCTCTTTTACGTGATCCATCAGCTTGCCGAAACGGGCTCCGTTGAACAGTTTTTCATTGTATATATCTGCCATTGTGCGGATAAGCGAAGCACTTTCTCCTTCCTTATACGATGAAAGGTTCTGCATGGCAAGGGTAGCCAGGTCTACATCCGTAAAGAATGAATAAAGCGCATTGAATATTTCCGGCGAAGCTTCTTCCCGGCTTACTCCCAGCAGATACCTCAATCCGGTAATGGTTCCACCGGATATGGTAGATAGTGCCACTACTTGCTTTAGCAGTGTAGAACCATCACCTGTTTGTACGGAATCCAGGTACGACAGAACGCCCAGGTGGAATGTAGCCGCACGATAGCCTCCTCCCGAGAACGTCAATGCTATTTTCAGATCTTCTTTTCCCATGATCGTTGTTGTTACTTTGTTTCTTTCTTTATTCTTTCCAGATATTGGTTGCTGAAATCAACCTTTAGTTCTACCCAAAGCGGCAGATGATCCGACATTTGGAAAGTGCGCCATTTAGACATATAGTATTTTTCCACTTCTTTGTCAGTTTTTCCTACGGTATATTTGGGGTCGAAGTATTTGCGGTAAATGCTTACGTCATCAGGAGTATAAACCGATTCGGTAAAGTTAAAGGCTCCGGCTTTCTGTTCTTTTTTGGAGAAAACAGTCATTGCCTTATCCAGCTTTAGGTTGAAGGCTATCTGATCGTAATGCTTTGTATTTCCCAGATCTGTAGGATGTTCTTTGATGCAATCAGGAATGAAGAATCCATTCTTTTCGAGTGCCAACATGGTTTCGTCTCCACATTTGGGAATATTGAAATCTCCCAGCAGGATGTAGCTGGTATCTTCTTTCTTGGAGCGTTTGGTCAGGAATTTGGCAATGCTGTCTATCTCGGCTACTCTTCGTGGGTCTACTCCGCTGGATTTTCCGTAATATATATGCACCATTGCCAGATGAAACTTAAACCAGCCGGCCTGTAGTGCTACACAGAATGGGGTACGCGCATACTGATATTCACCTTGTATCAGTTTGTCCTGCGGAAGCACGATTTCTCCGGCCATTTTCCGAAAAAAAACCTTGTTGGTGTCATATACAAAGGCGATTCGTTCGCTCCCTCCGGCACTCCCTTCGGTACTGTCTGTTACAATGTAATCCCAGCCATGTCCCAGGATATTCATAACCTTTTCAAGTCCGCTCATATTACTGGATACTTCCTGAATGGCGATGAGGTTGAACCGACTAAGTATTTCGGCAATGTAATACAGGCTCTCGGTACGACGATTATTTCCGAATTCCCGAATATTCCAGGTAGCCAGTAAAAGAGACTCTTCTGCTGTTTTCTGAGGTATTTCCCTGTCAAGCTGACGACGCAATAATAAAAGTCTTTCCACCACGCGTAGTCGTTCTTCTGTATCCGCTATTTTCCGGATTGGATGATAATATGGCATAATAGTAGTTTAAGGTGTGAGTAATCATTTACAACAAAATTAATATAATAGCCTGAAAATGAAAAGAAATAAATGCCAAATTTTCAAAAATCCACAAAATACAGTAAATCTATTATTTTGATGTTAAAACACCTTATATCCTTTCATATTTCATCAAAAAGCAAATTTGATCTAACACCTCTTTTATTCAAAAGCGACAAAAATATAAAAAACAAAACATTTATTAACCAAATCGATATAAGATTTAATATATATTTGGTAAAATAATCAACTTTTCCCCATTTTATCTTCATGATTTCAGTAAATCATCCAATTAAATTCCCCCATTGATCCAAATGATTCCGGAGATTCATCCAAATGATTTTTTGACTATTCCGGCCAAGCTTAAAATCAAGTGGCGAGAATGTGTAAAACGAAGCACTTTTTAACGCAAAAGCCACCCAAAAACGCTATTCTTTTTAAGATAACAAAAAGACAGGTTTGGGTTAAAGAATATAGAATAATAGACGAAAAATGTTTAAAAGAGCGTTCTGCGTGTTCCGTTCTGCGTGCTGCAGCTTGCAAAACAACAAAGCTTAAGTGCCAAATAAACGTCTTCTTTGCAAGCAAACCCTGCTTCAGTCCCAAATACGGCCTGCAAGCAAGGGGTAAATTAACAATTTGACACTTTGCAATTCTCTGTGTTTTTTTATACTTTAGCAGATATATTCAATGACTAATCCTTTTGGACTTGGCGTTTTTTTAACCTTAAAAAGAAAGATAAGATGATTTCCGTAAAGTTTATGTTGCGGGCCTCCAGTGTGGAAGGACGCGCTTCTCGCCTTTTTGTACGTATTATCAGCAATCGTACTGCGTACAATGTGTCAACCCGTATCCAACTGTATCCCTGTGAGTGGAATTTGGATAGGCAGATGATTATCCCCCAGGCTGCCAGAGGGGATCGATCCGCCCACCTGGCGTGGGCAAAAGCGGAGCTGGAAAGTGACCGCTACTTTGTTGAATCCACCGCCTTACGGCTTGAAAGAGAAGGTGCACCTGATGCTGCCAAAGTAGCTGCTGCCTATAGGCTGCATAAAGAAAAGATCTGCATGGCGGATTACACCGACAAATTAGTCGAAAGATTGTTGAAAAGGGGGCAGATACGTACTGCCCGAGCCTACCAGACCGTACTGGCCAGGTTTATCAATTTCAGCAAGAAACCCCGGATAACCTTTGACACCATTACCCCCTTGTTAATGAAAAACTTTGAGTTTCAGCTCTCAGAAGAGGGGCTAGCACGCAACAGTATTTCATTCTATATGCGTAACCTACGGGCTATCTACAACAAGGCAGCAGAGGAAGGTCTCTTCCAGGCACACAGCATAGAGCCCTTTCGTGATGTATTCACCGGGAATGACACCACTAAAAAGCGTGCCCTGAGCAAAAAAGAAATGAACTTGCTTGACGAAGTGGAAGCTAAGCTACAGCCTTCAACTTCCACCGGACTTCCTTTCCACCTGCAGCAGGCCCTTCTTATGTTCCTTTTCAGTTTTCATGCTAGAGGCATGTCTTACGTAGATATGGCCTTCCTGAAAAAAGAAGACCTCAAGGATGATGTTATATCATACAAGCGGATGAAGACCGGACAACGGATCGAATTGAAGGTGAACCGGAAGCTTAAGGATATACTGGAGATCTTCCAGCCACTCACTGAAGAAAGCACCTACCTTCTCCCCATCATCACCCGGAAGAATGTCTCCCCCCGCTTGCAATATGAGAGCGGCTTACGGAAACAGAACCAGAAGCTGGGAGAAATCTCACAGTTTCTGGGGCTTAAGAACAAACTCACTACGCATGTAGCCCGCCATACCTGGGCATCCATCGCCAAGGAGGCAAACCTGCCTCTGGCAGTTATCAGCGAAGCCCTCGGACACACCTCCGAGGCAACTACCCGCATCTACCTGGCCTCTTTCGACAGAAGTGTGCTCGATAAGGCCAATGAGACGGTAGCAAAAGCAGTTACCCATGCTATGTAGCTGATAGAATATTAAGTTAATTTGTATTTTCCGGAAAAAGATAAGAAAAGAATGGTTATTTTTATCTATATTTGCAGTATATATCTGTTTATCAACATATCTGTCACTTACCAAGTGACAGAAAAAAGAGAAAAACCAATATGTTTCTGCAAATATCTACCATTTAAATACGTTGAAAATACTTAATTCCTGTCAATGTATTCACAATTATTGCGAATTGAATTTGTGGATATACATATAAAGTAGTCTGGAAAATATATATCGGGAGCTGAGCATACAAACAAAAATTGCCCGGTCGGGTAAGCTATATTCTGTCGACATCGAAGCCCCACGCCTTACAAGCCTCATGTAGAGGACAAAGGCTGAAAAATGTGGTAGAAAAACAGACTTTAGCCGAATTCGTATCCATTCAAGGTGTTCACCTTTAACTTTTATGCGAGCAAAATCAATCTAATGCGTTTCCAACACAAATACGCCTCTTCTTCTCCCAATAGGTCGATAATTGTCGAAAAATCGACATAACTATCAGATAATTAGACTGTTTATAAAATGTTTACAAATTTCACTCTTATAAGGCTTATTCCTTCACTCTTGCAAACGGGCTTTTTTATTACAATTTGAGACGGATTTTACAGGACTTTCTGACGGCTTCTGTTTATAAAAATGTTTCACCTTTTTATGAAACTACACGGACGGTTTTTGTAATTACCGTAAATATAGACATTTACATTTTTATTAAGCAGGCTCCCTGTCACTTGGTAAGTGATAGGGAGTGTAAAAATAAAGAGGAGGGAAGCCTAAAAATAAAAGACTAACATTGATGAAAACAGAGAATTGTATAACCGTTGGATGGATAAAAAAGACTGTAGTGGCACTAGCCATGCTGGCGTTTTTCTCGCCCTTTATTAAATCACAGGATGTAGCCCTTAAGTCGAACCTGCTGTATGATGCGACAACGACGCTGAACCTCGGTCTTGAAATCGGCCTGGCTCCTAAGTGGACGTTGGAACTACCTGTAAACTACAACCCCTGGGAGTTCTCCAAGAACCGCAAACTCAAGCATTGGGCCATACAGCCCGAGGCTCGTTACTGGTTCTGCCAGCGCTTTATGGGGCACTTTATGGGTTTGCATGCACATGTGGCAGGCTACAATATGGGAGGATTGAAGATGTTCGGTCTCAATGAACACCGCTACGAAGGTTACCTCTACGGCGCAGGTATCTCTTACGGCTACCAGTGGATACTCAGTAAGCGTTGGAGCATAGAAGCAACTGTCGGCGTTGGATACGCTTACCTCGATCATGCCAAGTATCCTTGTGAGAAATGTGCTGAGAAAATCGGCGATTTTACCAAAAACTATTTTGGGCCTACAAAAGCGGGGATCTCTCTAATCTACATCATCAAATAACTGGATATGAAAAAGATACTATATATATTATTTATAGCGTTGTTGCAATCTCAATTGTCAACTGCCTACTGTCAACTGTCAACTGAGCTTTTGAAGTTGCATTCGCTCCGCCAAGTGGAAGATTCCGTGCAATTAATCATGGATATTGACCTGATAGACGTACGCCTTAATACAGAACGCTCCCTGGAGTTGACTCCGGTATTGTCTTCTCCCAAAGGACGGGAAGTAAAGATGAAGAGTGTGCTTGTCAACGGACGCCACCGCCAGAAGGCTTTCGAAAGGGAGGTGGAACTCAATGGATGGCAAAAGCAGGTTGCTTCGGCACACTATGCCGTTATTCCACTCAAGGCTGAGAACCGCAAGGTCGTTCGTTACCGCCAGGCTGTACCTTATGAGAACTGGATGCGTGAAGCACAACTGGACGTACAGACCGACCTCTGCGGATGCGGAGGTGAACCGGCAGAATGGGATAGTCGTAAACTGGCCAACCGTATCATACTCGAAGGGGTGAAAGAATATAACCCCACGATCCATGTAGCCTATATCCGCCCCGAAGCGGAACAGGTAAAGGCACGCAGCGAACAGAGCGATGTCTTCCTGGATTTCCCCGTAGCAAGAACGGAAATCAATCCAAGTTTCGGCAACAATCCCCGCGAACTGGCCAAGATTGAACAGATTATTGGCGGGATACGATCAGACAAGAATCTGACAGTAACCAGTGTACTCATCACAGGTTATGCCTCCCCCGAAGGAAATGTAAACACAAACAACCAACTGGCACGAGGTCGCGCAGAGGCGTTGAGGAATTACCTGTCCATGCGTGCGGGCATCCCTTCACACCTCTACCAGATCGGTTACGGAGGCGAAGACTGGGAAGGCTTAGCCTGGCTTGTACAGCAATCTTACATAGAGCCGAAAGCCACGATACTGTCGATCATCAACTACTACAACCCGGAAGAGCGTAAGAATCGCCTCAAGGCACTCAACGGTGGAGGACCTTACCAGCAGATGCTGCATCAGCTGTATCCACAACTGCGCCGTGTAGTAGCAAGGATAGACTATAATGCCAAGAACTTCAATGTGGAAGAAGCCAAACAGGTAATCAAAACACAGCCTCGACAGCTCAGTCTCAATGAAATGTTCCTGGTAGCTAACACCTACCCGGAAGGCAGTCAGCAGTTTATAGAAGTATTCGAAACAGCTGTAAAGCTCTATCCCGAAAACCCGGTAGCCAATCTGAACGCAGCCGCTTCGGCACTCAAAGCAGGCGATCAGGTGCGCGCAGAAAGGTATTTGCAGAACGTAGTACGCAACACGCAGAACGGAAATGCAGTACGAGATACAGGAGAGTACTATAATAATCTAGGGGTGTTGGAAATGCTTAAAGCTAATACAGCCAAGGCAAAGAGTCTCTTCAAACGTGCATCAGAAAAAAACCTAGATGCAGCCCTGAAGAACCTTGACGAAATAAAGAGAAAAGAAGAAGCAGAGAAATTGCTTCGCAATTAAATGGTTAATTATAAATTATAAACAACTGGTAATTGATAATTCACAATTAAATAGACTTTTTTTATTAATTAAATTCAAGTAAAAATGAAAAAGACGTTTAAATTTTTTATGATGGCTGCCATCGTTGCAGCTGGTTTTACGGCTTGTTCGAGCGAGGAGGTTACTCCGGACCCGAAGAATCCGATAGACAACCCTGAAAAGGTGGAAGGCAAAGAAACCTATGCCTACTTCTCTTTACCTACGGGAGATACTCGTGCGTATACCCCGACACTTTCTCCTGACGATTCAGATGCTGATGTAAATGATAAATTGATTGATCCGAAGGATATTACCCTTTTGATTTATAAGTCGAATTCCGGTGTGTTGGAAAAGAAAGTAGATATGGAAGGTACCAGTAAAACGGTTCTGGTAACGGCTGGAAAGAAAAAAATCTTTGTTGTAGCCAATTATAAAGATATGTCGACAAGTCCTAATAACATGGTTAAAACAATAGGCGATTTTGCTGAAGGAAGTAGCACGATTGACGAGCTTATGGCATTGTATTTCGATGCAAAACAAGCAAATACATCTGCATTTAATTTTTCAATCTTGCATAAACGCGTTAGTAATGGTGGTCTTCCTGCCACTAATGACAACAGTATCGAGTATGATCTGAAATCCGACATTGATTCTGAAACAGCAGCAGCAGGAGATCCTAAAGCAGGAGGTGAATCTACAACCAATACGTTTAAAATCCAGCTAAACTTTATGTTAGCAAAAGCGAATCTTTATCTGGCAACTGATGTTATAAAAACAATTACAGACACAGAACCAGGTGTTAATAACATTCAGTATGCAATTCGTAACTTGGCACGTAAGACCAACTTGATTCGCAAGGGTAAAGATAAAGGTGTGCAGTCGTACTATTTCAACGAAGATTTTGATACCAACCCTCAAAGCGCTGTTGCTCAAACCCAATTTGATCCTGAGTTTGACTATACACCTGAATTTATTACTCTAAATCCTACTACTGCTACAGTTACTCCTACTCGTTATTATTATGTTCCTGAAAACAATCATTATTTGTTGCTTCGCGGGCAGTCTTCTTATTTTGCCATCAAAGCTACATTTGAGCCCAATGCTGTAGTGAAAACAGTAGAATACAATGTCTCCAATAAACAACCTAAGTTAACAACAGATAAGATCACCAGTACTGCTTTTTCAGATAAGAACTATATCTACACTATTAAAGAGATACCGTTGAAAAACGGAACAATCCCAGCTGGTTCTTACTACAAGGATATAGATTTACTGCGTCAGGCTGCCTGGATTTACAATACAGGTGAAGCGTATACTGCCGCTAATCAAACCGATGCTGCCGATATCTTAGGTGTAAGGACAGAAGATAAGGACACTTATTACTACCAGTTCACCAACTGTGTAAGCTACTACCGTCTGGATATCGGTGAAGACAAGACCGGAAATAGCCTTGAACCGGGTGTATTGCGAGGTAACAAATACCAGGTGAAGATTGCTTCTATTACAGGCCCTGGTCTTCCTGAAGAATCTGATTTGATCGAACGTCCTTGGGAGCCTGTTATTGCTAATACCCACTTGCATGCTGTAATTATTCCTGCTAAGTGGACACCTGTTGTACAGGAAGGAAACCTGAATTAATAAACATTTAGTAATCAAAGAGAGGAAGGGCGGTTTTCTTCCGCCCTATCCCCTCCTTGAACATTGAACATTAAACTTTAAAACAAATGAAACCGATAAAAGAAATAAGTGTCCGGATTGCTGCCTTCTGTACCGTATGGGTATTCCTTCTCTCCTCATGGGGATGCGTACAGGACGATTTGTCGGAATGTGGAATAGGCGTGCAATTCCGGTATATCAAGAATGTAGCAGGTGTTGATAAGTTCGCAACCGCCGTTGAACGCATCTCGCTTTTCGTCTTTTCGGAAGACGGGCGGTTCATCAGTGAGTTCAGCGACCAAGGATCAGTCCTTCAGGACAATTACATCATGACCGTACCCCTGAAAGCGGGTAACTACAAACTCGTAGCCTGGGGGAACCTGGACGAGTGCTATGATATCACAGACTGCATACCGGGACAGACGACTATTGAAGAATTTATGCTTAAACTCAACCGCCTTGACGACACAGTAACCGAACATCCTACCCACCTGTTCTACGGGGGCGTACAAGAAGTCGGAATAGAAGCAGCAGAAGGAAGGAGGCTTATATTGATGGATCTGACAAAAGATACCAATACGATTCATGTAACAGCCCGTGGCTTACCCGTTACAGACAACAATACCCGTACCGGCAGTAACAGCCGCTTCCAATGCACCATCACCTCGCGCAACGGGGATTATAACTTTGACAATTCGATAACCGGAAACCGGTTAACCTATATACCCAAGGATAGTATTGAAGAAAAATCGCTCAAGTCTGAGTTTGTCGTTATGCGCGAGCTGAACGACCATTCGACCGGATCGCGACTGCTTATCACACATCAGGGAGAATCAGAGGATGAAGAAGTGCTGCTTGATACCAGCCTGTCTGAACTATTGGTACCACTCTCCATTACGGGAGATTTGGACATAGATGATGAATTCCACCTTGACGTATTTTTTGAACATACAAACGGTCACTTCACCATCACCATCAACGACTGGGTTGTTGTAGACGGCGGAGGCGGAACGGTTGTGGGATAATCTTTTCTGAAAAATGAAATTTAGAACAAAATATATGAGACCGAAAAAACAACAGATCATCTTCCTTCTTTCCTGCCTGTCTTTGTGTTGGTTATTTTCCTGCACATCGGGAGAAATGGAAGTGGAACAGCCGGAGAAGGAAATGACCACCCTTCAGCTGAGCCTCACCCGGTCGGGGGATGAAGACCCGGAGACAGCGGTTGGGAAAGTACGCCTGGTCGTATTGAATCGCTCAGGACGATGCCTGCTCAACACTACTACGCCGCAAGCTGATGGCGTAACCTTTGAAGAGATAGTACCCGCCGGATACCTTCAGATATTACTCTTTGCCAACGAAGTTAACAGCTGGAATTTGGACAGCTGGCAGGAGGGACAGACTGTATCCGAGAGCGATATAAAAGCAAAACAGTTGAATTTCACAGGATACCCCACTGTGGATGAAAATAACCTGATACCCATGTTTGGGCGCTATGAGGTAATAGCAGAAGCCAACAAGCTGACGGAAATAAGCGGGACAACCCACCCCTTGGGAACCGTGGAGCGCCTTTATGCCAAAGTAACGCTGAACATCAAGTGCGATTATAGTGCTTCTTCGTTGGCCGGCACCAAGGTATTGCTCAATAAGGTAACAGTCTGCCACATGCCGGGAATATCCTACCTGATGGCTAGCCCTTACGAAGGAAGTGGATTTATCACCGAAGGTGCAGCTATCGTACCTAACAATACATCGCATGGCTATGATCCTGACAACAGTGGCTTTGAAGCCCAGGGGATTACCTTCTACATTCCCGAACACATCCTTAACAGCCGGGATAAATACACCTACCTCACCGTATACGCCTACCAGGCAGACAATACTTCCAATACACGAAAGTACACCCTGGTGATAGGTAACGGTATGGCAGGGAAGACTGTTGAATGGATGAAAGGCGATGGGCCTACCCTGGCCGACTTGGCTGTAACACGCAATACACACTATCAGTTCAATGCAACTATCACAGGCTTCAATCAGTCGTTGACCGTCAATGCCAAGGTCGTAACTTGGGAAACGATAAATATACCCGCCGAATATCCCACCTACTTCCTGAGCGTATCCCGCAGTAGTTTAAACCTGGCGGTAGGAGAGACCGGCAGCGTATATGTTAATACCGACTACGGGAGCTGGACAGCCGAAATAGAAACGGGTAGTGACATTACAATCACCAACGGTTCGGCAAGCGGCCCGGGATACTTCACCATTACCGTAAACAACGCTATCACGACCGCTAATGTGATCAAGGTAACGGCCGGGAATATGACAAAAAAGATCATAGTAGAAAATTAATTGTTAATGATTAATTATTAATGATTAACAGAAAGATAACACATATG
>NZ_JARXXA010000020.1 GCF_029892785.1 Parabacteroides sp. PH5-46
GAATAAATACAAACAAAAAATTGCCTATATCATTTTACGGATACAGACAATTTTATTAAGTGAAAAACTTAAAGCCGCTTTTTAAGGGGTGACTATTTAATATTAACAGTAAAAGCAAAGCGATGAGTAAAGAAGTAAACAGGGTGAGTATCATATTAGCTCACCCTAATATAAATGAATCAAGGGCAAACAGAGAATTAATATCCTCTGTCAAAGAAATGGGAAACGTATCGGTATACAACCTGTATGAGGACTTTCAACAATTCTTCGACCCGATCATCTGGAAGCAAATCATGCTGGAGTCATCCGCTTTAGTATTTCAGTTTCCTATCTACTGGATGGGAGCTCCCTATATGCTAAAGAAATGGCAGGAAGAAGTATTCGCCGAGCTATCCCAAACCCCTATGGTGATAGGCAAACCCTTGCAGATAGTTACTACTGTTGGTAGTTCCGAAAAAACATACCGCAGCGGTGGAAAATACAGGTTTACAATGGATGAAATCCTCAGACCGTATCAGGTAAGTGCTATTTATGCTGGAATGAAATGGCAAACACCTATCATTATCTATGATATGGGAGCTGAAGAAATAGGCCGCAACCTCAGCGAAGGGGCTATATTATTCAAAGAGAAAATCGAATCATTTACGAATGCATCACAGTTGAACGTTCTTTCCAACTGGTAATGACTTCCTTATTTACTCATTAGATAATAAGCCACCTTTCACCGAAAAGTTACAGCTTTATTCTTCTGCTTCGCCGAGTTCTTCTTGTTTATACCAGTTTATTTTTCTGGAGAAATACATGATGATTCCTAATATAATGAACAGGCCGACACTTCCGATAAGCAGAGCGATATCTTCCAGTTGTAAAACAACATACAAGAATACATATAATAGGATAAGGACAAAGGCAAGTGTAGCTGATTGAGCTTTATTTTTAAAGATACTATGCGCATATGTAGTTATCAGCCCGATTGTAGCAACACTTGCTATCACATAAGCCAGTCCGAAGTTTAGCTGTTCCGAAATAGACAGCAACAACGTGTAGAATAATATCAAAGCTACACCCACTAAAAAGTATTGTATAGGGTGTATTCTTTTTCTGGTAAGGATTTCAACAAAGAAAAATACAACAAATGTAAGTGCTATAAACATCAAGGCATACTTGGCCGAGCGCATATTTTGCTGGTAATGGTCTACTGTGTTGACCAAGTTCACACCAAAGGTAGAATCATAAAAGCCTGCAATATTATTATCTGTCCATGAATCCGGAATACTACGATTGTACCGGAGCACATTCCATGTTGCATCAAATCCTTCCGTATCTGTAGTTTCCGGACTAAAATTACCAATATATCCCGGTGCATCCCAAGCTCCTGACACATGTACATTGGTTGTTTTTCCTAAAGGAATAAAGTTTATGCTTCCGCTGCCATTCAGGTTTAGCTTGCAATGAAAAGCGATTGTTTCTTTGCCAGATTCAAACAAGGAATCGGCCAAATCTACCAGAAGTTCTTTCCCCAGATATTCTTCATTATTTCCGCGAGCTTCAGCCTCGTACTGATTATTGTCGAAAGTGAAGTTGATATTATTGGTTATCCCGCGTAAGTCTGAAACACCCAAACGTACATAGGCCTTATCCCAATGGATTATGCTGTTTTCAATCTGGCGAAAATTCTTTGTGTCAAATTCGCCAGACAGCTCTATATCACTTTTATATAAAATTGTTTTATAAATACCATAATGCCTTTCCTCCGGGTATAGCTTCGTTTCTATATTCAGTATTTCAGGTGTAACATTAAGTGTATGATGCTGGTATTCCGTTTTATTATCCGACGTTTTATAAGAGGTCGTATAAGGGATGGATAAAACCGGCGCACAGATTGTTTGAGCATGACTCCATTTCGCATTGATCCGCTCAATGGTTTCTACGCTACGATGTTGACGTTCCCAAATCAGGTTCTGAACCATCAGGCTGGGAATCAGCAACACTAAACTCAGGATTGCAATTATAACAGCTTTCAGTGTAATTGACTGGGAGAATTTCTCCACTTTTTTCATTTTTGTTTCCATAAATCAGTAGTATTAATCAATATATAAAAGTACTTTGTTTTTCAAAGTTATTAAGCGAAAAAAAAATCATTTCAGCAAAGCTTCCAAAGCATCCAGATGCTCTTGGAATCGGTTCCTCCCTTCTTCAGTAACAGCATATTGGGTATTAGGCTTACGTCCTACAAATTGTTTATGTGATTGGATATAGCCAATACTTTCCAAGGCTTTCAAGTGGCTTGCCAAATTACCATCTGTCAATTCCATCAATTGCTTCATGGTATTGAAGTCAGCCGAATCGTTGACAGAGAGGATCGACATAATTCCTAATCTGATACGACTGTCAAAAGCTTTATTTAATTTGGCTATAATGTTAGTCATGTTTCTTCAGATCATATTTCCTATACATCACAAAACCATATATAATATGGCATAACCCGAACCCAATCGTCCAAAACAACAGTCCGTTACGTTCAAAAACAGCAGCTGCAATACCTAATACAATCTCGGTTAAGCCTAAATAATGCACTTCTTCAAATGTAAATTTAGAAGCATTAATCAAAGCAATCCCATAAAAGATAAGCGTACCTGCAATCACCATCCGGATATCACCCTTCATCAACAAAATCAGACAGAAAACCCCTCCGGCTATCAAAGGAATACCTAAATTATATATCGTGCGGTAAGATATCTTGCTAAACAAACTTTGATTGTTCTTTCTCGCCTTATGCCAGGAGAAGTAAAGCCCAAAGCTTATCGAAAAGAATAAAACAACCAGCGCATCCGCCAATAAGATCATCAGCTCCTGCATACGGTTATAATCAGTCATGGAAGGATCGCGCAGCAAATAAAAATAGGCAAAGGCCGCTCCTGCTATAGCTGTTATTCCTGCCAAAATCCCCGACAGCCCGCTCAGGGAAATAAACTTGGATGACTTCTCCATCATCTCCCGTATGGCTTTTATATCTTCTAATTGCTTATTCATATCAACATAATAAAAGTACTTTGAATTGCAAAGTTAGTATTGATTTTCATCTTTCCAAATAATCACTATTATTTTATTGCAAAAAAAATGGTTATAATCCGCAAAGAGCAGATTATAACCATTCGAGATTTTTTTAAAGGTTGTCTATAAACAAATAAACTTATGCCATTATAAGAAAAGTTTATAGTTTATTAGCTGATCCAAGCACTTCTTCAATTTTATGCTTGTATAGTTTCTTAGCATTATCACGAGCCGGGCCTAAGTATTTACGTGGGTCGAACTCTCCTGGTTTAGTAGCAAATACTTCACGGATAGCAGCAGTCATTGCCAAACGGCTATCAGAGTCGATATTTATCTTACATACGGCAGATCCGGCAGCTCTACGCAATTGTGATTCAGGAATACCGATAGCATCTTTCAATGCACCACCATATTTATTAATGGTTTCCACCTCTTCTTGCGGAACAGAAGAAGCTCCGTGCAATACGATAGGGAATCCAGGTATTCTTTTTTCTATTTCTTCCAGAATATCGAAGCGCAATGGAGGAGGCACTAAATGACCTTCTGCATCACGTGTACACTGTTCCGGAGTAAATTTGTTAGCTCCATGAGATGTACCAATAGAAATAGCCAATGAATCGCAACCTGTCTTTGTTACAAAATCCACTACATCGTCTGGTTCTGTATAAGTATGATGATCTGAGCTAACTTCGTCTTCTACACCGGCCAACACACCTAGTTCACCTTCTACAGTTACATCATACTGATGAGCATATTCAACTACTTTCTTTGTCAATGCAACATTTTCATCATAAGACAGATGAGAGCCATCAATCATTACAGAAGAGAAGCCTGAATCGATACAGCTCTTACACAATTCAAAAGAATCACCATGATCCAAGTGAAGAACGATTTGTGGTTCGGGGCATCCTAATTCTTTGGCATAAGCTACAGCGCCTTCTGCTAAATAACGGAGAAGTGTTTGATTGGCATATTTACGGGCACCGCTTGACACCTGAAGGATTACCGGAGATTTTGTTTCTACAGCAGCCTGAACGATAGCCTGCATTTGTTCAAGATTATTGAAATTGAACGCAGGGATGGCATATCCACCTTTCATTGCCTTTGCAAACATATCTTTCGTGTTCA
Organism: Parabacteroides sp. PH5-46; assembly: GCF_029892785.1. Lineage (GTDB taxonomy): Bacteria > Bacteroidota > Bacteroidia > Bacteroidales > Tannerellaceae > DFXE01. The sequence continues at coordinate 4,183 of NZ_JARXXA010000020.1, forward strand.
CCAGGCCTAATTCTTTGTAACTTACCATTGTTTAGTTGATGTTATTACGTTAATAATTAAAATCTGCACAAAGATAGCAACAAACCAAAAACAAATATGCTTTTAAGCATATAAATTTAAGCTAAAAGTAGTTGTGAATAAAAAAATAATTTCAATTCCTTTGTTTGTTCAACTCTATTCCATACCTTTGCAAGCCAATTAAATTTACCGGTTACCAGACATATATTGATAGACAAGAGTGACAGCAGGCTATTGATAGCGGGATTGAAATTAATAATAATAAATAAATAGCAATGAAAAAAGGTATTCATTCTGATAACTATCGTCCGGTTGTGTTCAAAGACATGTCCAACGAAGACGTATTTATCACACGTTCAACTATCAACTCAAAAGAAACAATCGAACTTGATGGTGTAACTTATCCATTAGTAAAGGTGGAAATCTCAAACACATCTCACCCGTTCTACACAGGTAAATCTAAACTGGTAGATACAGCCGGACGTGTTGATAAGTTCATGAGCCGTTACGGAAACCGTAATAAGAAATAAATTTTATTTATTTCAATTGATAATGAGACATAAAAGCCTCGGATATAAAATCCGGGGCTTTTTTATTTAAAGGAGATATTATACCTTTGCATATGTAACCAAATTGATAATGAAGACTAAACGACATTTTCAATTTTCAAATAAAAAAGAATGCCATGGCAAAAACTAAAGACAAATTATTACAAATCCTGGATCAATTTCAATTACAAGACAAAGTTGTATCTGTAGAACCGTTTGGAAACGGACACATCAACGACACATTAAAAGTTACAACCGACAAAGGGGAAGCCAAATACATCCTGCAACGGATCAATCATCATATTTTCACAAATGTTGATATGCTGCAGAACAACATCCATGTTGTTACTTCACATATCCGTAAGAAGCTGGAAGAGCAAGGCGAAAAAGATATCGACCGGAAGGTGTTAACGTTTCTACCGACAAAAGAGGGTAAGAATTATTATTTCGACGGAGACAGCTATTGGCGGGTATGCCTTTTCATTCCCCGCAGCAAAAGCTATGAAGAAGTAAATACTGAATTATCGTATGAGGCCGGAAAAGCATTCGGAAACTTCCAGTCTATGCTAGCTGATATTCCGGAAGGAAAACTGGGGGAAACTATTCCTAACTTTCACAATATGGAGTTCAGGCTGCAACAGTTCCACGAGGCAGTTGAAGCAAATGCAGCAGGACGCTTAGAGGAAGTAAAAGAACTTGTAGACGAAATAGAGAAAAGAGCTGATGCCTTCTGCATACAAGAACAACTATACCGTGATGGCAAACTAAAGAAACGGATCAATCACTGCGATACAAAAGTAAACAACGTGATGTTTGACGAAGACGGAAAAGTACTTTGTGTAATCGACCTGGACACGGTAATGCCGGGCTTTGTTCTGTCCGACATCGGCGACTTTATCCGTACGGGAGCCAATACCGGAGCCGAAGACGATGAAAACCTCGACAAGGTAGGCGTAAACATGGAGATATTCAAAGCGTATACGCGAGGCTATATGGAAACGGCTCAATCGTTCCTGACTCCACAAGAAATAAGTATGCTTCCATATGGCGGGCGCTTGTTGACATACATGCAAACCGTACGTTTCCTTACGGATTACATCAATGGTGACACCTATTACAAAATACACCATCCAATGCATAACCTGCAACGTACCAAGGCACAGTTCAAACTCCTCCGGAGCCTCGAAGAACATGCCGAAGAAATGGATAATTTCATGAAATCATACATAAAGTAAAAGACATCCTTCACCCTTCAGCCTCCTTTTAGTATTTCTTTTTAGAAAACCAGTTTATTATAAGCGGCTGAAGGGTGAAGTACATTTCTTTTTCAAATAGATAGTTAGCCAGTAAAATCAGCTCACGAGCGAATTTTATTTACACACGAGTAAAATAATACTCATCACTAACACAATGGTTTAAGCCTTCGCCGGAACCTTTTATCCCCTCTGCTGTTATATATTAAAGTAGCTTTATTAACATTAATTCGTAGAAAGATGGATAAAAGAGTTTCACATTGGGCGTTCATCGCCATAATTGCATATATTTTCACGGCTTGTTCCAGTGAGAATGGCGGGATCGACAAAGAAGATCCGTCCGAAAATACAAGTATCACTCCTAATGAGTTAGTTTTAAAATCTTTTAAAAACCAGTATACAAATGCTCAACATATCACATGGGATACAACAGGTGGTTATTATGTTGCAGACTTTGAGATAGAAAACCAGCCTATCGTTGCATGGTTCAGCGAACAAGGAAAATGTTTTTTGGAGCAAACAAACATCCCTCATAATCAAATAGGGACAAGCGTTTCCAACTCCTTAGCAAACTCCGCATTTTCGGATTGGGAGATCAATAAAACCTATACATTAGAGAAGCTGGGCTTTAGTTCGGTTTATATGATAGAAATGGCAAACAGCAGCGAACAGTCTATGCTGTATTTTACCAAACATGGAGACTTCATAAAGCGAATAGAGAACTCACAAGGTCATATTGAAACTCCAACCATTATACCGGATGCTATCAGCACAATCATTAATCAGCTATTTGACAATCCCGAGCTGGTAGACATTACAGAAGTAAATAGTGTTATTGATGAAATATCGGTTGGAGTACTTGACAACACCCTATATAAAGTAGCAGCTTTAGACAGTAATTACGAATGGATATCAACCTTCTGGCATCTGGCAAAAGAAGCAGTACCTTCAATTGTATGGGAAGGATTCGTTAACTCAGATTACTACATATACAACCTACAGGAAATAAAAGCGATGGAAGACAGCCAAAAGATAAATTATATATTCTATGTTGAAGACAGTGAAGAAAAGATGCACATTCTCAGCTTTGATTCATCCGGTGTCCTTCACTCAGTTCTGTCGTAAAAGCCAGTACAAAATCATCAAATACGCGGTAATTCAAGTGATAAGCAGCAGCCTGTTGGGTTCGGGTTTCCGTACCTGTCAGGCTGCCTGACGTATTATACGGAAAGGGCAACAAATGAAGATGCCTGATAAAATCCACCTCCTGTTGTCGCATTACTTTAAACAAGGTTTCCTTGGCACACCAGCAAATAAGCAAATGCTCTATTTCCTGCTTCGCATCAATAAAATCAGACTCCTCTTCACTCAAAAAACGGCTCCGTACATTTAATATACGTTTCCCGCGATATTCAATATCTATTCCAACAGGCAGACGGGGGGAAAGAAGAACCGCCACATAGTCTTTGGTATGAGAAATACTGATATTCAAATCTTTAGCAGAAAGACAAGGAGCCCCATCATCATAATAGGCGATAAGACTTTCCTCTCCTAATAATTCCTTAAGCAAGACACGGACAGCCAGCCATTCTCTCTTCCGATGTTCAAACTGAACACGTTCCAGAAACGGAAGATAATCAGAGGTATTTTCCAGCATGGAAAGCAAATGATCCGAGCTTTCTTCTACTTTCCAGATTCCCATAAGAGGGGCTGTTTCTTTTAGGTAAAGAGGCATTACTTCTTCCAGCTAAATGATTGGATTAACACTGCAATATCTTCTTTCAGGTATTGTACGGCCGGTGCAATAGAATCAGCATTTGTAACACTGTTAAACAAAAGAGAACCTCTAAAAAAGTTTTTGGTGCTATCTGTCAAGGTAAACTGGATAGGAGAAACCGATGCTCCGTCCAGTTGGTACAAACAAGCATACACCTGTTTATCCAGATCTTCATACGCCTGCTCAATAATACTCATGGCATCTTTAGATTGCCGGGACACCAGCAGCCGGGATTCCTCTATTACCTTTCCGAGTCCGGCAGGAGTAATCGACAAATACGTACAATAGATCTTGGCTCCCAGCGCAGGATACGATACATTTATCCATCCGGCTGTATCGTCTACAGGTGGAAGTTCAATCTCTGCCAATGATGAAACATGAAACGAATAAGGAAGATCCTCCAACGGAAGTTGCACATAAACAGCCTGCGGAGGTTCAATACGGAAATAGCCTCTCGGCTTAGGAGCATACTCCGAACAGGCAGATACGATCAGCAAAAGCAGTAGAATCCATAATGTAAGGAACAGCTTTTTATTCATTTCCTTCCGATTCCTTTATGTAAGAAAACTTTACTTTCTGAATACGGCGATTATCCATTTCAAGTATCTGAAAACGAAAACCATTGTATTCTATAATCTCCCTCCGCCTGGGAAAATCTCCTTTTATTTCCAATAACAAGCCGGCAAGGGTATCTACTTCATCCGTCAAGTCACCAAATTCAGACGAGTCTACATCTATCACTCTAAAGAAGTCATTCAACAATATCTTCGCTTCAAATATCAGGCTACCGTCGGCCAAGCGGATAAACTGCTGTTCGTCCTCATCATATTCGTCTGATATTTCTCCTACTATTTCTTCCAGGATATCTTCCATCGTAACAATACCCGATGTTCCACCAAACTCATCTACTACAATCGCCATGTGTATTTTATTCGTACGGAAATCTTCTAGCAAATCGTCAATCTTCTTTGTTTCCGGCACAAAGTATGCAGGGCGAATCAAACTTTGCCAGCGAAACGAATCCGCTTTGCCTATGTATGGTAATAAGTCTTTTATATATAATATCCCTTTTATATTGTCTTCCGTTTCGGCATATACCGGAATACGGGAATAGCCGGACTCAATGATAAAGTCAAGTACATCTTTAAAGGAACTTCGTATCTCAACATCTTCCACGTCCAGGCGCGGCGTCATAATTTCACTGGCTGTTTTATTATAGAACTTGATGATCTCTTCCAGCATCTCTTTTTCCTCCGGCATCTCCGTAGAAGTAAGTTCCAGGGCTTTCGATAACTCATCAACCGACAGATCATACTTTTTCTTTGTCAATGCCTTATTTATTATAGAGGTAGAATTAACCAGCACCTTAGAGAGCGGACGGCAAAGCCTTTCTACACTATTCAACAAAGGAGCCACCTTACGTGTAAAACTCAAGGCGTTTTTCTGAGCATATATCTTAGGCATAATCTCACCAAAGAGCAACAGCAGAAAGGTCAATACAATTGTCTCCAGAACAAAGCCCAGCAAAGGAGAGGAAGTAAAATCAATTATCCCGTTAATAGCATACGTACAAAGCATTACTATCGCCACATTCACAAAGTTGTTCGAGATAAGAATGGCTGCCAGCAAGTACTCAGAACGATCATGCAAGCGTAGTATAATTCCATCGGAAGCATATTTCTTTTCTCTTACATCGTTTATATCTACCGGATGAAGGGAGAAAAAAGCTACTTCCGAAGCCGAAACAAAACCTGAGATTACCAATAAAAGGGCTGCAATACAAAAGGCTACAAGAGTCTCTATTGTAAGCGCATGGATGGTTACTTGATCAAATAAACCGGATAAAAAATAGTCTGAGTCCAAAGGTGAACCGTATTAGTTAAACAATATTTAGAACGGAAGGTCGTCTGCGTCATTCGTCTCAACAGGATCGATAGGCGAGGTAGGCTGACTTGGTTGGTTCCATTCAGTCGATTGAGCAGTTTGAGTCGGCTGAGCCGATTGAGTAGTTGTAGTAGCTTGTCCGTCATCACGTCTTGCTCCCCAGTTAAAGAACTCAACCCGGTCGGCATATATTTCGGTAACATAACGTTTCACCCCGTTCTGATCATCATAATTGCGGGTGCGAATCTTACCTTCTACATAAACACCAGAGCCTTTCTTTACCCATTTTTCCACAAAGGAAACCTGCTCACGGCGCACTACGATATTATGCCATTCGGTACGTTCGGGAACCACCGTACCATTCGCCAGCGTATATCCCCTCTCGGATGTTGCCAAAGGAAAGTTAGCCACTGCCATTCCACTATCAAAATAGCGTACTTCCGGGTCTCTTCCCACATTCCCTATCAATATTACCTTATTTAATGACATAATAACAATTTCTTTATTTGACTTACAAAGAAAAACAAATTCAATTACTTTGCAAAAAAGTAATTGAATATATTTGCCTCCTGATTATAAACTAACCAATAATATCATGCAAGTAAAGAACAAAGTATCCATCTGGCTAGGTCATTTCAATAATGAAGAAGAATTCAACCGTTTTATGACCGTAAACTACAACAATGAAGGGGAAGCATATTCTTCATTCACAGAGACTATGGAAATAGAATACACTGACGACGACAAACAGGAAATCATATTTAATTCCCAACTAACGAAAGATACACTCCGGCAAGCTTCTTATGCCGACTACTTCCTGGATGGGATTGATTTCCCCGACCTTTCCCTGCATCATTACAACTGTGTTGTTTTAGTTTATGATTACGAATATAACGGAAAGATAAAAAGCAGCGACAATTTCGTTTTCATCGGTGCATTCCAATATACGAAAGAAGAGGGAGAATCTATCAACTTCAGCAAAGCAAGCGTATCACCACATATTGACGGAGATTTGGAACGAATAAAGAAATACGACGCGCTTGTTGAGGAAAATAAAAAAGCAAAAAGGCAATTCCTCCTGTATTCATTGATAGCTCTCAGCATCACAGGCGGACTTATTCGTACCGGGCATCCCTGGTGGAGTATTATCCCCGGTATTGTTTTCTTATTTTATCTCTTTTCTTATCTCATGATGCGGGCAGCCACACCACAAAGTATCTATAAGAACGGTCTGTTAATACCTTCTGTAGTAACATCTGTCAATCCTATCCAGATTGTTGCGGTAGCCGATATGAGAGCAAAAGATGAGGCAGAAATGATTTACGGAGCAAAACGTTTCACATATAACGACTGGCCGGAAAAAGTGAATATAGGCGACAAAATTCCTTGCGCCGCCATGTTTGCCTCCGGGCTAAGCGATCACCATAACAATATGGAAGCCCACCCAATCATCTTTGCAACCGATAATAAAGAGGAAATAGAAAAATGTATTGCCGCTATTGAATATAATGAGTGGAATACCTGTGAAAAACTGGCTCAACTATCATTAGAAAGCTCATTCCTGGAAAACAAAAAGAATTGCGGCGTAATCTACTACAACGAAAACTTCACAGAAAACGAAGAATTAAACTAGGCTTAAGTAAAATATAACGAATTAGTATCCCTTTCCAGATAAAGCTGTAACAGGCGAGGAACGGCATAGTCGCTGATAGTGTCTGCCGGGATTTCGAGGTAAGGCTGTAAGCCTTCCGGTTGCTTCTCGGTTTCTATCTTGTAGAAGCTGGCATAAAGTATTTGATGAGAGAGCACATGTTTTATTCCTGATAGTTCAACGGATACGGAGAGGTTTCCAGCGTCTTTCAGTAGTTGTTTGAAAGCATCTGTCTCTTGTAATTGGGCGAAGTCCAGTGGCTGCTCTGTTTCTATCATCGGGAATTCATACAGACCTTTCCATATATCCTTGCCAGAGCGGCGGTTTAGCCAGATCTTGCCTTCGTGTATTATGTGCAGGTAGTGGAAGTAGCGGTTTCTCGTCTTGGTTTTGTTTTGCTTTACGGGGTATGCTTGTGGCGAACCGTTGGCATATCCGAGGCATTTAGACTGTAACGGGCAGACAGCGCAATCCGGACTTTGCGGTACGCATTGAAGGGCGCCAAACTCCATGATCGCCTGATTATGCAAACCGGCCTTTTCCGGATTCATAACCGAACTAGCCAAATCTGTAAAGGCTTTCTTTCCTTTGCCTGTGTCGATGGGAGTATCCAATGCAAAGAGGCGGGCCAGCACCCGAAATACATTTCCATCTACTACCGGATAAGGCTTGTTCCACACGAAAGAGACAATCGCAGCAGCTGTGTACTCTCCAATTCCCTTTAGCGATAATACATCTTTATATTCCGTAGGGAATTCCCCGCCAAAGCGTTCCATTACCTGATGGGCGGCGGCATGTAGATTGCGTGCCCGGCTGTAATAGCCTAACCCTTGCCAGTATTTGAGCACTTCGTCTTCTTCCGCCTCAGCCAGGGAGCGAACGTTAGGGAAACGCTCGGTGAAACGCAGGAAGTAGTCTAAGCCCTGCGCTACACGCGTTTGCTGCAATATAATTTCGGAGATCCAGATCAGATACGGATCATTCAGGCTTCGCCAAGGGAGGTCTCTTTTATGCTTTTGATACCAGGCGATCAGAATGTCGCTGATTTCCATTACAAACCTTTGGCTTTCGCTTCGTCCCAGATCTTATCCATTTCTTCGAGCGACATATCCTTTAGCGGACGTCCTTCTTTGATGGTATGATCTTCTAGGTAGTTAAAGCGGCGGATAAACTTCTGATTGGTACGCTCCAACGCATTATCGGGATTTATCTTGTACAGGCGGGCAGCGTTGATCAGACTGAAGAATAAATCGCCAAATTCGTTCTCCATTTGGTCGGCATCCACCTGGTCTATCTCGGCTTTCAGCTCGTTAAACTCTTCCTGTACCTTATCCCATACCTGTTCGCGCTGCTCCCAGTCGAAACCCACATTGCGGGCTTTGTCCTGGATGCGGTGCGCTTTTACTACGGAAGGCAGTCCGGCTGGGACTCCTTCCAATACGGTTTTATTCCCGCCTTTTTCTTTCAGTTTGATTTGTTCCCAGGACTGCTCTACCTGTTTGCTAGTATCCGCAGTAGCATCGCCAAATACATGCGGATGACGGAAGATCAGCTTTTCGCATATGGCATCGCAAACCGATTTTATATCAAAAGCTCCCTTCTCCTCTCCTATCTTTGCGTAAAAAGTAATGTGCAACAGCAAATCGCCCAATTCTTTCTTGATCTCTTCGTTGTCATCACGAATAATGGCATCGCAAAGCTCATAGGTTTCCTCTATGGTGTTGGAGCGGAGACTTTCGTTGGTTTGTTTTCTGTCCCACGGGCATTTCACTCTCAATTCATCTAAAACATCCAGTAGTCGACCAAAGGCTTTCAACTGTTCTTCGCGGGTATTCATCATTTATTCTTTTCCTTTCAATCTATAATTAGCTAGTCCGTCTTGCAGGAATTTTACATATTTGGAAACATTCTCGTCATATGCATACGAGGGACCTAAGGGCTGACCTTCGTTATCCAGCAATACGTAGAAGGGTTGTGCATTGGCTCCGAACTTGCTGCGTTGCAGGTAGCTCCACTTGTCGCCTATCGTTTTCAGCTTGCGCGTTTTGCCATGCTCTTCTATTTCTATTGTTTGCGGAAGCTTTGTTTTATCATCCACGAAGAGGGTTATCAGTACGTAGTCTTTCTCCAGCAGTTGTTTTACTTTGGGATCTGTCCAGACGGAAGCTTCCATCTTTCGGCAGTTCACACAACCAAAACCGGAGAAGTCAATCATGACCGGTTTGCCCGTCCGCTTGGCATAGGCCATACCCGCTTCGTAATCATCATATGGTGCATGCACTTCGCTTTCGTACAGATTAAAATCCTGCGTATACAAAGGAGGAGCAAAAGCACTGATAGACTTCAGCGGCGCACCCCACAAGCCCGGCACCATATACATAGCAAAGCCAAAGGATATGATAGCCATAAACAAACGGGGAACAGATACATATTTCAGGTCGCTATCGTGTGCAAACTTAATCTTGCCCAACAGATACAAACCAAGCAATACAAAGATCACAATCCATAACACAAGGAATACCTCACGGTCGAGGATACGCCAGCCATACGCCAGGTCGGCAACGGAAAGGAACTTAAGCGCCAAAGCCAGTTCAAGGAAGCCCAATACCACCTTAACAGAGTTGAGCCAGCCGCCGGACTTAGGCATACTTTGCAGCATATTGGGGAAGATAGCAAATAAGCTAAACGGTATAGCCAGCGCAAGAGCGAAGCCAAACATACCAATCGCCGGACCGGCTACACTACCCATCGTAGCGGCCTGCACCAGCAATGTCCCGATAATAGGCCCCGTACAAGAGAAGGAAACCAATACCAGGGTAAAGGCCATGAAGAAAATACTGATCAGCCCGGTAGTAGAGTCGGCTTTGCTATCCAGTTTGTTCGTCCAGGAAGCAGGCAATACCATTTCAAATGCTCCGAAGAACGAAACGGCAAATACCACCAATAACAGGAAGAACAGTATATTGAATATCGCATTGGTAGACAAATCATTCAACGCACTAGCTCCGAACACTCCGGTAATAATCAAGCCCATCGACAAGTAAATAATAATAATGGCCAATCCGTACAGGATAGCATCTTGTATGGCTTTCCTTCGGTTGTTCGTACGCTTCAGGAAGAAGCTCACCGTCATCGGAATCATCGGCCACACACAAGGAGTAAGCAATGCGATCAAACCACCCAGAAATCCCGCCAGGAATATAAAGATCCACGAAGTATCCGTAGCTGACAGTGTAGCGTCGCCATAACTCTTCATTTCGTCGATAACAGGAGCCCAGAGGTCTACATCTTCTGTCAGTTTATCTGATACGGCAGAAGTCTGTACAGGCTTGGATGCATAGACCGGCGTTTCCGCAGCTACGGGGTTTTCTTCTACGGAAGTAGCATCCGGCTCTTCAGTCGCAGGCTCTGTATTTACCGTACCGGACGCCACATCAGTCATTGTTATATGTTTGCTGTCAAAAGCGAACTCTTCCCTATCGGGAGGCAGACAACTTTCATCGTCACAAGCCATAAATTCCACTTCGCCTGCCAGTTTGAATTTCTTCGCATCTGTTACTTTAAACTTCTGTACGAAAGTGACACTTCCACCATACCAGCGCAAGTCCATAGCAAACAACTCATCGTAAACGGAAGTTGGCTTAACGGAAGCAACAGGTTTCCCTATCAGTTCTGCTCCTGTCAGCGTTTCAAAAGTAAAAGAGGTAGACACCGGTCCACCGGCAGGCAGATCCATGTCGTATAAATGCCAGCCTTTATCCATAGTAGCGGTAAAAGCAATTTCTTTCTCGGGAGTACCGGTGTCCAGCAGATTGATTTTCCATTTCACCGGTGTCATAATTTGCGCTTGGGCAGCAATCGTTATCAGCGTTAAAGCAAGAATATTCAAAAACTTTTTCATCCGGGTAATCATTATATTTGTGAAAAGATCATACAAAGATAATGTCATTCATTGACAGTTGGTAATTTTTTTATTGTTTTTCTTTGTTTAAACAGCATCCTTCTTTCTAAATGACACTTCGTACTATTTTGTTCATTTAGTTATTATATTTTATGCTTTTCACACCTGTGAAATAAACTTTTTACACCTGTGAAAAAGAAATATCACAACTGTGAAGTATTCTTTTCACAGCTGTGATATGTACAAAAGTTAAGTGCAAAACAACAAAATCAAAGCACTACTACATCAACGTTTGCCAATGGGTACGTATTCCTGCTCGTCCAAAATATTCTTGTATGCCGGACGGATAATTCGTTTGCTCTTGAATATCAATTCTTCTATGCGATGGGCTGTCCAGCCTACGATACGCGACATAGCAAATAGCGGCGTATAGATTTCCTGTGGCAAGCCAATCATCTCATACACAAAGCCGGAATAGAAATCTACGTTAGACGATACCCGTTTCTTTGTTCCTTTATAATTGGCGAAACAGTCAATCGCCCGTTCTTCCAGCAGCTCGAGGAAAGCAAACTCTTTCTCGCGTTTTTTCTCTTTCGCCAGATCGCGAGCCATTTCCTTCAGCAACAAGGCACGCGGGTCTGAGATGGTGTATACGGCATGACCTATCCCGTAAATCAAACCGGTTTTGTTGTACACCTCTTTATTGAGCATACGCATGAAGTAAGCATCTATTTCGCTCTTGCTTTTCCAGTCTTTAATATTCTCCTTCAGATGGTTGAACATATCTACTACCTGGATATTCGCCCCTCCGTGCAACGGGCCCTTCAGCGAGCCGATACCGGCGGCAATAGACGAATAAGTATCCGTACCCGACGAACTTGTTACGCGAACCGTAAATGTAGAGTTATTCCCCCCACCATGTTCTGCCTGCAACACCAGTAACAAGTCCAACGTACGCGCATCCAGTTCGGTATAGTCGCGTTTCAGCATATACAGGAAGTTCTCTGCAATAGACAAGGTTTCGTCCGGATGGCGGATGTGCAACGACCGACCGTGGGTGCTGTGGCGATAAATATTATAGGCGTAAGCAATGATAGTAGGGAACTTGGAAATCAATTCAATTGACTGACGCATTAAGTTGTCGGGAGAGGTATCGTCAGGGTTAGAATCAAAGTTATACATTTCCAATACGCTACGTGCCAAAATATTCATGATGTTTTGGCCTTCCAGATCAATAATATTCATCTTTGTTTTCTGCTCCAGAGGCATATTATCGTTAATAAGCTCTTTAAAGCCTTCCAGGTCTGTCTTATGAGGCAATTCACCCGATAACATCAGATAAGCCACCTCTTCGAAACCAAAACGCTTTTCAGCGATCAGGGCATGCACTAGGTCTTCAATATCATAGCCCCGATAATACAATTTGCCGGGAATGGCATTCAGTCCGCCCTCCGGCAAACGCTCATAGCCCACTACATTCCCTATTTGTGTTAGCCCAACCAATACCCCTGTTCCGTCTTCGTTTCTTAAACCACGTTTCACATTGTATTGGGTGAACAGGTCGTTATCAATCTTGCAGGTAGTCTTTACAGACTCCGACAACTTATAAATCAAATACTCTTTTTTCATATAATTTAGTCTTTAGGTAATTAAAGTAACCCAATGATAGTTTCACCAAATTGTTTGGTGCCAAGAGATTTACCGTGTGGCATAAAGCGAGCCAGATCGTGCGTGGCTTCGCCGTTTACAAATGTTTTCTCCATAGCCGACATTATCATATCCGCAGCCTCATTCCAGCCAATATATTCCAGCAGCATGACCGACGACAGCAGCAATGAAGAAGGATTAACAACATCTTTCCCCGCAATATCCGGAGCCGTACCATGTGTTGCCTCAAAGATGGCATGCCCACTCTGATAGTTAATATTGGCTCCCGGAGCAATACCGATACCGCCTACCATGGCAGCCAACTGGTCGGAGATATAATCGCCGTTCAGGTTTAAGGTAGCAATAACCGAATACTCCTCAGGGATAAGCAATGTGTTTTGCAAGAAAGCATCGGCTATAACATCTTTTATAAGGACTTTACCTGCTGCATCAGAAGGGTCGGTAGTGGTTTGATCCGGAAACTCACGCGCCGCCAGAGCGTATCCCCACTGCTTGAAACCTCCTTCCGTAAACTTCATGATATTCCCTTTGTGAACAAGCGTAACACTCGGTAGTTTATTAGCCAGAGCATACTCGATAGCCGAACGAACCAATCGTTGCGTTCCTTCTATAGACACCGGTTTTACACCAAAAGAGGAAGTTTCGGGGAAACGTATCTTCTTCACTCCCATCTTGTCTGTCAGAAACTGTAAGAACTTAGCAGCTTCGGGCGTTCCTTGCTGCCATTCGATTCCGGCATAAATATCTTCGGTATTCTCACGGAAGATAACCATATCTACCTTCTGAGGTTCTTTTATCGGAGAAACGACTCCTTTAAACCAGCGAACCGGACGCAGACACACGTACAAGTCCAAGGTTTGCCGAAGCGCTACGTTCAACGAGCGGATCCCCCCGCCAATAGGCGTTGTCAACGGCCCTTTGATCCCTACAACATATTCGGTAAAAGCAGCCATCGTTTCGTCCGGCAGCCAGCTCCCCGTCTGATTAAAAGACTTCTCGCCCGCCAACACTTCCATCCACTCAATCGCCCGCTTTCCACCATAAGCCTTAGACACCGCCGCATTCACAATACGCTGACAAACCGGAGTAATCTCCGCCCCTACGCCATCTCCCTCTATATAGGGTATCGTTACCTGGTCGGGAACCAATAGCTTTTCGTTTTCTTTTACTATCTTCATAATACTACTATTTACTAAGGTAATTTAATGCTGATCCCGCTTTATACCATTCGATTTGCAAATCGTTGTAGGTGTGATTTACGTTAAATGAGTCTTGTGTCCCGTCGGCATGGTAGAGGATAACAGACAATGGTTCACCCGGTTTGAACGTTTGTATGCCAATGATGGAGATATGATCTTCTTCGCGCACCTTGTCATAATCATTCTTATTGACAAACGTAAGCGCCAACATGCCCTGCTTCTTGAGGTTTGTTTCATGGATACGGGCAAAGCTCTTCGCCAGAATAACCTTTACATTCAGGAAACGGGGTTCCATCGCTGCGTGTTCACGAGAAGAACCTTCGCCGTAGTTTTCTTCGGCGACTACAATGGAGGACTTTCCTTTTGCCTTGTATTGTTTGGCAACAGCAGAAACAGCCTCATATTCACTGTTCAGTTGATTCCATACGGAGTTCGTTTTACCGTTAAAGGCATTCACAGCCCCCATCAACATATTATCGGAGATATTTTCCAGATGTCCCCTGAAACGGAGCCACGGGCCGGCCATCGATATATGATCGGTAGTACATTTTCCTTCGGCTTTTATCAGCAAAGGCATATCGACAAGGTCGTCCGGATTGGCAGGAGGGAAAGGCTGTAATAGCTGCAAACGTTCGGAATCCGCTTTAACATGAATCTCTACTTTTCCATCACCGGGCGCCAGATAGCCATTATCTTTCACATCAAATCCATTGGGTGGGAAATCAGCTCCTTGCGGTTCCTTTAGTTTTACTTCGCGTCCGTCTGAGGTTTTCAATGTATCCGTCAGCGGATTAAAGCAAAGATCGCCTGCAATGGTAAGTGCCATCGTGAGCTCGGGTGAGGCAACAAACGCATGCGTATTTGGATTGCCGTCGGCTCGCTTCGCGAAATTCCGGTTGAAAGAAGTCACAATCGAGTTCTTCCGGTTATTATCATCGGTATGACGTTTCCACTGACCAATACAAGGCCCGCAGGCATTAGCCATAATCGTAGCGCCGATCTTTTCGAAGTCACCAATCATCCCATCCCGCTCGGCCGTATAACGAATCTGTTCCGAACCGGGATTGATTATCAAAGGAGCCGCAACTTCTATCTGGTCTTCCAATGCCTGACGGACAATGGACGCCGCACGGCTCAGATCCTGATAAGAAGAATTGGTACAAGAGCCGATCAATCCGACCTCCATCTGCTGCGGATAGCCATTCATCCTAACTTTAGCTGCAAATTCGGAAATAGGAGTTGCTGCATCAGGCGTAAACGGCCCGTTGATATACGGTTCAAGCGACGTGAGATCAATATGGATTACCTGGTCATAGTATTGTTCGGGGGATTCGATCACTGCCTGATCTGGTTGCAGATAAGAAGCTATTCCTTCTGCCCAAGCGGCTACTTCCGCTCGTCCGGTCTGTCGAAGATAGACCGACATGGAATCGTCGAACGGGAAGATAGAGGTAGTAGCTCCCACCTCAGCCCCCATATTACAGATAGTGGCCTTTCCTGTAGCCGAGAGCGATGCAGCTCCGTCGCCAAAGTATTCGATAATGGAATTAGTCCCGCCTTTCACCGTAAGTATCCCGGCTAATTTCAGGATAACATCCTTTGGAGAAGCCCAGCCACTCAGGCGACCGGTCAGATGCACTCCGATTAATTTCGGTAGCTTCAGCTCCCACTCCATCCCGCTCATCACATCCACAGCATCGGCGCCACCTACGCCAATAGCTATCATCCCCAAACCTCCGGCATTAGGCGTATGCGAATCTGTCCCTACCATCATACCGCCGGGGAAAGCATAATTCTCTAATACTACTTGATGGATGATACCCGCTCCGGGCTTCCAGAATCCGATACCATATTTATTGGAGACAGCTTTCAGGAAATCATATACTTCACGATTGTTGTTTGTTGCCGTATCAATGTCTTCTTTTGCACCGATGTAGGCCTGTATCAGGTGGTCGCAGTGGACGGTTGCCGGAACGGCTGATTTGGTTTTTCCGGCATTCATAAATTGCAATAAGGCCATCTGTGCAGTAGCATCCTGCATGGCCACCCTGTCCGGGCGAAAGTTCACATAATCTTTACCTCTCTCATATACTCCGGGAGCATTCACATCATATAAATGCGCATATAAGATTTTTTCTGATAAGGTCATCGGATGATTGATCCGTTTCCGTACACTTTCAACTTTATCGGCAAACTGCGAATAGAAGTCTTTTAGCATTTCAATGTCATGCGTCATGGTTATCTAAGTTTATATTGTTGGTTTCTCATGCTCTATATACAAGTGCCACAAACAAATATAAGCAATAATAAAGCTTTTAATGTTCGATATTTTCTATCGAATCATAGAGTTTTTCTATCGTACGGTTATACTTCGCCGGCAATTATCTGCTACAAATAAGTATTTCCCTATATATAATAAACGCAAAACGATGTTTTTTTGTTCATTACATATAGGGAAATAACACCTTTTCTATTATGAAAATTACAAATTCGGATTAATCGATTTCCACTCTTTTGTTGGAGGAATAACACCTGATTTGATGAGCTCATCTCTCAAATCACACAAGTGTATATAGCTTTGCTGTAATTCCTGCACCTCTTCCGGCAGGCCTTTCACAGCCTGATAAAACACTCCGTTCTTATCAAGCCGGGTTTCCATAGCCATCATGATGTTCGAGTATTCACCATTCGACACATATACTCCTACCGGCCAATCAAACGCCTGCCCACCCATGACCGCTTGTATCATTTCCAACGACAGATATGCCGGGCTTTGGAAGGAAGAGCGTCCTCTTAATTCTATAATTCGTTTCCCTCCTTGTATGACTCGTTCTTTAATACCTTCCCATTCTTTATGAGTGAGAGCCGACGTGCCTATCAAGCTATTCAAGGGTTTTCCGTCTACACTAGCCGTAGAAGAAAATACTGCCATTTGCTCCCCATGTCCTCCATATGTCCTGCAATTTACTATTTTATCGGGATGGATATTAAAGTGTTTGGCCAATTCGTTTCTCAGCCTTGTACTGTCTAAAGCAGCAAGAGTCGATACTTGCGACGGGTTCAAGCCCGAATAGAGCAAAACCAACAGTCCAGTTATATCAGCCGGATTGAATATCACGACAACATGCTTTACATCCGGACAGTATTGTTTAATGTCTTTTCCGAACTGTATGGCGATTTCCGCATTTCCTTTCAACAGGTCTTCACGCGTCATACCTTCTTTACGTGCCGCTCCTCCGGAGGTAATAATGTACTTGCTGTTTGCCAATGCTTCTTTGATATTACTTGTATAAGTAATGTTTACTCCTTTGAATCCACATTGCAACAGCTCTTCTGCCACACCCTCCAACCCTTTGGAATAAGGATCGTATAAACAGATATTAGAAGACAATCCCATTAGGATAGCAGACTGAGCCATATTAGAACCGATCATGCCGGCGGCACCGACAATCGTTAACTTTTCAGATGTAAGAGTTTTCATATCATTTTATATTACATAATTAAAACTATTAATATAACATAGACCTAGCCTTTTTGTTCAAATACAATACAACAACAAGGTTTGGTATTAAAAAACAATAAATACTTGTCATACATAAATGTTATTTGTATTTTTGTGTAAGAGATATTTCAAACTATGAAAGATTTACATCAAAACTCCAAACACTTGCCATTTCAAGATGATATATTCGATATAACAGCTGGATTCAAACATTATGAAGTAGTGGATAATAGTTTTTTTGATGGCAAAAACAAAGAATTCAACCATCTGATATTTATATTAGAGGGAAAACTAAATGTGTGTTATAACGAATATTTGAATAATAATATAAACGAAATGCATTTTTTCCTGATTCCAAAATCTTCGGAAATATCAATCAAAGCGCTTTCACCTTGTAAGCTCATTATCTGCTCCTTCAATTCGCTAAAAATCATACTCACCAAAGTATCTCAAAACTATTGGAACTCCGATTCAAAAGAAGAATATATATTCAGACCTCTTCCAATACACTATGCATTAAGAGATTTCCTACATCAGATGGTTCGATACATCAAAAATGGAATGGACAGCCATTTAATGGATGAAATTAAGTTTCTGGAACTATTTTTGCTACTAAAAAAGTATTACAGCAAAGAAGAAATGTCTAACCTGTTTCACCCTATCTTAGGTAAACTTCCAGGTTTTAAAGACAAAATATTACAGAATTATAAAAATGCAAATAATGTGGATGAGCTTGCCAAGCTAGTAGGAATGGGAAGAACAAACTTTGATATCAAATTTAAAACAGAGTTTGGAATGCCCCCACTACAATGGATGTTAAAGCAAAAAGCAAAATTCGTATGCTTTAGCATGTCAGAACCGGGTAACACACTCAGTGACATTATGCAAAAGTATAATTTCAATTCTCCGACTCATCTAAACCGGTTCTGCAAACAGCAATTCGGCTGTACCCCTTCCGAATTAATGAAAAGATTGGGTGAAAAGGAATAAAATCCGCACTTTATATGTAAATTTGTACTTTGATCCAATGTTTTAAACAATACAATGTATAAATATCTTCTTTTACCAATCATATTCTGGATAGTTTTTACATCATGTAGCAATGATGAATATCCTCCCCAGGAAACGCATAAACGAACAGTTATCGTTTATCTCGGACGTGACAATAATCTGAACGGAGAATCCGAAGATAAGCTCAAATATATGCTGGAGGGCTGGAACGGCAAAAACGGAAACCTTATCGTCTTCCAAGATATAATAGGCGAAAACTCCAGTCTGCTGGAAGTATATCGTGAAAACGGTATCAATCAGAGCAAAGTTGTTAAAGAGTATGAGAATGAGAACTCTGCCGACCCGGATGTACTCAACCGGGTAATCAACGAAGCCATATCAAGATATCCGGCAGACTCCTACGGGCTTATATTTTTCTCTCATGCGTCAGGCTGGCTACCTCAGTCCACCCTTAGCTCCCCGCGATCGCTTGTGATAGATAATACGTCCGGTAAAGATGAAATGGAGTTGATCGATTTTGCGGCTGCTATCCCTGACGGACTCTTTGACTTTATCGTTTTCGAGGCTTGTTTCACCGCCGGAATAGAAGTCGCATATGAACTGAGAAACAAAACAGACTATCTAATCGCCTCATCTGCAGAGATACTCTCTCCCGGATATCAAAAGATATATACTACGTCTCTGAACTATCTTTTTGAAAAAGAAGCCAAGCTGGAAGCTTTCACTAAAGACATCTATAACTTGGTTAGCACAGGCAATGCCCATTATGAATCCGGAACCTTTAGTCTGATTAAAACATCCGGTCTGTATGAGTTGGGAACTTTTCTGCGTGAAAGCATAGATAGAGAGAAAATAAACTCTGTAAATATATCTGACATTCAGCATTTCGACAGGTATTCGTATCGTCTGTTCTTCGATTTTGAAGATTATTTTTCCCGTATTCTGAAAGATGACGCATCGCCATTAACGCTAAAATCGTTAATAGCAGATTGTATCCCCTACAAGGCAGCTACACCTTCTTTTCTGGTTAATTATTCGGGATTCAATATTAACCTACACTCCGGTTTAACTACTTATATCGAACAAGAACGCTTTCCGTACCTGAATACAGAATATAAAAAGCTAGCTTGGTATAAAACTGTTTTGTCTGCAGAATGAATGACATTGAATTATATAGAGCTACTGTCTTTGACTATAATCAGATCGCTGAGTTATGGGAAGCATCTGTCCGGGCCACACATCACTTTCTGTCTGAAGAAGATATCTTATTTTTCAAGGATGCTGTATTGAGGGTTTATCTACCTACTGCCAAACAGTTGTTTTATATCAAAAATGAAGCGGACTGCATTATCGCATTTCTGGGAATTGAAGATAAAAACATCGATATGTTATTCATCCATCCGTCTGAAAGAGGAAAAGGATATGGTAAATCGTTGGTATCTTTTGCTGTACATAAGTATCATATAGAAACAGTTGACGTTAATGAGCAAAACGAACAGGCTGTAGGATTCTACAAAAAACTTGGGTTTAAAGTAGTCAGCCGGGATGAGTTTGATAGTGCAGGAAAGCCCTATCCCATCCTGCACATGCGGCTTCCTCTCAGAAAATGGATACAATTATGGAAATAAGAAAAACAGAGCAACACCCTTTAGGCTTTTTCTTACCCGAGAACACAAAGCTATTGATGCTGGGGAGTTTTCCGCCTCAGAAGATACGTTGGTCAATGAACTTTTACTATCCGAACTTCCAGAATGATATGTGGCGTATCATGGGGCTTATATTTTATTCCGACAAGAATCATTTTGTCGACGTTTCCGGAAAAGCATATAACGAAGCAAAGGCAAGAGCTTTTTGCCATGAGAAAGGCATCGGGCTTGGAGATACAGCTCTGGAAGTTATCCGCTTAAAGGATAATGCCTCTGACAAATTCCTGGAAGTTGTTACTCCTATCAACCTGAAAGAAGTCTTGGATAAAGTTCCCGAATGTGAAGCTATTGTTGTAACCGGGCAAAAGGCAATGGACACGCTCGTATCTATCCTCCCGTTGAAAGAACCGAAAGTAGGATTCCACTCATCTTGTTATTATCATGAGAGAGACCTGAAAGTGTACCGAATGCCCTCCTCATCACGCGCCTATCCAAAACCATTATCCGAAAAAGCCGAAGATTACAAAAAGATGTTTCTCGAGCTAAATATTATTCCTTAATCACAATTATTTATACATTTGTAGGCTTTATAAACCTATATGATACTAATTGCAGACAGTGGCTCCACAAAAGCCGAATGGTGTATTGCCCACAAGGGAGTACTTATCAGGCAGGTATTCACTGCGGGAATCAATCCCTATTTCCAAAACAGAGACGATATAGACAGGGAAATCAGGCAAAACCTTCTACCTTTTATAAAAGGGATCCCTATCGAGGCTGTTTTCTTTTACGGAGCCGGCGTATTGCCGGAAAAGAAACAAATCATTACTGATACTCTTTCCTCTTTACTAAAGGTTCCGGCAGAGGCAGAAAGTGACCTCTTCGGTGCTGCCCGCGCCTTATTCGGAAAAGAAAGTGGCATTACCTGTATACTGGGTACGGGCTCCAATTCTTGCTTGTATAACGGGACAGAGATCGTAAAGAACGTATCCCCTCTTGGTTTTATCCTGGGAGATGAAGGAAGTGGTGCGGTTTTGGGTAAATTACTGGTGGGAGATTGCTTGAAAAAGCAATTACCGACTCATTTGATTGATAAGTTTTTGCAACAATTTCAACTCTCTCCGGCAACTATATTAGAGCATGTTTACAGGCAACCGTTCCCCAACCGTTATCTGGCTTCCCTTTCTCGTTTTTTGCTGGAAAACATATCCGAGCCAGATATCTACAAGCTTGTCTACAACAGCTTCAGGAGCTTTTTTATCCGAAACGTCATGCTTTATGAAGGCTACGCCGAATATCCTGTTGCGTTTACCGGATCGATCGCGTTTCATTACCGGCAGGTATTGATAGACGCAGCAGAATCTCTATCAATACAAATCAGTCGGATCGAACGGACTCCCATGCCGGGACTACTACGTTATCACGCATAAACAAAAAAACATGACATTCCAAAAAATAACAGAATCAGAATCTTTATACAACAACCTGGATCAAAAGTCTGTACATGAACTATTGGAATGCATGAACGACGAAGACCAGAAGGTAGCCCTGGCTGTCAGAAAAGAAATACCTAAAATAGAACAACTGGTAAACGAGATTGTCAAACGCATGAAATGTGGAGGACGCATTTTCTATCTGGGTGCCGGAACCAGTGGACGATTGGGGGTATTGGATGCTTCCGAAATCCCACCCACATATGGGATACCTGATAACTGGGTTATCGGACTGATTGCTGGAGGTGATACAGCCCTCCGGAGTCCTGTTGAATCAGCAGAAGATGATACGGATAAAGGATGGCAGGAGTTGGTAAATCTACATATCAACACCAAAGATACAGTAATAGGCATAGCTGCATCAGGCACTACCCCTTATGTTATTGGCGCTCTTCGAAAAGCCAAAGAGCATAACATATTGACAGCTTCCATATCGTGCAATCCGGATTCTCCTATGGCTGCCGAAGCAGATATAGCCATAGAGCCACTTGTTGGACCTGAGTTTGTAACAGGAAGTACACGCATGAAAAGCGGGACTGCTCAAAAGATGGTCTTAAATATGATCACTACTGCAAGTATGATCAGACTGGAGCGCGTTAAGGGAAATAAAATGGTTAATATGCAATTAACCAATCAAAAACTGATAGAAAGAGGTACTAAAATGCTCATGGAAGAGCTACATATCGGCTATGATCAAGCTAAACGCTTATTGTTACTGCATCATTCTGTACAGAACGCCATCGACTCATTCAGGAAAGAATAGACGGATAAGATGTGCCAGTTGTGGGATCAAGGCTGATTTTCCGTCATTATAAATCACATAATCGGCACGTTCCTTTTTCTCTTCATCCGGCAATTGATTATTTATTCGGCGTATTATATCTTCGCGTGAGGCTTTATCACGTTTCAAAGTCCGTTCAATTCTTAATTCCAAAGGTGCATATACCATCAGGGAGAAATCGACGGAACGATCAAAACCTGATTCAAAAAGAATCGCTGTTTCTATTACACAAAGAGACGTTTTGCGACTGGCTGCCCACTCCAGGAAATGCCGATTTACTACCGGATGGATAATGCGGTTAACCAGTTTCAGTTGTTCCGGATCATTAAATATGATAGAAGCCAGGCGTTTTTTATCTATTCCGCTGTCCAGATAAAGGTCTTCCCCATACAGAACTGTTAGTTCATTTCGTATCTGAGGAGAGGTATTCGTCAGCTGCTTGCTTTCCGTATCTGCGATATAAACAGGAACGCCCAGCACCTGAAACAGGTCGGCTATGATAGACTTTCCGCTCCCGATTCCGCCTGTCAAACCTATCTTAATCATTCGATGAATTTTGTTCCAGTATAAATTCTATTGAGTCGGGGGCAAGAGACACCCGGTCTACCCAGTCCGGCTTTCTAGTCAGTATAACCGGTAGCATACCGGATATATTCTGTTCCAGGTCTGCCAAAGATATTTCTACGGAAAATTCTTCTTCCGTTAACTCCTTAAAACGCGAAAGCGGCACACTACAGGTCACTTTCACAACAGCGGGGAACATCCGGATTGTATATAAAGAAGGTACATGAACACTATTTACAGGTATAGAAAGTGTTTTTTCCGTAAATTCCTCAATGGATATGGTTACAGATACACTTTCCAGATTCAGGGCTACACCATTCGGTTTTTCCAGTTGCACCTTTTTGTTGATAGTTTTAAGTCCTTTCTTTATTTCCGTATATACGGTCTTTATGGATGTCAAAGTATCTAACACCGCTTCTGTGGCATACACCTTCACTCGTGCCGGTTCCAGCATCACATCATCCGATACCTGGAAACCGGGCTCGGTACGCACCGAACCATTAAACACAACCGGTAGTTCTTTGTTTTGCAATTTACTGTAAGGAGCTTGGATTTGCTGGGGGTTGAAGCTCAGCAAGCTCGTTGTAGCTATTAAGTGTTTGGTTATGGCAGCCTCAATATCCTTTGCAGGATATAGAAGTATCCCGCTCTTGGCCGACAACTCTTTTGCATCTATTTCTATCGAAGATATCTTCTTGGTTAATTTATAATTCAGCAAGACACTACCTTTGTCTCTTATCCGGATAACGATTTCCGAAGGAGGTGTTTGTACAAAAGCGACATCCTGGGGTACATTATTATAATGTACGGGAATAGACACATGTACTTCATAATCTTCCTGCATGCTTTGCAGCACCCAGAAACAAAATGAAAGAATCACAAATAACAAAAAGATTAAAATTTCTTTCCACTGATAACGGCGCAAAAAGATTTTAATCTTCCTGTATACAGACTTGAAGGATTGTTGTATGTTTTCAAGTCGTTCCATCTGGTTTTAAATTATTTTTGTTGCATGTCTTCCGGCGATGCGTAAACAGAAGACTTATCAATACGGATACGTACACCGTCTGTTATTTCAACCACCATATAGGTGTCGGATATTTCCTTTATTCTCCCGTAAATACCACCGGCAGTAACTACCTTGTCTCCGGGTTTCATGGCTTCACGGGCCTTTTGAATATCTTTTTGCTTTTTCTGCTGGGGACGGATCATGAAAAAATAAAAAATGGCAACAATAACTACCATCATCAGGATACTGGAATAAGGAGATCCTCCACCTGCAGCCGGAGTTTGTAACAAAATACTTAATACGTTCATATCTTATACATTTTTATAATTCTGAGATCGAGATATCTGCAAAAATAAATATAATAATCAATCTTTAAACAATACCTTCTCTTTTTTTAACTCCGCCACGATAGAATCCAGCACTCCATTAATAAATGTACCACTTTTGGGTGTACTGTAGTATTTTGCGGTGTCAATATATTCATTCAAACTAACACTAATGGGAATTGAAGGAAAAGTAATGATTTCCGCTATAGCCAATTGCATAATAAACAAATCCATATTGGCTACCCGTTCTGTTTCCCAGTTTTTCGTATGCTTGTCGATACGGCTACGGTATTCCTCTCCGTGCAATACGGCATCCCTAAACAGTTTCACAGCAAAAGACCGATCCTCCTGATCTTTAAACATCGGCAATAATGGTTGATGGATACCTTCTGCTTCTTCAAAGCGCTTGATCGTCTTCAGCGCAAATGTTTCCACTATTTCAATATCATCATTCCAGTAAATACTTTTATCCTCCAGATAATCAACAACCTCATCACTTCCGCAAATAACCCGCTTAAAAGCTGCACGCCAGAATTCCTTATCCTCTTCATACGAATCCTCCGTACTCTTCATATATTCGGCATATACATCCGAAGTAAGAATCATATCCAGCAGGCTCTTTATAAAGTCCTGATCATTGGCCCATGATATCTTATTTTCCGAAACATACTTTTTCAATGCCTCATTATCTGCCAGTTGAAGGATGAAGCGGTTATTAACAAACTTCATGTTCGGATTCAAATCCTCTTCAGTCGGACGATATTTATGCTTTTTATTGTCCAAAAGGCGATCCTGAAGCCGAGTAACTTCAATAATCAATAGAAGAAAATAGTGATATAAATCATAGGATTTTTGCAAGCTAAACAGTAGCTCATTTTCCGCAACTTTTAGATCGTTTGTTCCGTTTTGATAGTAGGCGTATAATATCTGTAGAACTTTAATACGGATTAATATTCTGTTAATCATCGTTTGAAGGAACTTCTTTGTTTTGTCATTAATAAAATCAAGTTGCAAAGGTAATAATTAAAATGAAGAATAAAGAATGAAGAATGAAGAATTCTTTCAAAACTGTATGGCGTATTATGACTAGCTGACGGGCTGAAAAAGGGGGGAAATTTCAACAATCCATACACCACTGTATATTAAAGGATTACAACAGGACGAAAATTGCAGCCATCCTTTTGAAAAATCGCATGCATGCGTTTTCGGAATTGCATGCATGCGTTTTCACAAACACATGCATGCAATTTTTTTCGGTTACCCATAGTGCAAAATTCTTTCTGGCGGGGGAGTTGCTTTATTAAAATTGCTTTCGTACATTTGCAATCCACCAAAATAGCAAGGATGAAACAATATTTGGAATTGCTCGATAAGGTATTGAAGGAAGGTGTAAAAAAGGAAGATCGGACAGGTACAGGCACATTAAGTATTTTCGGACATCAGATGCGCTTTAACCTGGAGGATGGTTTCCCTTTGCTGACTACCAAAAAACTACATTTGAAATCAATTATATATGAGCTTATCTGGTTCCTGCAAGGAAACACCAATGCAAAATACCTGCAGGAGCATGGCGTAAGGATATGGAATGAATGGGCCGACGAAAACGGAGAGCTCGGACATATTTACGGATACCAATGGCGTTCGTGGCCGGACTATAAAGGCGGTTCTATCGACCAGATAAGCCAGGTGGTAGAGATGATTAAACATACTCCCGATTCCCGGCGAATGATCGTCAGCTCATGGAATGTAGGGGATCTGGAGAATATGAATCTGCCCCCTTGCCATGCATTCTTTCAGTTTTATGTAGCCAACGGGCGTCTGAGCCTGCAAATGTACCAACGTAGCGCCGATATATTTCTGGGAGTACCCTTTAATATAGCCTCGTATGCTTTGTTGTTGCAAATGATGGCCCAGGTAACCGGATTACGTGCCGGAGACTTTGTTCACACCCTGGGTGATGCCCACATATACAGTAATCACCTGGAACAGGTACAACTACAGCTAACCCGCGAACCGAAAGCACTTCCCTCAATGGAAATTAACCCGGAAAGAACCAGTATTTTCGATTTTGTTTACGAAGATTTCAATCTGGTTGGCTACGATCCGCATCCACACATTAAAGGCGTGGTAGCGGTATAATTCAAGCGAATACAAACTATCTCTAAATTGTAAGAATATGAGTATAATTTCAATTATTACAGCAGTAGACGAAAAGAACGGGATCGGAGGAAAAAACAAGCTATTATGGAGCTTGCCTTATGATATGCAACGTTTTAAAGGAGCAACTACGGGACACGCCGTTGTGATGGGACGTCGCACATTCGAATCCTTACCAAAAGGGGCACTGCCCAATCGTAAAAACATTGTACTAACCACTTTACCCCCGGAAAGCTTTATTGATGTATTTGTGTGTAACTCTATGCAAGACGCTATTGAGTTATGTGAAAAGGAAGATGAGATATTCATGATCGGTGGAGCTATGATCTACAAGGAATCGCTCCCTTTGGCCGACAAGCTATACCTTACCCGTGTGCATCATGTATTTGAAGATGCCGACATATTCTTCCCCGAAATTAATTTTGACGAATGGATAGAAATAGAAGAAGAGCGTGAATATCACCCTGCCGACGACAGACATGCACATGCTTATACCTTCCATACATACCTTCGCAAGAAATAAAAAGTAACAATACGAGAGAGTAAGAAGAAAGAACTCCGCATCAAGTGGAGTTCTTTTATTGTTAATTAACTGCCTGTTTACGTTTTTTTACCTTTTATTTGTATCTATAATAACATACAAATTGTTTTGTTTTAAACGAAATTGAACGAAAATATGAATGTCCGGATTATTATAGCAGTAACCGTTATGCTATGCAGTAGCATTTTATCTTCAGCCACATCTGCGGCACGAATCTCAAACAACAGTACAACAATGGAACAGATTACCGACAACAGTACCCCTCCCCTGTTCATTAAAAATCTGATCAGCCAGATGAAAGAACGAAAGGAAGTAGATGAAGACATCTTCCCTTCCCTGATCGATGAAATTAATTCACATATAAAGCAGATGAGCAACGACCCGATATCCGTTGCCATATTACATTCCATGTCTGCCGAAATGTATAACACATATTACCAGCAAAACCGCTGGCGGATAGACAGAAGAACACCTATACAGGGATATATCCCCGAAGATATACGGGAATGGACATCCAATCTGTTTACCCAAAAGATAAAAGAAGAACTGGAAGCCTCTTTGCAACCGGTTAGTGAGCTACAGAGAATTCCGGCTACAGCATTTAAAGAAATACTGAAAACCGGGAAAGATTCCCCTGCCTTGCGCCCTACCCTATACGAGCTTCTCGCCTATCGGGCAATTGATATTCAGCCTGTCGAGTCCATATATAAAGAGTTATTGACTTATCTGGCAAAGAAGCATTACCAGAAATCAACGGTATTGGCCGAGTTAAATTACCTGCAAAGCCAATACACCCGGACGTACCAACAAGCGGAACAAGACAAATACGAGGCTTCGATAGACAGTTTGCTGGCTATCCATGCTGACGAAGACTATTCGGTAGAGATCGTAGCTGCCAAATTAAACTTGCTACAAAATAAAACCTATCGTTCTGCATCGCCCGATTCTATCCAGGATGCGGCCTATCGCTTGTGCAAAGAAACAATCGCCCGCTACCCGAAGTATGAACGGATAGGCATTATTACGAACAGGCTTGCAGAAATGGAAGAAGCCCGGATTCAGAGCCAAGGCAACAGTACGGTTTATCCCGGACAAAACCTGGAACTAAAGCTGACTTACACCAATATACCCAAGATAACAATAAAAGTGTACAAAAGCCTGAAACCTATTATAGATAAGAATCTCTCATACAGTGAAAACAAAGAAAACACATTGGGAGAATTCGTAAAGGAAGTTAGCTTTCCGCTACAACCCAAAAACTCATACGCAAGCAATGATACAAGCCTGCAGATCCGGATGGATGCACCCGGACTGTACGAGTATGTAATCACTGTTCCCGGAAAAGAACTAAAAATCAGTAATCCGTTTAGTGTTACCCGTCTGGCTTCTGCATCCCGCACAACTGTTCCCGGGAAAACAGAGATACTGGTAACAGACTATCAAACAGGTAAACCTATTCATCAATCAACCGTTAATTATTATACACGTACCTCCGGGAAATACGTTAAAAAAGGCAGTATCAAAACAGATAAAGACGGTTTAGGCGTTTTACCCAACAGCAAAGATATTGCGGCTTATCAGGTCAACACCTCCGGTGATGAATCTTCTTTTATTACCTCTGTTTACACCGGAAGGAGAATAGGAGATGAAGATGCTACCAGAACCGAAGTAGTATTACTAACAGACAGAGGCCTCTACCGCCCCGGTCAAACCCTTTATTTTAAAGGTATCGCCTACAAGAATGACAGAGATAACCCACAGGTTGTGCCTAATAAGTCGTTTAGTGTAAGCCTGAGGGATGCCAACTATAAGGAAATAAGCAACAAGACATTTACTTCAAACACCTTTGGCTCTTTTACAGGAGAATTTACCTTGCCGCAACAAACACTAACGGGAACATTTACCCTTCAGACAGATAATGGCTCGGTATCGGTACAGGTAGAAGAGTACAAACGCCCTACCTTTAAGATAGACCTGCTTCCAGTAAAAGAAGAGATTGCTTTCGGCGACGAGGTTACGATACAGGGGAAAGCGCAAACCTTCTCCGGTGTTATGTTACAAAGTGGAGAAATAACATACCGGATCGTAAGAGCCCCCTTCTGGTTCCGGGTATTCTACGACAACTACAACGAGGAGCAGGTAGCTGAAGGAAAAGCTTTGCTAAACAGTGACGGTACCTTCTCTTTTTCCTTCCGGCCGGAAAAGAGCGAACAATCCTTCCCACTGACCTTCAATAGCTACAATATAACTGTAACGCTGACTGACAGTAAAGGTGAAACACAAGAAGCTAGATCAACGGTTTCAGTAGGTGACAGAAGTATCATTCTTCAAGCCGAAATGAAAAGCCAGCTAGAGAAAGAATCTCCCGGAATAAAAGTGAAAGCTATAACACTAAACGGCGAAGAGGTACAAACAGAAGGAACATATACGATTTGTACACTGGACGATACGAAAAAAGAAAACGTATATAAAGAAGGAAAGGAAGTAGCACACGGCACTTTCTCTACGAGAAAAGCCTTTGACAAAAACATATTTGCTCGCGTACCCTCCGGACGCTACAGGATATGCCTGACAGCCAAAGACAGTAAAGGACGCACCATTACCGAGCAACAAGACTTCATCTTATACAGCAAACAAGATAAACGCCCTCCGGTATTCTCGCACATATGGATGCTGGAAGAAAACACAACTTGCTTACCGGGTGAAGATGCTAAGATCATATTCGGAACTTCGGATAAGAATGTATATGTATTATACGAGTTGATTACGAATAAGCAGGTAATCTCACGGGAGCGCCTGGAACTTAGCAATGAGGTTAAAACGTTCAACATCCCGTTCAAAGAAAGTTATGGAGATGCCGTGACTGTTTCCTTTACGTTTATAAAAGAAGGTAAGCTATATAATCAACTATCTTTTATTCGTAAAAAACTCCCGAACAAGCAACTGACAATTAAACCGGAGACATTCCGCGACCGCCTGTTACCGGGAAGTTCGGAAAGCTGGAAGTTCCGTATTCTGGGAGCAGATTCTCTGGCTGTACCTGCGGAAATTTTGGCAGAGATGTATGATGCATCCTTAGATAAGATTATGCCTTTTGCCTGGACATTCGCACCGTCTTACTATCCGGTATTGAACTACAGTCGCTTTACAGAAAGTGATCGCTTCCGGTATCGTTCCGGCTATAGTTCTCAACAAGTAAAATATGCTACAGTACCAGAGTTCGCTTACGACTATCTGGACTGGCAAGGGCTTCTGGACTTTGCGCGACTTGAAACACTCTCCGGTGCTGCACCCAGTATGCGCTCCATGAATCAATATGCTAAATCTGCAGATATGGCAGATGATATGGTATTGAATGAAGCAGTTGTTGAACAAGATGCAGAGAGTGGAGGCATGCCAGTTCCGGGACAAGGACAAGGAAAAGGAGTAAACAGCCCTTCTTCAGATTTGCAGATACGGACAAACTTCAACGAAACAGCCTTCTTCTTCCCTACCTTGCGGACGGACAAGGATGGCAATGTAACCGTAAATTTCAATATTCCGGAGAGCAATACCACCTGGAAACTGCAAACTTTGGCTCATACGGCAGACTTGCAGTATGGACTACTGACCAACGAAGTAATTACGCAAAAGCCATTGATGGTGCTTCCGAACCTCCCGCGCTTTGTGCGAAGCGGTGACGAGCTTACGATCTCTACCCAGGTAATGAACCTGTCGGACAAAGAAACCTCCGGAGTAGCTCGCCTGGAACTATTTAATCCGGTCAACGAGCAAGCGATGGCGTTTTCGGCAAATGCTCAACAGCCCTTCGCTTTAAAAACAGACGGTACAACAGCTGTATCCTGGATCGTAAACATCCCCGAAGGCATCGATTTACTGGGTGTTCGTATCATTGCTGAATCCGAAGCCGGCAGCGATGGCGAGCAGCACCTGCTACCTGTGTTACCGAATGAAGTATTAGTAACGGAAAGTACGCCTTTCTACCTATTGGAAGAAGGTGAAAAACAAATACGCCTATCAGGTAACACAAACAGTGGTAAGCCTTATGCCATGACATTGGAATACAGCAGCAATCCGGTATGGTATGCCGTTCAGGCACTGCCTACAGTTACTCAACCCACGCATGATAATGTGGTATCGTGGTTTGCCTCCTATTACAGCAGCACGTTGGCCTTGTCTATTGCTCAGTCTAACCCGCGCATCAAGCAGATCATCGAGCAGTGGGCAGCACAAGGAAACACGGCTTCTACACTCTTGTCTAATCTGGAAAAGAACGAAGAGTTAAAGAACGTATTACTGGAAGAAACTCCTTGGGTAATGGAAGCGAAGAACGAAACCGAGCAAAAACAACGCCTGTCGTTACTGTTCGACACAAACCGTACCACTCAGATACGCGAAGCTGCCCTCCGGGTATTACTGGAACAGCAACAGGAAGATGGAGGCTGGGGCTGGTATAAAGGCTTCTATCCCGACCGGACAATTACCCTCTTTATCCTGGATGGTATGACACAACTAGTGCGTTTAAGCGCTGTACAATACGGACAAGAAGAGAAAGAAATGCAAATGAAAGCCCTGCGCTATCTGGATAGCAGTATACAAAAGGATTATGAAATGCTGATGAAAGCAAAGATGAGCTCTAAAGACCATCAGCCTTCACCCACGCAACTGGACTTCCTGTATGTGAGAAGCCAATACCGGGATATTCCTGAACTGGGAAGCGCACGCGAAGCCATCCGCTACTTCACCAACCAGGCAGAGAAACATTGGGAGAAAGCCTCGCTGTTAGGAAAAGGCAAGACCGCTCTATTAATGCACCGGAACGGAAAGAAAGAGGTAGCCAACAAAATACTTACCTGGCTGCGCAAAACAGCAACTACCACAGAAGACAAAGGTATGTACTGGGCAAACAACAAGAGGGAAAATAACTACTTTGTATCTCCGGTAAATGTGCATTGCCTGTTGATGTCTGTCTTCCACGAGATTAATTCCAACACAAAGGAAACAGACAAGATGAAACAATGGCTGCTTAACCAGAAAAGGACACAGAACTGGGGTTCTGCCCCCGTAACGCTGGATGCCATTTATAGTATTCTGGCTACCGGAAGCGATTGGCTTACCGACAGCAACACCTCCGTAATCCGCTGGGGAGACAAAACACTCAACCCATCAGACGGTGAGCTGGCTACAGGATACGTAAAAGAAACAGTAAATGGCAAAGAAATCACGCCTTCCATGCGTACGGTAACTGTAAAGAAAAAAGGGAAGGCACCAGCTTGGGGAGCGCTTTATCACCAATATTTTGAAGCAATCGACAAGGTAAACAAACAAAAGGGAGTGCTTAATGTTGAGAAGAAACTGTTTATTGAAAGTAACAGCGGAACACAAAGGCAGATTACTCCCGTTACAGATGCTCAACCACTTCGCAAAGGAGACAAGGTAATCGTACGACTGACAATACGGACGGACCGCGACTTGGACTATGTCTACCTGAAAGACCTCCGGGCCGGCTGCTTTGAACCCGCCGACCAGCTTTCTGGAATCATGTTCCGCGACGGATTGTTGTATTATCACGCACCAAAAGATGTGTCGGAAAACTTCTACTTCGACCATCTGCGTGCCGGTACTTACGTGCTGGAATATCCAGCCTACGTTTCCCGCAGCGGTCAATACAGCGGTGGCTTAGCTACCATACAATGCTTATATGCTCCTGAATTCGTATCACATACGGAGGGAACAGTTATACAAGTAAATGAATAGTGATGAATGAAGAATGGCGAGTGGAATATTCTTTATTATTCATTCATCATTCTTCATTTGTATTTTATTATTAACTTTGCAATGTGAATGCTTAACAAAAAGAGTGAAAGATGAAACAGGTTATTTTTATTTTTATGGCCATTCTGTTAGGAACAGGAACAATTTTGGCACAAGACGGAGGAGCTTCTATCTCATTGACTGAAAATTCATATGATTTCGGTTCTATTAAAGAGGCTGACGGTTTAGTAACCCATACCTTTACCGTAAAAAACGACGGTGACGCGCCCTTAGTGATTACCCGTGTAATTGCATCTTGCGGATGTACATCTCCACAATGGACAAAAGAACCTATTGCCCCGGGACAAACCGGAGAAGTAGAGGTCACATTCAACCCAAAAGGACGTCCGGGCCCGTTCTCTAAATCCGTATCCATTTATAGTAATGGAAAGACTGGAAGTTATGCTGTAACAATCCGGGGAGAAGTCATCTAAATATTACATGTACTGCCAACCGAGATGTTAAACAGGATAACGATTATAGTATTTTTTACCACTCTTTTGCTTTTCTGCGGACAAGCGTTTGCCCAAGGATCAGCAGATATTGATACAGACTCGCCTACCCACGACTTTGGCACAATAGCAGAAGAAGATGGGTTGGCGAGCCATACTTTTACAGTTAAGAATACAGGGTATGCCCCTCTGGTTATTACCCGCGTAACGGCCTCCTGCGGCTGCATGCAACCAACCTGGACCAAGGAGCCAATTGAACCTGGCAAAACAGGCGAAATAACTATCGAATATAATCCCAGAGGACGTCCCGGTCCATTCCTCAAAAGTGCATCCGTTTATAGCAATGCCTCGGGTGGACGTATGTCGCTTTATTTACAAGGAACAGTAACTCCTCATCCGAAGAGAAACGCTATCCATCCGGCAATTGTTTATCCTTATAATATCGGAGATTTGTATTTGCAGACAAAAACCGTTTTGTTTAGCAGTATTCGTCCCGGAGAAACATTGAAAGATAAAGTAGCCATTAAGAACGAAGGCGAGAGCCCGTTGACGATTCACTTCGGAAAAACTCCGGCTTACATCATAGCCGAAGCCGGCACGACTGTTTTAAAACCGGGAGAAACGAGCGAAATAACACTTGCATTCAAGACGGATGAAGCCAAAAGAATGGGACATCTATCCGCCGCCTTACCTTTATCTATCGAAAGCGAAAACAAGAAAAAAGCTGACGAAGGAAAAATAGATATCGCAGCTAATATAATAGATAATTTCAGCAGTCTATCGGCAGCTGAGAAAGCTAAAGCACCAATTGCCGAGTTTTCATCCACCATGCTGGACTTTGGTAAATTACCCGAGAAAAGCGGAGGAATACTTCCGTTCATCGGAGGAAAAGAATCCGAAGGCTTCACCATTACAAACACAGGTAAGTCTACACTTCTGATATACAGTGCAACCTGCGACAATGAGTTTATAGATGTATCCGGCGGTAAGAAAGAATTAAAACCCGGAGCATCGGCAAGTTATAAAGTAAGCGTCCGCCCAAAAGAAATTAAAGCCAAACTTGAAGCGTTTGTGAATGTTGTATGTAACGACCCGAACGGTCCTGTCCGGCTCATTAAAGTTACAGCAGAAAAGTAGAGCAAGAACGTATGATGGAACATCCTGAAAATGACGACTTGTATAAAGGTCTGAAAATAAACAAGGGGGTTGCAGACGTGCCCACGATCAATCCTTATCTTAAAAGCAGATTACAAAGGAAAGAATACACACCTTCCGAATTTGTGGAAGGTATCCTGGCCGGTAACATCACGATTCTCAGCCAGGCAGTCACCTTGGTTGAAAGTTCCAAATACGAACATCAGCAAATAGCTCAGGAAGTTATAGAAAAGTGCCTGCCGTATGCAGGTAATTCGGTACGTATAGGTATCACCGGCGTACCCGGAGCTGGAAAAAGCACATCTATAGATGCATTCGGCATGCATTTGATCGAGAAGGGACGTAAACTGGCTGTCTTGGCTATAGATCCAAGCAGTGAACGTTCCAAAGGGAGTATATTGGGAGACAAAACCCGTATGGAAGAGCTCTCTCGTGCAAAGAATGCATTCATTCGTCCGTCTCCATCTGCCGGTTCGCTGGGAGGGGTAGCACGCAAGACAAGGGAAACCATAGTGCTTTGCGAGGCAGCCGGCTTCAATTCTATTTTTGTTGAGACCGTTGGCGTGGGGCAAAGTGAAACAGCCGTTCACTCCATGGTAGATTTCTTTTTATTAATCCAACTGGCCGGAACCGGAGATGAGTTGCAAGGCATCAAGCGAGGCATTATGGAAATGGCCGACGGGATTATTATAAACAAAGCCGACGGGGATAACATAGATAAAGCCAAACTTGCCGCCAACCAATTCCGCAATGCCCTTCACCTTTTTCCACCATCGGATTCGGGATGGATACCACAGGTTTTAACCTACTCGGGTTATTACAAATTGGGCATCAAGGAGATTTGGAATATGGTGGATGAGTATATCAAATTCACCAAGGATAACGGATATTTCGACCTGAAGCGAAACGACCAATCTAAATACTGGATGTACGAGAGCATCAACGAAACCCTGCGGGATACCTTCTATCACAATCCTGCTGTTAGAAGCAAAATAACAGAAACGGAGCAACAAGTCTTAAATAATGAGATAAGTTCGTTTGTTGCCGCCAAACAGATGATGGACTTATTCCTGGAAAACCTATCGAATAAGTAAGCACATCTCCCGTTTATTCCTTACATTTGTGGAAATTTTGAATATTTCATGGCTGAAGAGCAAAATATAAAGATTCTACAATCAATCAATTCCCCGCACGATTTACGTCTGTTGCCGATTGACCAGCTACCTCAGATATGTTCTGAATTACGCCAATATATCATTGATGTATTGTCTGAAAACCCCGGACATTTGGGAGCAAGCTTAGGTACGGTCGAGCTAACAGTGGCTTTACACTGGGTTTTCAATACGCCTTTCGACCGGATTGTTTGGGACGTAGGACACCAGGCATACGGACATAAGATATTAACCGGCAGACGTGACACCTTCCATACCTTACGTAAGTTCGGAGGGATCAGTGGTTTCCCCAAACCGGAAGAAAGCGAATACGATTCCTTTGTTGCAGGACATGCGTCAAACTCTATCTCGGCAGCCTTAGGCATGTCGGTTGTTTCGGCGCTCAGAAAAGAAGATCGCCAGGTAGTAGCCGTGATAGGCGACGGAGCCATGACAGGCGGTTTAGCCTTCGAGGGGCTGAACAACGCAGCCATTAATCCGAACAATCTGTTGATTATCCTGAATGACAACAACATGGCTATCGACGATAATGTGGGCGCCATGAGCCAGTACCTCGTAGACATCACCACCAGCCAGACGTACAACAAAATGCGCTACGATGTCTATCGCGGATTGAAAAAGATGAAACTGATTACGGAAGGCAACAGAGGCAATATCTTACGCTTCAACAATAGCCTGAAGGCCCTACTGACGCAACAACACAACCTGTTCGAGGGATTCAGCATTCGTTACTTCGGTCCGATAGACGGGCACGATCTTCCTTACCTGATCAAGGTAATGAATGACATCAAACATCTGCAGGGGCCCAAGTTGCTACATATCAAAACACAGAAAGGGAAAGGTTTTAAGCCGGCCGAAGACTCGGCTACCGAATGGCATGCACCAGGAAGATTCAATAAGAACACAGGTGAGCGCCTGATAGCCAAAAATCTGGATCAGCCACAACTGTATCAGGATGTCTTCGGACATACATTAGTGGAGCTGGCTAAAAAAGATGAACGTGTAATGGGCGTTACCCCCGCCATGCCGAGCGGCTGTTCCATGACATATATGATGAAGGAATTCCCCAAGCGGACATTTGACGTAGGTATCGCCGAAGGGCATGCCGTAACTTACTCCGCCGGGCTGGCAAAAGAGGGAGCGATTCCCTTCTGCAACATATATTCATCCTTTATGCAAAGGGCTTACGACAACATGATTCATGATGTAGCTTTGCAAAAGTTACACATGGTGGTTTGTCTTGACAGAGGCGGCCTGGTTGGCGAAGACGGAGCAACCCATCACGGTGTATTCGACATGGCCTACCTACGTCCGATCCCTGATATTGCAATAGCTTCTCCTTTGAACGAGTGGGATTTGCGCAACCTCATGTTTACGGGATACAAGGGCGTTGGCTGCCCATTGGTAATCCGGTATCCAAGAGGACAGGGTGAGAAGAAAGACTGGAGGAATGAGATGGAAATACTCCCCGTAGGCAAAGGACGAAAATTGAGAGACGGAAACGACATAGCCGTACTTTCGATCGGCTCAATCGGCAATGAAGCAATCAGAGCCATCGACAGCCTGGGTGATAGTTATTCCGTTGCTCACTATGATATGATTTATCTGAAACCAATCGACGAAGCTTTGCTTCACGAAGTAGGAAAGAACTTTTCACGGATCATCACGATTGAAAACGGCGTGATAAAAGGCGGCCTGGGCAGCGCTGTCCTCGAATTTATGGCCGACAACGAATATACGCCTCGCGTGAAGCGTATCGGAGTGCCCGATACGTTTATAGAACATGGTTCGATACCGGAACTATTTAAGCTCTGCCGAATGGATGCGGAAAGCATAGCCGAAACGATAAAAGAGGTAATGATATGAAAATTGTAATTGCCGGGGCTGGAGAAGTTGGTACGTATCTGGCAAAAATGTTGGCACAGGAAAACCTCGACATCATCCTGATGGATCCGGATGAAGAGCGTTTGCAATTTCCTACCTCGGGAGCCGAAATCTTACCGATGGTAGGTAATCCTACTTCCCCTCGCGACCTCAACGAAGCGGGTATAAAGAATGCTGATTTATTTGTAAGCGTAACGCCTGAAGAGTCTACTAACATTGCAGCCTGCATACTGGCTACAAATCTAGGAGCCCATAAAACATTTGCCCGCATCAATAATTTCGAATATCTGTTACCAAAGAACAAAGAACTGCTCGAAAGCCTGGGTATCAGCTTCATGATCTACCCGGAAATGCTGGCGGCCAGGGAAATTGTCACAGCTATTAAACGCCCGTGGACACGGCAATATTTTGAATTATCCGGTGGTGCTATTATCCTGATAGGCGTAAAGATCCGAGAGAATTCCCAGCTGGTAAATATGAAACTTGCCGAACTGCCGGGCGAAAACAAGTCATTTCATATTGTAGCTATTAAAAGGAAGAATGAAACAATCATACCGCGAGGCTCAGACCAAGTATTACCCGGCGACCTTGTATTCTTCACCACCACAAAAGAGCATATAAAAGACATTCAGATACAGGCCGGAAAAGCAAACCCGGAAGTAAAGAAAATATTCATCATGGGCGGTAGCCGTATTGCTCTCCGGGCATGCCAGTACCTACCGGGGAATATCCGTATAAAGGTTATCGAGCTAAACAAGGAGAAGAGCCATCGCATTGCAGAGGTGGTACCCAGCAATGTATTGATCATAAATGGAGACGGACGCAACCTGGATTTACTTATTCAGGAAGGAATCAAAGACGCGCAGGCTTTCGTAGCTCTTACCGAGAACGAAAGTACAAATATATTGGCTTGTCTGGCTGCCAAACGCTACGGCGTAGTAAAAACAATTGCCAAGATAGAGAACCTGGACTATATTCCCCTGGCCGAGAGTATGGACATAGGAGCTGTAATAAACAAGAAACTGATAGCCGCCAGCCATATTTACCAATTTTTGCTGGATGCCGACGTTTCCAATGTAAAGAGTCTGGCGTTTGCGAGTGCCGACGTAGCCGAACTGGTTGCACGTCCCAACTCCAAGATCACCCGCAAACCGGTAAAAGACTTGTCGCTGCCTAAAGACCTTACCTTGGGAGGATTGATCAGAGACGGCGAACCGATGATGATAAACGGGAATACGCAGATACAGGCATACGACAATGTAGTTGTCTTCTGTATGGATACGGCTATACGCAAACTGGAAGATTATTTTAATTAATCATGTTGAATTTTCGTTTTGTTATAAAGATGCTGGGTTCCATGTTTATCCTGGAAACATTCTTTATGCTGATGGCATTGGCAGTATCTTTTATTTATAAGGAAGGAGACTTTTACCCCTTGCTTATTTCCTGTGCTATTTTGTTTGCGGCAGGCATTTCATTTTACCTGATCGGAAGGCGCGCCAATGAGTTTGCAGCCGGACGGCGGGAAGGGATGCTTGTCGTCACCCTCACCTGGACGCTACTGTCGCTTTTTGGCATGCTACCGTTTTACCTGGGCGGATATATCAACAATATTACCGATGCTTATTTTGAAACCATGTCGGGTTTTACCACAACAGGCGCCAGTGTGCTGACAAACATCGAAGCGTTGCCTCATGGTATCCTGTTTTGGCGAAGTCTCACCCAATGGCAAGGTGGCATAGGTGTGGTGGTCTTCACGGTAGCCTTACTTCCTATTTTCGGCGGGGGCGCTTCGCAAATGTTTGACGCCGAAACGACAGGTATCACGCATGAGCGTTTCCGTCCGCGTGTAACACAAGTAGCCAAGCGGCTTTCTGGCGTTTACATACTGCTGACTATTGTATTGATCGGACTCCTCTGGCTGGGACCAATGAACATATACGATGCCGTGAATCACGCCCTGACCACCGTTTCTACAGGAGGATATTCCACCAAGAATGCCAGCGTTGCCTTCTGGGACTCATCCTACATAGAATACATCGTGATTATATTTATGTTCATAGGCTCAGTAAATATGACCTTATTGTATTTTGTTTTCAACGGCAAGCCTGTAAAATTATTCCGGGACGAAGAGTTCCGCTGGTTCTTCTTCTTTGTACTGATTGTTGTTGGCATCACAACGGCCTGGCTGTTGTATAATAATATGGCGGGCGACATGGAAAATTCTTTCCGGAAAGCAGCCTTTCAGGTAGTTAGTATTATCTCATCTACCGGTTTCGCTACAGCCGATTATATTCCCTGGGGACCGTTCTTCTGGCTGATTGCTATTACCATCATGTTTGTGGGCGGTTGTGCCGGATCTACCAGTGGCGGATTGAAAATGGGACGTTTTGTTATCCTGAACAAAAACCTCTCCAACGCATTTTTAAAGCAAACCCATCCCAATGCCATTCTTCCGGTACGGATGAACGGACATGTCGTGTCGGCAGATATCGTACACCGTATCCTGGCCTTTGCCTTCGTGTACATTGCCCTTATACTGGCAAGTTGCCTGATACTAATGCTGGATGGTGTAGGCTTTGAAGAGTCTATTGGTGCCACGGTATCGGCTATCAGTAATGTGGGGCCTGGTTTGGGCAAGTTGGGGCCTATTAATAATTACGCAGAAGTTCCTGTGGTTTCCAAGTGGTTTCTTGCCTTTTTGATGATGGTTGGCCGTCTGGAAATATTCACGGTATTAACAATACTTCTACCGGGCTTCTGGAAGCGGTAGCAGAGGGTAGAAAACGGCTCGTGTGCAAAATAAAATGTCCCATGAGCTATTATTTTTCGTTCGTGTGCAAAAAAACATAGGAAACGAGCTATTTTTCAGGGAAAGAAATAATATTTCATCTGCTTTCTACGTTATAATGGTTACGAGTTACAAAGAAAAGATAAAATGATTGAATATATAAAAGGCGAGATTATCGAGCTTGCGCCTGCAAGGATGATTTTAGAGTGTGGTGGGATTGGTTACGAGTTGAACATTTCGCTTAACACTTATAGCGCTTTTAATGGTAAACCGACAGGGAAGGTTTTTGTGTATGAAGTCATTCGTGAAGATGCTCACTTACTCTATGGTTTTGCAGAAAAGGCCGAACGGGAAATGTTCCTGATGCTTACCTCTGTTTCCGGAGTAGGTCCAAACACGGCGCGTATGATCCTTTCGTCTCTCCCCCCTGCCGAATTAGTACAGGTAGTAGCTTCGGGTAATGAAACAGTATTGACCGGTGTAAAAGGTA
The DNA here is from genome assembly GCF_029892785.1 of Parabacteroides sp. PH5-46. GTDB lineage: Bacteria > Bacteroidota > Bacteroidia > Bacteroidales > Tannerellaceae > DFXE01. Next base: position 44,870 of record NZ_JARXXA010000020.1, read on the forward strand.
TAGGCCTAAAAACAGCCCAACGTATCCTGGTTGATTTGAAAAATAAAGTAAAACCGCTGGAAGCCATTCCGGCTGCCGGAACATCTGCTGAAAATATACGGGTAGCAGACGAAGCAATAGCCGCTTTAGTGATGCTGGGTTTCCAAAAGGCTGCTTCGCAGAAAGCAGTAACGGCTATTTTAAAAAATTCTCCTGCTTTACCTGTAGAGCAAGTTATTAAAAGTGCGCTCAGAATGCTTTAATGAAGAGAAGATTCACATATATAGCCATCTTAGCCCTTGTGTTATCCGGTGCCGGTTTATTCTCCCTTAATGCCGATTACCTGATTTATTCCACCGCCTTGCCGGAAATAGAACTTATCCAGGAGGAAGATACCATTCCTGCTCGCTTTCCGGTTGCCAAAACCATGCCGGAAGAGTATGAAGACTTACTAAAAAACTCTCCTGCCGATTTACGAGATCCCGACAACGTAAAAACCGATATAGAATACGATATTAAAACAGGGATCTATATCGTCCGGACCAAAATAGGCGACATGGAGATAGGAACTCCGCTTTCATTGACTCCCGAAGAATACCAAAACTATAGTTTACAGGAGTCTATCCGTTCTTATTTCCGTAAAAAAAATGAAGAAGAGTACCTGAAAGCTGCCGACAATCAGTTTAATATCACGGATATGCAATTCGACATCGGCCCGGCAGACAGGATATTCGGCCCCGGTGGTGTACGCGTACGTACGCAAGGTTCGGCAGAAGTTACACTGGGTTTGAAACAAAACAAAACAGACAACCCTTCTCTACCGGAACGTTCAAGAAAAAGTACCTATTTCAACTTTGATGAAAATGTACAGCTAAACGTGCAGGCTACCGTAGGTACGAAAGTGAATTTCGGCATGAACTACAATACCGAGACCACCTTCGACTTCGATTCGCAGAAGTTAAAACTGGCTTATGCTGGTGACGAAGATGAGATTATCAAGACACTGGAAGCAGGTAACGTATCTATGACGACCAACAACTCCCTAATTAACGGAGGAGCGGCCCTGTTCGGGATTAAAGCAGACCTGCAATTCGGGAAGCTGAGAGTAAATACAATCTTTGCTCAACAGAACTCCGAATCAAAAACAGTCAATTCCAAAGGCGGCGTGCAGACGCGCTCGTATGAAGTAGCAATTGACAAATATGATGAGAACAGACACTTCTTCCTGGGGCATTACTTCAGGGATAATTATGATTATGCCCTGGAAAAACTGCCATATATCCGCTCGTCTATTACCATTAATCGTGTGGAAGTATGGATCACTAATAAACAAAGCACGTACGACCAGGCACGTAATATCGTAGCCTTTACCGATTTGGGAGAATACAACCGGATTGGGAATCCAAGCGTTTCCCCTTCAGGTTCAAGAGCTATTCCGTATAACGGGGCAAACACCCTATACTCTACACTTCAGGGGATGGAAGATGTAAGAGACATCGGAAAAGTGACGCAAACACTAAAGACCTTCATGGAGAGCGGACGGGAATTTGAAGAAATAGAAAGCGCCCGCCGTTTGTCCGAATCCGAATATACCGTTAATAAGCAGTTGGGATATATTTCGCTAAAGGTACAGTTGCAACCGGACGAGGTATTGGCTGTTGCTTACGATTACCAATATAACGGAACAGCCTACCAGGTAGGTGAATTCTCAACCGATAACTCTACAAACACAAGCAACTGTTTATTCGTCAAATTGCTGAAAAGTACGTCTATGTCTCCCGACATGATGTTTTGGGACCTGATGATGAAGAACGTCTATTCACTGGATGCTTATTCGGTAGAGAAAGAAAAATTCCGCCTGAATGTTATGTACCAGAGCGACACCACCGGTACATATCTCAACTACATTCAGGAAGGGAACATTAAGGATACCTTGCTTCTACGGGTGATGAATCTCGACCGTCTGGACTCAAAGAATGAGCCTTACCCCGACGGAATCTTCGACTTCGTAGAAGGTATTACGGTGTTACCGGACAATGGGCGCGTGATATTCCCGGTGGTAGAACCTTTCGGCTCGCATTTGAAAGCGAAGATAGGTAATCCGGCAATTGCCGAAAAGTATGTTTACCAGGAACTGTACGACTCTACACTTACCGTAGCCCGGCAGATTGCAGAAAAGAATAAATTCATCCTGCGAGGAGAATACAAAGCGTCTTCCGGTTCCGAAATTCAGCTAGGAGCCACCAATGTGGCACGGGGATCTGTCCGCGTTACGGCTGCCGGTGCGGTATTGACTGAGAATGTAGACTATGTGGTAGATTACACCTCCGGTACGGTTACTATATTGAATGATAATATTATTTCCAGTGGTACGGATGTAAGTGTGAGCCTGGAAAACCAGTCCACATACAGCATGCAGCGCAAAACGATGATGGGACTTGATCTGAACTACGACTTCAGCAAGAATTTCTCTCTGGGGGGAACCATCATGCATTTGTCTGAAATGCCAATGACTACCAAGACATCTTTTGGTGAAGAGTCGGTAAAAAATACCCTGTGGGGATTGAACACGTCTTACAGGGGAGAAAGCCAATGGCTGACCAATATGCTGGACAAACTTCCGTTACTGACACTTACCAAGCCGAGTCAGATTACTTTCAATGCCGAGTTTGCTCATTTGATAGCCGGGCATTATGAAAATGAACACACAGGCGGTTACTCCTACCTCGACGACTTTGAATCTACGCAAAGCGGTTTCGATTTGCTGAACCCCTACCCCTGGAACCTGGCCAGTACGCCCTACGAAGAAGGAGGGAACGCTAAGTTTCCGGAAGCTGACTACAGCAACGATGTTCGCTACGGTATGAATAGGGCACTTTTCTCGTGGTACTACATAGACGGGATGTTTACCCGACCCACTTCGTCGCTGATGCCGGGACACATCAAAAGAAACTATCGCGATCTGTTATCCAACCATTACGTAAGAGCTATTTACGTAAAAGAACTGTTCCCCGACAAACAGTTGTCTTACAACGAAGCTACCATGATACCGGCACTAAACGTGGCATATTATCCCAACGAGCGCGGACCATATAACTTGGATGCAGACGGCATGAACCCGGACGGAACGTTGATGAATCCCGAAAAACGCTGGGGAGGTATGATGCGGCGAATAGACCAGAGCGATTTTGAAACAGCCAACATAGAATATATCGAGTTCTGGATGATGGATCCGTATATTTACAAACCCAATTCATCGGGAGGCGATTTGTATTTCAATCTGGGCGAAATATCAGAAGACATATTAAAAGACGGAAAGAAATTCTTCGAAAACGGATTACCTATAGACGGAGATACATCCAAAGTAGAAACAACCGTCTGGGGAAAAGTGCCAAAGCAGCAGAGTACCGTTTACGCCTTTGATAATACAGCCGGAGCCCGTAAGCTGCAGGATGTCGGACTAAACGGTCTTTCATCCGACGAGGAAAGGGACTTCCCCGCTTACAATGAATTCAGACAAAAACTGGAAGGAAAGCTGTCTAACGAGGCTATGACGAAGATTTACAACGACCCTGCCGGAGATAACTTCCATCACTACAGAGGCTCGGACTTTGACGAAGCGGAGACCGGTATCTTAGACCGTTACAAGTATTACAACGGAACGGAAGGCAACTCGCGTTCTTCGGAAGATTCGGGCGAACGCTATGACACCTCGGCCAAAACGATTCCTGATGTAGAAGATCTCAATCAGGACAATACAATGAACAAAAACGAGAAATATTTCCAGTATAAAATCTCTTTGCGTCCGGAACACATGGTAGTTGGAAGCAACTACATTGTAGATAAAAGGGTAGCAAATGTAGATCTGGAAAATGGAACGAGCGAAGACGTAGCCTGGTATCAGTTTAAAATTCCGGTAAAGGAATATAGCGATGTGGTAGGTTCTATCCGCGACTTCAAGACCATCCGTTTCATGCGTATGTATATGACCGGATTCCAGGACACAACCATCCTTCGCTTTGGCAAGTTTGAGATGGTGCGTGGCGAATGGAGAAGCTACCAACAAGACTTATACAATCCCTCTACTCCGCCTGCCGAAATAGGTAGCTTGGACGTTGCAGCCGTCAACATAGAAGAAAACGGTAAGAAGGTACCGGTGAATTATGTTCTGCCTCCGGGCGTAACACGTATGACAGATCCGGGACAGCCTCAGCTGGTGCAGCTTAATGAACAGGCATTGTCTATGAAGATTACCGGTCTGGCCTCGCAGGATGCCCGGGCGGTATATAAAAATACCAGCTTCGACTTACGCCAGTACAAACGCCTACAGCTCTTTACACATGCCGAGGCTTTTGCTACGTCTGCTCCGGGAGCAACGTCGGTATCCGACAATGATTTTTCAGTATTCATCCGCTTAGGATCCGACTATAAGAATAATTACTACGAATACGAGGTACCGCTGAAGCTAACACCTCCGGATAATTATCTCAACAATAACCCAGCCCACCGGGAAGCGGTTTGGCCGACAAGCAATTTGCTAAACTTTCGTTTTGAAGTATTGACCAATCTGAAGCTCAATAGAAACAAACACAAACGAGGTGGGATAAACGGCGTGACCTACCAGACGGTTTATTCGGAATATGATCCCGACAACACAAAAAACACCATCAGTGTAATAGGTAACCCCAGCCTGTCGGAAGTAAAAGTGATTATGATTGGGGTACGAAACAAAACCGGAGTGACCAAAAGTGTGGAAGTTTGGGTTAACGAGTTACGACTAACCGATTTCAACGAAGAAGGTGGTTGGGCAGCCAATGCCAACTTAAACGTAGCGCTCTCCGATCTGGGAACCGTTAACCTGGCGGGACGAATCGAAACAGCCGGTTTCGGAGGCTTGGATCAGTCTGTCAACGAACGCCGCATGGACGATTATAAACAGTACAGCGTAGCGACCGATCTGGAGCTGGGTAAATTCTTCCCTGAAAAGGCAAAAGTTAGTATCCCCTTGTATTATGCGTATTCAAAAGAGATTATCGATCCAAAGTATAATCCGTTGGATCAAGACATTAAGCTAAAAGAAGCAGTAGATGCCGTTGAAACAAAGGCCGAGAAAGACTCGATTACCAGCTTTGCCCGCGAACGCTCGATCGTGAAAAGTGTAGCTGTAAATAACGTACGGGTAGATATCAAAAGTAAAAACCCGATGCCTTACGACCCAGCCAACTTCACTATCGGATATTCTTTCAGCGAAACGCAACGGAATACACCGGATACGGAGTATGAAACAACCAAAGACTACAGAGCCAATTTTGGTTATAGCTATTCTCCTTACGTAAAGCCCTACCGCCCGTTTGATAAGCTAAAGACCAACAATGGCTATACCCGTTACATAAAGCAATTATCGCTTAATTATGTACCGGCCAGTATCAACTTCCAGACAGTTATGATGCGTAACTATTACGAAACCCAGCTACGCAACGTAGATAATCCCGGCGAGAACAATATCCCGGTTTCGTTCAGCTCTGAATTCTACTGGGACCGGGCATTCAGCCTTTCCTGGAATTTCACAAACAGCCTGCGGGCTACCTTCTCTTCGGGAACGAATGCCCGTATAGAGGAACCGCATGTGCAGGTAAACAAAAAGCTTAATTACGATTCGTACCAGCTCTGGAAAGATTCGGTAAAACAAAGCATTACTGATCTGGGGCGCCCCATGAAATATGACCAGTCCTTCAATGTTTCGTATTCGCTTCCGTTCCAGTTTATTCCGGTTCTCGACTGGATAAGCAGTACGGTTACTTACAATGCTACTTACAACTGGGAGCGGGGAGCTGAGGTTGACGAAACGACAGAAATAGGAAATACTATCCGTAACCAGCGGCAAATCAACACACAGGGTAGCTTTAACTTCCTGAACCTTTATAATAAGAATAAATTCCTTCGAGGGGTAAATCAGAAATACGGTTCGATCAAAAGCGCACCTACCAATACACGGAATAACCGGGATCAGGCTCAGCAGCAGAAGAAAGAACCGAAAAAGAGGGAAATGGAAGTGCAGTTGAGTCCCGACTCTGCCATACTGGTGAATCACGGTATGCTCACAAAAAGGATGCGCATAACAGCTCGTGGTGAAGACGGCAAGTTATATCGGATCAAGTTCAAAGCCCGTGACTTCAGCAATATCATAATAGAAAACAAAGATACGGTTAAACTAAAGCTTACATTAGTGCCCGAACCCCCAAAAACAGAAGGGGTAGCCTATAAAGCTCTTGAATATTCTACGCGTTTTCTTATGATGGTAAGGCGTATGAATATACAGTATGGGCTGACGGACGGTATGATGGTTCCCGGTTTCCGTCCGGAAATAGGCGATATATTCGGACAGGGAAGGATGAACAGTGCCTTCGCTCCCGGTTTGGGCTTTGCTTTCGGAAGCGTAAGAAGAAGCTACATTGACGAATTGGCAGATAGAGACTGGCTGGTCATGTCGCAAACCAATGTGAATCCCGCAATCGTAAACAGTTCTAAAAACCTGACTGTAAACATGAACCTGGAGCCTTTGCCCGGTTTGAAAATAGACCTGAACGCGCTTCGCACTGATACCCGAAATACGGAAATACAGTATATGTACAACGGCGTACCTGAACTGTTTGGCGGTAGCTTCACCATGACAACAGTAGCCATTGGCTCTATGTTTGAAGGAATGGGAAGCCTGGAGAACGGTTATGCCTCGAAGACATTTGATAAGTTCCTGAACAACCGCTCGGTTATAGCCAGCCGCCTGGAGAGCCAATATGCGCAAACGTCCTACCCCAACGCAGGATTCCTAGAGAATACCTCTTTGGGCGGACAGCCATATGATCCGGAAAACGGAGCGGTAGGCCTCAACTCTACGGATGTACTGATCTCTGCTTTCCTGTCGGCTTATACAGGAAAGAATCCTAGCAGTATCGCCATCACAGCCTTCCCTTCTATATGGAGAATGCTTCCCAACTGGCGGATCACCTACGAAGGGCTGATACAGATACCTTTGGTACGACGTTACTTCAAATCACTGGTATTAAGCCACCAATACCGGGCTTCATACAGTGTAGGCTCATTCAGCTCCTTCCTGAGTTGGGTAGACAGCGGTAAAGACGGACTTGGTTACATTCGGGATGCCTTGAACAACCCGACCCCTTCTTCTCCGTACGATATATCTGCTGTCAGTATATCAGATGCGTTTAATCCTCTGATTGGAATAGACGGAACATTACTGAACAATGTTACATCCCGCATGGAGTATCGTAAGACAAGGAATCTTAACCTGAATATTTCGTCCTATCAGCTGGTAGAAACACACAACAACGAATTCATTATCGGCTTAGGATATAAGCTGACGGAGTTTAATAAGGTATTAAAACGGAAAGCCTCGCAAGGATTCAGCAATGATCTGACTGTCAATATGGATTTCTCATTTCGGAAGATGCAATCTTTGATCCGCAAAATAGAAGATGCCAGTGCGCAAGCCACCAGTGGAAACATAGCGAAGACAATTCAGTTCTCGGCAGACTACGGCCTGAGCCGCGCCCTCTCCGTAAAAGCATTCTACGATTTGCAAATCAACGAACCCCTGGTGTCCAGCACGTCTTACCCCACATCCAACTCCAGTTATGGCGTAAGCCTTCGCTTCTCCCTCGCCCAGTAAGGAAGGGAGAGGAAGCTACTTACCTCTCAATTGTGAGAAGCGTTTCAGGCCTTTCAGATAAAAAGAAAGGATCAAGCTTTGCTGCATAAGCTCCGGAACCGGATTAATGATTGTGCGTCGAAGATTTTCCTGCCGGACGGGTTTGTAAACAGGTAAAAGACGATAAAACTCTTTCCGTGCTCTATATACGGCTCGGGCATTTCTTGGATGGCCTGTTAGTAAGAATTTTAATGCTGCAATGTAATCAAGCCAGAAGCGGGCGCGCATAACATGTTTCAAGTCTTTCTCCGGCAGATTCTTGTAAACCATCAACAGGCTATTTCGGAAATTCAGAAATGTTTTTCGCGGATTTTCTGTTGTCAAGGTAGCTCCGCCCACATGATAGACTACCGATTGAGGGATACACATCAAACGATATCCCCGGCAACGCAGGCGCCAGCACATCTCCACCTCTTCCTGATGCGCAAAAAAGCGGCCATCAAGGCCTCCCTCCGCCTTGAATACGGCGGTACGGATGAACAAGCAGGCTCCGGTTGCCCAAAGCACGTCTGTCGGCGTATCATACTGTCCTTTATCTTCTTCTACATGGTGCAAGACTCGTCCCCGACAAAAGGGATAGCCATATCTATCGATATACCCTCCTGCTGCTCCGGCATATTCAAAATAACCCTTATTATGATAGGCTAAGATCTTAGGCTGTACACAAGCTATTGCAGGATCGGCATCCAGGGCTTTCAGCGGAGCCTCAAGCCAGCCGGGAGTTACTTCCACATCGCTATTCAGCAACACGGTGTATTCGGCATCTATCTGCTCTATAGCACGGTTATAGCCTTCAGCAAAGCCATAGTTTTCAGCTAAACGCAAAACGCGTACGCTTGGAAATTTATCTTGAAGCATTTGGATAGAATCGTCCGTAGAACCATTGTCGGCCACTATAACCTCCGCATATTCCGCAGGAGAATTCGCCACTACAGAAGGTAGAAAACGCTCCATTAACTCCCGTCCGTTCCAATTTAATATAACAACAGCGACTTTTTTCATACCGATTCACGTTTATACTTCCAGCGTTTATGCGTCCATAACCAGTAAGCGGGATTCCGCATAATACACTCTTCCATCATTCGGGCATATTGCTCTGTAAGCCAAAACTCGGGTGTATCTTTGGCAGATTCTACCATTGGTATCATTTCCACCTCATAGTATCCTCGTTTTAGCTTCCGGATATCAACAAAAACAACCGGCAAATCCAATTTCCGGGCAATGCGTTCGGCTCCGGTAAAGAAAGGGGTATCCTGATTAAGGAATGAAGTCCAATAATGAATATTCACTTTACTGGGCGTCTGGTCAGACATAAATAGGACAGCTGATTTTTCTTTATTTTTTTCCAAACGCACAATCTCTCTTCCCGTATTATTCTTTTTAATCCCTCTGGCGCCAAAACGTGTTCGCAGATAGATAAACAAACGATCAAAGGCTTCACTCTTTAACGGGCGATATATTTGATATTGCTGGGTATGTTTGAACAATACATTTACTGAAGTGAACCATTCCCAGTTACCATAATGCCCCATATACAGGATAACGCATGAATGCTCTCCTTCCGACAGACGATCTATCACTTCCGGATTCTTCAAATGGGCTCGCTTTAATACTTCTTCTTCTGAAATATGCGCCAGCTTGATTGTCTCTACTATGTAATCGCAGAAATGGTGGTAAAATTCCCGCTCCATCCGGCGTAATTCACTATCCGTTTTCTCGGGAAAAGAGGCTTTCATGCTTCGCCTTACTACCCGTAAACGATAGCCTACCACCTTATATACCAATATGTATAATACATCGGACAACACATACAGCAAACGCATGGGAAGTATAGCGTGCAACTTTACCCATCCGTACAATAAAGCATAAGCAATTTTATTCCACATAGTCTATTATTTTACAGGTCAGAGCTGTTTGCTCATCATTCCACCCGGCAAGCAATACTTTTTGAGGTTTGTTTATCAGAGATGCGTTATACGCAGTCTCAACCTTTACATAATTAGCAGTAAAGCCATGCATCATACCTCCGTGCCTGGTATGTTCAAAAAGTACATCTGCCGACTGACCGATAAACGACTCATAAAATGCATGCAACTTTCGATCGGAAATATCCAGCAGTTGTTTGCTACGTGTATGTTTCACCTTAGGATCTACCGAATGAGCGATCTTCAGCGCCTGCGTACCCGGACGTTCCGAATAGCTGAATACATGCAACTGCGAAATATCGAGCCCTTCGATAAAAGTCTGCGCTTCTTCAAACAACTCATCCGTTTCTCCGCGAGTACCTACTATTACGTCTACTCCAATGAAGGCATGCGGCATAACGCTTTTTATTTTATCTACCTTATAACGGAATAAGGCTGTGTCATATTTTCGTTTCATCAACTTTAGCACCTCATCGCTCCCACTCTGTAAAGGTATATGAAAATGCGGAGCAAAGCGCTTACTGTTCGCCACAAAATCAATAACCTCATCCGTAATCAGATTCGGTTCGATAGAGGAAATGCGGTATCGGACAATACCTTCTACTTCATCCAACGCACGAACCAGATCGACGAAGGTTTCTCCTGTGCTCTTGCCAAAGTCGCCGATATTTACTCCCGTCAGTACAATCTCTTTGCCACCCTGGGCGGCTACTTCTTTTGCCTGCTCTACCAAGCTGGCAATAGTACCATTACGACTCCGCCCCCGGGCAAAAGGTATGGTGCAATAGGTACAGAAATAATCACATCCGTCCTGTACTTTCAGGAAATGTCGCGTCCGGTCGTCAGACGAGCAAGACGGAGCAAAGGTGCGAATATCTTTCGTAGCCGAAGCAACAATGGCTCCCGCTTCCTGTTTTTTATTCAGATTTTCCAGATAGGAAAGAATATCCAGTTTTTGTTCGGCACCCAATACCAGATCTACTCCCTCGATGTGGGCAACCTCTTCGGGCTTCAGTTGGGCATAGCAGCCGGTAACTACTACGAATGCTCCCGGATGTTGTTTGCTGATCCGGCGAATGGCCTGACGACATTTTTTGTCTGCCAATTCAGTCACCGAACAGGTATTAACTACACAAATATCAGCTTTTTCTCCAGCTCTTGCTTTACGAACACCCTGCTCGGCAAGGACCTTTCCAATCGTAGAGGTTTCGGCAAAATTCAGCTTACAGCCTAAGGTATAATAGGCGGCTGTCTTATTCTCAAAAACGGAATTATCTATCATTATACTGCGCTGTTTAAAGATGCAAAGGTAGTGATTTCCATTGCAAAAAGAAAAAGCGTATCAATTGCGGATAAACTTCCTTGGAACAGACAGACTTCTGCCGATATTTTTGTTGGCTGACGGCCGTCGGCCAATTGGTTGATAATTGTCGGCCAGTTGGCAGACAGCTATCAGTCAACTGGCCGATAGCTATCGGTCAACAATTTTATATGCTGAAAATGAGCAAAAGTAGAGGAGTAATTTCTTATTTGTACTGTTGGATATCTGCTATATTGTGCTTACTTTTGCACAGAATTCACATATTTGTGCTATGATCAAAGAGAACTTTATTAAGCTTTACGAGGAGAGTTTCCATGACAATTGGGATTTACCTGCCTTAACAGACTACAGCAAAGGAACAACTTATACATTTAAGGATGTAGCAACTCAGATAGCCAGAATACATATTGTTTTTGACGAGTGCCAGGTGCGCCGGGGAGACAAGATCGCTTTAATCGGCAAAGATTGCTCTAACTGGTGTATCGTATATATGGCTGTTGTAACGTACGGAGCCATCATTGTTCCTATTTTACAGGATTTTAATCCCAACGATGTTCATCATATCATCAATCATTCCGATTCGACATTCCTTTTTGTCGGCGACAAGATATGGGATTCGCTAGAAGAAGAAAAAATAGAAAATATCCGTGGCGTATTCTCTCTCAGCGATTATCGTTGTCTGCATCAGCGTGACGGAGAGAACATCCAGAAACTGATGAAGCAGCTGGATGAAAAAATGGCTAAAAAATATCCCAACAGTTTTGCAAAAGAAGACATTAAATACGCAGAGCTGGAAAACGACAAAGTGGTATTGATTAATTATACCTCTGGCACTACCGGTTTCAGTAAAGGGGTGATGCTTACGGGTAACAACCTGGCGGGGAATGTTACTTATGCTAAAACGCTGGATGTGATCTTCCGGGGAGAAAAGATGCTATGCTTCCTTCCTTTGGCACATGCGTATAGTTGTGCCTTTAACTTTCTGGTGCCGATGGCCTTTGGGGCACATGTATACTTCCTGGGTAAAACCCCGGCTCCGAAGATTCTGCTCAAGGCATTTGAGGAAATCAAACCCAACCTGATCATTACAGTTCCACTTATCCTGGAAAAGATATACAAAAAAATGATCCTTCCCCAGCTGAACAAACGTTCGTTGAAACTGGCATTAAATATTCCATTATTGGATACACGTATTTATGCACAAATACGTAAGCACCTGATGGATGCTATGGGTGGACGTTTCCGTGAAGTAATTGTAGGGGGTGCAGCCATGAACCAGGAGGTAACAGACTTCCTGTATAAGATCAAGTTTCCGTTTACCATCGGATACGGCATGACCGAATGCGGCCCGCTGATCAGCTACGACAGCAACAAAGAATTTATCCCCGGCTCTTGCGGACAGGTACTAAAAGGTATCATGGAAGTACGCATAGACTCGGATGACCCATACAACACCGTTGGAGAAATACAGGTAAAGGGTGAAAATGTAATGAAAGGTTACTACAAAAACCAGGAAGCAACCGAGAACACATTCACCGAAGACGGCTGGCTACGTACCGGCGACCTGGGAACGATTAACGAAACAAAGCGTATCTTCATCAGAGGCAGAAGCAAAACCATGATCCTGGACTCTGGCGGCCAGAACATCTACCCGGAAGAAATAGAATCAAAACTCAATAACCTTCCTTTTGTGATGGAAAGTATCGTGATTGAGAAAAACGGCAAATTAGTCGGTTTGGTTTATCCGGACTATGATTCGGTAGACGGAACAGGTTTGTCGCATGAAGACCTGCCAGCCGTAATGGAGCAAAACCGATTGGAGTTAAATAAACTGCTGGCACCCTATGAACACGTCAGCCAATTACAATTATATCCTATGGAGTTTGAAAAAACGCCTAAGAAAAGCATAAAGCGTTATTTGTATAGCAACTATTAAGCTCACATATACGCCATTACTAATTAACACCTTATTCGCATGAAACTAATATTTACGATTATTCTATTGTCTATTATGACAATACAGGGAGCATTGTATGCACAGGAAAAGGCAGATACAACGCTTCAGCTGAAAAACATAACCGTGCATGGAAAGCGCTTTGGCGGGCTCAGTGGAGGAGATATCCGGAAGCTGGATGTAGAAAGCAGTCAGAGCGTCTTCGGGGCGACTACTGCAGAGGCCATACGCCAGCTACCTTCCCTTATTACAGACATAGAAGGAGGCGTTACATACCGGGGAACCGGCAAAAGCGGCATATTACTAAACGGAGTACCTTATGGGCTGTTGGAAGAATACAGCGGCGATGTACTAATACAGCTTCCGGCCTTATTCTTCAATCACATTTCACTAAGCTCCTACCCTGCCATCGACCTTATTCCCGATGGGGAAGCCGGCATGTTAAATCTTGCCTCATCTACCTACTCTCCTTCCGACCCTCTTATGCAATTAAGCCTTGGAGCCGGGCTACAGGAAAGGTATAATGCAGGAGCTATCCTGAATCTGCATCCGGGCAAGTTCCACATTACAGGGAAATACAACTATCGCAGGGAATATCGTGAACGAAGCTTTCAAAAAACAACAACCAATGTCTCCGGCACAACGGAAATGAACAACAATGCCTCCGCACGCCCGGATATACACCTGGCAGACCTGAATATAGGGTATGATATCAGCCCGAAGGATGTAATTTCTGTTTACGGACTCTATCACCTGATGGAATACGACCGCTACGGAGGGATTAATAATACGCGGAAAAATCCGGCAGGAGAGGTTATGAATAAGATGCTACGCCACCGTTTCAATCGGCAGAAGCAAGATGCCTATGCTGTAGAAGCCCGCTGGTCGCATCGCTTCAACCATCCCTCTGAAAAATTAGATATTGTATTCAATTACAACAACAACCTGTATGATGAAAACAATGACTACAAAAACGAGAAGCCGGAAACTGGTGTAATCCTGGCAGAGGATCAGCTTTTTGTCGATCATGAGAAAAAGAATTACTACGCATCTGCCACTTACCAAAAGACATGGAATGAAACATTCTCATTCAAAGGGGGATACGCTGGCCGCTTCCGTGACGAATCATACACCTCAAAGGCATATAATAAGGTAGAAGACAAGTGGGTCGAGAACACAGGAAAATCCAACATCTACACCTTCAAACGCTACACCAATATGCTTTTCGCCTCTCTGGAAAAGAAACTCGATCGCCTGACAGTCGAAGCTGGTGTACAGGCAGAGCATCAGAAACAAGAAATGGAAAATACAGATCATTCCCGTTTCCGCCTGTATCCACGAGTGAAAATAGCCTATCAAACAGGGAATACAGACGAAATAAGCCTCAAATACATCCAGCGTAGCGTACGCCCCTACGGTATGGATCTGAATCCGTTTGTAGACATGAGTGATGCCACCTATATAAAACAAGGAAATCCGCATCTAAAAGAAGAACTCATTCATTCCATAGAAATTGGATATCAGCTAAACAGCCGAAACGTCCATATATCTCCAACCCTCTATTACCGGAATCGCCAAAACCGCATCATGGACATGGCAACTGAGCTGGACGGACAAGCAATCTGGAAAAAAGAAAACATAGGAAACACCCAAACATTCGGAGCCGAACTGGCTGGATATTGGAGTCCGGTCAACCCACTATCGCTTATGCTCTCTTATAACATCTACAGAGATGAAATAGACGGCCGGATCGCAGGCTATACCGAAAAGAAATCACTCACATGTATGGACATCAAAGGCCATATCAACTGGGCTATCACACGGCGTACCGATCTGCAGATAGACGGTTTTTATATCTCCGACCAATTAACGCCACAAGGCAAAATCAAAAACCGTTACAGCATCAATGCCGGTATCTCACACGATCTGCTACCAAACAGACTACAAGCCAACCTGAGTATTCAAAACATATTTAACAGCCTGGAGGAGACAACCATCATAAATTCAGCACAAACACAAATGACGCAAATACGCAACCGCGACTCACGCGTTACATGGCTTACGCTGATTTATAGGTTAAAGAAATGAAATTTATAGGCAATTACGTAAATAATTCGTTCTTTTGCAAAAAATTTGGGAGTTCTGTACCCTGTACACTTCCTTATTTGTATAACACAATTATAGTATACGTTAATGGCAGATAATAAAAAGATTGGTTACGTTTCTTTTTTCAATTCCCGTTTTACATCTATAATTAGTATAGCATTGGTACTTTTCTTGCTGGGATTAATCTTTCTTATCGGATTACTTGGCAATAAATTATCCGATTATGTAAAGGAAAACATCTCCTTTTCGGTTATACTAAAGGATGGCCAGAAAGAGGCAGACATTAAGCGAATCCAAAAAAACCTGGACGACCTGCCTTTTATTAAATCTACGGAATATATATCTAAAGAACAGGCTGCAAAAGAATTGGAAGAAGAACTGGGTGAAAATCCGGAAACATTTCTGGGCTTTAACCCTCTGCAAGCATCTATCGAAGTAAAATTATTCTCCGAATATGCCAATGCAGACAGTCTTCAGGTTATCGAACGAAAAATCAAATCATATACTTCTGTTTCCGAATTGCTTTACCGCAAAGATATGATGCAGGTTGTAAATGACAACATAACAAGAGTCGGTTTTGTGTTACTCACATTGGCGCTGATGTTGACAATCATCTCTTTTGTACTGATCAGCAATACCATCCGGCTACTAATCTACTCTAAACGCTTTCTGATTCATACCATGCAATTAGTTGGAGCAACGGCCGATTTTATCCGGAGGCCTTTTATCAACTATAATATTGTGAGTGGCATTTTAGCTTCAATCCTTGCAATTTTAATGTTGGTAGGTTCGTTATATTATTTACAGCAAGAATTGTCGGGCTTTGTACAGCTACTCGACATTAATTTACTGATACTTGTTTTTACTGCCGTATTCGTATTAGGTATTCTGCTATCGTATTTAGCTACTTATCTGGCCGTAAACAAATATCTGCGCATGGAAGCAGACAGGATGTATTATATTTAAAATTATAACAAATGATGAAAACAGATTTTGCTTTCGGAAAAATGAACTTTATACTGGTGGGCGTTTCCGTTGTGATCATAATTATTGGCTTTGTATTAATGAGTGGAGGAGCTTCGGTAGATGGTGTATCATATAATCCGGAGATATTCAGCACCCGCCGCATTGTGGTGGCACCAATAGTATGTATGATTGGCTTCTGTATGATGGTGGTAGCCATTCTGACAAATAGCAAAGAGAAAAAGACAGAAGAATGAGTTGGCTGGAAGCCCTGATCCTGGGGATCATACAAGGACTTACTGAATTTCTTCCTGTTAGTAGCAGTGGGCACCTCACAATAGGAAGTACACTCTTTGGATTAAGCGGAGAAGAAAACCTGACATTTGCTGTAGTAGTTCATGCTGCTACTGTATTAAGCACAATCGTGGTTCTCTGGAGTGAAATATCGAAACTGTTCATCGGTTTCTTTCGTTTCAAATGGAACGATGAGACAAAAATGGTCTGCAAAATTCTGTTATCTATGATTCCGGTGGGTATCGTGGGCGTATTTTTTAAAGACTATGTGGAACAGCTTTTCGGAAGCGGCTTGTTACTTGTAGGCTGTATGTTGTTGGTTACAGCGGCATTACTCGCTTTTTCCTATTACGCAAAGCCAAGAGTAAAAGAAGAAATATCGTTTAAAGATGCATTTATTATAGGAATAGCGCAGGCATGTGCTGTTTTGCCGGGCTTATCCCGTTCAGGCTCTACCATTGCCACCGGTTTATTGTTAGGCAATAAGAAAGAACAGGTAGCACAGTTTTCTTTCCTGATGGTGATTATTCCCATTTTAGGAGAGGCCTTTCTCGATTTAATAAAGGGAGGGTTTTCACCGGAAACTTCCGGAATCTCGACTACAGCTTTGGCTACCGGATTCCTGGCTGCATTTGTTTGTGGAGCTATTGCCTGTAAATGGATGATAAACCTGGTAAAGAAAGGGAAGTTGATTTATTTTGCGTACTATTGTGTAGCAGCAGGATTATTAGCCATTACATTTTCGTTTATTAATTGATCAGAATGGATTTTTTAGAAGGAGAGGTTCTATATTTTAACAAGCCATTAAAGTGGACATCATTTGATTTGGTAAACAGATTTCGTTACAAATTATCACGAAAACTGAACGTAAAAAAAATAAAAGTAGGGCATGCCGGCACATTGGATCCATTGGCCACGGGGGTTATGATTTTATGCACAGGGAAGGCAACAAAACGTATTGATGAATTTCAGTACCAGACTAAAGAATATGTTGCGACTCTCAAACTGGGAGAAACAACACCATCCTTTGATCTGGAAAGAGAAGTTGACGCCACCTACCCGACAGAACACATTACCTGCGAAATGGTAAAAGAAGTACTGAAACAGTTCATAGGAGCCATACAGCAAGTGCCGCCGGTATTTTCGGCCGTAAAGATAAATGGGAGAAGAGCGTATAAGTTTGCCCGCAAAGGAAAAGAGGTTGAGCTGAAAGCCAAGACATTGGTGATAGATGAAATAGAATTACTGGAATGTAATCTTCCCGTAATTAAGATACGAGTGGTTTGCAGCAAAGGGACATACATCCGTGCACTTGCCCGCGACATCGGGGAAGCACTCAACTCGGGAGCTCACCTGATCGGATTGGAGCGGACACGCATAGGAGAGGTAACATTGGATATGTGTATGAATGCCGACGACATCGACGCTTTTTTAGAAAATATCGAAACAGACACAAAAGAAAAATTATAGTTATGAAGCTTTCTAAATTCAAATTCAATTTGCCGGACGAGCTAATAGCTTTGCAGCCGACAAAGAACAGGGACGAATCCAGAATGATGGTTGTCAACCGGAAGACAGGAGATATTGAACACAAAACATTCAAGGATATCCTGGATTATTTCGACAAAGATGATGTCTTTATCTTTAACAACACCAAGGTTTTCCCTGCGCGCCTATATGGAAATAAAGAAAAGACAGGCGCACGAATTGAAGTATTCCTTCTTCGTGAATTGAATGAAGAATTGCGCCTATGGGACGTATTGGTAGATCCCGCCCGTAAAATCCGTATAGGCAATAAGCTTTATTTCGGCGAAGACGACTCTATGGTTGCTGAAGTGATAGATAACACCACTTCACGTGGACGGACGCTTCGCTTCCTTTATGACGGTAGCCACGACGAATTTAAAACAGCCTTATATGCATTGGGAGAAACCCCTCTGCCTAAATACATCAATCGACCGGTGGAAGCCGAAGACGAGGAACGCTATCAAAATATTTTCGCAACAGAAGAAGGCGCAGTTGTTGCACCAGCAGCCGGCCTACACTTCAGTCGCGAATTGATGAAGCGCCTTGAGATAAAGGATTGCCGCTTTGCTTTTCTGACAGTTCATTCCGGTCTCGGCAACTTCAGAGACATAGACGTAGAAGACCTGACTAAACATAAAATGGATTCGGAACAGATGATCGTCAACTCCGAAGTTGTTAAGATTGTAAATGAAGGCAAAGACAGCAACAAACAGATATGTGCAGTAGGTACATCGGTTATGCGAGCTATTGAAACAGCTGTCAGTACGGACGGCCATCTGAAGGAATTCAACGGATGGACAAACAAATTCATCTTCCCGCCTTATGACTTCAGCGTAGCAACAAGCATGGTTACCAATTTCCACCTGCCTCTGTCTACATTATTGATGATGGCAGCTTCTTTTGGAGGGTACGACTTAATCATGAATACCTACGATGTAGCTGTCAAAGAAAAATATCGTTTCGGCGCGTATGGCGACGCCATGCTTATCATATAAATAAGGAGAATGGCAAAAGTCTACCTCAGCCTCGGAACAAATTTAGGAGATAAAAAAAGAAATCTGATAACAGTATCCGGACTGTTGGCTGAAAGGGTGGGAACGATTCTCGCCCTTTCAACTATGTATGAAACCAAGCCTTGGGGATTCGAGTCCGAAAACACATTTCTAAATGCTGCCATTATTCTAGAAACCTCTTACCCCCCCTTTGAACTATTAGAGATTACTCAGAAAATAGAACTCGAAATGGGGAGAAAAGAAAAAAGCAATGGCTCATACAAAGACCGGATTATAGATATTGACATCCTTATGTATGAGGATCTGATCGTTACAACTGAAAAACTCACAATCCCCCACCCCTTCATGCACAAGAGGAGTTTTGTCATTGGTCCCTTGGCCGAAATCGCAGCTTCCCTAGTACACCCTGTATTAAAAAAAACTATCGGCGAATTATATCTTTCTCTTCCTGCATTATGATATAATAAGTTTTTTGTATATTTGCCCTCGAATTAACGTGGACAGATTTGTACTGCTTGCAACCACAGGAAAAAATGCTAAAAACAATTCTTCTCTGATTGCCTTTCGGCATATTCATTTCACCCCGTCGTTAATTCTTTTATAGAACTACTAACTTCATAATTTAGTAAAGGAATGAGTTATTTTTTCACCTCCGAATCGGTGTCTGAAGGGCACCCCGATAAAGTAGCCGATCAAATATCGGATGCTTTGCTTGATGAGTTTCTTGCTTATGACAAGAACTCGAAAGTAGCTTGCGAAACCCTTGTAACAACCGGACAGGTTGTCTTGGCGGGGGAAGTTAAATCCAGCGCGTACGTTGACGTACAGGAAGTAGCACGTAATGTGATCGAAAAGATTGGCTACACCAAAAGCGAATATCAGTTTGAAGCCAAATCATGCGGTGTTCTTTCTGCTATTCATGAACAAAGCGGCGATATTAATCGTGGCGTTGAACGTGAAGACCCTTACGACCAGGGAGCAGGAGACCAGGGAATGATGTTTGGTTATGCCACAAATGAAACAGACAATTACATGCCTTTGGCTCTGGATCTCTCACACAGCTTACTGCAAGAGTTGGCCTATATACGAAAGAATGAGTTAAACCTGATGCCATATCTGCGCCCGGACGCCAAGAGTCAGGTTACGATTGAGTATGAAGACAATGGCTCACCACGCCGCATCGACACAATCGTGATCTCCACACAACATGATGAATTCATCAAAGCGAAAGGAATCAGCCAGGAAGAAGCAGACAAAGCGATGCAGCAGCGGATAGCAACCGATATGAAGGAGATCCTGATTCCACGTGTAAAGGCTCAGTATCCGGCACACGTACAAGAACTCTTCGACGAACATATTACATACCATATCAATCCGACTGGTAAATTCGTAATTGGTGGTCCTCACGGAGACTCCGGATTGACCGGACGTAAGATCATTGTAGATACTTATGGAGGCAAAGGGGCTCATGGTGGCGGTGCTTTCTCTGGGAAAGACCCATCTAAAGTAGACCGTTCAGCAGCTTATGCCGCTCGCCACATCGCAAAAAACCTGGTAGCAGCAGGCGTTGCAGATGAAGTACTGGTGCAGGTATCATATGCCATCGGTGTTGCCAAACCAATGAACATATTCGTTAATACATACGGTCGTTCAAACGTAAAAATCAATGATGGGGAAATCGCTAAAAAGATTGAGCAGTTGTTCGACATGCGCCCGAAAGCCATAGAAGAAAGACTACAATTACGCAACCCGATCTACTTTGAAACAGCCTCTTACGGACACATGGGACGCCAGCCGGAAAAGAAAACAAAAGTATTTACTTCCCGGTACAATCCTACATCTCTCAGCCTAGAAGTAGAACTGTTTACCTGGGAAAAGCTGGACTATGTATCAAAAATCAAAGAAGCCTTTAATCTTTGATAATGAAATAGAAAATCAACCCTCTTCGGGTTGATTTTCTACTGCTTTTATTTTACGGAACAAATCCGATGCAAATATAAAGTCGTTCAACGCTTGATTTTTCGCAGTCATCACCTGATGATTATCACCCTGCCACTCTTTTATTCCTTCCTTGATAAAGACTATGTTTTCACCTATGTTTATGACAGAATTCATATCGTGAGTATTGATAATGGTTGTCATTTTATAGTCTTTGGTTATACTATGGATCAGCTCGTCGATTATCAGTGAAGTTTTGGGATCCAAGCCTGAGTTTGGCTCGTCACAGAAAAGATATTTTGGATTCAGGGAAATAGCACGTGCAATAGCAGCACGTTTCATCATCCCTCCACTTATTTCAGAGGGGTATAAATGTTCTGCATCCAGAAGGTTAACACGATCCAAACAAAACATGGCTCGCTTCTCCCTCTCTTTGTATGAATCGTTAGAGAACATATTCAGCGGAAACATCACGTTCTCCAATACCGTCATGCTATCAAACAAGGCCGATCCTTGAAAGAGCATCCCCATTTCACGACGTAACACGTTCAGTTCCTTCTTATTCATCCCGATTAACTCACGCCCATCATACAGTATTTCCCCTGTATCCGGTCTCATTAAGCCGATGATATTCTTTAGCAGAACCGTTTTCCCTGAACCACTTCGTCCGATTATCAGGTTTGTTTTCCCGGTTTCAAATACGGCATCGATATCATGCAATACCATTCTGCCTTCAAAGGATTTGGAAAGATTTTTAACTTCAACCATGTTCTATGTGAGCATTAAGTGAGTCATTATCACATCGGCAAGTAAGATCATTATACTACTCATCACAACAGCGTTTGTACTGGCTTTACCAACTTCCAGGGCTCCACCTTTCACATAATAGCCAAAATAGGATGAAATGGAAGCTATTATAAAAGCATATACTACCGACTTTATAATAGAATACCATACATAAAAGGGATTAAACCAAACCTGTAAGCCATACTCAAAGGCAGTTGGACTCATAACGCCTCCATCACCCAGATGACTGGCAAAAACCCCTCCCATTATACCTGTAAACATACTGAAGACAACCAGTACCGGAATAAACGACATCAAGCCTACCAGCTTGGGCAGTATAAGAAAGTTGGAAGAGTTAACCCCCATAATTTCCATCGCGTCAATTTGCTCGGTTACACGCATTGTACCTATTTCCGAAGCAATATTGCTACCCACCTTTCCGGCTAGTATCAAACACATAATAGAAGATGAAAATTCAAGCAAAATAATTTCACGGGTCATATAACCAATCGTAAAGGTAGGGATCATTGGGGAGGTGATATTCAATGAAATCTGAATAGCAATAACTGTTCCGATAAATACAGATATAATTATCACAATCCAAAGCGAATCAAAACCAAGTTTATAGATTTCCTTTATCAACTGTCTGAAAAACATCCCCCAACGATCAGGTATAGAGATGGCTTTCTTCATCAGCAATGTATATTCACCAAGCCTGTGTAGTGACTCATTCATGCGATATCTAATTTATTTGAAAGGACAAAGATAAGAGAAAAATGCAAAAGGGAAACCTTCACAGGCTTCCCTTTCATAGACTAACCCTAAATTAACAATTAGTTAATTCAAAAAAAAGATAAGACGACTTTCTGTTGGAAAGTGTTTTTACAAAGACAAAGATAGCTCTATTAGAGAACTTATAAAGAAAATGGTATTTTTTTTATTTACTAATTAAGAAAGACTAAAAATAGTCAGTTTTGAAAATCAAAACCATCTGTTTTTAAAAACAATTGTCACCATTATACAAAACAGACGATTTCTATATCTGCCATTTTTGAAAAGGCAATACAAGTGACATTAAACAGGTTGCCCAAATAAAGTGGCAGAAGAAGCATGAGTAATTTTTACCCTAACAAACTGTCCGACTTTATAATTTTCCTTATCAAAAATTACAACTTTATTTTGGCTTGTTCTACCAAACAACTGTTCCCTTGAACGTTTCGAGAAGCCTTCAACCAATACTTCAAACTCTTTACCTATATCATGTTGATTGCTTTCATCCGATAACTGGTTCTGCAGATCAATCAGACCTTGCAAACGTTTAACCTTCACTTCTTCAGGAATATCATCCTCCAGATGCTTGGCTGCATAAGTTCCCGGACGCTCCGAATACTTAAACAAAAAAGCTGAATCATAGCCAACTTCACGCATCAGAGAAAGGGTTTCCTGATAATCTTCTTCCGTTTCGGAATGAAAACCACAAAACAAGTCAGTAGATATCGCACATTCGGGCAATATTCGACGAATAGCTGCTATACGCTCCAAATACCACTCACGCGTGTATTTGCGATTCATAACTTCCAATATACGGCTACTTCCTGATTGTGCCGGCAAATGAATGTGCTTACAGATATTCGGGTAGGCAGCCATAACGTGTAATGTATCGTCACTCATGTCTTTGGGGTGAGAAGTGGTGAAACGTATTCTCATCTCCGGAGCCTCCTTTGCTACACTCTCCAGCAATAAAGGAAACGTAACAATAGTATCTCCTTTTTCAAAACGATACGAATTTACGTTTTGTCCCAAAAGAGTAACTTCTTTAAAGCCTTTCTCTTTCAGATCCCTGACCTCATTCAAAATACTCTCCAAATCACGACTTCGCTCTCTCCCTCTTGTATAAGGGACAATGCAATAGGAGCAAAAATTATTACACCCACGCATGATCGAAATAAAGCCGGATATATGAACTCCACCTATCTTCAGAGGAATAACATCTTTATACGTTTCCTGGGTAGATAACTCTACATTAATAGCTTTTTCGCCCTGCTCTACAGCTCCAATTAAATGGGGCAAATCCATATATGAATCCGGTCCGACAACCAAATCCACCTGATGATCATGAATCAGCGATTCTTTTACTCGCTCTGCCATACAGCCTAAAACACCAATAATTAACCTCTTATTCTTTCGTTTTAACGAATGTAAATACTGAAGGCGATTATATATTTTTTGTTCAGCATTATCTCTGACAGAACAGGTATTAAGAAAAATGGCATCGGCTTCCTCTATATTTTCTGTCATATAGTAACCGTCCATTTGCATGATAGAAGCTACCACCTCGCTATCTGCCACATTCATCTGACAACCGTATGTTTCAACATAAAGGTGTTTCCTTTTCTCGTTTTCTGAAATATTATTGTTCATTTTGTTTATTATTTACCATTACGCCCATGTTAATAACTCTTAAATATTGATTTCTCGTCAAAAAAAGTGTTTGAAATACTTGCGTATACCAAACCGTTATTATATTTTTGTAACGAAAAACGTAAATTTTTTCATAGTTAAGGTTTTGGTTAAATCGAGTAAGGGTGGCTGCGAAGTTACCCTTATTTATTTTATTACTTCCTGTTAGTATTTTCATTCTCAATATTTTTTCATACATTTGGAGTGCAAAAATAATCAAAGTTATGGATAACCTGGGTGATTGGCTTTACATTCTTATATTAGTTGCTGCCGGAATCAGCGGTTTGTCTTCTGGGAAAAAGAAGAAACAAGCCCAACAACCTCCGCGTCAACAACCGTCATACGGTGATATAAACAAGCCACAGGAAACTCAGGAACAAAAAGGGTTTTGGGAGATATTCGATGAAATGCAGCAAGAGCATAAACGCCAACAGCCTGCTCAACAACCGATGCCACAACAGATCAAAACAGAAAAACCAAAAAAAACTCAAAAAAAACAAACTGTTGTATCAACTCCGGCATTTAAGGAAGGAGAAAGAGCTATTATGGCTACAGCAAAATCTTCATTAGCTAACAGCTCCGACACAGAAGATTTCAATTTATTGGAAGATTCTCTTCTGGAGGTAGAAGAATTGAAAAAAGCTGTTATTTATTCAGAAATACTAAACCGCAAGTATTAAACATCTGTTCTTTTTAATACCTTTGCGCCCAAAGTTTAAAGTTAGGTATTTTCTCACATTATTAATTTTAGTATCATGGCATTAAAATTTATTACAGCTGAAGAAGCCGCATTATTAATCCATCACGACGACAATGTAGGCTTTAGTGGATTTACTGCTGCCGGATGTCCCAAAGCCGTTCCGGTAGCTATTGCTAAAAGAGCAAAAGAAGAACACGAAAAGGGGAATCCGTTCCAGATAGGTATGTTCAACGGAGCATCTACTGGAGATAAACTGGACGGAGAACTTGCACGCGCCAAAGCGATCAAATTTCGTACACCTTATCAGTCTAACAAAGATTTACGCGCACTTTTAAACGCTCGCGAAACTGCTTATTTCGACATGCACCTCTCCGAGCTGCCACAATCCCTGCGTTATGGCTTCCTGGGAAAGGTTAACATCGCAATCATCGAAGCTGCAGACGTTACTGAAAACGGAGAAATAATCCCGACTACAGGTGTTGGCATTGCACCGACAATCTGTCGCTTGGCTGACAAAATCATCGTAGAATTAAACAAGAAACATCCGAAGGAACTCCGTGGTATGCACGACATATACGAGCCACAGGATCCTCCCCTTCGTCGCGAAATTCCAATTTATGCACCATCTGACAGAATAGGACAACCTTTCATTAAGGTTGACCCGGCTAAAATTGCAGGTGTAGTTGTAACTGAAGAGCCTAACGAAGGTGGCACGTTTACTCCTCTAGACGAGGCAACATTGGCTATCGGCGAAAATGTAGCCGCATTCCTTGTTGCAGAGATGAAAGCCGGACGCTTGCCAAAAGACTTCGTTCCTTTGCAAAGTGGGGTAGGAAATGTGGCAAATGCTGTGTTAGGCTGCATGGGTGAGAACAAAAATATTCCAAACTTCAACGTATATACTGAAGTAATCCAGGATTCAGTTATTAAACTGATGAAAGACGGTCGGGTTAAATTTGCCAGCGGATGTTCGCTTACTGTCTCTAACGAAGTGATAGACGACATTTATAATAACCTTGATTTCTTCAAAGACAAGATTCTGCTTCGCCCACAGGAGATATCCAACAATCCTGAGGTTGCTCGTCGTTTAGGACTGGTAGCTATCAATACAGCTCTTGAGGCTGACATCTTTGGTAATATCAACTCCACCCACGTTTCCGGCACACGCATGATGAATGGTATCGGAGGGTCTGCCGACTTTACACGTGCAGCAATGTGTTCTATCTTTACCACTCCGTCTACGGCAAAAGACGGTAAGATAAGTGCGTTTGTCCCCATGGTATCACATACCGACCACAGCGAACACTCTGTTAAGGTAATTATTACCGAATACGGGGTAGCAGACCTACGCGGAACATCGCCTATACAGCGTGCCCGCAAGATTATAGACAACTGTGTGCATCCTGACTACAAGCCTTTATTAAACGAATACCTGGAGATGGGTATCAAAGGCCATACACCGCATAACCTGAAATGTTGCTTTGCTTTCCACGAAGAATTGGCAAAAAGCGGCGACATGCGCAATGTAGACTGGAGCCTGTATAATAAGTAAAGAACTATACTCCCTGATAAAAAAGCGACCGGGCAGAAGTCCGGTCGCTTTTTGTATCTAATGACAACTGTTCTTAAAAGGTAAGCTTTATTATTTCGCCGTAAGCCGGAATTTTGTAGAATGCTTCTTCTGCAGGGTATTCTCCAGCATACACTCGGGCATTGGTCAAGACACCGCCATGAGCAAAAACACAGACTTTATCATAACCACCAGCTCGTATTTCATCCAAGAAGTTAGCCACACGATTATATTGATCTGAAAAAGATTCTCCTCCGGGAGCCGGAATATTTCGCCAATCTGCAAACCAAGGCTTAGCACGAGGATCTTCATTTACTTCCTGCCACGACTTCATCTCCCACTCACCAAAATTAAGTTCCTTGATTCGGTCGTCGTGCTCTGCATCCGGATATCCACAATAAGTAGCCAGCCTGACACAGCGAGTCAGGGGGCTGCACCATATTCTATCGAAAGACAGCCCGGCCAACTGCTGCTTTACAATTTCAGCTTCCTGCGCAAATGTATCTTTTAGCCCTACGTCGGACTGCCCATACGTATATCCGGGCGGAACATCAACGGCTGTGTGCCTTATCATGTATATATCCATAGCAATCTCTTTTTGTTATTGATTTAGTTTTCCTTCCAAATATGATTTCTTTTTAACCGACTTTTCCCGTTCGGTGGTCAGCACATCTATGTCTGTCAAGACTGAGGCCAGGTTGTAAGTAGCAATCAGGGCTTTCTTATCCGCTTCAGCCAAATAGATGGTATATGCCTTTCCGCCTGTATAATCTATTTTTATACGTTCTTTCTCGTTGGCATAAATAAACTTCACGGCGTCTACGGCATTCTCCCCTTTATAGGTAACTACTTCCGTAGTATTTCCCATATCTTCAAAGCGATAATTAAGTCCTCCGTCATACGGAATAGAAGCTGTTTCGGCAAAAGAGCCATCCTTAACACTTACCTTTACACCTGTATGATTGATTCCCCTGCTGCCAAAATAGACACTCGCCAGGTACATCTCACCAAATTCATTTACTCCGCAACGAATATAGTTTCGTTCTACATTTTTCTCGATTGTTTGCTGTTTCCAGATATAATTACCTACCTCCTGATATTCTGCATCCTTTTCAAGCACAAAAGCTTTGCTTAATTCTTCGGCTTCCATTCTTTTGATGGGCAAAAGGCTGTCGCAATAAACGATATTCCTGTCGGCTTCCTTCAATTCTATCTGACGCATCAGTTCCAATGTTTCTTTCAGCACGTTCAGCTCTTTCGGATACTTCGCGCGGATACTGTCTATTCCATTTTTCGCGGCAAATAAATCATTTTGCTCATACAAGCTTCTAGCTTGCTCCAGCATGTTCCGGGCTTCCTTTTCCTGCTTGCCACAAGCCACCATCAATAGCATCAGGAGCATCGTACAAATAATATACTTCTTCATCATACAATCTTCATTCTTTCACACAAATGTAAACAAAATGCAGCAAAAAATCGTAATATTGCATCTGTATATATAGGACAAAGAAGAATGAATCATGAAAATAATTAGCTACTCCATATTGAACACCCTCGCAAACAGATGGGCTATCGGACTGTTGCTACTGGCGCTGTTTTCATGTAACGACGCTAATGAAGAGAGTTTAGCGGCAACCGACAGTTTATCTCCCACAGCCAACTATGAGATAAAAGGTAAAGTGGTAAGCGAAAAAGATGAAGCAATCGCTTTGCCTAACATATTGATAGAAATTATTATCGAAAAGCCCAGCCTGCATATTGATTCCTTATACACTGGAAATGATGGAGGGTTTGACTGGTCGCGCCCTATAACCACTTTCAATGAAACAGCCTCGTTTTCTATTGCCGCAACCGACACCAGTGGTCGCTACGAACAAAAGAGAACAAGTATCTCCTTCACAAAAGAAGAAGTAAGTAATGCGGCTTCCTGGTTCCTGGGAGAAGGAAAAAAAGAAATAACAATCAAACTGAGAGAGAAAGAGTAATACAACTACTACTTATGAAGAAAATCCATCGTTCACTAATCAAAGGCACTAACTGGGCATTAGCCGGATTATTATCATTAGTAGGCTATTCCTGTTCAAATAACAATGAGGATGAACTGGTAGCTGAATACGGCACTCCTCATGCCAGTTATGCTATTAAAGGGAAAGTAACCAATGAGAGCCATGAGGCTATCCCTTATTTACAGGTAGAAGTTATTAAACATGAAGGAGAAGATAATTACTTCCAGGATATTGACACACTTTATACCGATAAAAACGGAGATTTTAGTTGGGAAAACACTCTCGTGTCTTTTGGAAGCGATATTAGTGTAGATGTAATTACCCAAGACATTGACGGAAATGCAAATGGCAGCTATTTGTCTGACACCACCACCGTATCTTTCAAAAGCGAAGATATGACAGGCCCCACCGGACATTGGTATTTTGGGAAAGCTGAAAAGGAAATAGCTATTGTATTAAAAGAAGAGACAAAAGAGCCGGAGGCTGAAGAGTGAAAAAGCTATCCTTGCGTAAACGTGCGGCATTAGAATTATTCCGGAGGATCAGGAAGAATAAAGTCGTCCTACACGAATTGCGTACCCTTTTCTGGGAATGTACGCTCCGCTGCAATATTTCTTGCCAGCATTGCGGGAGCGATTGCCGGGTAGTGGCCGATCAGCCGGACATGCCGGTAGAAGACTTCCTGAAGGTGGTAGACAGTATCACTCCTCACGTGAATCCCAATAAGGTTTTAGTTATTTTTACCGGAGGAGAGGCCTTGGTGCGTAAAGATATTGAAGTTTGCGGGTTGGAACTCTACCGCCGGGGCTATCCCTGGGGAATCGTGTCGAACGGTTTGTATCTTACACGTGAACGGCTCGATTCATTATTGGCTTCGGGCCTGCATTCTATTACAATCAGTCTGGATGGTTTTGAAGAGGCACACAACTGGCTCCGCTGCCATCCCAAAAGCTACGAAAAAGCGCTAAATGCCGTTCGTATGCTGGTAGAAGAAAAAGAAATTGCCTGGGATATTGTAACATGCGCCAACAAAAAGAATATTGCCGACTTGCCGGCTTTTAAAGATTTCCTGCTTAGTATAGGTGTAAAGAACTGGCGTATTTTTACGATCTTTCCGGTTGGCAGAGCATCCGAACTCCCCGAACTGCAATTAAGCAACGATGAATTTACAGCTGTTCTTGACTTTATCCGTGAAACACGTAAAGAAGGAAAAATCCACGTAAATTATGGTTGCGAAGGATTCCTGGGTGAATACGAAACGGAAGTTCGCGATCATTTCTACCAGTGTAATGCAGGGGTTAGCACAGCCTCTGTTCTGGCAGACGGCTCTATATCCGGTTGCCCCAGTATCCGGGCCAACTTTCACCAAGGGAATGTCTACAATGACAGCTTCCCCGAGGTTTGGGAAAACAGATTCAAGCCTTTCCGTGACAGGAAATGGGCAAAAAAAGGCATTTGTGCCGATTGCAAATTATTCCGCTATTGCGAAGGAAACGGCATGCACCTTCATGACGACAAGGGTGACCTTTTATTCTGCCATTACCAGCGAATTAACGAATAAGCAATACAGCTATCATTCTTTCAGGTTCCCGTTTCTATCGAATATTAGGATGAGAGCACCTCCTTGCAAGCGAAACTCCCAGCCGTTGGCATCCATTTTGTATGAGTTGAGGCTTAATTCTTCCGGGTAGTGATACCGGATATAATCTATTATCTTCTGATAAGGAGTCAATTCGCTTGTTTCGGCAGCAATGAAAGCACCTTTCATATCGAACTGGTAACCTTGTCCGTTTGTCAAGACAATATAATAGCCATAAGACACCTTGTTGTCAGCTTTACTTATCTCAGCATCCGGATCTTGTTCTTTCAAATATGAATAAATCGCGGCAGGCAATATGTCATACAGCGCCTCGGGAAAAGGACGTCCATGACCGTCTACATTCTGCCAGCTACCAGCTTCATCCACTGTAAAGTCAAAACCATTCGGGATACTAACCTCAAAGATATATTCATCCATCCAGAGAGGCGTTCTAATAGAGAGATGTTTCTCGCCTCCAAAGTAAGCATCAATAAAAGCATGGATCTGTTCACTCGGGACAACAACGCTTTGCTTTTCCGGGTCATAAACATAGGTGGTGGAAGGACCGACCCTCACCTCGTAAGCATCTCTCCCTATCCTGCTTATAGCTGTAATTTGAGCTTTCGGATAGTTGGTTTTTAACTTCCCCTGAAGGTCTTCAGGCAAAGACTCTAAGACTGCATTGGGGACAAGCATTTCTTCGTCGCCGGCAAGCCGTATCCATTCACTTACCTTGTTAAATTCCAGGTAATAATCATTTCCCAACCAAATGCAATACAAGGGGTCATAGTCGCCCGTTTCAAAGGAGCGAACAAGTGTTTTAGGCTTTTCTTCCGGAAAATGCGTTGATATAAACTGCTGTATACCGGCAGATAAGTCTTCATATTCTGATACAGCCAAAGGAGTACCGATTAATGAGCCCCATCTGAAGGCCAGACGTTGGCCGTCCGACAAGGTAATTCTTTCGCCATAATGTGTTTTAGTATAGGAGGTAACTGATTGTCCGTCGAAATCAGCATCCACTACTGTCTCTATTCCCGAGCCAACAAAGCCTTCCGGATATTCAGTCAACGAAAGCCCCTCTAAAGATGAAAGCTGTAGCCAAAGCCCTTCTTCGTCAAATTCTATCTGAATACCATTCGGGTAGGTTACAACAAACTGAGCCCCTGTTTCAGGATCAGGCGTTTCCAGTTTCATTACCTTCTCCGGTAAATCATTCTCAAACCAACTATCAAGAAAGACAGTTGCATAATAAGGCAGATTATCTTTTGATATTTCCCGGATAACATCTCCTTCGTCACTGGAACATGACATCAATAAAATGAAAGACATCAGGAATAGAATTCCGTTTTTCCCTTTTCGTATCATATCTTAATAATCTAAAGTTTACAATTCCCTTGATAATAACAAATATATGCAATATACCATGAAACACGTCTTTTTGTCTTGTAAAATAATATAAAAAGAAGTAAATTTGCTTGATAAACCTAATTGATAAATCACATGAAATACGCTCTTCTTTTCTGTTCTATTCTGCTCTTTGCACAGTTCACTACAGCTCAGTCCGTACAGCTAAATTGGGGAAGTACAGATATCCGGTACAACCAAGAAGAAATCCCTAAAGTGACACCTGCTATCCGCTGGACGGGTACGGCCTGGAAAGGTGAACGAGTAAACGGGCAAGCCGTATTATGGACGGAAGCAGGCGTTTCCGATCTTACGGTTAGCGTAAGCGACCTGAAAAACGGTGCAAACATCATTCCGGCCTCGGCCATTGAAACCAATTTCGTTCGGTACGTGATGACAGACGAACTAAGCAAAGACGGAACCACCGGATGCGGGCATCGCCCCGACCCTTCCGAATGGGATTCGTCTCTTGTTGCCGATATGTTGGACAACGTAAAGTTGTTGGACGTAAAAGCCCGCTCTACCCAACCCATCTGGATGAATGTATGGGTTCCCTCTGACGCCAAAGCCGGGAAATACAAAGGTACACTTACCATTTCAGGCAAAGACTTTTCTGCGCGGCAGCTACAAATAGAGCTAAACGTGCTGAATCATACACTTCCTGCTCCGAAGGACTGGGTATTCCACCTAGACCTTTGGCAAAATCCTTACGCAGTAGCCAGGTATTGCCAGGTGCCATTGTGGAGTAAAGAGCACTTCAACGCCATGCGCCCCATCATGAAAAGACTGGCTGAAGCCGGGCAAAAGGGTATCACTTGCAGCATTATGCACAAACCCTGGGCCGGACAAACATACGATCACTTCGACAGTATGATAGGACGGATGAAAATGCTGAACGGTACGTGGGCATACGATTATACAGTCTTCGACAAATGGGTAGAGTTCATGATGAACGACGTAGGTATTGACAAATACATCTATTGTTACACGATGATTCCGTGGGCCTTACGTTTTGATTACTACGACCAGGCAACCGCCAGCATCCGGTTTGTAGAAGCCAAACCGGGCGAAGCGGCCTATGAAGAATACTGGGGAACTTTTCTGAAAGACTTCGCCAAGCATTTACGCAAGAAAGGCTGGTTCGAGAAAGTAACCATCGCCATGGACGAACGGGGTGAAGAGGCAATGAAAGAAACAATCAAGCTAATACGAAAGGCTGACCCCGCCTACAAAATATCTGTAGCCGGATATTATCACGAATCCATCCAGTCTGAACTACATGACCTGACGATTGGTTTCGGACACAGCTTTCCAGCCGAAGTAAGGGAAGCGCGCCGGAAGGCTGGACAAATCAGCAACGTGTACACCTGCTGCGCAGAACCTCGCCCAAACACCTTTACCTTCTCACCTCCAGCTGAAGCCAGCTGGCTGGGATGGCATGCCATGGCAGGCGATTATGACGGATATCTGCGCTGGGCATACAATAGCTGGACAGAAGATCCACTGAACGACAGCCGTTTCCGTACCTGGGCTGGCGGAGACTGCTACCTGGTCTATCCCGACAGCCGTAGCAGCATTCGCCTGGAAAGGCTCATCGAAGGGATACAGGATTATGAGAAAATCCGCCTATTAAGGAAAGAATTCAACTCAAAGGGAGCAACAAGCAAGCTGAAGAAATTAAACGATGCAGTTTCTGCTTTTTCAGCAGAAAGTATCACTCCCGATAACGCTGCTGATATGGTAAATCGGGCAAGAAAAATACTGAATAGTATCTAAGTTCAAATAGGAAACGAGCA
The DNA here is from genome assembly GCF_029892785.1 of Parabacteroides sp. PH5-46. GTDB lineage: Bacteria > Bacteroidota > Bacteroidia > Bacteroidales > Tannerellaceae > DFXE01. Next base: position 77,920 of record NZ_JARXXA010000020.1, read on the forward strand.
GAATCAAATGGCTCGTTACCAAAAAGAAATAGCTCCCGTTTTATTTGCAGTCAGACGGGAGCTATTTTTCATATATATCTATCGGATATTATTTCTCGCGGATGAAGATATTGATCGGTGTGCCGCTAAATTCCCAATTTTCACGAATCTTATTCTCCAGAAAACGTCTGTATGGATCTTTCACCCATTGAGGCAAATTACAGAAGAATACAAAAGAAGGAACGGCTCCGGCAGGAAGCTGCGTGATGTATTTGATTTTGATATACTTTCCTTTCCAGGCCGGCGGTGGGTAATTTTCGATAATAGGAAGCATTACCTCGTTCAGTTTGGCCGTAGGTACCCGTTTCCGGCGGTTTTCATACACCTCCTTGGCTGTTTCCAACACCTTAAATATCCGCTGTTTGGTAAGCGCAGAAATGAAAAGAACCGGAAAATCCTTGAAGGGGGCAAAGCGCTCACGAATTGTATCAATAAAATAAGTAATGGCTTTCTGGCTTTTATCGTCTACCAAGTCCCATTTATTAACACAAACGATCAGTCCTTTATTGTTCTTTTGAATCAAGGAGAAGATATTTAAATCCTGGCTTTCAACACCTCTCGTGGCATCAATCATCAAAACGCAAACATCTGAGTTCTCAATCGCACGGATAGAACGGATTACCGAATAATATTCCAGGTCTTCGTTCACTTTCCCTTTCTTGCGGATACCGGCGGTATCTACCAGGTAAAAGTTCAGTCCGAATTTATTGTATTTTGTGTAGATCGAATCACGCGTTGTGCCGGCTATATCCGTAACGATGTGCCGTTCTTCGCCAATAAACGCGTTGATCAGTGAAGATTTTCCCGCATTCGGACGTCCTACCACCGCAATACGTGGCAGTTCTTCATCCCTTTCGTCGGGCTTTTCTTCCGGAAGTAGCTCTACTACTTTATCCAGCAAATCGCCCGAGCCGGAACCATTAATGGCAGAGATGCAATACGGATCTCCCAGTCCCAAAGAATAAAACTCGGCTGAAGAGGCGTGAAGCTCGAATGTGTCGGCCTTATTTGCTACAACAATAACCGGTTTATCGGAGCGACGTAAGATATTAGCCACATCGTCATCAAGGTCAGCCATACCATTCATTGTATCCACCACAAAGAGAATAACGTCTGCTTCTTCTATTGCTATCTGTACTTGCTTATTGATTTCTCCTTCAAATATATCTTCGGAATTGATAACCCATCCCCCGGTATCAATTAGTGAGAATTCTTTTCCATTCCAGTCTACTTTGCCATATTGCCGGTCGCGCGTTGTTCCGGCTTCTTCATTTACAATCGCCTGCCTGCTTTGCGTCAAACGATTAAACAAAGTAGATTTCCCAACGTTTGGTCGCCCAACTATTGCAACTATATTTCCCATTTTATTAACGATTAATGATAAAAGATTAATGATTAACAATCAAAGAAAAGCTTCTTATTAACTGTTAATCATTATTAGTTTATCGTTTATTCCAGACGGTAACCGAACGCTCTTAATGTGTTGTCGCGGTTACGCCAGTCTTTTTCCACTTTGACAAACATTTCAAGGAATACTTTTTTGTCAAAGAAGCGTTCTATATCCTTTCGCGCTGTTGTACCCACCTTTTTGATTGATATTCCTTTGGGGCCTATGATGATTCCTTTCTGGGAATCTCTTTCTACTATAATGAGCGCTTTGATACGTATAAGATTTTCTTCTTCCTTAAACTGTTCAACAACTACTTCTACCGCATAGGGTATTTCCTGTTGATAATAAAGAAGAATTTTTTCACGGATAATCTCCGTCACAAAGAAACGGGCTGGTTTATCAGTCAACGCATCCTTCTCAAAATAAGGAGGCGAATCAGGCATCAAGGTTTCCACCCGCCGTTTTACATGATCCATATTGAAGTTGGACAGAGCAGAGACAGGTATAATTTCAGCCGTCGGCAAAATTTCCGCCCAATGCTCTACCAGTTTTTCCAGTCCGGCCTGATCTGTCAGGTCTATTTTATTTATAAGAAGTAATACGGGATAATCTACCTTTTGAACCTTTTGTAAAAACTCTTCATTCTTGTCTATCGTTTCTACGACATCGGTTACATACAGCAATACATCTGCATCGCCTAAAGCAGATTCGGAAAAATTAAGCATGGATTCCTGCAGCTTGTAATTCGGACGCAACACACCGGGTGTATCCGAGTAAACGATCTGCATGTCTTCAGTATTTACAATACCCATAATCCGGTGGCGCGTAGTCTGCGCTTTCGAGGTGATGATAGAGATCCGCTCTCCCACCAGCCGGTTCATCAGAGTAGATTTCCCTACATTCGGATTACCAACGATATTGACAAAACCTGATTTATGCTTTCTTTCCGTCATAGGCCCATTTCAGATAGATGGCTCCCCAAGTGAAACCGGCGCCAAAAGCTGTAAGGATTAGATTGTCTCCTTTCTTCAGCCTGTCTTCATATTCCCATAAACATAGGGGAATGGTTCCGGCACTGGTATTGCCATATTTCTGAATATTAATCATTACTTTATCTTTTACACCTAAGCGTCTGGCTACAGCGTCAATAATACGCAAATTAGCCTGATGAGGAACGATCCAGTCGATATCCTCTTTCTCCAGATTGTTGCGCTTTACTACTTCAATGGATACGTCAGCCATATACGTTACAGCATGCTTAAACACATACTGTCCGTCTTGGTAAACATAGTGCATATGTTTGTCTACTGTTTCATGCGATGCAGGATAAGCAGAGCCTCCGCCTTTCATATTCAGGTGTTCTACCCCTGTACCATCCGTACGCATAATCGTGTCTATTATACCAAGGTCTTCGTGCGTAGCTTCCAGCAGGACAGCTCCACAAGCATCACCAAAGAGAGGACAGGTCGTGCGGTCGGTATAGTCGGTAATAGATGTCATTTTATCTCCGGCAACTACCACTACTTTTTTGTAACGGCCCGAACGAATAAAATTAGCACCTGTTTCCAAGCCGCTCAAAAATCCGGCACACGCTGAATGCAAATCAAATGTAAAAGCATTTTTGCAACCGGATTGATGTGCAATCATAGAGGCTGCCGAAGGGAAATGATAATCGGGAGTAGTAGTCGCACAAATAAGTGCATCAACCTCTTCCGCATTTGTTTTTGTCTTTTCAAATAATTGATTGACGGCCCTTACAGCCATGTATGACAAACCAAGTCCTTTCCCCAATACCCGGCGTTCTTTAATCCCTACGCGTGTAGTTATCCACTCATCGTTTGTGTCAACCATTCGTGAGATATCTTCATTGGTCAAAATATCTTCGGGAGCGTAAGCACCTATCCCTGTAATAATAGCGTTTATCGTATCCATTTTTTAATCATCACTTAGTTACAAAAAAGCCCTAAATCGAATTTAGGGCTATTTCTTTTAGTTTGTTTCCCACATTGTGTGAGAATCAAACTTATACAGCAACTTCTTTTTCAATTGCTAACTTACCTCTGTAATAGCCGCACTCACCACACACTGTATGATAAATATGCCATGCCCCGCAATTTGGGCATATAGCCATTGTTGGTACTACAGCCTTGTCGTGCGTACGTCTTTTGGCTGTTCTTGATTTTCCTTGTCTTCTTTTAGGATGTGCCATTTTTTATATATTTAATTATTATCATTCATTATCTATCAGACCCTTCAGGGCATCCCAGCGGGGGTCTGTGGTGTCAGCAACATCATCGTCTATCGAAATACCATCGACGCTGCTGTCATCGCTGTCAAATTCTTCATCATCGTCCGTACTTTTAGTTGTATGCTTTTTCAGCTTGGAAGACATGGCTTTATTACATTTGCCGGGAGGATGCACATGCTTCATCGGCACCGTCAATGCAATAAATTCATAAATGAACCATGCCAAGTTAATGGCACCTTCATCTTCCGGAATCACAACTATTTCGTCACTTTCTTCGGCATACTCTTTGCCGAACTTTACAACCAGACGATTCTGAGTTTCTATGGGTAATTCCATATCGTCAAGACATCGGTCGCATGGCACCAGAACTGTTCCTGTTATCTGAAAATTCATTTCAAACATGACAGACGAACGTTTCACGCTCAAGTCAACCTTTACCTTTCCTCTCTGGACCTCGGTTCCGTCGATGTCCAAGAAAAACTTGTTCTCCAATAAATACTCGAATTGATGCACCCCCGGAGAAAGGTTTTTCAAATCTATCTTATATGTATCAAATTTCCCCAAAGTATTTTAGTGTAAAAACCTTGCAAAGGTACGAAAAAACAAAATATATTCACAACTATATAACTTGTTATTTTTAGACAATCTTAAAATCATCCTTTATATTTGCGTAATTCAATGCAGAAAGTCGTTCCTTTTCCCAACTCTGAATTCTTTACGAATATTTTTCCGCCATGATAGGACTCGATGATCCGCTTTACCAAAGATAATCCTAGCCCCCAGCCTCTGGCTTTTGTTGTATAACCAGGACTGAAAATCGTATCAAACTTCGACTTGTGAATTCCTTTTCCTGTATCTCTTATCTCAATCTGTATATCTTTTTTACGGATGGCAACCTGAAAAGTAATCTCGCCTTGTCCCCCCATCGCATCTACGGCATTCTTCACCAGGTTTTCTATCACCCAGGCAAAGAGAGATTCGTTCATCAACACCAATGCCGGCTCCTCCGTCAGGTGAGTATATAACTTAACCTTAGAAGATATACGGGTTTTCATATAATCCAATGCCGACAAAACAGAAAGGTTTATATTAACAGGTGTAGGATCGGGGTTAGAACCGATCTTCGAGAAGCGATCCGCAATTGTCTCCAACCGTTTCACATCCTTATCCATCTCATTTAATAAAGACGGATCCATATCTTTCGTACGCAAATATTCAATCCAGGCAACCAGTGAAGAGATGGGTGTACCCAGCTGATGGGCTGTCTCTTTTGACAAACCGATCCATACTTTATTCTGCTCAGCTTTCTTAGTACTCGACAAGGCGAAAAAAGCAATCAAAATAAATACAAAGACAGTAACCAACTGTGCATAAGGGAATATTGACAATCGCTTTAAGATAATCGAGTCGTCATAATACAAGTATTGAACAACATCATCCTCAATTTCAATAATAAATGGCGTTTTCTTTGCCTTCAATTCCTTTACCTTCTTCAGCAAAAAGGTCTCCTGATTCACTTCCGGCAGTTTTATATTATTAAAGTAAATCACACTATCATTTTCATTACACAAAATAACTGGTATTGTAGTGTTCCCTTCCAGTATTCTCAATATCAAACGAATATAATCCTCATCTTCACTCTGGCTTGTTACAACGCGATTCGCCTCTCCCCATACTTCCATCTTTTGGCGCTCTTCGTCAGCCAAGTCTTTGATCAATATATTTGATGTAATAACAGAGGCTATTGCTATTAACAAAGTCCCTAAAATCAAGAGATACTTCAAGCGTTGCCGTGATTCATATATCGTGCTCATAATACTTCCTTTCAACTAATATGAAACGAGAAAAAACGTGCATTATTGTTAATGCAAAGAAACTACTTTCCCCTAAACAAACAAAGGAGTTGTTTCGTTATATTGAAACAACTCCTTTAGTTTAGTAATAAAAACCGGCAGCTACCTACTCTCCCACAAACTGCAGTACCATCGGCGTGGTTGGGCTTAACTTCTCTGTTCGGAATGGGAAGAGGTGGAACCCCAACGCA
>NZ_JARXXA010000021.1 GCF_029892785.1 Parabacteroides sp. PH5-46
TCTGTTTGTTTACTGCTCATAGCATACTGTGTTTAGAATATTAATAGTATGGTTTCCCGTGATATAGAAAACCAATTGTCGAGAGCAAATAAACGGTTATTAACCAACAGACTGAAGGAAGTGGGTCTGGATGGAATGATTTGCAATAACTTTCTGCTTTGTTTATTAGACAGGCGGTTCTGGCTGCACCGATTTTCCTATTTAATTACGGTATTCCGACAAAGCACTCTTGTTTCAGAATGTGAACCATAGACTTTGAAGCAACAAGCGACACTAACAACGCAAAAAGCTGCAACAGGATTTCGTTCCCATTAAACATCAGACTTTTCTGCCTTACTTCGTATTGGAAGAAAGAGAATTCGGGAAACTTTGAAGCCACTCCCAGCCAGAAGTATCCACTCATATTTTGAGCCATTGGGGAATGAAATTTTCTCTTTTTCTTCGTGATGGGAGAGTGGATTTCCGTATGACTTTGATGCCACACACTACCAAATCGGTGCCACATGCTGCCACAGGAATTGAAATCCATTGTAGGGTAAAGCAACAGGCTTACTTTTAGAGTAAAATGAGTATAAATTAAAAATATATCGTTATGGAAATAGTGAATATTGACGCAAACACTTTCGAGAAAATGCTCTCGGAGTTTGAGAATTTTGCTAATCGAACAGAAGCTCTTTGCCGGCTATATGGAGAAAAAAATATCGGCGAATGGCTTGATAATCAGGATGTGTGCCAACTATTAAACATCTCAAAGCGAACACTCCAAACACTTCGGGATAATGGGACACTGGCTTACACGCAAATCAGCCATAAAATCTTCTATAAGCCCGAAGACGTGCAAAGTATCCTCCCGTTGATAGTAGAGAAGCAGAAACAAGCTAAATACAAGGGGAAACAGCTATGAAAGAAGGAATAAACAGAGTACCAATCATTAAAATAAAAAAACATGAGCAATCAATTAATTACAGAGAATAATGAAAGTGTAAAGGCTTTTTTTCTTTCATTGGATAAGCTCTCATCTGCTTTGGAACGTGTGTTTTCCTCACGAAAGTCAACGCTGAATGGAGAGAGTTTTTACACAGACGAGGAGTTGTCGAAGAAGTTAAAAATCAGCCGGAGGAGTTTACAGGACTACCGCAACGAGGGACGCATCCCATACATCAAGTTAGGAGGGAAGATACTCTATCGTTCCTCAGATGTTGAGAAGTTGCTGGAAGATGGTTATCGGGACAAGTTCAGGTAGTAATACTACACCCGACCGAATATTTTTCCCTTTTTCGACTGATAAACATCTCTGTAATAGAAGGAGAATAAATCAGACAACCTTTTTCAAGGAAATACGACCTGAAAGGTGGAGATTTCCAAAGAAAACCCGAAGGGCTTGAGAGGTTGGCGTTTTATTCCCTTCTTTTTTCTTTGTGTTCAGATGAAAAAAGGACAATGAAAAACGGCAGACTTCAAATATGAAAAGTCTGCCGCCGGTTATATGAATTATAATTATTTCAATAATTTGCGATTGTCCACCTCATGTAATACCCGCATTTGTTGGATGGCTATCTGGTTGAGCTTTAGTAAGCGGTCAGATTGTGGAACTTGCTCGTTTATCAAAACGGCATTTATGTTCTCCATGTTTGATAAACAAATAAGTTCATTGATAGTGGCATAGTCACGGATATTACCTTTTCTGTCCGGATTTGCATCACGCCACTGCTTAGCTGTAATACCGAAAAGCGCCATATTAAGCACATCCGCTTCGCTGGCATACACAATTGATATTTGCTGAGCGGTAAGTTCCTCCGGTATAAGATTGTGCTTTACTGCATCGGTATGGATATGGTAGTTGATTTTTGATAGTTCCCGTTTAACAGACCAACCAAGTTGTTGCTGTTCATGCTCTTTGAGGCGCTGAAACTCAGTAATTAGATATAACTTAAATTCTGTATTAACCCATGACGCGAACTCAAAAGCGATATCCCTGTGTGCATAAGTACCACCTTTAGCTCCGTTTTTGGTTACAATTCCAATCGCATTCGTCAATTCAACCCAGCGTGTTGGACTCATTGTAAAAGCATTTGTGCCGGCTTCGTACATAAGGGGGTCGAATTCGACCCCTTTAAAGGTCGGGTTGTTTAATTTCTCCCATAAGCCTAAGAACATCAGCGTATTTTTGCTACGCATCCAGTTCTTTACTACATCCTTTGGTTCTATCGGATTGCGTATTTTTGCTATGTCGGTAATAGATATGTAATCTGCATTATTGATATACAACATCTTAACCTGAGTGCCCTGTACATCTAAATTATTCTTTGCCATTATATTGCTATTTTTCATTGTGTCTCGTTCGACACAATATGGTTCTACAAATTTAGTTTAAATTATTGATATCCTTTATATGTAATGGAAGTATAATCCTTGCTGTTTTCTCGGCTCTAACAGATTTCTCAATTATATATTTCCGAAACACTTCCGCATTCCTTGACTTAATACGGAACGAAAGAGCAGTAATCATTTCCATATTATATTGCTCCACGAAATTACCATTATTATAATGGTTAGTTCGGCAAACGTCCGATTCCCACAATACGCCACTTTTGAGTATTGAGCGGATATTACTATTTACTTTGGACACAAAGCATTCAAAAAGGTTTGCTATCTGATGTTGGGTCATCCACACTTCGCCATCCACAGGAGTAATCTGTACTCCTGCGGTATCTATCGTTATAATCCCGGTTTCCATTATCCTGTAATTTTGAATGTTAATGCTTTGTTGGTAGATAATAGCTTTTCTACTCCTTCCATGTCCTTCATGATAGAACTATCCAGTACTCGTGCATAGTGTTGTGTCATTTTAGTATCAGAATGTCCGAGCATTTTTGCGACATTTTCCATGCTCACCCCATTAGCCAAGCATACTGAGGTTGCATAGGAATGCCTCGCAACATGCGACGAGATTGGCTTCGTGATACCACATATATCTGCCACTTCTTTGAGATAGCTATTATACTTTTGATTGCTGGGAACTGGGAATAACAATCCGCTCTCAATACATTCAGAATAAGTATTATACTTTTCTATTAGCTGTAAAGCTATTGGAAGCAATGGAATATTACACATATTATTTGTCTTCTGCCGTGTCTTGCGTATCCACGTTTTCCCCTCTTGGTCTTTTATGAGATGCTCTCTTGAAAGCTGCTGTACATCGCTGAATGATAGCCCGCTGAAACAGCAGAATAGAAAGACATCCCTTACCTGTTCCACTCTCTTTATCGTAATTTCTTTGGCTGCGATTGCTTGTATTTCCTCCATTGTAAGGAACTCGGGATGTGTTGCCTCTCGTTTGAACTTAATGGAGGCAAATGGACTTTTCCTAACCCAATCATTCTCCAAAGCTATACGATACATCTTCTTTATATTCTTCAACCTAGTGGTAGCTGCGTTCTGGGCGCAACCTTTCTCTACTTTGAGGAATACTTCAAAGTCTTGGATAAAGGAAGGGGTGACTTCGCTAAGGTAGATGTCAGATATTTTATATTTCTTCTCCAAAAACTCCCTCACATACTTGGCTGTAGTTTCATAGCGTTGTACGGTCTTGGCTACAAAGTCTTTCCCTATCAGTTGACGGCATTGGTTATTATGCTCCTCGAAGAGTTGGAGTAGTGTTTTCTTCGACTCGTCATTGCCATTATAGATGTCCTTAATTCGGTCTGCGGTAATTTTCTTTCCGCTTTCTTCCAACTCACGGTGTATTTGGTAAAGTCTTACCCTGATAGAGGATATGTAATTATTCAATTCTTCTACCATGCGACCGCTACCTTTGACGCATTCTTTGGCTTGATTCCATTGTGCTACAGGTACACTGCGCTTAATTTGCACATCACACGTCCTGCCTTCTACTGTGATTCTTAAACGGATGGGTGCTTCTCCGTTTTTTAATAGTTTGCTCTTCTTGATGAAGAACAAAACACTGAACGTTTTTCTTCTCATTTCTCGTCGTTTTTAATGATACAAAGTTATTTTATACCCTTCAAAAACACGCTACGCAAAATGTTGTAATTCAGTGAAATAAAACCCAAATCGTGGGACTTTTGAGATTTGCAAAAAGTCCCACGATTTGGACACTATTCGTTTGCTTTTTCTCGCTTTTTTCTGCAACCCGTGCAAAAAAGAAAATCCCTAATTCCGTGTGGGAATCAGGGATTTACGTTGATTTGCTTTTTTCTTTGGCTTCTCTTGTGATCCGCCTGGTGATTTGCCTGGGGTTCGAACCCAGGACCCCATCCTTAAAAGGGATGTGCTCTACCTGCTGAGCTAGCAAATCTGCCTGTGCGTTTCTCTTGGAACGCGGGTGCAAAGGTAAGACATAATTTTAAATATGCAATACTTGTTAAATCTTTTTTTGAAAAAACGAGTTTGTTTATAGTTTTCTGTGTTTATTTCTCGGCTTCTTTTTGTGTGTCCACAGGCGGTTTTTCGGTAATGATTGCCTGTTGTTCTTCTTCCATTAGAATGAAGCGTTTATAGTACGACAAACAGAGGGTCGTTAATGGCAGGGCTACGATTAATCCTATGAAACCCAATAGAGTTCCCCAGACAGATAACGAGAGTAGGATGATAGCAGGATTAAGTCCCATGGCTCTTCCCATAATACGGGGGACCAGAAACATGTCTTGAATGACTTGTACCACTAATAATACAGCTACGCCAAGTGCCAGGATAATCCAGAAGTTTTGCCCGGTTTCTGCAGATTTCAGCAGAGCCAGCAATACCATCGGGAGCAGTCCGAGTGTTTGCAGGTAGGGAACTAAGTTCAGAGCTCCCATAAACAGACCTAATGTGATGCCTAAAGGGAAACTTACAATCTTGAAGCCAATCGCAAACAAGATACCTACGCACAATGCCACCAAAGCTTGTCCACGAAAATAGCGATTCATACTTTGTTCTACGTCTTCGGCTACTCCCGATACAAAGGGCCGGTATTTCTGGGGTATGAGCGTTATCCAACCATTCGCTATCTTTTCATAATCCAGCAAGATAAAAATAAAGTAGAGGAAGATGATAAAAACAACCGTTATACTGAATAATACAGAAAACGTGCTAGACAAAAGATTCCACATCTTAGGGGCTATCTGCCGGATTGCATTCTGGAAATTTTCTTTACTGAGCAGCTCCGTTATTTGTTCTATGCTGATATTTTCCTGCAGGAACAGAATCCACGATTCCGGGATAAAAGGGATGTACTCTTTGTCCGGACGTTGCGTGCGCAGTAGCTCTAATGTTCGGTCTACCTCCTGGGTGACAGAGGGGATTACCGTTATAAGCAATAACGTAAGCGCCAATAAAAGGGTCAGAATCACCGCAACGATAGATAGCATGCGATTTTTAAATTTCAGCTTATATTGAAAAAACTTCACAAGCGGCTGTGTCATATACGCCAATAACAATGCTATCAGGAAAGGGAGTAACGCATTCCGCAGGATTGTCAGAATATATAGCAAGAGTACAACTCCCACCACGCCAAAGACAATCCGGGCAACCCGATCAAACGTAAATGGTTTTTCAAACAGAGAATTCATATTAATACTTTATCTTTGTATAAAACAAAGATAGAATAATTTAAGTAGAAAGTGAGTGATGCGGAATAAATTATCGATGCTTGCCCTGTTCATCTGCTTGGTGCAGTTTATACCAGCCCAGTCTCAGCCTGTTAAGCGATTTCTGAATCTAAAAACGATGAAAGGGGCTTCATTTGCCTTACTAGCCAAAGACGTAAATAGCGGAGAGATACTTTATAGCTATGATGAAAACCGCCAGTTGACCCCGGCCTCCGTTTTAAAACTGGTGACTGCCTCTGCCGCCCTTGAGCTGCTGGGAGAAGACTATCGCTTCGTCACCAAGCTGGAATACGACGGAAAGATTTCCAATGGCGTACTCGAAGGCAATCTATACATCAAGGGAGGAGGCGATCCCACGCTAGGTTCTTCCCACTTTGCAGCAGATCGTAGCCGCTACACACCCGATCAGAACACCTTCATGCCCCAATGGATCGAAGCCATTAGCAAAGCCGGTATTCGTAAAATAACAGGTACTGTCATTGCCGATGAAAGCATTTTTGATACTGAGGGGATTTCTCTGAAATGGATGCAGGAGGATATCGGCAGCTACTACGGAGCCGGAAGTTACGGCCTCTCCGTATTTGACAATCTATACCGCCTCTATTTGAAGACAGGCACAGCCGGTAGCAAACCCGAGGTAATAGAAACAATCCCTCCTACCCCTAATATCCGCTTTCATAATTATATGAGGTCGGCTTCCGTCAGGACAGACAGCTCTTTCGTTATTGGTTTCCCCTATTCCAACGACCGTTACTTATATGGTGTAGTTCCTGCCGGGAGAGAGCGTTTCTTGTTGCGCGGAGACATTCCCGATCCTCCCCTTTTCCTGGCAGAATACGTACATACTGCTTTAACGTCAGCCGGAATCCAGATTGAGGGAACGCCCAGCTGTTATCGCCTGCTGGCGGAAAATAAGAAATGGCCAACGAAAGCACGAAAAGAACTGGCAAGCACTTACTCTCCCACCCTTCGTGAAATCGTACGGATTGTGAATGAAAGGAGCCACAACCTGTACACGGATGCCATTATAAAAACGCTGGGATTAAAATACACGCCTAAACAGGGAGAAGTCCTTTCTTCTATGAATAAGGGCATACAAGTAGTACACGAGCACTGGAAACAGAAAGGTTTTGACATCTCTTCTCTTTGGATGTATGATGGCTGCGGACTGTCAGCGGTTGATAAGGTAACGGCTTCTTTCATCTGTGATTTGCTGGCTTATATGCACAAAACCTCAAAACTGTCGGACGCTTTCGTCGCTTCCCTGCCCAAAGCCGGACAAGAGGGCTCTGTGGCTAATTTTCTGAAAGGTACATCGCTGCAAGGGCGGGCGTTACTGAAGAGCGGCGGCATGAGCCGGGTAAGAGCATACGCCGGATATATTACCAAAGACGATAAACAATATGCCGTGGCTCTCTTCGTCAATAACTATTCAGGAGAAGCACAGGCAATAACAAAGAACATAGAAAAGCTACTCCTTGCTCTTTTTTGATATCTTTGCCCGAAGAATAAAAACAAATAAACAATTAATCCTTATGATATGTTACATGTCTAAGGATTATAACCTACAAAGAAAGGAACAAAAGTCATGAAAAAGTTAGTTTATATATGCATCACAACCTTGCTGCTGACAGCTTGTGTCACCTATCGGTCGCTAGACTTAAACAGTCTGTACACCGGGATGACGAAAGCGCAGGTAGAATATGTAGCAGGTTCTCCGCATCGTGTGTTAGGCGTTAACAATACGGTAGATGGTTACCAGGAAGTGTTGGAGTACCGTACTTCTTACGGCGACATCTACGCCTTGGAATTCTGGGACGATTACCTGGTAGGCTACGAATACCTCGAATCGGAAGTAACATACGTGCCGGCTCCTTATCCTCCAAGTTATTATCCGGCTTACGGACGTCCGGTAGTAATTATACGCGAATACCCTCGCCCGCCGCATTATCACAATCGTCCGCCGAGCTATAACAATGTAAGACCGCCCCAGGGCAACAGACCTCCGCAAAACAGCAGGCCTCCACAGAACAATTACAACAACAATAATAATAACAAGCCAAACAGGCCTGTAGACAATGTTGAATCTAGCCCTTCCGGAAGCCGGGAAAACGGTAACAGGCCGAGCGGCGTAAGTAACTCAAACAGTTCAAGCAGTAAGAACTCAGGGCGTACATCAAATTCAAGCAGCACATCAGGAAGAAGCTCATCCAGCAGCACAAGTAGCGGTAGCCGGACGAACTCAAGTACCACCAATAGCTCCTCCAGAACGAATAATAGCAGCAGCTCCTCTTCCAGGACGAACAGCAGTGTTAGCTCTTCCAGTTCAAGTAGCAGTTCGGGCAGGTCTTCTTCCAACAGCTCCAGTTCAAGCTCAAAACGGAACAGCTCAAGCAGCAGTTCAGGTCGCTCAAGATAAACGATAAAATAGGACACGTCCTAAAAAAAATAGCTCACGAGCCATAAAAAATCACTCGTGAGCTATTTTTTTTCAGACACGTCCCATTATTGCTTCTTCAACTTCGGAGCCAAAAAGGCAAGGTAAAGGACGGCAAGGCTTAGTATAATAAGGGCTCCCGTTTGGGTTCCCATAGCATCGGTCGTTATACCCATCAGCAAGGGGAAGATAGTACCGCCGAATAGCCCCATAATCATCAGTCCCGAGACTTCATTCTTATGTTCCGGCAGACGAAGCATGGCTTGTGAAAGGATAATCGGGAACAGATTGGAATTGCCCACGCCAATACAGGCTATGCAGACATAAATCGGCAGCAGGGAATGGAAGACAAATAGCCCGCCAAAGCCGATCACCAGCAAAGCTACGCTGACGATAAAAAACATCTTCTGCGAATATTTAGCCAGGATAAAGGTTCCGGCCAGACAGCCTATCGTACGGAAAAGGAAGTAAAGGCTGGTGGCATAACCGGCATCCGACAGCGGCATCCCCAAGCGCTCTATCAATATCTTCGGAGCCGTTACATTTACACCCACATCTATTCCTACATGGCACATAATACCCAGGAACGAGAGTAGTACAATTTTGTCACCCAATAAGGCGAAACATTCAGCAAAAGTAGACGTTTTCCCTTCTTCGTCCTGTTCTTTGATCTGTGTCAGCCCCAGCCATATAATCGCCGCAACTGCTACTACCATAAAGATAGGATACAGATACTTCCAGTCGTTGAACTGAGCCGCCGCCCAGGCAGCAATAATAGGCGCCAGGAAAGAGGCGATCGCTTTTACAAACTGCCCAAGCGTAAGCGAACTGGCCAGACGCTCATTGCTCACGATATTAGACAGCAAAGGATTAATAGATACCTGCATCAGCGCGTTACCAATACCCAATAGTGAGAAGGAGAGCAACATCGAGACAAAGGAGTAATGAATCGTCGGCAGTATCAGCGATACAATGGTTACCGCCAGGCTGATCAGCACTGTCTTGCGGCGTCCGATCCGGTTCATCAGCATGCCGGTAGGTACCGAGCAGATCAGGAACCAGAAGAAAACCATCGACGGAAACAGATTAGCCAGCGTATCCGACAAGTCGAAGTCAGCTTTTACATAATTAGTGGCAATACCCACCAGGTCTACAAATCCCATCACGAAGAATGACAGCATGACCGGGATTATCTTCCAATACATATTTTTATCTTTCATGGTATTATTTGTTGGGGTAAGGAGGCCATGCTCCTTGTTTGGTACATACATAAGCTGCTATATCAACAGCTGTTTGATGAGCTTCGCGCAGCGGTTTGCCGTTTAGTATCGAATGTACAAAGGCTCCGGAAAAAGCATCTCCGGCACCTACGGTATCCGCTACCGTTACTTTCGGTGTTTGAATGGTGGACTGCTCGCTTGCAGTGTATATCGTACTGAAGTCGCTTCCTGCCGTAAGGATCATGTACCGCAAGGCATATTTTTCGATAAACAGGCGACATATCTCATCCGTACTTCCTTTCAGGTCGAACATTTGGCAAATCAGTTCCAGTTCCTCATCATTGATCTTAAATACGTTTGCTTTTTGCAGACAAGCTTCTATCAATTCTTTGGTATAGAAATGCTGGCGGATATTGATGTCGAAGAAGCGCAAACTTGCTGCCGGAGCATAATTGAGCAAAGCAGTGATCGTTTCGCGTGAAACGGTTGCCCGCTGAGCCAAGGTGCCGAAGCAAACCGCATCGGCCCTTTTCACCAAGTCAATCGCTCCCTGTGTAAGGGGGATGTAGTCCCAGGCTACTCCTTCTACGATGGTATAGGTGGGTTTTCCTTTATTATCCAGTTCTACCAGGACATTCCCGGTAGGATGTTCTACGGTTTCGATGCAATGGCGGATATGGTTTTTCTCCAATACCTGAAGAATCTCCGTCCCGAACACATCATTGCCTACAGCGCTGATAGCGTAGCCTTCCGAGCCCAGTTGGCTGGCATGATACACAAAATTGATAGGGGCTCCTCCGGCCTTCTTCTCATTGGGAAATACGTCCCAAAGCAATTCTCCTATTCCTACTACTGTTGGATTCATATCTAATGGTTAATGGTTAATGATTAACGATTAATGGATATACCGTTAACGAGCTTACAGTATATGAGCCGCCTGTGCTGTGGAAGCGGAGGCTATTGTAAGGTTCTTCCGGGAATACGATATTTGTCATGACAAATTCTCCTTTTCCGTCGAAGGCTTCTACGCTTGATTTGTCTACAAACAAACGGATCGTATAGGTTTTACTCTCCGGAGCCGGAGCCGTTGTAGCACAAGGGAAAGACGAGCTGAAGTTTACCTCCCCGCTGTTGCGTCTATCCATTGTAAAGGTATTATCAAGAGTGCTATAGAACATCTTTACTGTCTCTCCTTTGGAATTGAGCAGGTCAAAACCAATGATACGGGCATTGTTATTGCGGAAGGTGATTTCAACTTCATAGCTCCCTTGATTAGCGGGCAATAAAGAGTTTATTTCCTTCTCGCCATTTACTGTAAACGAGCTTTTCTTCTCTGCCTTTCCACGGGCTTTCAGCAGTTCGGGTGATGGGGTACTGCTCAGATAGGTCTCCCCGTTTTTTACATACAACTCAAGGTCGCGCGGAACGGAATTGGCCGAACGGTATTGCTTTGTAGGAACATCGTTGGCGTATTGCCAGTTGCTCATCCAGGCAATCGCGATCGTGCGGTTGGCAGGCGCGTTGCTCCAGGTTACTGTTGCGTAATGATCCTTTCCCCAGTCCATCCATTTCGTAATGCTGGGCGATTCGTTTACAAAGGTTTTCCCATCAAAAGTTCCTGTGAAATACTGCGTGGCAGAACCTCCGAAAGGCCCGACGGGGTTGATGTTGCAGATCAGCACCCATTTCTTTTGATTCGTGCCCTTGACCGGCAGTTCAAACAAGTCCGGACATTCCCATACACCTTCATGCGCGCCCATTCCTTCGCCAAAGCTGCTTTCATACGTCCAGTCTTTCAGGTTAGGAGATGAGAATAGCTGCATTTCCTGACCTACTGCCAGAATCATAACCCATTTGTTTGTTTCTTTATACCAGAACACTTTCGGGTCGCGGAAGTCTCTTGCATTAGCCGTTAACACAGGGTTTTTATCATACTTCGTAAAGCTACGCCCGTTATCATTGCTATAAGCGACACATTGCGTCTGACCGAATCCTTCGGAGGTGTAAAAGGCTACAATAGCGCCACGTCCAAAACCTGCTGTGTTGTTTTCGTCCACTACAGCGCTGCCACTGAAGATGGCTCCCAGGTCATCCCTGTCGATAGCAACCGGCAGGTGCTCCCAGTTTGTCAGGTCTTTACTCACGGCATGTCCCCAGTGCATATTTCCCCACATAGAGCCGTATGGATTGTGTTGGTAGAACAAATGATATTCGCCGTCTTTATATACCATTCCGTTGGGATCATTCATCCATCCCCATTGAGGAGAGAAATGATAGGTCGGGCGATGCTTCTCCCTGTTCGACGTATCAAACGTATCCGATAGCTTCATTTCCTTCCAGCAAACGGCAGACTCAGGTACTCCCGGGCAGTTAAACAAAATTGTCTCTCCTTTCCAGGCTGATAAGTCAACCGGCACGAAATAATCAACCTTGTTTACCGCCAGACGGACATCGAGCCCTTTTACCATCTCATTGTCCACCAAAATATTAACCCACGAGTTGTCTGCACCTTCTTCTACCGGAAGCAATAAATACTTCCGGGGAGTTTCGATCCGCACCTGCGAGCGTTGGTCCCCCAGGTAATGAACTTCCAAGCCCTTCTCCTGTGCCTGTGCTGTTGCACCAAGCAGAAACAGAGCTGCCATACATGCGATTGTAATTTTCTTTTTATTCTTTGTGTTCATGGTACTATAAATTTAAGTCTGCTTACCAGCCGTAATTTTGCTGATACAATTTTTTGCTGAAATTAATCTGTGCTTTTGGAATTGGGAAATATTCGTCCCTGTTTTTTGTGAATTTCGCTTCCTGTAGGTAAGCGCCTCTGCGGGTCTTTTCCGTTTCCAGATATTTATTAACCGTTTCGGCGGCTACTCCCCAGCGCACCAGGTCGAAGAAGCGATGCCCTTCCTGTGAAAATTCCAAACGTCTTTCAAAGCGTAAGGCCTTGCGTGCGAAGTCCTGTGTCCAGGCCGGACAGTTTTCACCCGGTTTGTAGAGGGCAACCACATATTTACCAACAGGATCTCCCTGTACGTCCACCAGCTTTGCCGTACTATTAGCCGCCCGTTGACGAATGGCATTGATTAACGGAAGGGCTTCTGCCTGCCGCCCCAACTCGATCAGAGCTTCTGCCTGCCAGAGCAATACATCGTCGTAACGGATCACATCCCGGTTCTTAGAGCTCGACATAAAAGGGTCTGCTTTCGCAAAACAAGGACAATCGGGCAATACCGTTTCCTTCATAGACATAAACGCACCGTACGTCTGCGGGCTGCGGTTCCAGTCTTCCTGGAAGAGAAACTCCGGATTATACTTGTAAGGCAGTCCGGGGATAGCAACAGTATGATTCAAGCGCGGATCGACATTATTCTGCAACAAATCGTCGGGAGTAGAGATATTTTTATCGTTAAAAGTATCGAGTAAGGGCAAGCCGTTATTGTCTGTCCGGAACGCATTTACCATATTTTGTGTAGGCTGATGGAAGCCGCAGCAACCGTATTCCGGGTTCATCGGATGGTTCAGCATCGCTCCCCAGTCCAGACGTCCTCTCAAAGTACCATCACTATGTGAGTGTTGGATAGCAAAGATAGACTCTACGCCATTCTCCGTTTCGCAAAGGAAGTTATTGGCGAAATCCTCAGCCAGCGAATACTTCCCGCCCAGATCCTTGCAAAGTGTTACTACCTCCTCTAGTTTTGTTTTGTTGATGTTAACAACATTGTGTTTCTCGTCTTGCTCATACGCTGAGTAAAGCAGGGCTTTGGCCAGATAGGCTTTCGCCATTCCTCCGTTCGCACGTCCTCTGTCTTCGTTAAAGTCCGGCAGGTTCTCTGCTGCAAAGCGAAATTCGGCAACAATCTTGTCCCATAATTCCTGACTGCTATAAGCTACGTTCGAGACGTTGATATATTCCTCTGTCGGGATGGTTTCGTCTACATAGGGCACGTGCTTAAACAATATCTTCAGCTCAAAGTAATAATGCGCACGCAGGAAACGCATCTCGGCTTCCCGTATTTTCTTTTTGGGATAGTCTGCTTCATTTGCTTCCACAATACGTACCAAGGCATCGTTCGCACGTGCGATGTTGATGTACTGGCCATACCATTTCTGATCCAGGTAACCCAAGTCGTCACGCATGTAGACAAAGGTTTCAAAAACGTTGAAGTCGCCCATATCACCCGGGCCGTCGCCGCCTTTGTGGGAGTCGCCGCTCCTCAGGTCGCCATAAGGCCAGGGGGCGTTCATACCCCGTTGATAATTGTCATTACCTAAAGAAGAATAGGCGGCAATAACCATTTTCTCTATCTCGTCGGGAGTGTTCAAATCATCGGAAGAAGCAACTCCTTTGGGTGATTCGTCTAAGAAGGAATCACAGGCTACCATGGGAAGTAAGAAGGCGGCAGCTATTGTTATATATTTGAATGTTTTCATGTCTGTATATAATGATTAATTGTTTATTGTCAATTATTAATTAGAAGATTAGAAGGATACATTAAGCCCGAACGTAAAGGAGCGGGGAACGGGATAGGCGAAACGAGGTGTTTCCGGGTCTACTCCTGTAAAGGCATCTTTGCCCCAGCCCTTCTTAATGGTCAGCAGGTTCTGGCCGGAGAGGTAAATGCGTGCATTTTGTATGCGTACGCCCCTCAGCCAATTTTCAGGCAAGCGGTAACCAATCTCGAAGTTAGCCAACTTGAGAAAAGAGGTATTCTCTACAAAATAGTCGGACGTACGTATTTCGTTGTTCACATCACTGCCGGAAACAGCCGGTATGCTGGTGTTTGTATTGTCCGGACGCCATCCGTCAAGCAGGCGTGTGCCATAGTTTTGTCCACCGAAGAAGCCGTAGAAGTCGGTAAATTCTTTCAGCCAGTTGTAGGTGTAAGATCCTACCTGCCCGTTCCAGAACATTGAGAAGTCAAAGTTCCTCCAAGAGGCGGCTACATTTAAACCATACAAGAAATCCGGATCTTCAACGCCCAGCCAGGTACGGTCTTCGTCCGTTATCTTCTTGTCATCATTCAGATCTTTATAGCGTATACGTCCCAGCCCTTTACCCGGTTGGTCGGCATGTGCGTCTACTTCTTCCTGTGTCTGGAAAAGTCCGTCGGTTACATAGCCGAAAAGAGATTTCCACGGACGGCCCAGGATCGTCTGGTCGTTTCCATTGCCCGGATAAGAGTTGATTACGTCTTCCGGCAATTTGGTAATCTTATTCCTGTAGCTGGCGATATTTCCGGTAACAGAGAGGTCTACTTCGCCGATCTTCTGATTGTAGGTAAGTGCAAATTCCAATCCCCAGTTTTCCATGCTGGCACCATTCACATAGCTGTCACCGCCAAAGCCAATCGTTGCGATGTAAGGAGGCTTCACCAGGATATCATCTGTTTTCTTTAAGAAATAGTCAACGGAACCGACAAACTTCTGGTCTAACAATCCAAAGTCGATACCCGCATTGTGCTGGGTGGTTGCTTCCCACTTCAGATTAGCGTTCGGACGCTGGGTACGAATGAAGCCGGAAGGTAAGATTCCCTGGTTATTACCGTAAATATCATAGGCTGTCCCTTGGTCGCGCTCCCAAGTCGGGTCGGTATAATAGCGTGCCTGATAGAGTCCGTATGCGGCATAGTTGTCGATTTCCTGGTTACCGGTCATCCCCCAGCCATAACGTAGTTTCAAATCGGAAAATACATTTTTTACTCCTTCAAAGAAGCCTTCTTCACTGATACGCCAGCCAAGTGAAAAGGCAGGGAAGGTTCCCCAGCGGTGGTTCTCTCCAAAACGGGAAGAGCCGTCGCGACGAAGGGTAAAAGATGCCAGGTATTTATTATCAAACACATAGTTGATCTTCCCGAAGAAAGAAGACAGGGCATAGGATGTGGCGCTACCATTATTGCGGAAGTTTACTTCTCCGGCATCCAGGTACATATAGTCCGGCGTTTCCAACACATAACCATCCCGTCCGGCAGACATATTTTCAAACCTGTATTTCAGCATTTCCTGGCCAACCAGTATATCGAAATTATGCTTGCCCAGATCGAACTTATAATTCAAGGTATTACTGAGTATCCAGTTGCCGCCATAGTTGGAGTGAGTATCCAGCCTGGCTGTTTCGTCGGACAAGAATCCGGACTGGTAGCTTTTCTGCATATGGCGCTGCCAGTATGCGGTATAGTCAATTCCCAGCTTAGAACGGAAGTTCAGCCCTTTTATAATTTCCAGGTCCAGACTTACGTCGCCAAACAAGCGGACTACATCTTTATAGTTATCTTTATTGTCTTCAATCATACGTACGGGATTCTGGCGGTCACTCATATTACTGGCCGGACCTCCCCAGCCTCCTTCCATGTCATAGACAGGAACCAAGGGCTGTATCAAGCGCGCGCGATCTTGCAGGTTTGCTGCATCAAGAGCCGACTCCCTTGTTTTGGAAAGAGAGAAGTTTTCGCCTATCGTCAAGCGGTCATTAAATAGCTTGTAGTCGCTGTTTATGCGGGCTACAATGCGGTTGAAGTAAGAGCTTTTGATTGTCCCCTGATTGCCGTAATAGTCTACAGAAAATAAGGCGCGGCCTTTTTCATTCCCGTTTGTTACCGTTACATTATAGTTCTGAATGAAACCCGTCCGGCTGATTTCCTTTACCCAGTCTGTATCCGTAGCTTCCATTGTAGCTACGCCACCTACATAGAGGTATTGCGGCAATATTACTTTGTCTAATACAGCATGTCCGTTGGCGTTGGTTTGCCAGTCAAACTCGTAGTTTCCGTAATTAGGATCAGTCTTGTCTGTCATAGCTGCCAGCCATTGGGCTTGTCCGCGCTGTTCGGCATTCAGCAAGTCTACAGAGCGTTGCCATTGAGAGGCTGTTAATGAGGCGCGGAATTCTACATTGGTTCCTCCGGTTTTCCCCTTTTTCGTGGTTACGATGATCACACCGTTTGCTGCGCGTGATCCGTAGATACTGGCGGCAGAAGCATCTTTCAATACCTGGATAGACTCAATGTCGGAGGTGGCTATCTCATTCATCGAACGAGTGCTAGGAACGCCATCGATAATATACAACGGACGGCTATTTCCCAAGGTAGAGACACCGCGTACCTTTACATCTACATCTCCGGTAGGATTCCCCGTATTCGTAATATGTACGCCGGGAACGCGTCCTTGCAGCGACTGCATGGCGTTGCTGGTATTGATGGTTTTGATTTCTTCCATCTTTACTACAGACACGGCACCTGTCAAGTCTGCCTTCTTCTGCGAAGAATAACCTGTTACGATGACATCGCTAAGCGCCTGTACGTCTTCAATCAGAATAACCTCTAAGGTCTTTGAAGCATTTGCCGGAAATTCCTGCGTAATGAAGCCTATATAGCTAATGCTTATCGTTGTTCCCTGGGGCACGTCAATGGAAAAGTTCCCATCTATGTCTGTAATAGTCCCGTTGGTGGTTCCTTTCTGTATGACCGATGCACCAATAACCGGAAAGTTATCCGTGCCTGACAGTACTGTCCCTTTAATGGATACTTGTTGTGCAAATACAGATTGTGTAATGAACAAGCATACAATCCACACGCACAATTTGCAAAGAAGTGATGTTTTCATGAGCAATAAATTATTAAGAGTTTAGCAATTAAATTCTGCTCACAAAAATAGAGGACAGAAGAAAGACAGGAGATAACAAAACAAGCACAAGCTATGACATTTGTAACATCCCCAAAAGAAAAACGACAGACTATAACATTTGTCACAAAAATACGACATGTGTACATGTTTTTTAATGGTAATGTATTTGCGTCGAAGACGCATGATTTGGAGGATAACTTGGGTGCATTTGTGACTTTGTATTGTAGGAAATTGTTGGCTGACGGCTGTCGGCCAATTGGTCGATAATTATCGGTTAGCTGACCGACAGCTGTCGGCCAACTGGTTGATGGCTATCAACCAACAGTTTATAGCCATATTTTTTTGTAATAGTATTGATCATTTCCGCAAAAACTATGGATGTTCCTGATATTCCTTGGGAGTTTTGTCGTATAGCGTTTTGAAGCATTTGGAGAAGTAGGCCGGAGAGGAAAATCCGGTATGGTAGGCTATCTCGCTAATCGAGAGTTGCTGCTGCTTTAATAAGACCGCCGCCTTGCGCAAGCGGTAGTTACGCAGGAAGTCAACCGGGGTAGTGCCCGTCAGGTCTTTTACCTTACGATGAAGGTGCCCACGCGACATGGAAAGGGAGTCGCTCAGCTTCTCGATGTTAAATTCGGGATCGGTGTATACTTCTTCTATCCGCTCCAGGAGTTTGCGCAGGAAAAGGTCGTCCATGTTCTCTACTTTCCCCGGGTCGGTCTGTAATAGGTTACTGTTTTGCAGTTTGGATAATAGTTGTTCGCGCAGGCGTTTTCGTTCCTCAAGCAGACGGATAATCTTTAGTTTCACGAAGCGAGTGTCGAAGGGCTTTTGAATATAATCGTCGGCTCCGCCCGAAATGGCAAAGTTCTTTTGCCGCTCTTCCGATAAGGCAGTAAGCAGAACGACCGGAATGTGATTTAGCGACACCTCTCTTTTCATGGTACGGCACAGGTCGAAACCGTTCATTTCAGGCATCATTACATCACTTAATACCAGAGAAATATCTTCTGTTTCCAGAAGCGTAAGGGCTTCCTTCCCGTTCGTGGCAGTAAGGACAGAGAAGTTTTCTTTCAATTCTTGCGACAGATAGGCCAGTACTTCTGCATCGTCTTCCACAGCTAGTATGGTATAAGGATATTGCTTTGTCAATAGGGCTTTTTCCTCGGTATCGTCTAACTGCGAGGCCTCATACGAGAGGGATGACTCCTGTACTTCGGAGATATCGTCGTCAAAGTGCGCTTTTCCTTTCAGGAGAGTGATCGTAAAGGTGGTTCCTGCTCCCGGTTTGCTGTCTACCGTTATATCGCCATGATGCATCCGGACGTATTGCTGCACCAGATGCAGGCCTATTCCTGTGCCTGAGGGGCTATCTTCCGTATAGAAGCGGTCGAACAGGTAGGGGACTTTCTCGGCTTGTATGCCTCGCCCGCTATCTTTTACCAAGATGAAGACTTGTGTTTCGTTCTCTGACATGGCGACTTCTATTGCCCCCTTTTCCGGTGTAAACTTAAAAGCATTGGATAACAGGTTGGCGAGTAGCTTTTCCATCAAATCGGGATCAAACCATACGGCAGCCGTTTTCATATCTGCATGGAAGGTATAGTGTATCTGCCGCGCGCTAGCCATACTGTCGAAAGAGGTTTTTACTTCTCCTGTAAAGGCCACCAAGTCTGCCTGATGTATGTTTACTTTCTCTTTGGAATTTTCCAGTTTTCGGAAGTCCAGTATCAGGTTTATCTCCCGTAATAGGCGATTCGCATTCTTCTGCATCAACTGCAAGTCCGGCAAATAGGGCGAGCTTCCCATCAGTGAAATCAACTTATTCAAGGGCCCTAATATCAGGGTAAGAGGGGTTCGCAACTCGTGCGAGACATTGGTGAAGAACTGAAGCCGCTGAGCCGTTACCTCCTTTATTTCCGTGTTCAGGGCAATCAGCCTTTGTTGTTGTTCGCGCTCCTTTATATTCATTTCCCTCAGCTCCTTATTCCGCTTCCGCACCTTCCGGTTGATATAGAATATATAGATGATCAGGCATATAAAGACAAAGGTAAAGGAAGAGATAAGCAACAAGGAATTTTCCAGGAATCGGAACCTGTTTAATAACTGATCGATATTGCCTCGTTGGTTCTCTATGCGTCCCTGGTAGTTCAGGATGGTTTTGTACTGGATTAGCAATGTCCGGGCAGTAGGCCTGTCTACTTGCGCGCTCTCAAGCGGAATGTATTTGTCTATCGGCTTACCGTTCAATATATCCATCGCCGCCTGTATGACCTGTTCCCCGCCGGTAGGATACATAAAAGAGGCATTGATACGCCCATCAGAGACAGCTTCCAAGCCGGCACCGGGAACCGCATCCACACCTATGATAGGGAGTGTCTCCGAACGCAGCGGATCCTGCTCGTTGAAAAGCTCCCGGGCGGCAATAGCCATCATATCGTTGTGTGCATAAACAAAGTCAATCCGCTCGGGCATATCCATGCGGGCAACCCGTACGCGGGTGGTGTCATAGCGCCATTCGCCTTCCAGTTTAATGAAAGATATATCTGTTCGCCCTTCCAGCGCCTTGGCAAATCCCTGATGCCTTTCTTGTGCCGGAGACGAACTCTCCAAACCCCAGATCTCCAAGACAACCGCCTTTTCCGGCAAATATTGTAAAGCGTATTCGCCGGCTGTTACTCCTATCTCGTAATTATTTGCGCCAATAAATGTAGTGTAGAGTTCCGTATTTACTTTCCGGTCGGTAATAATGGTGGGGATCCCGGCCTTATAGGCTTTCTCGGCAATGGGCGTAAGAGAATCCGACTGATTGGGAGAGATGATCAGTGCATCTACTCCCATATCGATCAGTTCCTGAATTTGTGCGATTTGTTGCTCGTTATCACTATCCGCATTCCGGATAACGAGCTCCAGGTTGTCGTAGTTTGATGCTTCTAGCTGAGTCTCGCGGATCATCGATTGCCGCCAGGCATCGTCCAGCATACACTGGGACAGACCTACAACATATTTCTTCTCTTCCTTTATGGAATTGCATCCGCATAAAAGAAGAGACAAAAGTGGTATAATAATAAAGGCTTTAAGGTTTCTCATGTTTTAAAGGTTGTGCATAACAACCTTAATCAGTTATGTACCAAGGTACCGATGTTTTCTCCGGACATAACTTTTTTAAGGTTTCCATTCGTGTCCATATCGAATACGATGATCGGGAGGTTGTTCTCCTTACACATCGTGGTAGCTGTCAGGTCCATTACTTTCAGACCGCGTGTGTAGATTTCGTCATACGTAATTTCGGAGAACTTGGTAGCTGTCGGATCTTTCTCCGGATCAGCCGTATAAATGCCGTCTACGCGCGTGCCTTTCAGCATTACATCCGCTTCTATTTCTATTCCACGTAAGGAAGAACCCGTATCTGTTGTGAAGAAAGGATTCCCTGTGCCGCACGACATAATCACTACATGCCCCTGCTCCAGCAGTTCGATAGCCCGCCATTTATTATAATATTCTCCGATAGGTTCCATACGGATCGCCGTCAGCACCTTTGCCTTTACTCCCAAAGCCACCAAAGCAGAACTCAGCGCCAGACTGTTGATAACCGTAGCAAGCATCCCCATCTGGTCACCCTTCACCCGGTCGAAGCCCTTGGACGCTCCGCTCAGTCCGCGAAAGATATTTCCGCCGCCGATAACAATCCCTATCTGGATACCCATATCAGCAATCTCTTTTATCTGTTCCGCATATTCATTCAAACGTACCTCATCAATCCCGTACGCTTTCCCTCCCATCAATGATTCGCCGCTTAACTTTAAAAGCACGCGTTTATACTTTGCCATATTGTTCTTTATATGTTATTCCTGCAAAAGTAATATTTTCCTTTTACATAAATGCCGCTATGTTCTAAAGCACTAATTCTTAATTTGCTTATTCGGGAAAAAGGTTTACCTTTGTGCTTTAAATATGGTGAAAGTTGAGTTCCGGCCAAGGGATATTGGTCGGGATTCTTTTTTATTATACAAGTATTCATAAATCTATCTAATTTAAGGAGGATTCATTATGGCTGTTAGTTATATGACAGAAGAGGGCTATAATAAAATATTAGCCGAAATCAACTATTTGGAAACTGTAAAGCGTCCTGAGATATCAGCACAGATAGCAGAAGCCAGAGATAAGGGAGATTTGTCTGAAAATGCGGAATATGACGCAGCTAAAGACGCTCAGGGCATCATGGAAGCTAAGCTGGCTCAATTAAAAACCCTGATCTCAAACGCTCGCCTGATAGACGAATCACAGGTGTCTACAGATGCTGTCCAGATATTGAACAAAGTAAAAATACGGAATACCAAGAACGATGCTGTTATGTGCTATACGCTGGTATCCGACTCGGAAGCAAACCTGAAAGAAGGTAAGATTTCCGTAAGTACGCCTATTGCCCAAGGTTTAATGGGTAAGAAAGTAGGTGATGTTGTTGACATTAAAGTTCCATCAGGGATGATGAGCTTTGAGATTATGGATATCTCTATCTAAACAAGCGAATAATGGCAACTATATTCAGTAAAATTGCAGCCGGCGAAATACCCAGTCATAAGATTGCAGAAAATGATGAGTTTTATGCCTTTCTGGATATAAACCCGCTGGCAATTGGTCATACACTTGTAATTCCCAAAGAAGAAACAGATTATTTTTTTGATATCAATGATGATCAACTGGGACGCATGATGGCTTTTGCCAAAAAAGTAGCCCGCGCCCAGGAAGCTGCTATCCCCTGCAAGCGGATTGGCCTGACTGTTATTGGCTTGGAAGTGCCTCATGCGCACATCCACCTGATCCCTATAACAAAGGAGTCCGACATGTATTTCGGCCAAAAGAAACTGGCGATTTCACAAGAAGAACTAAGTGACATCGCAGAGAGAATAAGAAAAGAATATAAATAAATAAGGCCTGTTTTTAAAAACATTCCTTATATTTGTAACCTTTATGTGCTAAAGCCTATGTATCACATAGTTTTTAGACATAAATAGATTCATTAGTGGTTTTTACTCATAAATTTGTTAACCTTGAAAGAAGGCCCCTCTGAGATTGAGCGGCCTTCTTTTTTTAAACACACAAATTATAAACAACAATCACCATCCCGGCAAGAATGCCTGCCATACAGCAGAATTCCAATGCCAGTTATACCAATCACCCCAGAATGGAATGCCATAACGGGCTACGAAAAATATATTCAATCCCAAAGCAATAACCCATAGAAGGATTAAGGCTCCTTTAACGCCTGAATGCAACGGTTTAAACTTAAATATCTGACTGCATATCGCATACAAGATGGCTACGATAGGTATACCGATGATCAGGATTGTACAGATACTACCTGCCATTAGTATCCACTCCGGATAAGTAGCTAGCACGTTCCAGTCAGTGAAGGGCATAAAGTTATGCAGAAAGCCAAAGCCTCCTCCTATTCCTCCGGCAACCAAGGCAATAATTACGATGAACATAACAAACAGAACGATCAAAAGCGGAGGAAACAGGATAACACCGAGCAATACAGCTGCTACCTTTAACAGAATCCCCAACACGTCTACAAAACCATCTGCCAACCTCTGAAGAGCCGTACGCGGTTTACCGGAAGTGATATAGTCGTTCACATTGCTCGATACACGCTCAAAACCGTCTGTTACAGTCTTTCCGATATTCTCTACCGTTACACTTTCGCCACGCATCTGGAGTTTTTCTGTTGCCGTACGCGCCATTGGCACAATCAGCCAAAGGATAAAGTAGATAGGAATTGTAATGCCGTAGAAGAACATTAATATGAAAAGCAACAAGCGAATAGGCGTAGGATCCCATCCCATATAAGCTGCTAATCCTCCGCAAACACCACCCAAAACGCGGTCGTCGGGATTCCGGAAAAGCCGTCTGCTGGTAGCCTCTCTCGCTTGCTCGCCGGAAGCGCTATGTGCATGTTGTTTAAATTCTTCGGCCGGTTCTTCGTCAAAGAGCTCTTCTACTTTTCCCATGCGCTTGATTACCATTTCTACATGGTCGAGCGTAATTACCTCGCTACCCAGACGTACCCGCTCGTTCAGAATCTCAGAGATCCGAAGCTCAAAGTCACTCATAATCTCGTCGGCCCCCTCCTCTTTGCTAAAGTGGATCCGCAGATTAGACAAATATTTATCCAACAATTGATATGCATCTTCGTCAATATGGAAAACCGTACCTCCCAGATTAACTGTAAGTGTCTTTTTCATTGCCTTATTGTGTTTAATTATTTCTAATGTGGTTTATTGTATTAGTCAACTCTTCCCATGACATTTCCAGTTCACCTAAAAAAGATTCGCCTTTTTCTGTCAGTTTATAATACTTCCTGGGAGGGCCTTGAGTAGATTCAATCCACTGGTAACTCAACAGCTCACTATTCTTCAAGCGGGTTAAAAGAGGATATAAGGTACCTTCTACAACGATCAGCTTTGCTTCCTGTAACTTCTGAATAATGTCAGAGGTGTAAGCAGCTTCCTTTTTGAGAAGCAACAGAATACAATATTCCAGTATTCCTTTTCTCATTTGTGATTTTACGTTCTCTGCATTCATTTTCTATTGGTTTATTTCGCAAATATATGCAATGCCTATGTACCATGCAATACATACTACTATATTTATAGTATTTTAACATGGGTGCGTAGGAAAGAAACCGAATGCTTCCAAACTTATGTCATTATAAACCTAGGAATTCGTCTACCGAATAATTGAGGAAACGATTGAAAGGGAAGAGTTTTTCAAAGTCAGCGGCTGCTTCATCCAGCCAGTCTTTGCGCGAGAAGTAACTGTCGGGCTTCTTTGCACTCAC
Organism: Parabacteroides sp. PH5-46; assembly: GCF_029892785.1. Classification (GTDB taxonomy): domain Bacteria; phylum Bacteroidota; class Bacteroidia; order Bacteroidales; family Tannerellaceae; genus DFXE01. The sequence goes on from NZ_JARXXA010000021.1 coordinate 23,731, forward strand.
ACTAAAGTCTTTATGGCGAATGATATCACTGTGCGGAAAATCGGCAGGATATCCGGCAGGATTACGCTTTAAGGTATCGCCTTCCAATTGAGGATATACAGCTTTAAAGGAAGGATCTTCCAGGATTTCGACAAATTCGTCCATCTGATCGTAAATATCCTGGCGCACCATCTTAAGCAACTTAGGTTCCGGCATCCAAAGTCCTCCGGAAAGCAGGCAGTTTCCCGGCTCAATATGGAGGTAATAGCCGCTCCTAATGCTGCTTCTACCTCCTCTTGCCATATAGGCTCCAAAATGATTCTTGTAAGGTTGTTTATTGGGAGAGAATCGGATATCACGATAAATACGGAAAAGACAATCCTTCGCTTCCAGACCGGCGACTTCCGGATCGAACAAAGCAATCCTGTTTATCAGCTGTTGCACGATTTCCAGATAACCTTCCCGTAATGCGTCATAGCGTTCTTTGTTATTCTTAAACCACACCCTGTCATTGTTGGCTTGTAATTCCTTCAGAAATTCAATTATTTGCTCTATCATATTTTTTCATTTTATGCAAAAGTAGCAAAAGATCAAAAATTAAATCCCAGATTCAAGTAAAATAAAACCTTTTTATTCCGGTTGGAAATGCTTAGATTGGCACTCAGCGGACCTGCCATGCTATTGTAAGCATATCCTATACTGGCTCCCCACAGGTTGGAGCCTTTAAACAGCTCCAGCAAGTCGTCATGAGATACGCCATAATTACCAATCAGGGATACAAAATGTCGCTGATAAATCCGCTGACGTACATGTAAACGAACGATACCGGTTAGATTATCTACCAACTCAAGCTGGTTCACCCCGGCAAAAGGCATCTGCTGAGGCATATATTTTCCAAAGACTTCCCCTCCTATAGCGTTAAGATACGGATAAGCCAGATTACCTCCAATCAACGCGCGTCCATAGACAGACGGTATCAGGCTCAGATGCGAAGTAACCGGAAACACACTCATAAAGCTGAGCTTTATGGCAGAGAAGGGTGAGCGTCCGTTATATTGCACAAAGTTATCGGTATATAGGGAATAGTCTGCTTGTAAGGAGACTCCTTTGGTAGGGAAATTAGCTCCGTCTAGGGTTTCCAGATGGGTAGAAAGAAAATAGCTAATGTAGCCTTCCGGAATAACGGAATATTTTTGATTTTCACCGGTATATAAGAATGAATTATAGTCAAAGTATTCATATCGGAGCCCGGCTTTTATCTTGAAATTAAGCCAATTCATATCCGAGTAAGCCAGTTCGGAAAAATGGTGCGTATAGGTAGTATTATACGTTTTCTCCCCCTTGTCGAAAATATCCAGATTCTGATACCTGAACATATAAGATATGTTTAAGCCTCGCAGAGGGGTACGCTCCAAGGCATAATCCAAGCGGGCATAAGATGTTGTACCTATCCGTCCGGTAAAGGCAAATTTAGAGCGGTTTTGTCCTTTATGGGCAAAGGTAGCATTCAGTAAACCTGCCACAATTTCCTCTGTATCAAAACGAAGGCCTAAATTAAAGGAACTGATGGACTTGGGCTGTACTGTCAGTTCAAGGTTATACGGGTTTTCCCCTGTTAGCTGATAACTTACATTTGAGTAGACATCTGTCCCCATCAGAATAGAAATGGCATTCTTTAGTTGATGCAGGGTCATTGAAGTATTATCTTTTAATCCACTGACTTTTAGCAACCACTTCTCATCACCGGGAAATGCTCCCGAGAAGGATATATTTCGTACAAAGAAAGAATCTTCCGGTGAGATCAGGCAGGCTTTGGTTCTCCAATCTTCCGCCTCGTAAGTTGGAGTAATACCTATCTTCTCTTTCAGTGCCAGAATATCATCCAAGCGTTTTCGGGCAACTTGTTCGCCTCTTTCTATCAAGGTATCGATAGCGGGCTTTCCAAAGCTGGCTGAATTGTATGGTGTTACATCCGGACGTAATAACAGGTCTGTATCCTCTTTATTTTGCTGATATTTTTCATGTCCGTGCAAGGCTATTATCTGTCCAATAATATCACCCGGAGTATTTACTTCATCAAGCGTTTTCAAGTCACTGGTAGCCAAGTCTACACCTATAATGATTTCTGCTCCCATTTGTCGGGCTACATCAACGGGGTAGTTGTTGTTTATTCCTCCGTCTATCAGCACCATACTGTCTAAGCGAACAGGGGTAAAAGCTGCCGGGATAGACATACTGGCTCGCATTGCCAATGGCAGACTTCCACTACGAAATACATAGTCTTTCCCACTAACTACATCAACCGCAACACAGGCATAAGGAATCGGAAAATAATTGAAATCGACAGAGTCATGATAACCGATTGTCAGGTCGGAAAAAAGATTCAACAGGTTACGTCCTTTGATAGCTCCACTAATGACACGGTCTTTTTTCTCCTTTCCGAAAGGCAATGATAATATATAGCGCTCGGATCGTTCCTTTTCCGGGAAAGATTTACTGCTGCGCTGTAGTTGGTCGCTTAAGAGCATCATCCAGTCTTGCTTGCGAACCAGGCTGTCAATCGTGTTGGCATCATATCCTACGGCATACAGTCCACCCACAATAGCTCCTATACTGGTTCCTACCACATAGTCGACAGGTATTTCGACCTCTTCCAGTACTTTCAATACCCCTACATGAGCAAAGCCTTTTGCTCCACCACCACCCAATACAACAGCTACCTTTTTACGCTGAGCGAGTAAAGATGTAACAACAAGCAGCAGTAGCATCAAAATACAACAGACCCTTCTCATCATCATGCGCATTTTTTACAAAAGTAAAAGAAAAAATTGTATCTTGGCAGACTTTATATAAAGTCAAACTTATACAGATGTTGAAAATGAGAAGAAAGGGCTTGTTATTTCTATTCTTTGCCTCTTGTGTCATATTAAGTAGCAAAGCGCAGGTTAGTCATGGAGGCAAACCTTTACCATATACCCCAACCCGTAGCCAGTCTTTCAACTTTTATCAGGAAATGCCCTCTTTTGATGTGGAGGAAGAACTCAGAACAGATGCCATGAATGAGAGCGACCTGAAAAGCGGATACCGCTTTGCTTATAAGTTTATGACCAATTATAGCCCCGCAAATACAGGAGAAACATTCATACAACAAGACGGAACAAAGATCTGGCGAATGGGGATTTACTCCAAAGGAGCCCTTTCCATTAATGTACTATTTACCGAGTACGAGCTTCCGGAAGGCGCCCAGTTGTTTCTGTACAATCCTGAACAGACACAGATATTAGGATCATTCACCCATCTGAATAATTCCGACAAACAGATATTACCTGTTTCGCCCATACATGGAGAAAGGCTGATCGTTGAATATCAAGAACCGGCCAATGCTGCTTTTCCGGGAAGACTGACAATCGGAGAGGTAAACCACGGATACCGGAGCCTGAGAGGATATGAGCCGGGCGGAAACAGAAGTGAATTTGCCTGTATGCTTCCCCCTGTCTGCTTTGATGATGAATATAATAAGGTATCGCGAAGTGTTGTTTTGATTACCATAGATGGGGTAACTGCCTGTTCGGGGGTAATGCTCAATAATACTCAGAATGACGGAAAGCCTTATCTGTTAACCGCTTCACATTGTCTGAACAAGAATTTCTCGGTAAGCAATCCCGACTATGAATCCATCGCTGGAAGCATCGTCTGCTTCTTCAATTATACCAGTCCTACTTGCAACCCTGTAATGAGGGGTACGGAAGAGATGTCTGTTGCCTCTACTATCTACAGAGCTGTCAACGAGAAGATCGACATGGCTTTATTGGAGCTACAGGAAGCTCCCCCTGTTTACTATCAACCATACTATGCAGGCTGGAGCATAGAAGAAGACGGAGGCACACTCCCCTACGCAGGCATCCATCACCCTCGCGCATCGGTTAAGCGGATCAATATTTCAGAAGACAATGTATCACTGAAAAGTTTCACTATAAAAGAAATATCCTTCTACAACAATGCACACTGGAAGGTAGACGTATGGAGCAGCGGAAGCACAGCAAGCGGTTCTTCCGGCTCGCCTTTATTCGACTCTAACAACCGGGTGATTGGCGCTCTTTCCGGCGGATCATCAAGCTGCAGTGTTCCTATGGACGACTTCTATTATGCCCTGTTTAAGGCTTGGGAGCCGGAAGATAGTCCGGATAAGCAGCTCAAACATTGGCTCGCTCCATCCAATAGCAAAAAACTGACGATTAAAGGGCTTGACCCCTATTCTACCCAACCTGGTTACCGCTTAAGTAACATTTATGACTTAAAACGTCAGGATAGTATCACCATAAGCGAGCTTTCGTCTCCCGCTACAGGTTATCTTTTCGGAAGTAATTCTTTGAAAACAACAGAATATGCCGAAGCCTATCAGGTGAATGAAAAGGCAAAAATCTACGGAGCCTACTTTGTTACTCCTGCTGTTACCGATCCTGTTGGTTCACTGAATGTTGAAGTAGTAGTTTACAGCGGAACGGATAAGCCTGAAACCTTGCTTTATACAGGCACATTTAAGCCTACATATACGGAAATGTCCGTCATTGACAGTACGTTTCAGGAAACAGAAAAATGGCTTAACAGGAATCAGGAGTCTTTTATCCGTTTCGACAAGCCTGTAGAGGTTTCCGGAACATTCTATATCGGATACAGAATTAATTCACCCGAAAATTCCACCTTTGCAGTATATAATCTACCCAAAGGACAAACCAGCCGGAATACATCCTGGATCAATAATAAAGGCGAATGGATCAAAGCTTCCTCTCACCCTTCTATGCCCTTCAATACGTCTTTGTTTATCGACCCGGTGATACGATATACCCATCTGGTTACGAACGAAAAACCACCTGTGGAAGACGATGTTAAAGTCTTTATAAATCGCAATCACAAAACAGTTTATGTGCTATTGCCGGAAGACATACAGAAAGCTGATATGGCTATCTATTCCACAAACGGGCAACGGATGTTTCAAACCACACTTAGCGGAAATGCATCAACGATACCAGTATCAAACCTCGGTTCCGGAATCTATATTATTAATATAAATGGGAAAAACCTTTATTATTCACAAAAAATACTTTTTTGAAAGGAGATAGATATGTATATTTGTCCAATAATACCAGAAAACGCTGTAAAATGGAGCAGATATTCTTTAATAAGTATTAATTGGGAATAATTTCTTGATTCTTTTTTACACATAACAAAAAAATGATTTAGTTTTGCATGTATGGATGATGAGAACTCGATTTTAGAAATCACACACATAAAATATTGTAACATTTTAAACTTATTTCAAATTATGAACAAAAAGTTTTTATTGCCCTTTTTTGTACTGGCGTCAATCGTGATCCTTTCTTCTTGTTCAGGTAAGTTAACTCCATTAGCTGAGCAGTATATCAAGGCCGAACCTCAACCGCTAGAAGCTGTTGGAGGTAAAGTACCAGTTACCATCAATGCAACATTCCCTGCTAAATGGTTCAACAAAAATGCTGTTGTAACTGTAACTCCTGTACTTCGTTATCAAGGAGGTGAAGCATGGGGAACTTCTTACACCTATCAAGGTGAAAAAGTAAACGGAAACAATCAAACCATTTCTCAAAGCAATGGTGGAAACGTTACCATGAGAACTGCTTTCACTTACAAACCGGAAATGAAAAAATCTGAATTGTATCTTACTTTCGATGCTAAGATCAAGAACAAGACTATTTCATTGCCTGATGTGAAAATCGGAGATGGCGTTATCGCTACCGGTGAAATGGCAAACGCTGCTACTGCAAACGCTGCTGTTGCACCCGACAAATTCCAACGGATTATCAAAGAAGCTTATGATGCAAACATCATGTTCCTTATCCAACAGGCTGAGCTTCGTTCTAAGGAATTGAGCAAACAAGAAATCAAAGATTGGAAAGACCTTGTTAAGAATGCTGACGAAGCTCCTAATCAAAATGTAGCTGTAGAAATTTCGGCTTATGCTTCTCCTGATGGTGGTGTGAAACTGAATACAGGATTGGCTGAAAGACGTGAAGCTAACACTACAAAATTCTTGACCAAAGAATTGAAGAAATCAAAAATTGATGTTCCTGTAGATGCACGTTACACTGCTCAGGACTGGGACGGATTTCAGGAATTGGTATCTAAATCTAACATTCAGGACAAAGACCTTGTATTGCGTGTTCTTTCTATGTACAAAGATCCGGAACAACGCGAACAGGAAATCAAAAACATCTCTTCTGTATTTAGTGTATTGGCAGACGAAATTCTTCCGCAATTACGTCGTTCTCGCTTAACTGCTAATGTTGAAATTATCGGTAAATCTGATGATGAAATCAGCGCATTAGCGAAGAGCAACCCACGTGAATTGAATGTAGAAGAAATTCTTTATGCTGCTACATTAACTAACAATGCTGCCGAAAAAGAAGCTATCTATACAAAAGCTAGCGAATTGTTCCCTAACGACTATCGCACCTGGAACAACATCGGTATGATGCGCTTCAAATCAGGCGACCTGAAAAAAGCTGAAGATCTCTTCAACAAAGCTAATTCAGTAAAATCTAACAGCGAAACAAACATGAACTTAGGTTTGCTTTCTCTTGTAAAAGGAGACCAGGCTAAGGCTCAACAACTGTTCGGAAGCGCTGCTAATGTTCCTGAATTAAGCGAAGCATTAGGTGTTCTTTACCTGCAACAAGGTGACTATGCAAAAGCTGCCAGCTCATTCGGTTCAATCAAAAGCAACAATGCTGCATTAGCTCAAATCATGACTAAAGATTACAGCAAAGCATTGCAAACATTGAATACCGTATCTAATGCTGATGCAACTACAGATTATCTGAAAGCAATCGTTGCTGCTCGCACAAACGACACCAATGGCGTTATCAACAATCTGAAATCATCTATTAGCAAAGACAGATCAATGGTTAAAGAAATAGCTTCAGATCTTGAATTCGCAAAATACGTAACAAACGCAGATTTCTCTAGCCTACTTAGATAAATCATACGTAAACATATAATTTAAAGGCTGCTTCAATACCGAGGCAGCCTTTATTTTTTAATACATGTCCGTTTGCATTTCATGAGAAAAAGAAGTATAATTGCATACAAAGAACCTGCAAAATACATACTATAATGAAACGGACAATTCTTCTGTTAACAGTCTGTATCCTGGGTATCGGAGCACTAGCTCAGGAAAATGCAAACTCAAACTATTTATTTGACACATTCCAGCGAGGAACCGTATATTACAAAGATGGCCGACAATTTGTCGTAGATCTCAACTACAATCCGATAATCAAAAAATTCCTCTTCATAGATGTAAGCTACAATAATAGCATCAAGGAATTCGGCGAACCGGAACTGGTGACTCTCATAAAGACCGGTGACCGGACTTTCCTGCACGACAAAAACAAGATACGCGAAGTCCTCCAGATAGAACCTCCTCTCTTAGTGCAATACAATGCCATTGTAAAAGACAAAGGAAGAAAAGCCGGATACGGAGGCTACTCCACCACATCCGCCATCGAAAGCTACGCCGGCATCCACTCCGGCGGAGTATACCACGAATTCGCCAAACAAGACCGCTACAGCCTCTCCAGACTAAGCAAGATATACTATATCGAATACAACAAAAAGAAGAAATGCTTCGCAACAGCAAAAGAATTCCTGAAAATATTCCCCGAACACAAAGCCTCCCTCCAAAAGCACATAGAAGACAATCAAACCAACTTCAATTCCATAGAACAAGTAATCCAGCTATACAACTACGCCGTCAGCCTGAAATAAGCAAACGATTTAAATCCCACAACTGTTGAACATGAATTCAACATATATAGAACACAAGTTCAACAGTTGTTGAACACATGTTCCACATATGTGGGACTTAAAAACAAAAAAAGCAATCTCACACCTCACACACCCCCTAATTTGCCAAGAATTACGTATCTTTGAACACTTTTAGTCACTCCTCAACTGGGAGTGACCAACTATTCCTATGGAATCAGACAACAAACCAAACATACAAAATCCCCACCCCCCAGAACCCACCCTAAAAGAAAAAACAGCCAAAGGCCTGTTTTGGGGGGGGATCAGTAAAGGAATACAGCAAATCCTTAGTGTTTTTATTGGGATCATATTATTAAACAACTTAACTCCTGATGATTATGGAATGATAGGATTATTAGCTATCTTCATTGGAATTGCTAATACTATACAAGAAAGTGGTTTTACATCTGCATTGGCAAATAAATCCGAATTTAATTCAGAAGACTATAATTCAGTCTTTTGGTTTTGTATTATCATTAGCATAATCATCTATACAATACTCTTTTGCTGCGCTCCATTAATTGCCATTTTTTTTAACGAGCCTAATTTGAAAATTCTCGCGCGTATCCTCTTTCTATCATTTGTTGCAAACAGCATTAGTATCTCTCATAATGCTGTTCTATTCAAGAAAATCATGGTAAAAGAACGAGCAAAAGTAGATATAATTTCCACATTAACCAGTGGCGCTATAGGAATTTATCTAGCCATTAACGGATATGGGTATTGGGCACTTGCCTTTCAAACTTTAACTTACACTGTAATGGGGAGCATACTACGTTGGTATTATTCTCCTTGGAAACCGACTTTTATATTTAACTTTACTCCTATTAAGAAAATGTTTGGGTTCAGTTCAAAATTGATGGTATCATCCATCATTACCCAAATTCAAAGTAATATTTTTTCAGTATTACTTGGTAAATTTCAGACTAAAACAGATGTTGGCTATTTTTCTCAAGGTTTTAAATGGGCTTCTATGGGAGCGGAAGTAATTTCAGGAACAGTAAGTGGCATCGCACAACCAATTTTCGTTCTTAATAGAAATAACAAAAAAAAGCAAGTTCAGATATTTCGTAAATTACTACGTTTTATCGCTTTTATTTCATTCCCTAGTTTGTTGGGACTTGCATTTGTAAGTAGAGAATTCATAACTTTAATAAACAGTGATTGGCTTCCTTGTGTTCCTATTCTACAACTTTATTGCATTTGGGCAATAACAGCCCCAATAAGCGTTCTCTATATGCAGCTAGCTATTAGCTACAATAAATCTTTTTTCTATTTTACACAAACAATATTGTATGCTTTGATACAAATATCCATCGCCTTTTGTGTTTTACCTTATGGTATTTATTGGATGGCTTTTGCAAATGTTTTAACAACATATCTATATCTGTTAATTTGGCATATATACATAAGTCGCTTGATTCCTCTTAAAATTATTAGTGTTCTAAAGGATATATCTCCATATTTAATTATCAGCATAATATTAATAGTTTTTACACATTATTTAGTAAAAGATCTAGAGGTAGTATTGTTTAGATTTTTCTTAAAAATCCTCACAGTATCTGTTCTATATATATTAATTGTTTGGAAAAGTAATTCTACAATTTTCAAAGAAAGTGTAAGCTTTATTTTTCAAAAAAGATAGGATTTATTTTTAATATTATTAATTATAAAAAAATGTTTTGCAACATTTGTAATCATAGTACAAGTTATTTATTTACAAAAAAAATACTTCGAAAATACGATGTAAAATACTTTAAATGCACTAAATGTGATTTCATCCAGACTGAATATCCACATTGGTTAAATGAAGCATACTCTAATGCTATTACAAATTTGGATTTAGGATTAGTTAAACGCAATATTTATTTTAGTAATCTAACAGAGCGATTATTGCTAAAATTCTTTGATTATGATAAACCACACTTAGATTATGCTGGAGGATATGGACTTTTTGTTAGGCTAATGAGAGATAAAGGATTCAATTTTTATCGTCAAGACAAATATTGTGAAAACATTTTCTCTAAACACTTTGATATAAATGACACATCCACATCTCACTTTGAAGTATTAACAGCGTTTGAAGTTTTTGAACATCTGGTAAAGCCAGTTGAAGAACTAAATACAATGCTAAAAAATGCTGATAATGTAATATTCTCAACCGAAATTACTCCAAATAATATAGTAAATGATTGGTGGTACTTTTCGCCTGAAACGGGACAACATATTTCGTTTTATTCAATAAAATCCCTTGAAATTCTTGCAAAATATCATGGTTTATTTTATTATACCAATGGAATTAACATGCATTTGTTTACAAAAAAGCAACATAAAAAAAATCCATTTAAAACTTCAGTTTTTGATATTAAATACAGAGTTCTACCTTTTATTGAGCGAATTTACACAAAATATAACCACAAGGTTAATCGGATAAAGATTCATAGTAAATTAGAAGAAGATTATAATTATATAAAAGATGAAAGTTCTTTTTGATCATCAAATATTTATCTTACAAAATTATGGTGGTATATCAAGATATCATTATGATTTAATAAAATACTTGCAAAAATGCAATATTGAATGTGAGTTGTCATTATGTTTGTCAAATAATCACTATATTAAAAATAATGACATTTCATCTCATCATCAACTATTCCCCTTGTTTAATTTGAAAATTAGAAATAAAATCATTCGAAAAATAAATCTGGATAATTCTTTTAAAACTTTAAATAAACAAGAATTTGACATATTTCATCCCACATATTATGATGATTATTTTTTATCAAAGAATAGATTAAAAAATAAACCTTTCGTCATTACTATACATGATATGATCCTTGAAAAATATAACATTGGTGGAAATGAAATTGAAAAAAAAAGAAGAATTGCTAAATCTGCTGATAAGGTGATTGCTATTAGTCAAAAAACAAAAGAGGATCTATTAGAGTATTATGATATTGATGATAAAAAGATTGAAGTTATCAATCAGTGTATAACCCCACAAAACGAAATTATAATTCCGAAAAAAACCGGGAAATATGCGAAAAAATACATATTATATATTGGAGCAAGACATGGATATAAGAATTTTTTTAATTTCATCAATGCCTTTTCTATACTTTCAAAAAAATATCCTGACCTTCATTTAATTTGTACGGGCAGCGATTTTGATAACTCAGAAAGAACTTTGTTGAGAGAATTAAAAATACAAGATAAAACAATTTCTTTGTTTTTCAATGACAAAGAAATTGGTTGGTTATACAAGAATGCAGAAATGTTTGTTTTCCCCTCATTTTATGAAGGTTTTGGAATCCCTATTCTTGAAGCCTACGCTATGGATTGTCCGGTTGCTATTAGTAATGCTAGTTGCTTTCCTGAAATTGCAGGTGATGCAGCGAGTTATTTTGATCCAAATGATATTGAGTCTATTTATTTTTCTATGGAGAAACTATTAACTGATATGACTTTCAAAAAAGAATTAGTAGAAAGGGGAAAGAAAAGACTTTCTCTTTTTACACAAGAAAAAAGAGCCCACCTTACAAGCATTCTTTATAAATCACTACTGTAAAAAGTACCGTCTAATTAAATTAGTTTGAAAATGATATCAGTTATAACAGTTTGCTATAATTCCGAAAAAACAATTACAAAAACATTTGATTCAATTCTTGAACAAACGACCCCTCCTTCTGAATATATTGTAATTGATGGTAATTCTAATGATAATACAATTGCTATCATTGAAGATTATGAACAGAAATTTTTAAAAAAAAATATATCTTTCAATTGGATATCAGAAAAAGATAATGGCATTTACGATGCCATGAATAAGGGGCTCAAATTTGCAACCAAAGAATGGATTCATTTTTTAAATAGTGATGATTATTATTTAAATAAATATGTATTAAAAACTGTTTGTGATAATTTAGAAAAAACTAATGCTGATGTCATATATGGGCAATTGATAAAAATTGAAAATGATGTTGAATCTGCATTAATCCCATCAAAAGAAAAAAAACTAAATCTTAATTCACTAATAGGCTGCCCAATATATCAACCTGCTACATTTTTCAATCACTCCTTGTTTAAAAATAAATTCACATTTGATACGAAATTTAAAATCTCTGCAGATTATAAATTATTTCTTCAAATGATTAATAAAGGAGTTAGATTTCAATATATTCCCATATTTACAACATATTTTAATGATGGAGGAATCTCTACTATTCATCAAAAAACCTTTACACACAATGAGGATTTACGAGTTTTAATAGAATCTAATAAGCCTACATTATTTATGAAATTAATGTCTAATCGTTTTTTTTACAAACCAATAATTTTACTATTTAAAGTACTATCTAAATTTTGAAAGTATCAATTCTTATTCCTTTTTATAATGCATCTCTTTTTATTGAAAGAGCATTACTATCTGCATTAAATCAGACTTATCCATATATTGAATGCATTATGGTTGATGATGGCTCCAAGGATGAGAGTATCTTCAGAATACAGTCTATTATCAAGAACCATAAAAGAAAAGAATCAACTAGGGTCATTAAACATGATAGCAATAAAGGTGTTGCATCTGCAAGAAACACTTGCATAAATAATGCAACAGGTAATTATGTTTTCTTTTTAGATAGTGATGACGAGTTACCATTAAATGCAATCGAGAATCTTGTTAAATCTAACATTAACTCAAAAGCAGATTTAGTTTTAGGTGAATTTAATGTTACAGGAGGCGTACGAGAAAAATTTGTTGAAATCAAAATCAAGACTAAAGTAGAAGGAAATAATGAAATTTTTAACTCCTTCATTTCTCATAAATGGTATGATGGGACGTGCAATAAATTAGTAAAAAGGAAATTTCTACTAGATAATAATATTTCATTTTATGCAAATATAGTCCACGAAGATATCTTATGGTCATTTGAAATAGCTATGAAAGCTACATTAATTATTTATTGCTCTGAGATCACCTATATATATCATTTGCGTTCAAATTCCATCACACAGAATATGTCTGAGAGAAATTTTAAATCTCTCATTTTTATTATGAAAAAAATGGTTGAATATGATCAAGAATTCAAACTACACAAAGCGCATATTCAATTATTCAATTATTACGCAAATTTAAGGATTTATTTTTTAAAAAAACTCATATTATGGACCAATGAAAAATCAATTGTAAAAAAAATGATTGATCAAATCAATCTTATTTTTTCACATAAAGAGTATAACAAAATATCCAACTATTCAATGGAGTCTATGTTGAAATTAATACCTTATAAAACTTCAGTATCATTATCGGTTTTATATATTAGATTGTTGTTGTCCTTAAAAAAACAACAATAATTCCCATTAAATTTGAGATGAGAATAAATTTAATAAAGATAACAACGTTTTTATAGGCATACTATTCCCTTAGTCTCAATTAATCACTGAATATTTTCGCAAATTTCTTTTCTCTTTCTTCTTCTGAATAATTATTAACAAACATGTCTCTTGAGTAAGTGTTAAAACGGGGGCATGGATGAATTGAAAAATGCTTTATCGCTTTAATAAAATCTTCTTTTGTGCTGCAACAGGCTCCTACTTTATCAAAATTTAGATCATATCCTTCAAACGCTTCTTTTGTTCCTATTATATTCTTCCCATACATTAAAGCTTCACAGGTTTTTACTTTCATGCCACTTCCTTCAAAAATAGGGAATAACATAAAATCCGCATTTTCTATATAAGGTCTCAAATCAGGCACATTACTGAAAATTTTTATATTCTCATACTTTTTCACCCTGGGCTGTAACTCGTGCATATTTTTACCCACAACCTGTAGATCAATATCCACATTCGGTAATACTTCTTTTGTAAACCAAAGGATTCCATGTACATTCATCGGAAAATATGTTCCTAAAAAAAGGCAAACTGGTTTTTGTTGTGTTAGAGCAGAAGGATATTCCTGTAACTTATAGGTATCTTTGAATACCACAGGAGACAGAATATCTGGGGTACGATGATAGCGTTTTTCTATTTCTTGCTTGTCTCGCTCATTCAAAGCTATGATAATATCCGAATAATCACAGGATTCCTGGTCGTTTTGAGTTACACAGTTGATTACTACAGATCTCCAAGGCATATATCTTCCTATTTTCGCAGCAAAATAAACAGACTCTACATTATGGAAAAATGTGATGACTTTTCCTCCGTATTGATTGTTTTTCAACACTTTGGCTATCCTTCCAAAAATACTTCTGTCAATAAACACATAAGGATAGTTTGTGGCTAAAGTTTTTATTTCTTTCACCTTGTGAGGAGATAGTCCGTAATAATAACCCTTCAAGAAGTTAATCAATATTGAAAATCCTCCCAAAATCATTTTCTTGAAACTCTGTTCTTCGTGAATATAATAAACGGTAATATTTTCTTCCCCCAGCAATCGGCAAAGTACATTATAATTCGTATTGGTTCCTTGTTCGCCACCTGCATCAACGCTTCCTGGTCTTCTATATCTGATAAATAGTAACTTCTTCATCTAAAAATCCTAATTATAAAACAAATATATGGCATTTATTTCATAGTCTTTCACTCTGCTTTGAAATAAATCCTCTACTTTTGCATTGGATATAAAAAGACAAACTATGCAGACATTAATAAAGAAATTTGGTTGGTATATTCTTGCTATCTTAGTATTCACTATATTAGTCACTGTTTATTTTTCTCCGTCTGTGATAGATGGGAAAGTAATGCAACAAACAGATTCTATGAAGTATGTAGGAATGGTTCAAGAGATATCAAACTACTACAATAAAGAAGGTAAGGTTTCGGCTTGGTTAGGTTCTATGTTTGCCGGCATGCCTGCATATCAAGTAGGTATGCCAGGTACTCCTTTAAATCCCCTTACGCATTTATTGAATATTGTAAAAAGAATTGATCCGATGGGGGCAGGAATGGTATTGGCCGGCTTGGTTTGTTTCTTTATATTAATGTGTGTTATGAAAGTCAATAGATGGCTGGCTGTAGCTGGGGCTATTGCTTATGCTTTTGCATCTTATAATATCATCATTATTATGGCTGGGCATATCTCCAAAGCGTATGCGATTGCTTATATGCCGTTGACTATTGCGGGAATGATTCTGCTCTTCAGGAAAAATTGGATATGGGGAAGCGTTCTGTTTATCATTAGTATTGCTATTTCTTTGCTGGAAAGCCATCTCCAGATAACGTATTATTTAGCGATCTTCTGCTTGTTTGTTTATTTGGGATTCGCATATCAAGAACTTATAGAAAAGAGATATAAAGATTTGCTTAAGCTGACAGGAGTCATGGCTATATGTGTTATTATTGCCGTGCTGCCTAACTTATCTAATCTTTACAGTAATTTTGAAATGAGTAAAACCAGCCTTCGTGGGCCTACGGAATTAACTTTGTCATCTGCTGGCGAAGAGGTAGAAAAACCATCTTCCGGATTAGATAAAACCTATGCTTTTGAATGGAGCTATGGAGTAAAGGAGCTGTTAACGCTACTTGTTCCTAACGCTTATGGGGGTAGCTCTGCGGGGACTCTAGATAGCTCCTCTGAATTGTATAAGGAATTCCGAAAAAATGGGATACAAACTTCCGGAGATAAGATACAGGCTGCCACTTATTGGGGCGACAAACTATTTACTTCAGGCCCTGTCTATTTTGGGGCTATAATCTGTTTCTTGTTTGTCTTAGGGATGTTTGTGATTCGCAATCCTATCAAATGGTGGTTATTAGCTGGTTCCATTTTCTTTGTTTTTTTATCTTTAGGAAAGAATTTCGACTTGTTTAATGACTTTATCTTCCATTATCTTCCGGGCTATAATAAGTTTCGGACACCGGAAATGGCTTTAGTAATACCCGGGCTGACATTCCCTCTTATTGCTATTTGGGGACTAAACAAAATACTAAGTGAACAAACGGATGAATCAACCCTTAAAAAGGGATTTCTTTGGGCATTAGGTATTACCGGAGGTATCAGTTTATTGATCTGGATTATGCCTTCTTTATTCTTGAATTTTCAATCCTCTTATGATTCCCAATTTTTAAACCAGGTGCCAGGCTGGTACTATCCGGCTTTACTGTCAGACCGTGCTTCTATAGCTTCGGCTGATGCTCTTCGTTCTCTCATATTTATTTTGTTAGGGGCACTTCTCCTTTTTATATTTTGGAAATCCAAAGACAAAAAGAAGATGGGTATGTGGGTAGGTATTGGGATGATTATTCTAGTATTAGTCGATTTATGGACTGTAGACAAACGTTATTTAAATGACGACAATTTCAAGAAAGAAACGCTACAGGAAAGTTTCAAAACATCTGTTGCTGATAACGAGATACTAAAAGATACTGACCCCTCATATCGCGTATTAAGTCTGCTTAATAGCCCTTTCATGGAAAGTTTCACCTCCTACTACCATAAGTCTATAGGAGGTTATCATGCTGCCAAACTCAGAAGATATCAAGAGCTAATAGAGCATCGGATTTCTGGTGAAATTTCCAGCATTGCCAACGCATTCCAGAATGCCCGTAGCGAACAGGATTTAGTAAATGCATTTGCTCTGTGTCCATCCTTAAATATGCTAAATACACGGTATCTTATCTATAATGCAGACCATGCACCTATCAGAAATCCTTTAGCATTCGGAAACGCGTGGTTTGTCAATCAGGTAGATATAGTAGAAAATGCTGATGCTGAAATTACAGCTCTAAATACAATTAATCCCTTGGAGGTAGCTGTTGTGGACAAGCGTTTCGCAGAGTCACTAAAAGGATTCACACCAGCTCCCGACTCAACAGCAACAATTCAATTAGACACTTATTATCCGGATAAATTAATCTACTCAAGTAATGCTTCTACCGAGCAATTGGCTGTATTCTCCGAAATATACTACCAACCAGGCTGGAAAGCATATATAGACGACAAACCAGCCGATCATTTCCGGGCAGACTGGACTCTTCGTGCCATGTTGATTCCAGCAGGACAGCATCAAATTACATTCGAATTCCAACCCGACATATTCCTTACAACATCAGCTATAAGCCGGTTTAGCGGACTCCTTATACTATTAATGTTATTCGGAGCTATTGGGTACTCTATTTGGAATACGCGAAAAGAAAAGAAATTATAAGTCTTTCACGAAAAAAAGGATCGCTTCTGCAAAATTATCCCATGACAGAAGCGATTTTTCTTTTTGGATATTGGATATAAATTTCGCTCTGTCTGCTTTATAGAACAATTGGATTGTATCAGCGATGGATGCAGTAGATATCTCTGGTATCATTAAACCTACACCTGGTTTTTCAATACTTTCACTAAGTCCGCCGGTTTTTGTAGCCAATAAGGGAAGTTCAAAATGATAGGCTATGGAAGTTATTCCACTTTGAGTAGCAGAACGGTAAGGTAATACACATACATCTGCTGCAGAAAAGAATAAAGGTACTTCGCTATCACTTATATACCGATTAAATACTTTAATCCGCTCCGGATGATTGATATGTCTGATCTGTTCATTGTATTTTTCGAAGCTTCCGTAGCTCTCTCCTGCGATGACAAGCTGGTAGCTTTCATCCAGCATACCTACTGCATCAATAAGCAAGTCTAGGCCTTTATAGTCACGTATTAATCCGAAGAAAAGGATTGTTTTCTTGTTCGGCTCCAATCCCAATGCTTCTTTTGCCTTTGCTGCATCTATTTTCTCTCCAAAGTGATCGTATAAAGGGTGAGGTTTAAGAATAGATTTTGCATCAGGGTACAGTGCAAATAAATCCTTCTGCACTGATTCGCTCATGGAAACAAAACCACTATTTTGCTTTAAGAACCAGGTTGTAAAAGGTTTGTCAAAAAACTTTTGCTCATGAGGAATCACATTATCCAGAACTGTCAGCACTTTGCATCCTCTTTTTTTAAGTTGCCGGGCAACTATCCCCAAAGAAGGAGCAAAATAAGACATCCAGTATTTCATAATAAGGATATCGGGGGTTTCTTTGCTAATACGGTTAGCAGCACTTATATACGAAAACGGATTGGCCGTGTCTAAAACAGGAATACTGTCAATGGGTAATGCCTTGTCTTCTGTAGTTACATATTGCGTCTTACCCGGGAAAAGAAAGTCCGGATATTGTCTTTTGAAAGTAAAAGGTAATACCTCGTTATCTGCCTTTTTAAAAGCCTCATACAAGTTTGCATTAAACTGTGCAATTCCGCCCCGGAACGGGTAGAAAGTCGATAACATCGCGATTTTCATACATCAATCCTTATCTATGTGTCGGGCAAAGGTAAGCAAATCCGGGTAATGTGCTTGGATATCCAATCGAGCAATTTCTTCTTTTGTGTATTTATTTCCAATGAGAATTGCCGGAATATTTGCATTATTGGCAAATTGCATATCTGATGAGCTATCTCCTACCATAACACTTGAAGAAAAGTTGATGTCCGGAAAGTCCTGTTTAGCCTGAAGAGCCATTCCTATATTGGGCTTTCTGTTCATATTTGAGTCATCAGTATCCGTACAGAAATATATATGATCAATCCTGCCGTTATGCGACGCTATCTCATCCAGCATATAGTGATGTATCTCTTCTAATTGCTGTAATGTCATCTTCCCACGACCTACTCCGCGCTGATTTGTAACTATAATGATATGAGTAAAAAAGGATGAGAGGATATGCAAAGCTTCAAACGTTCCATCAATAAAGATAAATTCTTCGATCGATTTAACATAATCGCCAATTCGTTGCACATTGATAACTCCATCACGGTCAAGAAATAGCGTGTTATAAGGTTTTGTATTTCCCATCTTTAAAATCCTTTTGGGCACGTATATAATCTTCCGGGATACCAATGTCTATAAAATAGCCGTCGGAAGAGAATCCGGCAAGCATATCTGTAGAAACTCTTTTTTCAAAGAAATCTTTTTCAAGGGAGAATTTATCCGGATAAGTTTCCAAGCTTTCTTTACGAATAAGATAAGTTCCCCCGTTTATTAATCCGTCAGTACATGGCTGTTTTTCAAGAAAGCGAGTGATTTGGCAGGAAGCATCCATCTCTACTACTCCGTAACGATCAAAGTCTTCCATCCGCTTTAAAGCCAAAGTAGCCAATGCTTTTGTTTGTTGATGGAGTTCAAGCATTCCGGCATAATCAACTCCCAGAAAAGTATCTCCATTTAAAATAAAGATATCTGACTGTTCTGCCTGGGACAAAGCATATTTAACTGCCCCTCCCGTTCCTAGAGGCTCTTTTTCCACGACAAAAGAGATCCGCATGGAGAAAGACAAAGTATCCAACCAGTCTTCAATATCATGATGCTTATAACCCAGGGAGAGGATTATATGTTCAAAACCTGCTTTTTCTAAAGTAGCAAGTAAATAATACAAGAAAGGCTTTCCGGCTACCGGAGCCATACATTTGGGTATATCGGAAACTACACTCCTGAGGCGAGTCCCCATTCCTCCGGCCAAGATAATCGCTTCCATATTACTTACTGAAGATAGCTGATTCTACCAGTTCACAAACAATATGACCAACTGTTATATGTGCTTCCTGGATACGAGGGGTATCCGTCTCCGGAATATTTATCAGATAGTCTGAAAAAGATTTCATCTTACCTCCGGTTTCACCAGTAAAGGCTATTGTTGTGATCCCCTTTTCTCTGCAAACTTCAAATGCTTTCAGTATATTAGCTGAGTTTCCGGAAGTAGAAAGTCCTACCAGAATATCTCCGGTCTTTGCCATTCCTGCAATCAGGCGGGCATATACAATGTCAAAGGAATAGTCATTCCCTACAGCTGTCATATAAGACGTATTGCAATGTAGTGCTTCCGAAGGTAATACCTCCCGGTCCATATAGAATTTACCGGAAAATTCAGCCGCCAGATGTTGTGCATCAGCCGCACTTCCTCCGTTTCCACAAAAGAATACCTTTCCTCCGTTTTTGAAACAAGCGGTTATAGCATTTACAACCTCAGAAATAGTCTGTTGCAAACAGTCATCTGCCATTATCTTACGGATAACCTCCTGGTGTTCTTCCAGACGTTGTTTTATTGTTCTTTTACTGTCCATGTTGTCAATCCTTTCTTACAAAATTCAAATTGCTGAACTTCGCCGATATCCAGCTTAGCTAAAGCCTCAGTTACCTGGTAACAGGTATTTCCGGGGCAATAAAAAAACATATATCCCCCACCACCAGCTCCCGATATCTTACCCCCCAGAGCTCCGTTTGACATAGCGGTTTCATATATATTGTCAATAAATTCATTAGAGATATGCCGGGCCATCTTCTTTTTGTTTGTCCAACTCACGTTTAGAGCCTTTCCTAATTCCCACAACTCTTCACGCAACAAACAATTCTTCATCCGGAAGGCCTCTTCCTTCACCTTGTGCATCGCCTCTAATGAGTCATTTTGCTTTTTTACATTCTCTACTTGTTCTTCAATAATGTGCCCCGAAGAGCGTCTCTGTTGTGTGTAGAAAAGTACTGTATTCATAGCCCATTCCTGCAGGATGTCGTATCCTATGCGAAGGGGGTTTACAATAACTTTATCGTCTTCCAGAAACTCCATAAAGTTCACACCGCCGAAGGTAGCAGCATATTGGTCTTGTTTGCCTCCGGCCATTTTCAAATCAATCCGTTCGATTTCATAGGCATAATGGGCAATATCGTATTTTCCTAACGGAAGTTTCATCCATTCTGTGAAAGCGCCAAGAATAGCAACTACCAATGTAGAAGAGGTTCCCAGTCCTGAACCGGAGGGTACATCCATCGAAGTAGTCAACTCAAAAGAGAGCGGCTTCCCCTGATTATATTTAGAAACAATGGAGTTGTAAATACCTCGCTGAAGCAATAAAGAGCCTTCCAGGGGCAAACGCTCCGTAGCATCCATCTCTTCAACAATACCATCATTCACATGTACTAAACGTACTTTCCCATTATTAAGCGGACGTATCGTAGCGTAAGCATACAAGCTAACCGTAACATTCAAAATTGCCCCTCCGTAGATATCAGAATAAGGAGAAACGTCTGTCCCTCCTCCTGCAATCCCTAGCCTAAAAGGTGCTTTACTTCTGTATAACATCTAATCAGTCTTTTAATATTGAATATTTCATTAGCCCAATTCTATTCAGAAAATAACAGAAAGAAACTTTCAGAACTCCGAAACCGTAAACTGTACTGTTCTTCAGGTTTATTGAAGAAGCCTCTTTAAAATATTTCGTAGGGCATGTTATCTCCGCGATCTCATATCCTCTGTCTGTTATTTGGGCTATAATCTCATTATCAAAAACGAAATTATCAGAACATTTATTATATGGTATACTTTTCAGTACTTCGGCAGAGTATGCTCTATAGCCCGTATGGTATTCAGCCAACTTATTGCCCATCAGGAGGTTTTGGATAAAAGTAAGTCCCCGATTGGCGATGTATTTATACAAAGGCATTCCTCCTTTCAGGGCACCTTTCCCTAATATACGAGAGCCAAATACAACCTGATAAACGTCATTGGCTATCAGATAGATCATAGAGTGTAACAGCAATGGCGTATATTGATAGTCTGGATGAAGCATAACTACAATATCCGAGCCAATCTCCAAGGCTTTGTTGTAACAAGTCTTTTGATTTCCTCCATATCCTTTGTTATCATCATGCCGGATGACGTATTCTATACCTAATTGTTTTGCAACTTCTATGGTATTATCCCTGCTATGATCATCTACAAGAATAACATTATCAACAATTTCAAACGGTATCTCATTGTATGTTTGCTCCAATGTCTTTTCCGCATTATAAGCCGGCAGAACAACCGTTACAACTTTATCTTTAATCATGATTTATAGTATATCTAAATTTCTCTACTGCTTTTTCCCGCTCAAACTTCAGTAAATAGGTATCCGGATTGGGTAAGTGCATCACTACCGGGAATAATTCCGGGTTGTTTTGAATAGCCGGATATAAGTAACGAGGAGTTGAGCTATATCCTAACTGTTCCAATACCACATAGTCTACTTTAGAGTCTACCAGTCCTTTTATCAGTGCTTCCTGGTCTTCTGTCCACAAGTAGTTAGTAACGGATGTTTTACTGAACATATAGAATAACATGGGTTTTCTGGAGCTAACTACTGTATTGGATGGCAACTGCTTATGCACTTCTTCCGCTATTGTAAAGTAGTTTTTATAACTCGGAGGAAAAGGCATATTATTCATGGCATGTAGCTGTTCCAGTTTGGGATACGAGAAAAACACAAGCACCAGCAATATCCATGGCGAGAGGCTTTGAGCAATTTTCAGCCTTTGTACTCCCATTGTTAAAACAGTATATAATCCTACCATCAAACTCACTTCCAGGAAAGGAAGCAGAGGGGTGATATAGCGGTTCTCACTGGGAGTACTGAAAAGAGAGATTACTCCAAATGTAGCTAACGTATAGAAAAGGAATATATATTTGAATTTACCAAAGCGCCACATGCCTATGCCTATCAAGGCAAACAGAACAATAGCCAGCAACCATTCTCCCATTGTAGTAGCTGCACTATAGTCTACAGACAGATAAGGCAATATAGAGCCGGGAACCGCCTTTGTTACTAGCATCTTGAAGGTTTCAAAGAAACGTCCAAGCAGCTCTCCGAAACTCAGTGTTCCTTCTTCCGGACGCCAGGGGTTCGACATGGCTATCATGCTTACATAGCGGCTTTGTCCTGTACCTGCCAGATTATTACGAAGCATCCAGGGGACAAGGCAAAGAGCAAAACCCGCAACAAAACCCAGCATTTGCTTCCAACGCTTCGTAAACAGGAAATACCCTGCAACTGCTGCTGCCATCGCTATTCCTTGTGTACGGGTATGATAACAATAAGCTACCGACAGTATTGCCAGATAAAAATACACGTCTTTCCAGAAAGGCTTTTCATCGTCCATCTTGTACAAGAACCAAAGCGCAAGTACAGTAAAGAACATGAATGACATTTCACTCATCATCATGGTAGCAAAATGCAATACCTGGTAATTCAACAGAATGATTGCCGAAGCAACAAAGGCCATTGAATCAGACAGCTTGTTCTTCCGGACAAAGAAAAAGAAAAGCAGGGCTGATCCTAACAGGAAAAGCCCATTTAATACTTTCTGAGGGAAAATACTATCAGTAAATATACGAATGACAGACATTAGCAAAGGATAGCCCGGAGGAAAAATGTTGGAGGGGTTATGTGCTTCACTGGTTATATCCGAATAACCATGCCCTCCGGCAATGGAAGTTGCCAGTACATAATACTCACAGTTATCTCCGTTCAGGTCGAGTTTCGAATTAAAGATATATGAAAACGAAACGGCAAAAACAATTGCCAAAGCTGCCACATAAAGCAATAACTTCGAATCCTTTACTAATGAGTTGTCTTTCATAATAAATTATTTAGTATCTGTAATGCTCCGGCTTATAAGGGCCATCTACAGGGACACCAATATAGTCGGCCTGATCTTGTGTCAAGTTCGTTAACTTCACCCCTATTCGTGCCAGATGCAAGCGGGCTACTTCTTCGTCGAGTTTTTTGGGAAGACGGTAAACGTCTACCGGATAAGCAGTCTGCCAAAGGTCTATCTGAGCCAGCGTCTGATTGGTGAAAGAGTTACTCATTACAAATGACGGATGGCCGGTTGCACAACCCAGGTTCACCAAACGTCCTTCTGCCAATAAGAAAACACTTCTTCCATCAGCAAACGTATATTTATCTACCTGCGGTTTGATATTGATATGCTTAATACCCGGATAGTTTACCAGTTTTTCTACCTGTATTTCATTGTCAAAGTGACCAATATTACAGATAATCGCCTGATCATTCATGCGTTCCATATGTTCGATACGAATAATATCACGGTTACCGGTAGTTGTTACAAAGATGTTTCCTTCCTTAACGGCTTCTTCCATCGTTGTTACTTCAAAGCCTTCCATAGCCGCTTGTAAAGCGCAAATCGGGTCGATTTCCGTTACGATTACACGAGCGCCATAGGAACGCATCGAGTGGGCGCAACCTTTACCTACATCTCCATATCCGGCTACTACCACTACCTTACCGGCAATCATTACGTCTGTAGCTCTCTTGATACCGTCGGCCAAAGATTCGCGGCAACCATATAAATTATCAAATTTCGATTTTGTAACAGAATCGTTTACATTAATAGCCGGAACCAGCAATTCGCCTCTTTCCATCATCTGATACAGGCGATGCACCCCGGTAGTCGTCTCTTCCGAGATTCCTTTCATTTCAGCTATTGCACGATGCCAGCGTTGATTGTCTTCTTCCAGAATACGCCGGATGGTATCTAACACCACTTGTTCTTCGTGGTTACTACCTTTGCGGTCGATCGTTTTCGGATCATCTTCGGCCTTGTAACCATTATGCACCAGTAAAGAGGCATCTCCACCATCATCTACAATCAGGTTCGGTCCTTTTCCACCGGGGAAACGAAGCGCCATTTCGGTACACCACCAATACTCTTCCAGCGTTTCGCCCTTCCAGGCAAATACAGGAACTCCGGTAGCTGCAATCGCAGCAGCAGCATGATCCTGCGTGGAAAAGATATTACAGCTTGCCCAGCGTACATCTGCTCCCAAAGCAACTAATGTTTCGATCAACACTGCTGTCTGAATAGTCATATGCAGTGAGCCGGTGATACGGGCACCTTTCAAAGGTTGCTCCGAGGCATACTTCTCGCGAAGTGCCATCAATCCCGGCATTTCGTGTTCGGCGATTTCGATTTCTTTCCGTCCGAAATCAGCCAAAGTCATATCTGCCACTTTATAAGGCAGATCTGTTGGGAATAATTGTGACATAAAAAACTATTATTTATTTACGTTTAACGTGCAAAGGTACATAATTACTGTTTCTCTTGCAACCACCCTCCGATTTACATAGAAAACTGAATAACATCCCGATCTGAATAAATATTTTTATAATCCCACAGTTGTAGAACTCATGTTCAACAGTTGTTGAATACGTGTTCTACAATTGTTGAACATGAGTTCTACAATTGTGGGACTTCATTAAACAACGAATAAATATTCTCTATCCATACATCGAGAAAAAGTTATCAACAGTATCGGTATTCCTTAATCTACTTTTTGTACCTTTACCTCCTGAAATTAAAACGCTGGAAAATTTATTATGGAACCCTTTATTCATCTACATGTTCACACTCAGTATTCGCTTCTGGACGGACAGGCTTCAATAGATGCCCTGATAGAGAAAGCCCAAAAAGACGGAATGCGAGGCATTGCTATGACCGATCATGGCAACATGTTTGGGATTAAAGAATTCTATAATAAAGTTAAAAAGAAAAACAGCAAATATTTTGCTACCATAAAGGATTGCGAAAAGGAACTAAACGAATTAAACAACAAAAGCAATCCTACGGAAGAAGAAGTGGGCCGGATGAGTAAACTCTCCGACAAGATTGAAGAGAGCAAAAAAGCATTGTTCAAACCGATTCTTGGCTGTGAGTGTTATTGCGCCCGCAACGGAAGAGCTTCCAAAAGCGGAAAAGAAGACCTGAGCGGTTACCACCTGATTGTACTGGCCAAAAGCTTGAAAGGCTACAAAAACCTGATCAAGATGGTTTCTACTGCCTGGACAGAAGGTTTCTATGGACGCCCCCGTATCGACAAGGAATTACTTGAAAAATATCACGAAGACCTGATTATCTGTTCGGCCTGTCTGGGTGGAGAAATACCCCAGCATATCATGAAAGACCAGATAGGAAAGGCGGAAGAGGCTATCCAATGGTTTAAAAACCTTTTTGGAGAGGATTATTATCTGGAACTGCAACGTCATCAGACAAACAATCCCAATGCCGATCAGAGTACTTTCCCCAAACAACAGGAAGTAAACAAAGTACTGATTGAGCTGGCACATAAGCATAATGTAAAAATCATTGCCAGCAATGACGTGCATTTTGTAAATGAAGAAGATGCCGAAGCGCACGATCGCCTGATCTGCCTCAGTACTGGGAAAGACCTTGACGATCCTTCCCGTATGCGTTATTCTAAGCAGGAATGGATGAAGACTACGGCAGAGATGAATGCCATATTTGCCGATATTCCCGAAGCCTTGCATAATACGTTGGAGATATTAGACAAAGTTGAATATTATTCGATAGACAACGATCCGCTAATGCCGGACTTCCCCATCCCGGAAGGCTTTGAGAATGCCGACGAATACCTTCGCCACCTGACCTATGAGGGAGCCAAAAAGAAATATGATCTGCCTTTATCGGATGAAGTAACCGAGCGGATCGACTTTGAGTTGAAAACCATCAAGAACATGGGATTCCCGGGTTACTTCCTAATTGTGCAAGACTTTATTGCCGCCGCAAGGGAAATGGGTGTTTCCGTAGGACCGGGACGTGGTTCGGCAGCCGGTTCGGCTGTAGCTTATTGTTTAGGAATTACGGATATCGACCCGATTAAATATGACTTGCTGTTTGAGCGTTTCCTTAACCCCGACCGTATCTCCATGCCTGATATTGATGTGGACTTCGACGATGACGGACGAGGTAAAGTACTCGACTGGGTAACAAAAAAATACGGGAAAGAAAAAGTAGCTCACATCATCACGTATGGTACAATGGCTACCAAATCGGCAATAAAAGATGTGGCACGTGTACAGAAATTGCCTTTGTCGGAATCAAACCGTTTGGCCAAACTCGTACCCGACAGGATTCCGGACGTAAAAAAAATAAACCTGAAAGCTGCCATTAATTATGTTCCCGAACTGAAAGATGCAGCAGAATCAACAGATGTCCTGACACGTGAAACGCTGAAATATGCTCAGATGCTGGAAGGCAATGTGCGGAATACCGGTGTTCATGCCTGTGGGGTAATCATCGGGCAAAGTGACATCTCGGATGTTGTTCCTATCAGTACAGCTAAAGATAAAGAAACCGGCGAAGAAATGCTGGTTACCCAATATGAAGGTTCGGTAATTGAAGAAACCGGACTGATCAAGATGGACTTCCTGGGACTGAAAACGCTTTCTATCATCAAAGATGCTGTAGAGAACGTGTATCAAACAACCGGAGAAAAAATAGACATCGACCATGTAAGCCTGGAGGATCAAATAACGTTTGATTTATATTGCCAGGGTAAAACAACCGGTACCTTCCAGTTTGAATCGGCCGGTATGCAGAAATACCTGAAGGAGCTACAGCCCAGCAAGTTTGAAGACCTCATCGCTATGAATGCCTTGTACCGGCCCGGGCCTATGGACTATATCCCTTCTTTCATTGCCCGTAAGCACGGACGGGAAGAGATAAAGTACGACCTTCCCGTCATGGAGCGCTATCTGAAAGATACCTATGGGATTACTGTCTATCAGGAACAGGTCATGCTTCTGTCGCGCTTATTGGCAGACTTCACTCGTGGCGAAAGTGATGCCCTGCGTAAGGCCATGGGGAAAAAGCTCATCGACAAGATGAATGAGCTAAAAGAGAAGTTCCTTACAGGCGGCAAGAAGAACGGATATGAAGAGAAAACATTAAACAAAATATGGGCTGACTGGGAGAAGTTTGCCTCTTATGCTTTCAATAAGAGTCATGCTACCTGCTACTCATGGGTAGCCTACCAGACAGCCTATCTGAAAGCGCATTACCCGTCTGAATACATGGCGGCTGTACTGAGCCGAAGTCTCTCCAACATAACGGAAATCACCAAATTCATGGACGAGTGCAAGGCTATGGGCATACAAGTACTCGGCCCTGATGTAAACGAATCGGTTCTTAAGTTCAACGTAAATACAGCAGGAGACATTCGTTTCGGACTAGGTGCTGTAAAGGGTGTTGGCGAGTCTGCCGTGATGAACATCATAGAAGAACGAAAGAACGGACCGTTCAAGGATATCTTCGATTTTGTGGAACGGATTAACCTGACGGCTTGTAACAAAAAGAACATAGAAGCCTTAGCGTTATCTGGAGCCTTTGATAACTTTGGAGTTCAACGGGAGCAATTTTTTACCGATAACGGAAAAGGAGAGATCTTTCTGGAAACATTGGTGCGCTATGGCAATAAATATCAGACAGATAAATCAACAGCTACCAACTCCTTATTTGGGGATGATTCCTTTGCTTCTATCGCTAAGCCTGAAATTCCCAAATGCATGCGCTGGAGCGATCTGGAACGGCTAAACCGTGAAAAAGAACTGGTAGGTATCTACCTGTCGGCTCACCCGCTGGACGAATACAAAATAATCCTTACATACGCATGCAATACCGGTGTAGCCGAGTTAAACGACAGAGAAAGTTTGCAGGGGCGTGAGATTGTAATGGGAGGAATCGTTACGGAATGCCGGGAAGGAACCACCAAGAAAGGCAGCCCATACGGAGTGATGAAAATTGAAGATTTTACAGGAAGTTCTGAAATAGCCTTGTTCGGTAATACGTATGTTGATTTCAGTAAATACTTCCGGGTAGGAATGTATCTGCTG
Organism: Parabacteroides sp. PH5-46; assembly: GCF_029892785.1. GTDB lineage: Bacteria > Bacteroidota > Bacteroidia > Bacteroidales > Tannerellaceae > DFXE01. The sequence goes on from NZ_JARXXA010000021.1 coordinate 52,031, forward strand.
ATCAATGCCAAGGTAGAACCTCATAAATGGAAAGCCGGAGAACTAGATCTACATATCACATCCATGCGTTTATTACAAGATGTAAAAGACAGCCTGATAGAAAAAATACGTATCATTGTTCCAATTCATGAACTTAATGAATCTATGATACACGAACTGTCGACTTTGATAAAAACTAATCCAGGTCAAAGTTTGTTATATTTTAAAGTAGTGGATGGAGAAGAAAATGTGGTGTTGAACTTTTTCTCGCAGAATGTGCGTCTGAATGTAACGAGTGAACTGATAGATTTCTTGCAGGAGAACGAAAATATTGATTTCAAGATCAACTGATTGTTTGGCGTATGCAGGAAGAATTTGTACTTTTGCCGTCTTTATTTTCCCTCAAAGGAAAAATCGGAATATAATTAACAACATATAATAAACAAATTTTTAAAGTATTATGGCATTAGAGATAACTGACAGTAATTTTGAGGAATTATTGAATTCCGGAAAGCCCATGGTAGTAGATTTCTGGGCTGAATGGTGTGGTCCATGTCGGATGGTCGGACCGATCATTGATGACTTGGAAAAAGAATATGCCGGTCGCGTGACGATTGGTAAGATGGACGTAGATAACAACAACGATGTTGTATCTAAATTTGGTATCCGCAATATTCCAACTGTTCTTTTCTTTAAAGATGGAAAAATGGTGGATAAGCAGGTTGGCGCAACCCAAAAATCTGCATATGCAAGTAAAATTGAAGCTCTTTTGTAATAGTTTTTATATTATTTGATAGCGCGAAGCATTTCGCGTTTTCCCGGAGGGCCGGCTATTCGTTCAACTGAATAACCGGCCTTCTTCATCATACGACGTACACTTCCTTTGGCACAATAAGTGGTAAGTATTCCTCCGGGGGCTGTGCATCTGTACAATTTATCGAATATTTCCTGATTCCACATCTCCGGTTGTTTATCCGGTGCAAAGGCATCAAAAAAAACAAGATCAATGTCTACAGGCAAGGTGCAGCTATTACTATCCCCTTGTATCTTATGCAGGTAAAAACGATCCGTTAGCTCAACTGTCACATTCCAGGGGGCAGTATGTAGTGCAAGGAACAGATCTTTGTTTTCTTCAAAAATTATTTGTCCGTAATTCAATTCTTTAATGACATTAGGCGCCAAAGGAAATAACTCTACCGTATAATATTCTATCCGGCATGGGTTTTCTATCAATGTAAGGAAGGCATTCAGACCTGTCCCGAAGCCTATCTCCAATATCCGAAGATTTTCTTTGGATAGTTGCTTTAAGCCTGCTTCAATAAAGACATGGCGCGATTCCTGTATAGCTCCGTTCACTGAATGGTAATGTTCATCCATTTCAGGCACGAAAAGGGTATGGCTTCCATCAGCCGTAAGCTGCAATTCCCGGTGTATCTGTTCCATCATACAAATATAACGACATATCTGCCGATTTTAGTTATATTTGTTTTTGCAATTTTTCAAAACAACATATGTTCATCCGTCAACATGTATCATACATCTGCTCTCTCCTACTGCTCTTTCTGCTTATCGGCAAAGAAGATGGGCAGGCCGAGGAAATGTATTTCCGCCACTACAATAACAAACAAGGCTTATCTCACAACACAGTCTACTGCTCTCTGCAGGACAGGAAAGGCTTTATGTGGTTCGGAACAGATGACGGATTGAATCGCTTTGATGGGCATACCTTCCGGGTGTACAGATATAATTCGTACCAATCCGAAAATAGCTTGCCAAATGACCGGATCAGGAGTCTGTTTGAAGATTCAAGCGGCACCTTGTGGATATGTACCAATTACGCAACTTGCTATTATGATGATACGATTGATGGGTTTCACCCCTTTACATTATCCGGTGATAAGGCCACCGATGCCGAAGATTTTTTTGTTGTAAATGAAGATAAACAGAAGCAGTTGTGGTTGGCTTCCAACAACCGGATAGTCTGTTACTCGCCTGCCGACAAAACCTGCCGCTTATATCCTGCCGATGCATACTTCCAGCCTGTCTGTATGATTATGACAACTGAAGGACAAGCCCTGTTCTCGTCTGCTTCTGACTTATATGCTTACAAACCCGAGACCGACCGCTTTACCCGAACAGCGATCCTAACTGAAAAAGAACTGCAAGAGCAAGTCCATATCTCAGCTATTTGCGAAGTACCTAATGTAGGAGTATTAATCGGCACCAATAAAAAAGGCTTGAAGCTGTATCACTATCAGAGCATGCAGACAGAGACAGTCCTCCCGGAAATACAAGTAAGAGCCATTACAGCATATAATCATCACACATACTGGATTGCATCAGAGTCGGGTGTATACATATATAATATACTCAATCGGCAAACCACCCATCTGAAGAAATCGCTGACCAACGAATACACAATATCCGATAACGCCATCTATTCTATTACGAAAGACAGGGAAGGCGGAATGTGGGTTGGTAGTTTCTTCGGAGGCATCAGTTACCTGCCGCAGAAATATGTCAGCTTTGATCGCTTTATTGGAGGAAAGACTCATCCGCAAATGCCGGGAAATGCCATACGCGAAATATCTCCTGATATGTATGGGAATCTATGGCTGGGTACGGAAGACAACGGAATTAATCGATACAATCTGCAAACCGGCGAGATAACAAATTTCTCGCTCAACAATCCGCAGCACCCTTTATCTGCAACGAATATTCATGGGTTGTTTGCCGACGGGAACAAGCTTTGGGTAGGTACGTTCAATAAAGGGATTGATGTATTAGAGCTACCGTCTGGCAAACTGATCCGACGGTATTCGCAAAGTAGTACAAACAACGGGCTGAGCAGTGACTTTGTTCTGTGTTTTCATAAACTAGCAGATGGTAATATGTTGATCGGTACATCTACAGGAACGGTCTTGTATGAGGCTGCAAAAGACCGCTTCAGTCGCTGGGAGAATATTCACGCACTAGTCCGCCAGATCTATACTGATACAAAAGGTAATATATGGGTTGTTTCCGACAACGGGCTATTCCGCTATTCTTCTTCCGAGAAGAAATTAACCCGTTACACATCTGATATACACAGGTCGCAAAGCCTGGGGAGTAACAACACGACATCTGTATTTGAAGACTCCAAAGGACGTATTTGGGTGACAACCGTCTACGGCTTTTCGCTATATAATGATATAACCGACTCATTCAATCGTATCACGGTAGAGGATGGGCTTCCCAGCAATATCGTTTACCGGATACTGGAAGACGACGAACATACCTTCTGGATTACAACAGCCAACGGCTTGGTGAAATTTAATCCGGAGACGCATGCCATGCGAGTTTTCTCCTATACGGACGGGCTACATGAAACGCAATTTAATTACAGCTCTTCCTACAAAGCTCCCGATGGGATGATGTATATGGGGACTATTAACGGAATGATTGCTTTCAACCCCCGCCATTTTATTACAGACAGCTATACACCCCCCATTCATATTACAGACATTCATGTGCCGGGTGGTATGGGTTTTCCCTCTAAGGAAAACAGGAAAGGAGTCACCTCTCTTTCTCTTCCACACAACAAGGCAACTTTTACCTTATCATACGTTGCACTAAGTTTCACCTCTCCTGATGCTATTCAGTATGCCTACAAGCTGGAAGGGGTAGATACAGAATGGAACTATATGAAGCAGAACAATAGCGTTACCTTTGCCAACCTTTCTCCTGGGAAATATACCTTCAAAGTAAGGTCTACAAACAGTAGCGGTACCTGGCAGAATAATGAGATACAACTACCGATTGTAATTGTGCCGCCCTTCTGGGCTACTCCCTGGGCATACCTGATGTATGGGTTGCTACTTGTCCTCCTGATCGTACTATTCTACCGGTACAAGAAATCAAAACTGGAAGACAAACACCGGCTGGAACAGGAAAAGTTTGAATCGCAAAAAGAGAAAGAATTGTTTGATGCCAAGATACAATTCTTCACCTTCATTACGCATGAGATACGTACTCCGCTTACACTCATCAAAGCTCCGCTGGAAAAGATATTGAAATCGAATGACGGCTCACCGGATACCAAAACAAATCTGCAGACTATTGAGAAAAATACACAACGACTCTTAGACCTGAGCAATCAGCTGCTTGATTTCAGGAAAACAGAAAGCAAAGGCTTTAAGCTCAACTTTGTTAAAACAGATATTACCCTTTGGATTGAGTCGATTATTCAGCGTTTCCGGCCAGCTTTCGAGAAAGAAAACAAAACATTTATCCAACACATACCTCCCGGCTCTTTCTTTGGAGACATAGACCGGGAGGCCTTTTCCAAGATCATCAGCAATATGATGACTAATGCGCTGAAATACTCAGACACACAGGTCTCGTTCGAACTGATTATCCCGCAGGAAAAGGAAGAAACCTTCCGGATTTCCGTCACAAATGACGGATACCTGGTTCCCGAAACAGAAATGGAAAAGATATTTTCGCCCTTCTACCGGGTGAAAGAAACAGAGAACATACAAGGCAGCGGTATTGGCTTGTCATTGGCTCGCTCACTGGCCGAATACCACCAGGGAAGCCTGAGCTACCAACATACGCCCGATAGGAAGAATTGCTTTATACTTACATTGCCTGTTGTTCAGGAGAAAGGATATCAGCTGGAAGAAACAGAAAGCAAACCGCTTACTGTCCCAATTGATCCGAATAACCACAAGCCGCCTCTATTGATCGTAGAAGACCAGGCAGATATGCGCCGCTTCATTGCCGATGAGCTATCAAACACCTACCAAGTACTGGAAGCCGATAACGGGAAAAGCGCCTTAAGCATCCTCAGCGATTATCCGGTCAAGCTAATCATCAGCGATGTCATGATGCCGGTAATGGATGGTTTCGATTTCTGCAATGAGGTGAAGAACGATATAAATTACAGCCATATCCCGTTCATTTTGCTGACAGCACAGCACAATCTTCAATCCAGGCTAAAAGGGCTGAATAACGGGGCAGATGCTTACATCGAGAAACCTTTTTCTATTGAGCTTCTTACCACTCAGATAAGCAACCTATTGAAAAGCCGCGAGCTCCTGAATCGCACTTATTTAGAAAAGCCGCTATCCTCTACCGTCTCCTTAGCTGCTTCACCTATAGATGAGATATTTCTCAGTAAATTCAATACCTATCTGGAAGAAAACCTGACCAACGATTCCCTGAATATAGAAGCCATTGCCGCCGAAATGCACATGAGCACATCCGGCCTGTATCGCAAAGTAAAAGGAATATCAGGCCTTTCGCCCATAGACTTTATCCGGGTAGTCCGCCTGAAGAAAGCCGTACAACTCATGCAACAGGGAGAAAAACGCATCAATGAGATAGCTTTCAAAGTAGGCTTCTCCTCCCCCTCCTACTTCTCTACCAGCTTCCAGAAACAATACGGCAAATCCCCTTCGGAATATATGAAGCAATACTTTAACTAATCGACAGATAATATTAAAGCACAGAAGCTACTTTTCTGATATTTGCAAGTCGCTCTATAAAGGATTTATCTTTCTTGGCAGTATACATATTGTAGCGCGTCTGCATATTTATCCATAGTTCAGCATCTATATTTAATGCAGCTTCAACAAGCATAGCAAATTGTACATTCATGGCTCTTTTGGCATTTAATATTTCGTTAAGCATAGTATATTGCACACCAATTTGTGCCGCAAATTTACGTTGAGAAATACCACGATATTCCAGCTCTTCCTTCAATACTTCACCCGGATGGGTGGGTCTATCAGGTTCTATATTATTAGCAATCATATCAGAAGCGATGCCTGGAATAGTAATCATAACCTTCTATTTATAATGGTTTGACAATTCTAATATATTACAAACAGTTACTAATGGCTCAAGTCCATTGTCCTTCACCATAAATTCGATACGATACTGTTTGTTTACCCTGATGGATGAAATACCTGCCTTGCTGCCTTTTAATACTTCATAGTTCAGCGAATGAATGTTATACAGTATTTCAATGTTTTTTACGCTAAGCAAAACCTCTATACAGTGCTGATACTTACGTATAACTTCAGGTTGAAATCGATGTTTCTTATCTGTTGTTTTACCTGTTTTGTATAAATCGCGTAAATAAACCTTATCAAAAGTAACTTCCATATCGTACGCTTGTAGCTACAAAGGTAATACTTATTTTTATTGTTCACTAAAAAGTGAATATTTTTTAGTTTCCTTTGTGAAAGTGATATGTCATATCTACCATCTCCCCATCTACCACATGATAGAAGCGTTGGTTTGTAGAGGAGGAGTTTAGTCCTCCCAGTTGCTCTATATAGGGGCCCAGCTTGATATAATTGAAGTGTTTTAACCTGCAATCGGGGGATAGCTTGGTCTTGCCGGAGTACCAGCCCGTTTTTAAGCGGGCGTTCTTCCTTTGCAGAAAGGCTGCCAGATTGTCGATTTCCTGTGGGGCGGCATCGCCTCCCATAAAGCATACGCAGGTAATGGCATTTCCGTATTTTTCAAGTAAGACGGCAAGGTTTTCTTCGCTTAGTGCCTCTCCCCTATCCTCCATCAGATACGGACTGTGACATCCTTTGCAACGATTCGGACAGTTGGAGATATTGATAGCTAAGGTAACTTCGCCGGGGACTTCCTGAAAGACTATATCATAATTAACGAACCGTAGCATAATGACGCTGGGCAGCCTCCTCCTGCCGGGGTTGAGAGAAATTACTGATACGTTTCATATAGCCGATAATACGGGTCAGATAGTCTAGATTCTTACTCTTGCAGGAAGGGCATTCCTTCAGGTTTCGCTTGTCTATATGCCCGCAATCATTACATACTGTATTGGGGATATTAAAGGTGAAGTAATTACATCCCTCCTGTGAGGCAACCCTTAATAGATGCCGGTATTGCTCCTTGTCCAGATGCTCTTCCAAATTAAGGTGCAGGGCGGAACCTCCCGTCAGGTGTTCGATGTATTTCTTTCCATGCAAGCGGAAGCGGTCTACGATATTCAGGGATTCGTCTTCTACAATGTAGAAATAGCTGTTATAGCAATCCCGGTTCACTTTATAGCCATCCCGCTTATCCCATTTGGCGTGCTTTACTCCTACATTTTCGGCAGGAATCATTTCGCAGTTGAACATCACCTCTTTGGTGCGATATCTTTTGTTGTAACTTTCAATCAAACCCAGCACCTCCTGTACAAAATCTACATAGCGGGGATTATCATTGATCTCTATCCCCAGAGATTCAGCCGCTTCCACCAAGCCATTCACGCCGATGGTGAGGTATTGGCGTCCCATATTGATATAGCCAGAGTCGAACAAAGGCAACATTCCCTTTTCCTGCATGTATTTCAGGTTCTCATTATAGGCTAGTTGTACTTTATGCACCAGATCTACTACCTCTTCAAGGTAAAACTGGTAGGGGTACGACTTGCGCAGGGCATGCTGGATGCAGCGGTTCAGGTTAATAGTCAAGACACTTTTTGATCCGGTTGAAACTCCTCCGGCTCCTAATGTATAGCTGAAGCCATTGTCCTGGATTTCATTCCGCAAGCGGCAGCAACTGCTTAGCGAGTCGGCATTATCGCTAATATAGGTAAAGAAAGAATGTCCTTCGGCATACATTTCAGCTGTAAAATCGCCATACTCTTCATCTTTCGCATCTCCATTCTCTGTCAGAAGTGCCATTGTCTCTACCGGGAAGGTAAGAATTGCGCGGGTACGCTCCAGGTTAAACCACTTCATGAAACGCTTCTGCAACCAGTTGAGCGAATCCCAGTCGGGCTTGTTTCCGTCCGGAAAAACAAACTCGTTAAACAAGCTTTCAAAGTAATATTTATCGTAATAAGAGATATTCCAGAAGACAGCCTGAAAGTTCCGGGCTCCCGTAGGTTGGTTTATCGAATATACGATTTGCTCAAAATAATCGGTAATTACCTTATCCAGGGTACGTTGCTTCTTCGATAGATCAACTACCTTGTCAGCTTCCAGATAATAATCCTTTCCAAACTCTAATCCGATAAAGTAATTCATATACATCAGAAACTCAGGCGTGGCACAAGCTCCGCTCAGCATGCTGGAAACCATGAATACCATATTAACGAAGCCTCCGCAAAATGATTTCAGGTTCGTAGGTGCTTTTGAGTTTCCGCCGATAGAGGTAGTCCCCCCTATCAGCCAGGGATACATCGTGATACTGGCGCAATAATTAGCCAGACTTGTCTCATCATTTTTATAGATGAAGTGATTGTTTAGCAAGTCTATGTATTTGTCCGACACCTCTTTTCCATACATGTTCTTGAGGCGATCGGTAAGCATCCGGCGGTTCAGTCGTATAAAATTAGACTTAGGCAATTCGCCGATAAGCGTAGCCATGTTCTTGTTCTCTACATTGGCATTCGAGTCGTATTTACTACCCGAGGCGGCGTTCGAGGCATCGCAATAATCCATCAGGAACTTAAGTTTATCTCTTACTTCCCTATCTTCCAGATGCTTCTGTCTGTAAAGCATGTATGATTTGGCTACCGAATAATAGCGTTCAGCCATCAAGGCTATCTCTACCTGGTTCTGTATCTCCTCAACAGATATTCCGTCTTTGATACTTACCCGGCACAGAATATTGGTAATAACATCCTCTGTAGCAAAACTCCCCACCGACAGAAAGGCCTTTGCTATCGCCTTTTTAACTTTTTCAATGGAAAAAGGCTCTCTTTTCCCGTCTCTTTTAATAATAAATAAATCCATAAGACATTAATCATTAATTTGTATCTCAGCCAGACAGAAGACGACGGGAAAGAGGCCAGTGCATCAATATACTTCTAATAAAAATGTATCCACCCGAAGTTTAATCCTGTAATTTTCGTCCGGAACAAACCGGAAGCATATCGTTACAAAGGTATATCTTATTAATCGGTTTCTCATTAGTTTTGGGAAATTATTTTTCAACAACCCAAACAAAAGTTTTCCAAAAAATATATTTATATAATTGTATATTAATATTTTATCATTTTTTAATTATATCAAAAGTTTTCCAAAACAGAAATTAAGCCAACAACAAACTATCTATTTGAGTAACAGCATATACCGCATCGCTTTCCAAAACTACCCAGTACATTCTTTTATTTTTTCACAAACATTTTGGTGGGTCACAGCTGTGACCCACGTGGTTCACGGCCGTCGACCAGCTGGGTCACGGTTATCGACCACGTGGTTTACGACTGTGACCTACCAACTTTATTTCATGAAAAAATGAACGCTCTCCCAAACAAATGAATGGAGTAAGGTGTTTTGTTGTAAATAGTTCCACAAATAAATACAAGACAAAATGACACTTATCTTGTTTGGCATTTAATTTGCAGTTTATAGGGTAGGAATTTAAAACAAACAAAAGGAATAAATAAAATATAAATATATGAATCTGAATAATTTTACAATCAAATCACAAGAAGCAGTTCAGCAAGCTGTTCAGTTGGTTTCGCAAAAGAACCAACAGGTAATTGAAGCTACCCATCTGCTGAAGGCTGTCATTATGACAGGAGAAAGTATCACAAATTTTCTCTTTCAAAAACTGGGTGTAAATACGCAAAACCTCAACAGGGCATTGGATAGTCAGATCGAGTCCTATCCTAAAGTATCCGGCGGAGAGCCTTATCTTTCCAAAGAAGCCAATGCCGTATTACAAAAGGCGATAGACTACTCCGGCAAGATGGGCGACCAATATGTTTCATTAGAGCATATTATCCTGGCCTTGCTGACGGAAAACAGTACCGCCTCACAAATGCTGAAAGATGCAGGTGTGAACGAGAAAGAGCTACGCATGGCTATCGAAGAGCTCCGGAAAGGCAATAAGGTTACCAGCCAGTCCGCCGAAGAAACCTACGATGCCTTGTCTAAATACGCTGTCAACCTGAACGAAAGGGCACGGAGCGGAAAGCTCGACCCTGTTATCGGACGTGACGACGAAATCCGTCGCGTGCTCCAGATATTGAGCCGCCGGACAAAGAACAACCCCATCCTGATCGGTGAACCGGGAGTTGGTAAAACCGCCATTGCCGAAGGGCTGGCACATCGTATCGTGCGTGGAGACGTGCCGGAAAACCTGAAGTCGAAACAAATCTTCTCCTTAGATATGGGAGCTCTGATCGCCGGAGCGAAGTATAAAGGAGAGTTTGAAGAACGTCTGAAAGCAGTAGTAAATGAAGTGATCAAATCAGAAGGCGAGATCATCCTCTTTATCGACGAAATCCACACCCTGGTGGGAGCCGGTAAAAGCGAAGGTGCCATGGATGCCGCTAATATATTGAAGCCCGCATTGGCTCGTGGCGAATTACGCTCTATCGGTGCCACTACATTAGACGAATACCAAAAGTACTTCGAAAAAGACAAAGCACTGGAGCGTCGTTTCCAGGTAGTTATGGTAGAAGAACCAGACGAGCTGGACTCTATCTCCATCCTGCGCGGACTGAAAGAAAAGTACGAAAATCACCATAAGGTACGTATCAAGGATGATGCGATTATCTCAGCTGTTAAGCTGTCTTCGCGGTACATTACCGACCGATTCCTGCCGGATAAAGCAATCGACTTGATGGACGAAGCCGCCGCCCGCCTACGTATACAGGTAGACTCCGTGCCGGAATCTTTAGACGAGATAAGCCGCCGTATCAAACAGCTTGAAATCGAGCGCGAGGCTATCAAACGCGAAGATGACAAAGCCAAGTTGGAAGAACTGAACAAGGAAATCGCCGACCTGAAAGAAGAAGAAAAGAAACAGAAGGCGCAATGGGAAAGCGAGCGTGAACTGGTCAACAAGATTCAGCAGAATAAGATAGATGTCGAGAACCTGAAGTTTGAAGCCGAAAAAGCTGAACGCGAAGGCGATTATGGCAAGGTCGCCGAAATACGGTACGGCAAAATAAAGTCCATAGAAGAAGAAAACATAGACATACAGTCGCGTCTGCATCAGATGCAAGGTGTATCGGCTATGATCAAAGAAGAGGTTGACACGGAAGACATTGCCGACATCGTATCCCGCTGGACCGGGATCCCTGTAAACAAAATGATGCAGAGCGAAAAAGACAAACTGCTGCATCTGGAAGATGAACTACACAAACGGGTCATCGGCCAGGAAGAAGCCATTACAGCTGTAGCCGATGCCGTACGCCGCAGTCGTGCCGGTATGCAAGACCCCAAACGTCCGATCGGCTCCTTTATCTTCCTGGGTACTACCGGAGTTGGTAAGACAGAATTAGCTAAAGCATTGGCTGAGTATCTGTTTGACGATGAAAATATGATGACACGTATCGACATGAGCGAGTATCAGGAAAAGTTCAGCGCCACCCGTCTGATAGGTGCCCCTCCGGGATATGTAGGCTATGACGAAGGGGGGCAACTCACGGAAGCCATCCGCCGGAAACCCTATTCTGTCGTCCTGTTTGACGAGATAGAAAAAGCTCACCCGGATGTATTCAACATCCTATTGCAGGTATTGGATGACGGACGTCTGACGGACAATAAAGGCCGCGTGGTGAACTTCAAGAATACGATTATCATCATGACAAGTAACATGGGCTCTTCCCTGATCCGTGAAAACTTCGAGAAAATAACTCCCCAAAATCATGAGAAGATCGTAGAGCAGACCAAGAGCGAAGTAATGGACTTGATGAAGAAAACAATCCGTCCCGAGTTCCTGAATCGTATCGATGAGATTATCATGTTCACACCGCTGAACGAACAGGAAATCAGGAAGATCGTTGTACTACAGTTAGACAACATCAAGAAGATGCTGGAGCAAAACGGTATCACCCTGAACTTCACCCCTGATGCGCTCCAGTTCATCTCCGAAGAAGGCTACGATCCACAATTCGGTGCCCGCCCGGTAAAACGTGTCATACAGAAGTACGTCTTAAACGAACTCTCCAAAGAGATCCTGGGAGGTACAATAGACAAAAGCAAAACAATCACGATAGATGCTGTAGACAAGCATGTGTTCTTCAAGAACTAATCGTTTCACCTTCACCTCGCCCTTCAAAGACTGACAGGAAGCCGCTTTCAGGGTGAAACGAAGATGTTTCAGTTTATCGCTTACCTCCAAAATAGGACGTATCCCGATAAAAATTGCTCGTGAGCAAATAAAATCGGGGCACGTCCTAAAATCATATTATACAGAAGTTTACGCCACCTGCCTATTTGCATCACCTTTCTATCGAAGGTGTTGCTTTCGCCTTTTCTTTCACCTTGAAAGCCTCTTCCCATCAGTCTTTAGGGGGAGGGATGAAAGATGAAAGATATAATCATCTATTATGCTGTAGAGGGTTTATTATTCTGATACTTTGATAAATTTTCGGAAAAGTTTGGAGAAATAATTCTTTTTTGTATGTTTGTACTATAACAATAGTACAAGTTGTATATTATAATTAGTCTATCCTTAAAAGCATTTCATTTATTTGATTGACAATATATTAGTTTGATTATTTCTTGTTTATATCTGCAAGAATTAGTATCTT
>NZ_JARXXA010000022.1 GCF_029892785.1 Parabacteroides sp. PH5-46
AAACAGCGTTTGGTGCTGGTCGCCAACATGCCTTCGGACATAAGTATACCCTCTACGGGACAGGAAGGAAAAAGTCTGACAGAACTCTTTAACAGTAAAGATTTTTCAGCGGCTTCATGGAGAAAAAATTCGCTATCATCATCCGATCCTGCTTTTCCCATGTGGGGGCAGATGAAGGATTCGATCGTTATCAATGAAAGCACGGGAGCTATTACAGTCAATATGTTCCGGGCAATGGCACGGGTAGACGTGGGAGTTGATATGGATATTACAACATCATCACTGGCCGGTGACTTTAAAATCAACGAAGTATATGTATGCAATGCGGCAGACAAGGGTTACCTCACACCGCACAGTGATTATATGAAAGAAAGCGGTATTGACGTTACCACGATAGCAAAGCCAAGGCCACATGCTGACAGGCATGCAGAGCAAAGTTACACTGTAAGCGATCAGCGCAAGCTTCTTGGGGCTATTTATATTCCCGAGTCAGACATCAAATCGTCGACTAATGACCCGGCTTTCCTGGTCGTAAAAGCAACTTACAAGGGACAGGCTAATTGTTATTACCGTATCGACTTTGCCAACAGCGGCAGTTTTATACCGGTTAAAAGAAACCATGCCTACCGTATCAATATTACTAATGTAAAGAGTTACGGTTACGGATCTCCAGAGGAAGCCAAGGATGCAGAACCATCCATCATCGGTAAAGACCTTATTGTGGAGGACGTAAATTCCGAGATCAATGAAATAGCCTACAATGATACCGATATGTTTGGTATCAGTGCCAGTGAAATCCTTTTCGACTGGGACGAGGTACTAGTGGGCAAGAGTATGGAAGCTTCGGCAAAAGATCAATATGAACTCAAGCTATTCACCACTTATGCAAGCTGGACAGCTACCATTGACGGATCACCCTCTTGGTTTACCCTCTACGATGGTTCCAATAAAACCTCGGTAAGTAAAACAGATGTTGCAGGAAAACTTTCCTCGCTCATCATCCGTGTGACGGAGGAGAACCTTAACGGTACGGAGCGCTCAGGAAGTATTACCCTCAAATCGGGCATGCTTACCCTGACAGTCAAGGTACGTCAGAGCGGGGGAGCCAACAGCCACCTGATACGCTTCGGGACAGGCAATACGGCATCCGTCAGGCTTCCTGTGCCCTTTGCCAAAGCAGCCCTGGGAGGAGGGGCGATCAACCCGACCGCTGCCCGCGTCTTATGGTATGAAGCCAAAGGGTCATCACCTGTTACTTTTACGGCCTCGCTTAGTGGCAACTATGTAACCGTAACGGCTACTTCCGATGGTACACAATTCGACGGCAATGCCGTGATTGCCCTGGTACAGGGTAGTGGCATTGGCTGGGTAGGTAGTGATACCCCTATGGAAGTAATCTGGAGCTGGCATGTATGGTCCATGGCGGGCACATCGGATATGGATGCAAGTTTCCACGACCCAAACCGATCTAAACTCATGCGTTCGGTACTGGGTAAATACACGGCAAACAATGGTATGTTCTATCAGTGGGGGCGTAAAGACCCCTTCCCGAAAGAACTAACTGACGCATCGCCAAGAGCAGTCGTGCGTGAGGCCATGACAACAGCCAATACAGAACCCTATGTTATACAGAACCCTACGGTATTCTATACCGGTACCCATTGGCTGACAGGTTCCTTTTCTGCTACACGCTGGACGGCAACAGGAGACAAAAGCAAAGCCGAATACAACGACCCTTGCCCCACCGGATGGCGCATACCCGTAGCCACTGACAGCTACGAGTGGACATTACCTGCTACAATCAACGAGTTCCAGAACGGTATCCTTGATGGCTCAACAGGAATACCGGATACATCGAAGAATTACCTGTGGATCAACTCAGGGACAAACTATCCTTACTGGACGGCAAGCGGCACTACGGTTAACGCTTCTACATCTACAGCTACAACTCCCGGTGCCAATATTCGCTGCGTGAAGGATATCAAACTGGTGAAATAACGGGTGAACGATTAGTGATTAACGATTAACGATTAATGATCATGAATAAAACTAAAATAATATATTCTCTGGCTTCTCTCTTCCTATTCTCGGCTTTGCCCCTGACGGGACAGGCACAGGTGGTGCTCCGGAACAGTGGGGAGATGTACGTGGGAAGAGTTGCTTCTGATACGGCTCTCTATATCATGGGAAACTTCAAGGCATACGACGTATCGGATATTGCACATCCGGGAAAGACCATCCTGACAGGTGATTTTATAAATGATGTGACCGGTACTTCCAAGGTCTTTAATTCCGGCACTCGCGCCGGCACCTTTGAGTTCAGGGGGACAGCGGCACAAACCGTATCCTTTGGGAGCAATGCCAGCAAACAGAACAATTATATACTCTTCCCAAACAACGTTGTTATAAAGAACACTAGTTCAGCGGGAACAGTAACGATTACCCCCTCGGCGGCTGCACAGGTGAAGAACGTGACCTTCCCAAACGGAAGGCTGGTGCTTGATTCAGATACTGTAAACGGAGACAGTAATGAGAGCCGCATAGCCCATTTATGGATAGAAGACGGGGCTTCGGCTATTGCCAATACCAATGCCAAAGCCAATATACAGGTAAACCTTGCCCTGGGCGAACGCCAGGGGCACCTGATTGGCTTTACCTCTCCATTCAAAACCATGTATGCGGATTATTTCTTTTTCCATTTCCTGTCTATCCCCTCGGAAACGGAACTGTTTAAAGGTAATAGTTATGAACTTTGGAACACCAATCCCAAACGCCCCCTGACAGCCGGGACAGGCTACATACTGGGGCAGGAGTTGGTGCCATATACTAACGATACATATTATGGCGCAGCACCCGGAGGTATCCTCCACAGCGACTATAATACCGCCCAGTTGGCAGACGCTGTACAGGATGGTAACTTTACCTTCAACCGTCATACGATTGCCTCAAAAACGATTGGAGCCTTCGTTGGCGAAACAGACCGTTTTACAGGCGAAGAATTGGTAAAAGACGATGTTACCATGACCCTCCAAAAAGGATACAACTACCTGGGGAATCCCTTTATGGTACCCCTTAACCTGGCAGACCTCATTACAACCGACCGCTCAGCATGGGGTATTACCGGCACGGATGTGGCACAGCAATACTATGTATTGTCACCCGGAGCTTACGGAAACAGCACAGACGGAGTTACCTTCAAATTCGGTGCCACCTACCTGGTAGGGCAGACCGAAGGAGCAACGACCCTCCACGAAAGGGGTAACCTTATTGCTCCCATGCAGATGTTCGTACTCAAAAATAATGGTGCGGCTTTAAGTACCTTTAAGATACCCGAAAGCAAACGTACCCACGGTGCAACACTATACCTCAGAAGCAGCAATACGGCATACGAACCCGTAGACGAACTGCTGCTCGAAGCACGCGATATGACAACAGGCGGTTTCGATCGCATGTGTGTAGTCTTCCGTAATGGAGCTACCCTCAAAGCAACCGACACCTACGATGCAGAGAAGCTGTTTAACCGTACCGGCGGCGTAAACCAGCTATACACTCGCTCGGCAGACGGCAAGGAGCTGACAACAAATGTGCTTCCGGCTACTACCACGAAGTTGCAAATGTACTTCGAACCTTCACTCGAAGCACAGGAGGTAGAGCTCGAAGCCAGCCGTCTGGAATCGCTCCGCTCGGTGTATGATGTTACCATAGAAGACAGTAAAACAGGCAAGAAAAGCAGCTTCTTCCGTAGTCCGGTATACCGCTTTACCTCTGCTCCCGGCGATAGCCCTACGCGTTTCGTCCTTCACTTTAGCGGCAATCCTACAGGAACGGAAGAAATAGTTGGTAGCGAACTGTCAGCCTGGTATGAAAACGGCCTTACAAATATTAAAGGCCTTGAGGGAGAAAATCTCTGGATTTACAATGCCCAGGGCTTACTCATAACAAAAGAAAAGGTAATAGCCCCTACTATGCAGATCAAGAGAAGACTGGATACAGGAGTATACTTTATCCGCACAGAGAACAAGTCAGTAAAACTATATGTAAAATAAGGGAATACACAGCATATGAAACGATTAATAATAACAATATTCCTGGCAGCCGTTTTTGCCGGTGCCGCTTCGGCACAGGTGACCATAGGCTCAACTGCCGCACCCGACAAGGCGAAACTGCTACAGATAGACAACTCCGGTGGCCTCGGACTACCAAGGGTAGCCTTAGTATCATCAACAACCTTACAGCCCTTTATCACCGAAACCCTTTCCGCAGACGATAAGAAAGCCCATACCGGACTGATGGTCTACAACCTCACCACAACAAGCCCTTTCAAAAAAGGCATCTATGTATGGGATGGAGAAAAGTGGACAGAAGCAGCCGAAGGAGCCGATAGCGGCTCAGGTGGTGGCAAGAAATGGTTCTACATGCCCGCCTTTAACCTGCCGATGACAAGCGTCGGAACGGGTAAAACTTTCAACCTATACACCGAATACCAGAAACAGTTCACCCAGTCATTGAATACTACGCTATACAAAACCAGCAATTCATCGGTAACGACCGTCCCCGCACCTGAGATCGGCACACTTTACACCCCGACACAACTGGATTATGTAGTCGTAAACTACGATGCCAGCGTGATAACGGTAAACAGCATCAGCCCTACCGGCCTTATGACCTACGAAGTACTCGACACCGACCCATCACCCACTTCGTTTATGACTATCGTTTTTGTAGTTAAAGAATAAATCAAAAATCAGCAATATGAAATACAGAATAATATATATAGCCTGCCTGCTCTCGATTATCGCCCTTTCCGGGCAGGCACAACAAGAGACCTGGACCTGGACCTTTGGGGACGGAGCTGGTTTAACCTGGAATAATATATGTACATTGAATGGACAAGGTGTATACGGCACAACAGAAAATAGTCCTTTAATCATGCCTATACAAGCAAGATCAGGGATGAAGACAAAAGAAGGTTGCTTTACAATCTCGGACCCACAAGGAAATTTACTTTGTTATTCAGATGGTAGTAAGGTGTGGGATAGAACACATGCAATCATGCCGGGTGGCGAAGCAGGCAACTTCTCTGGGGATGAGGACTCTGCTCAGAGTGGAATATTTTTTCCTTACCCAGGTAGTTCAAGTAAATATGTGATGATAACAATATCGCCATATTCTGATAATATTATGATGTATGGGATTATTGATATGAATCCGGCCACAAATGGCGGACATGAAAACGGAGCCGTTACTAGTACGGGTACATTTTCAGGACAGACAGGAAAACTGGGAGAATCTGTAAGTGCTATCCGTCATTCAAATGGTAGCGATTATTGGGTGGTCGCGCCAGGAACAGGAACAGGGACAACCGCTTTCAATGCCTGGCGGGTTACATCTTCCGGGGTGCAAGCCACAAGCCCTGTTAAATCCACGTTGCCCATTAACATTAAATCTTTTACTGATGGTGGAACGTATGGATATGTGAAATTTTCAAAAGATAGCCGTACGATTTTATGGGGTTCAGGTTATGCTACAATAACAGGTGGTTATGGTTGTTTCTTTTTGGGTGATTTTAATCCGTCAACAGGTAGCGTAACTAATATTAAATACAGGACACTAAAAAAAACAATTACACCTACACCGATGGTGCATCAGCCGGTATATTTTTATTCTGCAGAATTCTCGCCTTCCGGAAAATACCTGTACACAACTTCTAATGGTGTCGCTATCTATTCTTCCAGTCAAGATTATTGGGGGCTAATGGAAGTTTTTGATTTTGAAGAATTGAAAAACGACCCCGAAAACGCCATACCTAAAGCGTCTTATACAAGTAATATGTACATGGGAGCTGCTCAACTAACACCTGATGGAAGAATATTCATTTCTGAAAATAAAGAAGGGTTGGATATTATAGAAAATCCGGATGAGGCTGAAAACTTACGAATTTATCATATATCCAACACATCTCTTTTTTCAGATTATATTAGTGCGAGAGCCGCACTACCGAACTTCCTTGCTAATTATTTTTACGATTCCAATTTAATAGGGAATCGGCATTTTTGTCTCAATACCAATCAGTTATTTATCTTAAACATCACAAACACAGGTATTGATTTATCATATACCAAGTGGGATTTCGGAGACGGCAGTTCAATAGAAACTGGCGGTAGCAGTCTCATGCAGTCAAAGCCACATATATATACGGAAAGTGGATCATATACTATTTCTGTAAAATGTTATGATGCCAATGATACGGAAATACCCCATGGCTCTAAAACGCTGCAAATATATGTGGATCACTGCTCCATGCCGGTAAACCCGAATATACACCTGTATTAATGGTTAATTATTAATGATAAAACCATTAACCATTAATAATTAACCATTACAAAAACGTTCTTTGACATATTGGCTTACACCCTGCTGTGTTTCAGCACAATAAGGCTGTGAAGGAAATACAAGTCCTTTCGGATTTCTTGTCTTTCTATAAAAGTGTGTAAGCCAATTAAAAGAAAGCCTTATACGCTTTTTTTACGTGTAATTTTTAAAATAAAATAAATAGATTATGATACAGAAATTGAAACTTGTTTTACTGCTTGTAGCTGTGGCCGGAATAGGATCGGCTTACGGACAGGTAACGGTAGGCTCGGACGTAGCTCCGGCCAAAGCAGCGCTGCTGGAAATCAAAAGCCAGGCAGCCGATGCAACTACGAATGTAACGTCTACCAAGGGAGGCTTGGGTTTGCCAAGAGTGAACTTAGTGTCTACAACTACCTTACAGCCTTTCATCGGTACCAGCGATACGGAATGGAATAGTACCAATCAAGCTGCTACTAAGGCAGCGCATGCCGGACTGGTAGTGTATAACCTTACCACAACAGGCGACTTTAAAAAAGGTGTCTACGTATGGGACGGTGCCAAGTGGGCACAGATAGGAGCCGGAGGAGGTGATGCCACCGCTGCCGAAAAGTACTTCTACATCCCTTCGTTCAACATCCCACTCAAAGCAGTAGGACAAACAGACCAGATAAACCTGTATGCAGAGTATGTAAGACAGTTTACCCAGACAGGTAATACGACCTTTGTAAGCAGTAATGCTTCACTAACAAAAATACCTTCAAAAGCAGCAGGTACGTTATATACAGCAAGTGAACTGGATTATGTAGTAACCTACTACGACCCAAATACAATTGAAAACGTAACTGTTAGCACTGCAGGAAAGCTAAGCTACAAAGTGAAGTCACAAATCACCAGTCCCGCATCATTCCTCAATGTAGTGTTCGTAATCAAATAAAGAAAATATGAAGCGAATTATATATATAACTTGCCTGCTGTTGACAGTCATCTTTGCTTCCCATGCCCAGAAAGAGACCCACAACTGGTATTGGGGGATTGGAGCAGGCTTGACTTGGAATTCGACACGAAGTTTTAACGCTACAGCTGCTATACCCGGAGTGGCAGACTCTACACTAGTTGGACTTCCTGCACTTTTATCCGGAGGTCAAATGAATCAATTGGAAGGTTGCTTTTCTCTGTCTGATTCGGAAGGAAATCTACTAATGTATTCCGATGGTGTGACACTATGGAATAAGAATCATGGAATAATGGCTGATGATTTAAAAGGTCATCTGTCATCACCCCAATCGGGTATTATTTTTCCTTATCCGGGACACCCCAATCAGTATGTAGTTGCTTCTATAGGAGCTCAACCTAATGTAGATCAACTAATACCAATAGTTGCTTACTCAATTGTAGATATGAATCTGAATAGCGGATTAGGGAGCGTAGTTGAAAAAAACATTCAATTATTGAATGGAGACCCGGGAGTGAACGTGCATGGCATGAAAATGAGTTTGTCTGAAAGTATAACAGCGATACCGCATGCAAATAAACAAGATTATTGGGTTATAGTGCCTGGAAGTGGAAAGATGAATGCCTGGTTAGTCACAGCGGATAGTGTACACAAATCAACACCTATAATTAGCACAATTGGACCATCACTTACTTATAATGGTGCAAAAGGATACATAAAGATGACTCCAGACGGTAAACATTTTGCTTGGGGAACTTGGGTAAGTGGTAATTCTTTACTGTTTGGTGATTTTGATAATAATACCGGAATATTCAGTAATAAACATCTCTATAATAGTGCTAATTTCGCACCCTATGGTGTAGAATTTTCCCCGTCCGGAAAATATTTATATGTAATGAATATTGAGATGGGGAGCAAGAAACTACATGTGATTGACATGGAGGCCACTTTGGCTATTCCAGAATCTTATGGCCAATTCATGTACCCTCCTCAAAAGGTTTATGATTTAGATTTGCACGGAGGACTTCAATTAGGAGCTGATGGTAGAATTTATTGCTCATACTTAGCATCTCCGGGAGGGGATGAATCTGCACGAACCCGGGATCTTCATGTGATTGATAATCCTGAAGAATTTGATAATCTGAGAATTTACAAGTTGGAGAATTTTCTTTCGGAAGGGATGCAGTCGGGAATGGGATTGCCTTCATTTTGCGCCAGCTGGTTTTCAGTATCCATACAAGGGCCTAAATCATTCTGTGCAAATACTTCACAGACATTTGAATTAACTGTTAAAGGGAATTACGGGCTGAGTTATACAACATGGGATTTCGGAGACGGAAGCACTCTTATAACAGATAACACAAATACCACAGGTACGCAAACACAACCTCATACCTATGCAACTGCAGGAACCTATACAATTACTGTAAAATCGTTCCAGGCTAACGACACAGAAGTAGCGGACAAACGACAAACCTTAGAGGTAACCGTACTCTCTGCCCCAACTATATTATCCGTCGCTACTTCCGGTGCTTGTGAAACTCCAACTCTGACGGCCTCTTCGAAAGATAACAAAGCTACCTTCAAGTGGTATAGTACATCAACAGGTACAACTGCGGTTCATACGGGGAGTACCTATTCGCCGACCTTTAGTGGGTCAGCATCTTATTGGGTAGAAGCTGTCAACGAAGCAGGCTGCGAATCTTCGCGTGTAAAAGTAGATGTGGGTAATTGTGGATCACTTACAACCTCTTTGACAGGTTCAACCGATCTGATCATCAACAAAGAAGGATCGTATACAGTAACCATCGACGACACGACCGGAGAAGTAAATTCCAGCAAGTGGGATTTCGGTGATGGCAGTGCTTTGGTGGATGGAACAAGTAGCAGTCACTCCAAAAATCATACCTATCCCAAACGGGGTAACTATGTTGTTACAGTATCGTTCTACGATGCCGAGGGTAATAAGATAGGTGAGGAGACACTGCGGGTGAAGGTAGGAAGCGGTATGCTGCCCGTAAACCATAACATATCCGTAATGGGATATTAAAAGAGAAATATAGAATGAATGTAATGCAGCCTGCTACATCAGTTTGTCATAAAACAAATAAAAACCTTTTTCTAAAGGCGGAAGGCTTCAGGTTACTAAACCTGAAAGCCGATGCCTTGTATGCTCCCGCCGGACGGGAATATAACCACCTATTATTGCTTATGGAAGGAAGCCTACAGGTGAGCTGTAACCAGTTTGTACAGCAGATAATACAGGCTAATGAATGTATATTGATACCCCTGGGGGCAAATGTAAAATGCAAAGCATTGTCGGAATGTAAGCTGGTGTGCTTCTCTTTTTACAGCCTTCCGGCAGACTATAATGGTCCCTATATGGCAGATTTGCACCATGCTGCCAGCGAGATGGAATATACCTTAAAACCCATCCCTCTGCGCGAGCCAATGCAGAAATTCCTGACATTGCTATTGGGATACTTTAACGCAGGAATAGACAATTTAGACTTGCAAAGGGTGAAGTATCAGGAGTTTTTCCTCTTGCTACAAGCCTTTTACAGCATACAGGAAGTGGCTGCTCTACTCTATCCGCTGGTAGGTAGCGACCCCACTTTTCGTCTGGAAGTATTGCGCTACTACCGGAAAGTAAACAAGGCTGAAGACCTTGCCGCCTTGCTGGAAATGGAGAGCCGCGCCTTCAGCCGCCGGATCAAGGAAGAGTTCGGACTCTCTCCTTACCAATGGCTACTCAAACAGAAAGCCGGACATATCTACTTCAGCCTGAAAGAAGAAAAAGAGAAGCCCCTGGAAACGATCTGGCTGGAACACGGTTTCCACTATGCCGGACACTTCAGCCGCTTCTGCAAAGAACAGTTCGGGGTTTCCCCGCTAAAAATACGAAATGCCTCACGCCGCAAAGCGTGAAAGAAGATATCTTATCTTTCTTAAGTTAACGCCAAGTTAATTTAAGGTTAGTCTATGGAGAAGGGACGCCTGTGAAGGTATCCCTCTCATTTTTTTTGTAAAGAGATAAAATATCATTCATACGTGCATTATTTACGCTTCTTGTAGTTATCTTTGCAGCAAACCAATTCATGCTGACAATTATGCAATCACTCCATTTAATTAAAAATGATCCCTGGTTATCTCCTTATGCAGCAGCGATTAACGGACGGCATCAATACTACCTTGAACGGAAAAAGTGCCTGACAAATAACGGTAAGCAAACGATAAAGGATTTTGCTTCCGGGCATCTCTACTTCGGATTGCATAAAACACCCTCCGGATGGGTTTTCCGCGAATGGGCACCCAATGCCACAGCTATTTACCTGATAGGTGACTTCAATGGCTGGCAAAAGGATGAACGATATCGCCTGACGCGACTGGAACATGGCAACTGGGAAATCACTCTGGGCGAGGAAATGCTCCGCCACGGAGACTTATTCAAACTGCTGATGGAATGGGACGGCGGATGTGGAGAACGCATCCCGGCCTGGATACGCCGGGTAGTACAGGATGAACACACGAAAGTATTCAGCGCACAGGTATGGAACCCTGAGCATACTTATACCTTTAAACATACGGATTTCAAACCGGACACCTCTCCCCTACTCATTTACGAATGCCATATCGGCATGAGCACAAATGAGGAGAAAGTAGGATCGTACAGCGAGTTTCGCACAAACATACTGCCCCGGATACAGAAAGACGGCTATAATGCCATACAGATCATGGCTATACAAGAGCATCCTTATTACGGATCGTTTGGCTACCATGTGAGTAGTTTCTTTGCCGCCTCTTCCCGCTTCGGCACGCCCGAAGAACTGAAAGAGCTGATAGACGAAGCCCACTCGATGGGTATTGCCGTGATAATGGATATCGTCCACAGCCATGCTGTTAAAAACGAAATAGAAGGCTTGGGGCGCTTCGACGGTTCGTATAATCAGTATTTTTACTCCGGTTCGAGACGCGAACATCCGGCATGGGACTCTCTGTGTTTCGACTATGGAAAGGACGAGGTGCTACATTTCCTGTTGTCTAACTGCAAATTCTGGCTTGAGGAGTATCAGTTTGACGGATTCCGCTTCGACGGGGTTACCTCCAT
Organism: Parabacteroides sp. PH5-46; assembly: GCF_029892785.1. Classification (GTDB taxonomy): domain Bacteria; phylum Bacteroidota; class Bacteroidia; order Bacteroidales; family Tannerellaceae; genus DFXE01. Next base: position 11,415 of record NZ_JARXXA010000022.1, read on the forward strand.
GCTGTACTATAGCCACGGACTGGGTGAAGCCTTTTCCAACTACGGGGATTACTACAACGGCCATCAGGATGGCGATGCCATTATGTATCTTACACTAGCCAACCAACTGATACATGAGGCAAAGCCACACGCCATTACCATTGCCGAAGAAGTAAGCGGTATGCCCGGCCTGGCCGCTAAAATAAGCGACGGAGGCTATGGCTTCGATTACCGTATGGCAATGAATATTCCCGATTACTGGATCAAGACTATAAAGGAAAAGAAAGACGAAGACTGGCACCCTTCGTCCATTTGGTGGGAAACAACCAACCGCCGCGCCGACGAAAAGACAATCAGCTATGCCGAAAGTCACGACCAAGCGCTGGTAGGAGACAAAACCATTATCTTCCGCCTGATTGATGCCGATATGTACTGGCACATGTCTGCCAACGACCATAACTTTGCAGTAGAGCGCGGAATGGCTTTGCACAAAATGATCCGGCTGGTTACGGCAGCTACCATCAATGGCGGCTACCTCAACTTTATGGGCAACGAATTCGGACATCCCGAATGGGTGGACTTCCCACGTGAAGGGAACGGATGGTCGCATAAATATGCCCGCCGCCAATGGGATCTGGTAGACAACCCGGATCTGAAGTATCATTTTCTGGGAGACTTCGACCGCGAAATGATTGAAATTATCAAGAGTGTAAAAGACTTCCAGTCTACCCCCATCCTTAAAATATGGGACAGCGATGGCGACCAGACATTAGCCTTTATGCGTGAGGATTTAGTATTTGTGTTCAACTTCAGCCCCAACCGTTCTTACACGGATTACGGCTTCCTTACCCCTAAAGGCGAATACGAGGTGGTATTGAATACAGACGATCTTCGCTTCGGAGGATTCGGTTTAGCGGATGATAATATCCAACATTTTACTAACTTTGACCCCTTGTATAAAAAAGAGGGAAAAGAGTGGCTGAAACTATACATCCCTGCCCGCAGCGCAGTAGTATTAAGAAAGAAATAAAACTATGTACACATTTAGACCAATATTAAAGAAGATAATCTGGGGTGGATCTGATATCTGCCCCTTTAAGGGAATTACGCCTCTACAAGACGGTATAGGCGAGAGTTGGGAGCTATCGCACGTAGAAGACAATTATTCGGTAGTGGATAATGGCCCGCTGGCTGGCAAAAGCCTGGACGAGCTAATCAATATGTTCGGGAAACAGTTGGTGGGTGGAAAAGTAATGGAGCAGTTTGGACATACATTCCCCTTGCTGATTAAGTTTATTGATGCTAAGGACAACCTGTCTATCCAGGTACACCCCGATGATGAGCTGGCCAAGAAGCGCCACAACTCTTTCGGAAAGACGGAAATGTGGTATGTGATCAATGCTTCTGAAGGAGCTACCCTTTATTCCGGCTTTTCCCAACCGATCCAGGCCGACGAATATGTGAAGCGCGTAGAAGACAACAGCATTATGGAAGTAATGCAGCGCTACGAAGTACAGCCGGGTGATGTCTTTTTCCTTCCCGCCGGACGGGTACATGCCATCGGCGCGGGTTGCTTTATTGCCGAAATCCAGCAGACAAGCAACATTACCTATCGTATTTACGACTATAACCGGAAAGACGCCAACGGCAATGGTCGCGAGCTACATACCGAACTGGCAAAAGACGCGATAGATTATACGTATCATGCTGATTACCGAACGTCTTACGAAACACGCAAAGATGCCCCCGTGCCTTTGGTGGACTGTAAATATTTTACCACCAATTTGCTGGACCTCGATACCGAAATCGTACGGGATTTTTCTTCGTTAGATTCATTTGTAGTCTATATCTGTATGGCCGGAAAAGCCATGCTGCGTGATAACAAAGGAGAAGCTCTAGAGGTACATCAGGGACAAACGGTATTAATTCCTGCCGACACAAAGACTGTAACGATTAATCCTTCACCGGATGCCAAATTTATGGAGACATATATTGGATAATTTTTTGTACTTTTGAAAGCAAAAGAAGAGACTGCCTTATAATACAAAAAGAGAATATCATGAAAAAGATCGCCTTGTTAATGCTATGCTTTGGATTTCTATCGGCTCATGCTCAGTTAAGGAATAATGACGTGTATGAAGAAACAGAGATGAATCACTCTATCGTCAGAGACATCATCCGTATTCCAGATATTGGGGGATATCAGACGCTCAAATGCGACTTTCATACGCATACCGTATTCTCAGACGGCAAGGTATGGCCGGATGTTCGTGTGAATGAAGCCTGGCGGGGAGGACTGGATGCCATTGCCATTACAGACCATATTGAATACCGCCCCCACAAGGATATCGTGAAAGGCGACCTGAATGAATCATTCAAGATTGCCCGGAAACGAGGGGATGAGATCGGTTTTATCGTCATACAGGGAACGGAGATTACCCGCTCCAAACCATTAGGGCACCTTAACGGACTATTCATTTCGGATGCTAATCCGATGGATGTTGAAGACCCACTGGAGGCAATTGATATAGCCATCAAACAAGGAGGCTTTGTGATGTGGAACCATCCGGGCTGGCCCGATGATAAATCAACCCTCTACCCTGTTCATGAGCAACTGATTAAAGAAAAGAAAATCCACGGGATAGAAGTCTTCAATTACATGGAGTATTACCCTGTTGCCTTTGATTGGTGCAAAGAGACAAACCTGGCTTTCATGGGAAATACGGATATCCATGAGTTGATATCCGAGGATTATGGAAGTCATAAGCTGTCCAGGCCGCTTACATTGGTTTTTGCTACGGAATATTCTGAAAAAGGAATCAAGGAAGCCCTGTTTGCCGGACGTTCCGCCGCTTATTTTAACGGACAACTGGCCGGAAAAGCCGAACATCTGACGGCTCTGTTCAAAGCCTCTCTGGTGTGGAAAGTCAAACACGCAGACATGGGGGCCTATGAAGTATCCAATATGTCGGATATTACCTATAGATTTACATGCAATAACAAATTATACATCCTCCCGGCCGGAAAAGCGGTAGGACTCGTGTTGCCTAAAGAAGGAAAGATTACCATATTAAACTGTTATACAGGAATGAACGAACACCTGGAGATTGATTTACCGCTATAAAGTTGCTTATACATGATGAAAAAGTGTTTTACCGTTTTATTGCTTTTACTATTTTTTGCCGGTCATACCCTTGCTCAAAAGGGGGATTGGTATAACGATGAAGGAGAACATACCTATAAAGGAAGCGGAACAAAAGAAAACCCCTTCCTGATATCGTCTGTTTCCGGTTTAACCTTTCTGGCCGACCAGGTAAATATGACACCCGGAAATCCTTATCACGGAGTTTATTTTAAACTGACAGAAGACCTTGATTTGGGAGCGCATTACTGGATTTCGATTGGCTGCGATGCGGCCCACCCGTTTCAGGGTAGTTTCGACGGAAACGGAAAAGTAATACGAAACCTGTATATAAACAATTCCAATTCGGAAGGCTATCCTGCCTCCGGCTTGTTTGGCTACCTGGGCAATGGCGCCCGGATTGAAAACCTCACCATCGAAGGAGGTAAAATCACCGGGGATGCCAGTCAGTCTATTTCGTACACGGGAAGCCTGGCGGGTTATATGTTCTGTAATGCCGTTAACGGAGAAGATTCCATCATTATACGAAATTGTCACAATAAAAACGTCACAATCATCGGCGGGGAAACCGAACATTCCAACACCGGTGGACTTATTGGTGAAGGATATGCTTTCTGCGACGGTGACGGTTCAGTTTATATCCTGATCGACAAATGCTCAAATAATGCCGAGATATCTGCCGGTACTTCCAACCTATCATATACCGGGGGGATTATCGGCAAAGGACGTGGGCATGGCTACTGTGACGGTACAGTGTCTTCCGCTGCTTCCTTTGTTATCACTTCATGTGTTAACAACGGATCTATCAGTGGCGGAAACACCCGGGGTGAGGAAGCTGTTTGTGCTACCGGAGGGGTGTTCGGATATGGAAATGCTTCGGGAGACGGCTATGGCTATAGCGACGGATCCGGCGTATTCACCGCTCATTTATGCGTAAACAACGGATTCGTTAAAGGTGGAAATGCGATCAGTGATAACGCTCTTTCATTTACCGGAGGGATATTTGGGTATGGAGATGGATATGGATATGGCGACAAATCAAGCATCAGCGATAATATTAACGACGGAAACGGATACGGCTCCGGGAAATTCATCATAACCTCCAGCTGTAACCGGGGTATGATAGCCGGAGGAAAGAACAGCGGGAAGAACAGCACGATAGCAACCGGAGGGGTCTTTGGTTTTGCATCCGGTTCTGCATCCGGAGACGAACAGGGAAAAGGCTACGGATATGGTTCTTTCAGCATGAGAAACTGTTATCATGCAGGAGATATCACTGCCGATAGTGGTTGCCTGGGAGGAATGGGAGGCTGGATAAGCACAAACGGAAATGGTCCCAACCACACCGTATCAGCCATCATACAAGACTGTTATGCAGCCGGAACTATCAACAAGAATGAACAACCTTCTGTTGCCATTACCGGAGGAATTGTAGGCCGGATCCATAAAGTGGACGAAGCAAAGACAAGCCCTGTGGTAGACCATTGCCTGGCTGTCCTTTCCTATATGGCAGGAGACCCACCTACAACCTATCGTATTGTAGGACAACTGATGCACGCAGAGACAAGCTCGCGCGTTTTATCAGGGAATTATGCTTATATACCTGAAGGTAATTGGGTAGATATTAATTCGATCCGCAACGGTAGCGAATGGGGTAGCTTTATGGATCTTCCCCCTATGGATTCGTGGAACAAAGCTGAAAATGCCTGGCAATTTCCCCGTTCTAATAATGTAATGCCTCGACTGAGAGGTATCCCGGGGCAAACAAATGTGGCAGTTCCCCAATAAAAAAGGCATCCTTCGGGATGCCCTTATCAGAGACTTTTCTCAACTGTAACTTTAATCTTTATACGTTCTCTATTAACCTGAAGCTCGGAGTCGTACGAATAAGTATGCTTTTCTAACTCTACTTCCTCTACACCGACAAAACCGTCTGCAGGCTTAAAAGTGTACACGCCATTCATAGTTACCGAATCTTTTTTCAACTCACTTATTTCAAAATTCGATGCCTGTTTAGTAATAAATGCACTACCTTCACCGGCTACAGTAACTACAAATTTATATGTATCTCCGCTTCCGATAACGACATTCAGGTCGGCCATCGTCCTAATGTCGCTTCCATCATCATCACATCCTCCTATAAACAAAAACAGGAACAGGATGAAAGGTAGTAATAACAACTTTATTTTACCCATCTGTAACATTGTTTATATATTATAGACGGTACAGCTAGGCAATTTGTTGCATTAATTAATCTTTTTTAAATCAAAACAGATTAAAGTGAGTCCATAAAAGGTTGCTCATGCAGCACGTCCGTAAAAGAAAAACAGAATACCAGCCACAATCAATCCCAGCCCCAATAGTCCATAGAATATACGGGCTCCGCCACGCCCCAGTAAACGGACAACTGTTGCTGCCTTTCGACTATTAAAATACCAGTCAAAATTTAAAAGAGACGACACAAATGAAAATAATCCGGCTAACACAAAGATGGCTAACACTAATAATTCTGAGGTTTCCATAATCTTACTTTATTATTACAGAACGAGAACCGTCCGCTTCCTCTGTAATTGAAACATTCACAACGTCTGCAGGAAGGAAATCGTCAATTTTTTCCGGCCATTCGATAAAGCAGAGCGCTCCGCTATAGAAATAGTCACTTACGCCCAAGTCTTCAGCCTCTGCCGGTTTGTTAATTCTGTAAAAGTCAAAATGATAAATTAATTCTCCGTTTTTCTCGCTACGGTATTCATTAATGATGGCAAAGGTAGGACTATTAATCACATCTTCTACCCCCAACTCTTCACAAATTGCCTTTATAAAGGTGGTTTTACCAGCTCCCATATTCCCATGGAAAGCGAAAACCGTTTTGTCATCCATCTGGACAATAAACTCTTTTGCCGCATCACGGATGGTATCTAAACTTTTAATCTCTATATTAATCATTCATTTATAAACTTAATCGTTCTTATTTGGGCGTCATGGTTATAAACGGCACCATCATCTCTTCCATGGAGACTCCCCCATGCTGGAAGGTGTTTTTATAATAAGAAACGTAATAATTGTAATTATTGGGATACGCAAAGAAGTGTTCGTTCAATGCGAAAATATATTTGCTGCTCAAGTTAGGAGAAGGAAGTCCCACAGTCTCCGGATCCCGTATTTCAAACACCTCTCTGGGATTGTAATTCAGATTTTTCCCTACTTTATACCGTAGATTGGTATTTGTATTTTTATCTCCTATTACTTTAAGCGGCTCGTCTACACGAATCGTACCATGGTCGGTGGTCAGTATCACTTTATAGCCCTTGTCTGCTATGCGACGAAACAGTTCAAGCGTTGTAGAATGCTGGAACCATGACTTGGTCAGGCTTCTGTAGGCTGCTTCGCTCTGTGCCAATTCACGAACCATCTTCATTTCGGTACGGGCATGTGAAAGCATATCTATAAAGTTTATAACAATAACGTTAAGCTGGTTCTGAGTAAGCGAGTTCACACTATTAAGTAGTTTCTCTCCATACTGCGAATCGTTTACCTTATTGTATGAAAATGAATATTTCTTGCGAAACCGATCTATCTGTGTCTGGATAAGCGGTGCTTCATTCAGATTCTTCCCTTCTTCACTTTCTTCGTCTACCCACAAATCTGGGAATAGTTTCTCTATTTGCACGGGCATTAAGCCTGAAAATATAGAATTACGTGCATACTGTGTAGCTGTTGGTAAGATAGCATAGTACATGCTTTCATCGAAGGTAAAGTAGTCTACCAACAAATCTTTTACGACCCTCCACTGGTCAAAGCGGAAATTGTCTATCAATATAAAAAACAGTTTCTCGTCGTTATCCAGGAGGGGAAATACTTTCTTTTTAAAAAGATCCGGACTCATCAGGGGACGGTTGTCGGGCTCCTTAATCCAATTTACATAATTTTTCTTTACAAATTTCCCGAAAGAATTATTTGCTTCTTGTTTCTGCATGCGAAGCATCTCGGACATTTGGGTTTGTCCGCTTTCCAGCTCCAGTTCCCAAAATACAAGTTTCTTATATACATCCATCCAGTCTTCCGGAGTGAGCGAGTCATTAATCTTCATGCCAATCCGGGCAAATTCCTGCTGATAGCTTACAGTTGTTGTTTCGGTGATAAATGTGTTTTTATGCACATTCTTTTTAATGGAAAGAAGAAGCTGGTTCGGGTTCACCGGTTTTATCAGATAATCAGCTATTTTATTGCCTATTGCCTGATTCATGATGCTTTCTTCTTCACTCTTTGTCACCATGACAACCGGGACATTGGGATTGATTTCTTTGATGAATGACAAGGTTTCCAATCCGGTAAGGCCCGGCATATTCTCGTCCAGGAAAATAATATCAAAGTCTTCTTCCTTGCAATAATCCAATGCGTCTTGCCCGCTGATTACCGGCACAACTTCGTATCCTTTATCCTGCAGGAAAAGAATATGGGGCTTCAGTAAATCTATCTCATCATCCGCCCAGAGTATTCTGTCTTTCTTTACCACCATAGTTTGTTTTGCAATAATAACGGATTTAATTCTTTTTCATTGTATAATCCGTAATGCCTAAGGCTTCATACGATTGCAATAAAGCTTCGTCATTATCCGAAATCATCAGCAGAATATCCCCTTCTTTCAATATCGTATCTCCTTTCGGAATAAAATAACGTCCTTCGCGCATGACCATAACCGCCAGTGTATGGTCGGGAAGCGTCAATTCCATCAGCTTGTTGCCATGCTCCAATACAGCTGATGTGACTTCTATTTCACTCATGGCACTTTTAATTCCGTCGGGTAGTTCGATACCGAAAACATCCTTTCGTTCCGGTTCATCAACCATTCCCAAAACTTTAGCAGCTGTCGTTACAGTTGTGCCCTGAATCAAGAGAGAAAGAATCGTAATAAAAAATACGACATTAAAAATCAATCCGGCATGTTCAATCCCGGCCGTTAACGGATACGTAGCAAAAATAATAGGGACAGCACCACGTAATCCGACCCACGATATATAACATTTCCCTTTAAAAGAGAAGTTCTTAAACGGAAGCAAAGAGAGGAATACGCTAACCGGGCGAGCTACAATAATCATAAAGACACCGACCGTTAAACCAATCACCGCAACAGATAACAGTTCATGAGGATTAACCAGTAATCCCAGCGTAAGGAACATCACAATCTGCCATAACCAGGTAAAACCGTCTAGAAAGGTACCGATACTCTTCTTATGTATCAGTTTACTGTTCCCCACCACAAGGCCAGCGATATAAACAGCCAGGTAGCCATTCCCTTTCAGTAAGGTAGTTATCGCAAAAATAAAGAATGTACCGGCCAATAATAATATCGGATACATGGAAGCATTATCCATATTGATATGATTAATAATCCATACCAACAGTCTGCCAAGTAAATAACCGGCAGCAGCCCCCCATACCAACTGTACCACTAAACTTAACACAGCTTCACCCAGGTTCATCCCTCCTGTTTGAATATATGAGATCATCAGCAAGGTGAGCATATATGCCATCGGGTCATTACTACCACTTTCCAACTCCAAGGTAGGGCGTAATTTCTCCTTCAGGTAAATTCCTTTACTACGCAGAATAGAGAATACGGAAGCCGAATCTGTAGATGACATCACCGCTGCCATCAACAGGGACTCAGGAAAGGTTAATATCGGCTGTTTTGTTGCCCAAAGTGCCATATAATAAATAAAGCCTCCGGTAATAAATGTTGTAGCCAATACGCCGAACGTAGCTAAAATAACCCCCTGGGTGGCAATGGGCTTAATGTCGGAAAATTTAGTATCCATCCCCCCGGAAAACAGTATAATAGACAACGCCAACATACCAATAAACTGAGCCGCATTCGGGTTGCTGAATTGAATACCCAGACCATCACTTCCGAATAACATACCGACTCCTAAAAATATAAGCAGAGAAGGAAGTCCTACGCGAAAGCCGGCTTTCCCTGCCACAATACTAAAAAACAAAATAACCGAAACAATCAACAATATTGATTCAGCACTATCAAACAATGCCTGTAAATCTTGCAACATAAATTGGGTAAGTTTTTAGTTCATTTGGTGGTTCAAAGTTAACAAAAATAGAAAAAAGAACGTACTTTTGTTGTCTATAAATTATATTGTAATGACTAAAATATACTTAATTATCAGCCTGACTATACTCTTTTTGGGAACAGGATGTAACAAATGCCAAACACATTTCATTTCAGATGCGCAAATCCGCAAACAAATAATGACTGATCTGCAATCTAAACGTTCTTTATTACCGCATGGTGATCTCTTCACAATATTGGACGAATCAATGACAGCGCAGGAGAATGAAGCCTTGTCTTTTCTCTATGCGTATATGCCCATTGGAGATATAACAGACTACAGTGGAGAATTTTACCTAAAGAACATACGCTCTTCCTTTCAGGCAAAAGAAGAAATGCCTTGGGGTAAGGATATTCCCGAAATGATATTCCGCCATTTTGTTTTACCGGTACGGGTGAATAATGAGAATCTGGACGAAAGTCGCCTGTTGTTTTATAACGAATTGAAAGAACGGGTAAAGGGTTTGTCATTATATGACGCTGTATTAGAAGTGAACCATTGGTGTCATGAGAAGGTGATTTACACTCCCTCCGATGCACGTACCAGCTCACCGCTTGCATCTGTGAGAACCGCATACGGACGTTGCGGAGAAGAGTCTGTTTTTACAGTTGCAGCGCTTCGCGCAGTAGGAATACCCGCCCGCCAGGTTTATACGCCGCGCTGGGCACATACCGATGATAATCATGCTTGGGTAGAGGCCTGGGTAGATGGTAAATGGAATTTCCTGGGAGCTTGCGAACCGGAACCGACACTAAACCTGTCATGGTTTAACGGACCTGCTTACCGAGGCATATTGATGCATACCAAAGCATTCGGCAGCTACCATGGCCCCGAGGAGATTATGACTTCAACAAACTGCTATACGGAGATTAATATAACGAACAATTATGCCCCAACGGCTAAATGCATCGTTTCTGTTGTAAATAAGGCAGGAGAACCCGTTAACGGAGCTGAAGTAGAGTTCAAGTTATATAATTATGCCGAGTTTTATACCGTTGCAAAAAAAGTATCCGATAGCGAAGGTAAGGCTTTCCTGACAGCCGGCAAAGGGGATATGCTTGTTTGGGTTACAAAGGATCATTCTTTTGGTTTCGGGAAAGTATCTTTCGGAAAAGATGAATTAATAAATATTACATTGGACAAGAAACCGGGAGATATCATTGATTTGCCATTAGATATTATTCCTCCGATAGATGGTGTAATTCCAGCCAATGTAACAGACGAACAAAAGGAAGAAAACAGCAAACGTTTACAAGACGAAGATCTTATCCGCAATAACTATGTAGCAACATTTTACACGGAAGAAAAAGCAGTAAAACTTGCCGACGAGCTGGGACTGGACAAGGACAAATTGGTATGGATGATGCAGGGAAGCCGGGGGAACTGGATGGAGATAGAACAATTTTTGCGTTCTTTACCAAGCAAACAACTCCCCTCTGCCATGATGTTACTGGAATCGATATCAGCCAAAGACTTACGCGACACACCCGCTTCTGTTTTAAGCAACCATTTGCTACAAACGAATGAAGAAAACAGCAAACAATTCTACGATTATGTGCAAAATCCCAGAGTTAGTAATGAGTTACTAACGGCCTACAGAGGTTTCTTCAGAGATGCCGTTCCTGCGGATTTAGCTTCACAATACAAAGAAAATCCTGAAAAGCTGGTTGACTGGGTCAAGATGAATATTACAGTAGATGATAATCTTAACCCCCAACAAATACCGGTAATGCCTGTAGGTGTGTGGAATGCCCGCGTGGCCGACACACATTCCCGCAATATATTTTTCGTGGCCGTAGCTCGTAGCCTGGGTATTCCTTCACGTATTGAGCCTGTTGCCGGAAAAGTGCAATATGCAAAAGGTCTCCATTGGGCAGACGTCGATTTTGAAACGGCTTCTTCCATGAATGTTGTACAAGGGAAAGTCGAAGCAAGCTACAAAGCAATAAAAGCACTAGATGATCCTAAATACTACAGGCATTTTACAATCGCAAAAATCCTGCCTGACGGACAATTACAAACATTAAATTTTGAAGATGGAAGCCATGCAGACATGGGCTTGGGAGATAGCTGGAGTCGTTTGCTCAAAAAGCCACTTCCATTGGATAAAGGGCACTATCTGTTGGTTACCGGAAACCGCATGGCTAAAGGTAATGTATTAGTTTCTATCACCTCTTTCAACGTAGAAACCGATAAAACAACAAAGATTGATTTAGCCGTACGTGAAAGCGAAGACGATATACAGGTTATTGGTAATATCGATGCCGAAGCAAAATTCCGTTTGGCTGAGACGGGTGATGCGACAAGTATTTTAGCTACTACCGGACGAGGTTATTTCATTGTAGGAATTCTAGGATCCCGACAAGAACCGACCAATCATGCCATGCGTGACATCGCTACTGTGGCAAAAGATCTTGAAGCATGGAACCGCAGCATGATACTCCTCTTTAAAGATGAACAAGGATGGAAGAACTTTGATACAAAGGAGTTTGGCACCCTCCCCGACACAATCACCTATGGTATTGATATGAATAATAACATCACAAATATGCTGACATCCGCCATGCAATTATCTGATGCTAATACCTTACCGATCTTTGTTATTGCCGATACGTTCGGACGAGTTGTTTTTGTTTCGCAAGGATATACAATCGGATTAGGAGAACAAATGATGCGTGTCATACACAAATTGTAAACGATAAATTGTAAGCAATAAATTGTCTACTATTATTATTTGATTATTTTTGCAGTAACTTACTTATAAAGAAACAGATTATGGCACATCACCAATTGGATGCACTAGATGAAAAGATATTAAAGTTAATCATAAATAATGCCCGTATGCCATTTCTTGAAGTGGCAAGAGAATGTAATGTTTCCGGCGCGGCCATCCATCAACGCATTCAAAAACTGACCAATTTAGGAGTAATAAAAGGTTCGGAGTTTATCATTGACAACACAAAAGTTGGCTATGAAACCTGTGCTTATATGGGATTATTCCTAAGTTCTCCGGGACAGTTTCCTGCTGTGACGGAAGCCTTGCAAAACATCCCTGAAGTGGTTGAATGCCACTATACCACCGGACAATATGATTTGTTTATAAAGATTTACGCAAAAAACAATCAACACTTACTAAGCATCATACACAAAAAACTTCAGCCTCTGGGATTAGCTCGTACCGAATCACTTATTTCATTCAAAGAAGCATTCAGAAAGCAAATACCCATCGACTTGAATGAGGAAGATATAATTGAATAATTGCGAATTAAAATTCGCAATTATTCGGAGTCCGTGGGAATGGTATTACATCACGGATATTAGCCATACCGGTAACAAACAGTAACAAACGCTCAAACCCAAGACCAAAGCCGGAGTGAGGCGCAGTTCCGAAACGGCGTGAATCCAAATACCACCAGATATCTTTTGTAGGAACACCCATATCTTCTGCATGCTTAGACAATTTATCAAAATCTTCTTCACGCTGTGACCCTCCGATAATCTCGCCGATCTTCGGGAATAAAACGTCCATTGCACGTACTGTCTTACCATCATCATTCTGCTTCATATAGAATGATTTGATTTCTTTCGGATAATCTGTTAATATAACCGGGCACTTGAAATGCGCTTCAACCAGATAGCGTTCATGCTCTGCTGCTAAATCTGCTCCCCAGAAAATAGGGAATTCAAATGTATGCCCGTTAGCTACCGCTTCTTCCAGAATCTTTACACCTTCCGTATACGACAGACGGATAAAGTTCTGCTTCAATACAAAATTCAAGCGCTCAATCAGCTCTTTATCAATCATATTGTTCAAGAACTGTATATCATCCATACAGTTATCCAAAGCCCACTGAATACAGTATTTGATGAAATCTTCGGCCAGTTGCATGTTTTCTTCTATTTCATTAAATGCAACTTCCGGTTCAATCATCCAGAATTCAGCCAAATGGCGGGGAGTATTTGAATTCTCAGCCCGGAAAGTCGGCCCGAAAGTATAAATCGCTCCTAAAGCCAAAGCTGCCAGTTCTCCTTCTAACTGTCCGGAAACCGTAAGGCTAGACTGCTTACCAAAGAAATCGTTGGTGTAATCAATAGAGCCGTTTTCGTCTTTCTTCAGATCATATAAGTTCATGGTTGTAACCTGAAACATCTGTCCGGCTCCTTCACAATCCGAAGCTGTCACGATAGGGGTATGGAAATAGAAAAAGCCTCTGTCGTGAAAGAATTTGTGAATAGCAATAGCCATGTGGTGACGAATGCGGAAGATGGCACTAAACGTATTCGTACGAGGACGAAGGTGTGCTATCTCACGAAGAAACTCAAACGAGTGTCCCTTCTTTTGTAACGGATAAGTTGCCGGGTCGGCTGTTCCGTATATCTGAATTTCCTTTGCCTGTATCTCTGCATCTTGCCCTTGTCCCTGAGATTCTACCAATATACCATTTATGCTAACGCAAGCTCCGGTAGTTATCGGTTTCAGAAAATCTTCCCCAAAGGTATCTACATCTACCACAATCTGAACATTATTTATCGTAGACCCGTCATTCAGCGCGATAAAATTAACCTGCTTGCTGCCTCTACGGGTTCTCACCCACCCTTTCACATTAACGGTTGTGCCGAAAGCTTTGCTTCGCAACACATCTACAATTCTTGTTCTTGCAATTGATTCCATATTTGTATGCTTACTTTAAAAAAGCCTCTCCCAACCTCCCCCAGAGGGGAGGCTTAGAGAGACTAAGAAATTATTCCTTTGTTTTCCCACGCAAAGGAGGGAGTTGTAGGAGGCAGTTATTCAAATGCCCCCATGCGAAGTGCATTCACTTCTCTTTCGTTCAGATAACGCCATTTGCCACGAGGCAAATTCTTCTTAGTCAGACCGGCAAAGTATACGCGATCTAGTTTCATCACGTGATAACCCAGTGATTCAAAAATACGACGTACGATGCGGTTGCGCCCAGAGTGTATTTCAATCCCAACCTGACTCTTATCTTCTTCACTTGCATAACTGATAGCATCAGCATGGATCTCGCCATCTTCCAGGTCAAGACCATTTGCTATCTTCTCCATATCTTCAATAGCTACATTCTTATCCAGCCATACATGATATATTTTCTTTTTCTTGTATGAAGGATGTGTTAGTTTTGAAGCCAGGTCGCCATCATTCGTAAGAAGCAAGACTCCTGTTGTATTACGGTCAAGGCGTCCTACCGGATAAATACGTTCCTGACAGGCATTTCTAACTAAATCCATAACGGTTTTACGTTCTTTCGGATCGTCGGAAGTTGTCACTGTATTCTTCGGTTTATTCAATACGATATAGAGTTTACTTTCTATCTGCACCACACGTTCGTTGAACATCACTTCATCCTGACGCGTAATTTTAGTACCCAATTCAGCAACTACTTCTCCGTTTACCTTAACTGCACCATTCTGGATGAATTCGTCAGCCTCTCTACGTGAGCAAACACCTGCATTAGACAGGAATTTGTTCAAACGAATCGGTTCATTCGGATCCGTAAGTACTTCTTTGTACTTCAACTGTTTTTGTACACTGTACTTCGCATTCGGATTGTAATCGGAGGTTCTCCGTCTTGGTTGTTGCGGACGACCATAGCCACCGCCTCCACGGTTGTTACCATAAGACGGTCTTCCGCCGCCTCCACGATTATCATACTGACTTGGTCTTGCATCACCTACACGAGGACGTCTTTTCTTCAAACCTTCACCCGGCATTCCGTCTCCCGAAGGAGTTGCAGAGTATGCCCTTGCAGGTCTGTCGTCATATCCACCCTGCTGGCGTGGACGAGAATACTGGCGTTGATCATTACCATAAGGACGGTCGTAACCACCACCGCCACCATAAGATGAACGGTTGTTGTTTCCATATGATGGTCTGCCTCCGTAACCTCCGTCACGATTTGAGCTACCATAGCCACGGTTTCCATCGCGGTTATCATAGCGGGGACGGGGTTGGCGATCGCCATAAGAACGATTGTCACCATAAGAGCGATTGTCATCATAAGATCGGTTATATCCGCCACGGTCATCCTGCCGGTTGTATGATCTTCGTTCATAGTTTCCATCAGGTCTATTATTATATCCCTGATTGTAAGGTCTTCTATCACCTTCCTGGTCTGTGTTTTCCCTTCGGATACTTGGTATCACTTTTCTGGGGCGCGGTTGAGATTCATCTCTTTCTTCTGTGCTCATTTGTTACAAATTAAATAATAAATTAACATAACTGAAGCCTCACGGCTTCCTCTTTATTTAACACTATATACCTGTATAAGTATGTGGCGATATCGCCTTTAATTCTACCTTTACTCTATCATTTACGTTTAAATTATCAATAAAGTTATTAATCGATTTTTCCGTTATCTCTTCGTTTGTCCTGGTCAAAGCTTTCAGGGCTTCATAAGGCTTCGGATATCCTTCACGTCTTAAAATGGTTTGTATCCCTTCGGCCACTACGGCCCAACATTGATCCAAGTCTTTATATAATGCTTCTTTATTTAATAACAATTTCCCCAGGCCTTTTGTTAAACTCTTGAACGATATTTCAATATGAGCCATAGGAACTCCTATATTTCTTAACACTGTAGAATCTGTCAAATCTCTTTGCAAACGAGAAACCGGCAACTTGACTGCCAGGTGTTCTAATATTGCATTAGCTATTCCCAAATTACCTTCCGCATTCTCGAAATCTATCGGATTTACTTTGTGCGGCATTGCAGATGAACCTACTTCTCCTTCTTTAATCTTCTGTTTGAAGTATTCCATAGAGATATACTGCCAGAAATCACGACTCAGATCTATCAGAATCGTATTAATACGTTTCAAAGCATCAAAAATAGCTGCCAAGTTGTCGTAATTTGATATTTGAGTAGTATATTCTTCGCGAGATAAACCTAATATGTTATTAACAAAATTATTCCCAAAAGCTTTCCAGTCATAGGCGGAATAAGCTACGTTGTGTGCATTGAAATTACCCGTTGCTCCACCAAATTTGGCTGATACGGGTATGGTTTTCAATAAACTCAACTGTTGCTCTAAGCGATAGACAAACACTTTAATTTCTTTTCCCAAACGAGTAGGAGAAGCCGGTTGTCCATGCGTACGCGCCAGCATGGGTATATCTTTCCAATCTTCGGCATATTTATCCAACAGGCTTATCAATTTCTCTATGCCCGGATAATAGACCTCATGCAGAGCGTCTTTTAAAGACAAAGGTATAGAGGTATTATTTATATCCTGCGAAGTAAGTCCGAAGTGAATGAATTCCTTGTACTCTTGTAAAGACAGTTGGTCAAATTTTTCTTTTAAAAAATACTCAACAGCTTTCACATCATGATTAGTTACCTCCTCGATTTCTTTTATTTGCAAAGCATCGGCCGGAGTAAAATCACGATACACAGACTGGAGCGCCTCTTTATTCTCTTTCGTTAACAGGGGTTTCAGCTGTGGCAGGAAATCTGCAAGAGCAATAAAGTACTCGATTTCAACCTGCACCCTGTATTTTATCAGAGCATATTCCGAAAAGTAAGACGCCAGTTCCTCTGTTTTATTCCTATATCTACCATCTACAGGCGAAAGGGCTGTTAGTGTCGACAACATCATATTATTTTCCTAATAGGAGTGCAAAGTTAATGTTTTTATCTGAATTAAAAGCAATCACTTCGTATTTAATCAATTAAAAAACAATAAATATAAAAAGAGAGGCACTATTCATTAATTATTCAAGTGTATATCTACGCTAAAAGAATCCGCAAGTTCAAAATTACCCGGTAGGGAGGCCGGCAATAAAAGTTCGAGAACAGGGATATTTACTAGCTCCCGAACTTTCCCGTCTTCCTGTTCGTTTTCGGTAATAATCAAACGAGAATTTGAATTATCATTGGAGAGCAAAAGAACAAAATTCACCATATATTCACCCTCATCACTAATCCCTGTACGGGGATGGTATACCAATTCTTCCGAACGTAAAATGGTATTATTAAACGTATATCCTCTGTCGAAAGAGGTAATCTTACATCCATACGGCATTTTATCCGGGCTTTCAACTGTTGAATTAACAGCTGTTATATGAATTGATTTCGTTTTCTTAACCATATCAATAGAAAATTCATTTGAGCTTGCCGGCAAAACTTCAACATTAAACGACGAACCATAAAACAAATGAGGCAGACAATCGGATACTACATTTCCCTGACACTTTATCGAAAGATGGCAATCTTCTATATTCGTTACACCTTTTTCTAAAGCACAAAGGGAATAAGAATCTGTTAGATTACCCCAGACTACAAAACTATACACACCCGGCTCAAGATCCAGGTCTATTACATTTTTATTCCGAAGCTCGCTTACATTTAAATAATACTCATCCTCCAGTCGACCGGCCGAGTTAAATATATACAGATTCACTTTATCAACTTCTGAAGCGAAGTTATCAGAACCATCTATGCTTTTGGAATATTGAAAACTGAGGCTTACGGTATTCTCTGTTTCATCTTGCGTATTACATGAAAAACACATAAAAACGAATAATAACACGACTAAACGATAAATAAATAATTTCATTGTTATTCAGGATAATTAGTTAAACAAACACTTAGCTTTATGTCTTTTGTAAAAAACATCTGCAATAATAGTAAATATTACCGACCAAAAAAAATATTTAGACTTAAATAACAGTAGTACGGTATTTTTCAGCATGTTAAAAAAGGACCTTATTGTATTTTTCTCATCCATATACCTTCTTTACAAAGAAGATTATACTTTATTATCTATCAGATAATTACAGAGGAGTAAAAAACGCACGTATGCATTCTTCCAATCGCATGCATGCGTTTTCCGGATTGCACCCATGCGTTTTGTAAAATGTACGCATGCGTTTTAAAACACTCAATAGTTATTGTTTTGTGTAGCTAAATTGGGTAATAACGAAAAAGGGATACCTTCACAGGCCTCCCTTCTCATAGACTAACCTTAAGTTAACTTGGTGCTAACTTAAGAAAGATAAGATATTTTCAGTTTCTTTATTTTTATTGGTTTAGTTTTCTACGTAAATGACGTGGCGAATCTTTAAAGTATTCCTTACAAAAACGGATGAAATGCGCCTGGTACTTAAATCCCATCTTTTGGTAGATGCATTCCATTGATTTTGACGTATCACGTAAACTAAAAAGAATATGCTTTGCTTTTTGATCAAGTAGCCATTGATAAGGAGGAATCCCAAACTCTTCTTTGAATTTACGGGAGAAGATTCTTTTCTCCATATCAGATGTATGGGCCAATTCTTCCACGTTGTTTGCTTTCCTGTAATTCTTCAAAATATGTAATCTGAAGTGAGGAGACTTTCCTATCAGCGGGTGAAAAAAAGAAGCTACTTCCTTATCTGTGTAAAAATATTTCAGGATAAGGAACAATTCCTTTTGTTTCAATTCCAGTAAAAGTTTTTCATTTATTTCAAAATCATGATCGTACGTTTGTAATAGACGAAAGAAATGAGCAAAAGGACTCTTAATAGTAAGCGGGGCAAAACTGTACGGGATAGAAGAACTAATACGCAACAATTTATTCAAATAAGTATAATCAGAACTATACGGTACATTTTCGAATGTAACAAACATGACACGTACATCTGATAATGATTTACATATTACATCTGCAGCTATGGGAATAAAAACGAATTCGTCTTTTTTTAGTGATACGATTGATTCGTTACAATTCACTGTCATAGAGCCTTCAAGTAAGAAAATAATATGGTTATAATCTCCGCTCCCGGCTGTAAAAGTCAGCCCTTCTCCTACTTCCCTATACTTGAATCCTGTTTGAGAAGGATGTGTTCCTAGCAGAGGCGATTCTGCAATATATGATTGAAAACTACTCATATTTAACTATTTACTTATTTACCAACTATTCCTCTTATATGTGGATTAACCGGAATACTACAATCACTTACATTGACTGTAAGCGTTTGTCGCAGATCAGTTATTTCACTAGCTCCATTATAAAACTTAACAGTTATCGTATAGCTTCCTGGTGTTGAATATTTTATATTAGAATACTCTTGTATAGCACCCTGGCTAACATTCGTATTCGGAGATTCATTGGCTCTTCCGTCACCAAAATTCCAAACAGTATGTGTTATATTAGTAGCTGCTCCCCCTCTTGAAACTGTTAATCTATAACTTCTCGGAACATCGGCACAAATATCTGTTTCTCCTGTTATATCTGCCGAAAACCAGGATGGAGAAAAAGAAGGCAAGCCCACATGTCCACCTGTTCCAGTGAGAAGAAAACTGTAAAGTTTATAAATTTTTAATGTTTTATTTGCACTCGTTCCAGGCGATTCGGGGTTGGTTATCAACAATATGTGCCTCGTTATCGCACCTGCCAACCTAGTAACTTCCACACTTGATCCCGCCGTAGCAGGTGTTTCAATATAATAATAAGTCAGATAAAGATATCCATCCGGTCCCATTTGAACACCACCCACTCCTATATAGCTTCCACTATTACCTTCTCTTATTCGCTGACCATAAAGAGGTCCTGTGCCAGGATTAATTTTGAGTGCTTCGAAATCAAACACATATAGACTTGGGGGAGCTGTCATATATAAATACTTACCCGACTGAGAAAATTCAGCCCTACTAGGACTACCTTGACCGCCAGGAAGAGACCACAAGTTTATATTAGAAAATAGTCCCGTCGCACTATCAAAATCTCCAAAAATAAGGCTCGTGCCTGCAGCTCCTGCTCCAGCACCACACCAAACAAAAGAATCCCCCTTAGGAGAAAATTTAAATGCTCCTCCAACCGTAGGGTCAACACCAATGCCCCAACCTGTATCTATATTCACAAACGTTTTTACCGGAGTAGATGTATGAATACCATCTTTCGTAACCAGCCAGGCATTAAAACAGGTTGCCCCGCTAACCCCATGTCCTGGAGCTACAATCCAGAAATCCCGTTTGTTTTTATGAGCAATTACATTTAGACTCTCACCTAAGATTCCACTATGCCCTGTTAATGGTATGTTTTTTATTGGCTGATTATTACTATCTGTAACAACACGTCCTCCATTTTGCATATCTATAACAGTATATCTTACAGATGTAGTAGTTGACAGCAAGGGTATAGATAAGGCAATAAATTTACCAGCATTAGCTGATCCCGGAAAAGGCAATACCACACCAGACTGATTGGAAGAATGATGACCTGAAAGCTCTGTAACCGTAGACAGGTTTTGAGGGAAATGTATCTTCATCCCATCCGAATAAACCATAAACTGTCCGGTTTGAGGATCTGATAAAGCAAAACAGCCTTCGTATGTAGTAATATCTGTCTTTATTGGCTTAGGTATAGATAATGAATTTATTTCATTAGTAGGAGTACTGGCAAAAGCCTCAGTAATAAAATTAAATTTATATACCGCCATCCCGGTCATTGATGCTGGTGTAGTAGGCGTGTTCCAACTCAACCCTGCATTGTACCCAAACGCCCAGTTATAAGCCTCTTTTTGTGCCTGAATGCCTACACATAGAAAGACAAACAGAGCTATTAATACAATTCTTTTTATCATAGTCTTATGGTTTTACTACGACAATTACATTGATATATGATGAAGTAGTTGAAGGATCATCACTATACGTGCTATAAGTTAATTTACCAGCATTCGCGCCGGTAAGCATAGTGAATGAGCTAAATAATGCAGGATCATAATAAGTTACAATAAACTCAAGTTTAGCGCGATCATATAAGGTACCTCCTATAGGATTTGTACTACCTGTACCACCATCACTACTTATCCAACTTGTTTGTCTGCTAAAGTTTTTCACATATACATCGTTATACATATCAATTGTTTTCTGTGCTATTGAAGGTTGAATATTAAAAGAAGGTAAATAAAAATAAGAGGGTGCCGAAGTACCGCTACTGCCACTATCTTCACCTACTTTTATCCATTTTGCTCCATTCCAAACATAAATACCATCTGATAAAGGAGATGTAGCATTTACATTATAAACAGTTGCCCCTCTGTAGTAAGTTGCAGCTACACCTGTCGAAGTACTCAACGGCTCAAGACTATTCACATTCTGTAACGATACACGTGGTAACACAATTCCTTTTGTAGAAGTATCTGCATTATGACTTTCTCTCTCTTTCAAATCTAAAATAGCACCTGATAAAGGCTCAAGTCCAGACCCTATTGTTACCTGTGCTGATACTCTTAACACCAAAAGAGTAAAAAATGCTATTAATAATACTTTCTTTTTCATATTTATTATTTTTATTTTATTTCCTATTTTTTACTTATTTATAAACCGAAAACTTAATCGCTTCATTTCTACCATTTACTTTAATCAAATAAACACCTGTTTCCAAACGTTTATTCATCTGGCAAGGAGCTATTTCCGTTATACGTGTTTGATAAAGTTGTTGCCCTTTCATATCATATACCGTAACAGTATTCCCTAAGTCTTTCTCATTCAATCCATATAAAGAAATAAAACCGGTATGATAAGAGGCATACATATGGTTACTCTTTATCTCCTCTATACTTGTAGGAATTGAACGGAAATGAAGAACAAACCGGTCCGCTCTGTCTGATGGATGAGAAGCAAATGTATAAGATGCTGTTTGGGTTAAATCTGTTTTTTTTCCTGTTTTAATATCTTCCAAAACAACCTGGCCTACAGAATATAATGTGTTCAGACGATGTGCATTCAACTCTATTTCCTGAGATTGCGATGGAGGATCAAGATACATGATGATATCCTTCTCTTCGGGTGAAATCACACTTGTAGTTAGCAGTTTGCTATCAGCAGAGCGAGTATATATCTGATTGACTCCTCCGGTTCTGTTGAATATTTTCTCGGCATCATATTGATCTGTAGCAGCCAAACTTGCATTACTTCTGAAGACAATACAGATACGATCGTAACCTCCTGTTTGTAAATCTTTTGTTTCGATCAACAATTCGTCAACCGGCTCATTTTCCATACTACGAAGGAATTGAGTCACACCATGTGTTCGTTTCCCTCTAGGAATAATCATATTGGTAGCCACGCCATCGTTCTTTAATACGAACATCTGCATTGGAGCAATCAGGTTTCCTCTTCCATATAAAGTTGTTGTACTTCCTTCAGCTTGTCCCACCAAATAGCTTGTGGTAAAAGTAAAAGTGCTACCATTATCTGTACTGCTCCCTTTGCTTCCAGAAGACAGAACATAATAATTCTTTCTGATGTTAGTAGATGTAATTCCCCAATCAGAGCGATTATCTGTTAGTAAATCAGACAAATCTAAAGGAACCAGGAATGGGTTTCCCAAATAGTTATATCCATTACTTAAAGAGACAGGAACACTTGCATTTATCAATTCTTCGCCGGAAAAGCCATCAATAGCTTTACTAGCCAGTATGGCAGCAAAAGAAGAAGGCGCTGCGTGGCGACCAAATTTGAATTTATCCTTTATAACCTGATTAAAATCCGCCTCCGGATTAGGCGATTTCCAATCAGCATGCAATGTATTTGCATAATAACTGCTTGAATAAGGAACCAAGCCTTGTCCTAATATATAACCGGTACCCGCTTTCAGTTCTCTTAGTGGATTTGTGATCCATAAGTCTGCATTATACCCATTAAACAAATCTACTTCAGAAGGAACTGAGAGAAAATTGAAAAAGAAATAATCAGCATGAAGCGTTTTGAAAGGAGGGGTAAATCCTGCTAAACGCCCTTGAGACGTTACATTTCCTAAATCCAAATTCACCTGTATATTCGCCTGAGACGAACTATTTTTAATCGTTGTCGCTCCATCTTCCAGCCATAAGTGGGCTATTTTAGTTTCATTATTCGCAGCCGTTTTTGAGTCAACAACAATAGTTCCGTTATAATAAACGACATTTTTTATATTCGCCCCCATATCAGCATCTATAGTTACGGCTTTATCTGTTATCGCTCTATTATCTATTTCTATATTTTCAGGAAACTTGATATAATTGACAGCTTTGTTTGCCGAGCCGCGAATCGTCTGTTTTTGTGCTCCTTGGAATCTAAAAGCGCCGTTGCGTGTCTGAAAAACATTCCCACTGGTTACATTATTAATAAAATCACCAGTTAATATAGTCTTACCTACATGGTCTATTTTTGAATCGCCTCCTACCTGAAGTGCGCCACTTATATATAAACTTGCATTAGTGCTACTGCCACCTACATATACATGACCCATATTGTATAATACCTGAGCATGCAGGAATGAAACCGACAGCAAGCACAGACCAAGTAATATTACTCTATATTTATTCATACTATGCTATTATGTATAATTATAAACCTTTTACTAATTCTATATCTTTAATGCAGCGAACAGAATTACCCATAGTAGAACTGGCCGATCCTGCAGCTCTACCGATAGAGCCATCACTTTCCACAAGCCATACAGGATAATTACTTCCACTTTCCGGTGATGTTACATACCACAAAAATCCTTTATAACCTGGTCCACTTTGTTCCCAGTTGCCGTTTAAATGGCTTAAGCGTCCATTTTCCAGTTCTGACACCGTAGGAGGATTAAGCGTCCATTCATCTTGATCACTCCTTATAGGTACACGCCATCCTGTGGGGCATGGATCATAGTGAGTTTTGATATCGGTTTTCCAATAGTCTCTTTCCGGCGCATTAGGAGTAGCCAGCCAACTACTGTTGTATCTATTTTCTGTTGTATTATGAAAGAAGGTAGTAGGACGCTGAATTACATAATCTATAGTATTTAAATCCGATACTTCCGTAATCTTGATTACATGTGGCGAAACATTTGTATAGGATCGAGGGAAGGGATCTTTCCGTCCCCATTGATAGAACAACCCATTGTTATTGCTATGTTTACCCAGCACTGTATACATAAACTTATTCGTATTCGGATCATGGAATCTTATATCTGTATCTACACTTTCAGGCATACTCCATATATGCCAACTCCATAAAATTGTTTCAGAAGAACTTCCTCCAACCATACCGATACCATTGCCAACAAAGAGGGCAACAACTGCATTACCATAATATGAACCATTTGAAGTTGCTGTTACTTCTATATAGCGATTGGATGCATTTCCGGTTCCCTTGATCTCAGCCTTAAAATCAACCGGAGTTCCAACTGTCACTTCCTTCCATAAGATTTTTGTACGTAAAGAATTTGGATCTATCCCATCCAAATCAGAACCACTTGCTACTTTAGCAAAAGACAATGGTATTTTTGTTGTTGCTGTATTATTCTTAAACCGCACCATGTAACTATTAGCTCCTCCACTCTGACGAACGTTTACCGTCATAGTCAAATCACCTGCTTTAATCGTAACGAGACCCGAACGCTCACTCCCTGTTAAGTTGTTACCTACCATACTAATACGAAGTGTGTTTTTATCTACTTTTTGAATATTAAACCAGCTGGATGCTTTAGCTGCTATCCAATCGTTTCCATTTCCATAAGTAGTTAACACCCGGATATCGTAATAGTTATTAGCATCTGTAGACGTTTTTCCTATCCAAGGCATATTCCAGTCAAAAAGAACTTCAGCAATGCTTACTCCTAACATGTGTTGATTATTATACACAATGTTATGGATGGGTGCATTATTTTCACTATCAATTGTCAATTCGGATACGATACCGGAAGATGGCGCATCAGCGTCTTCAGCTTCTTGTATTGTTGTAAAGCCGTCACCTTGCACAGAAAGGATATTAAAAACATACTTGTAATTTCTTAAAACGGATATATAATTTCCATCCTTCACAAAATCCAAACGGTAGTACGTATAAGCCCCTTTATTATATTTTGCTTCTAATACTATATATGTTGGTGTTGTATTAGAAGCTGATTTTGCACTATTTTCTCCTATATACATCTCTCGTATTATACCTCCGCTTACGTAGGGCAAATTAAAATTAAAGTTGCCTTGTCCTGTAGTCGGAATATTCGGACTTGTTACTTTTGTATTATCATCGATTGTCAGGCTGCCTGACGGAGCTATAAAGCCTTTTTGTTTTGCGTTGTAGACATATACCTTATTAATCTCAAACTTATCATTGGACAAACTTGCGCTTTTTATTACATCAACCCCTGCCGTTGCACGTAGTAAATAAATATCCGGCACCTGAGTTGTTGAAGAGGAACTCAAATCTACCAATGTAGCAGATTGCCCCCACATAGGAAAACCGGTAACTGGCGTAGTTGGCTTAAAGCTTTCCGCATTAAAAATTAAGTTATCTATCAGATATTGCTTGGAGGTTGTGCCCTCTGTAAGGGTTAACCCGTTTATTAACGTTGTAGCATTAGCCAGAATAACTAAACGGACTGTTTCACTTTGCTTTGCAAGTGTGATCGTAAATGTTTTCTCCCGTCCGGTTCCATTAATAGTTGTTGCCGTTGCTCTTTGCAGAAATATTTCATTGCCTTGCGTATCTGGCACTCCTTTCTTAAATACCAGAACATCTATCGTTGAAATAGCATTTTCTTGTGACTCGGTCAATGCGTAAGACTCTGGAGTCTCTGTCCCCGGTATCAACACTTTCAACGTTAAATTTTTGTCACCACCTTCTTCTGGTCCGGGAGGATCAATATTGGTTTCCGAGGTACAGGAAATCAGCAACAACAATGATATGAGTATAGTCCATGTCTTCATTATACCTGTCTTTTTATTTTCAAATCAATTTTATCGTAACTTAAAATTATGGATTAATCATTATCTCCTTAGTCAGATTTCCGGCTGTAATCTCTATCAACCTACGATTAATATTCCCGGGATTAAGCGGAGTTAGTGTCAATGTATTCCCACTCCTGCTTATAGTCAGATCAGTAGCCGGAATAGTAGTTGAATAGTTCCATCCATCATAATAATCCGTATTGATATTAATCTTTCCTATATTCGCTGTAGAAGCTAATGTTATAATACTCTTATCTATATTTAAATAATAGTCTCCCATTTGAACCGGAGGCATTTCGCTGTCTGACCATGAAACGATAATAACCTTCATGTTCTGATCTTTATTATTTTGCTCAAATGCCTCATCAGGAGTGGAGTATCCTTCCCCCAGTACGTCGCTGATTATAATTGCATACTTATGGTTGCGTAATATCGGTTCATAAGCGCCATTATCCAAGAAGTCTACACGATAATAGGTTGTCGTCTGAGAGCCATTAAACTTTCCTCCGATCACCAGACATGTAGCCTCCAAGTGGTTATCAGTTGCTGGGGCAGCAGCTTCGTGCAAATAGATCTGATAAACCAATTCTTGCAGGTAAGCAGTTGGTTTATATAATCCAGTAGTGAGTTCTTTGTACTTACAGGCATCATTATAAGGAGCCCTGTCTGTTGGAAGCGCCCCCGGATAAGTAATTATATTAGGTATGGCAGGAAGAGACGGAGCAGTTGCAATCAAATTTGTTATATTTGCAGATATGGGAGCAATACGTCCGTTTGTATATCGGTTATAAACATACGCCTCCTTTAATTTAAATTTTGTTATTGAAAGATTAGATACAATATCAACACTTGCTACTGCCCTAAGCATGCTTACAGAAATAGACAAGCTCTTTTCTATCGGATGTGTTGTTGAAGATTCGCCCCACATGGGTAATGGTTTAAAATTGATACCTGTATCCCACTTTCCGGTATTCTCAGCAATAAGTTTTGGCAACAATACATCTTTTTCAACCCCCAAAGTATTAATATGTTGAGCAATTGAAGAATTAGCATTTGCAATTAATACAAAACGATGACTATCCGTTGTTTTTTTTAACTTCACTGTAAATTGTTTATCCTCCCCAACCATAATAAACTCATTGGTTGATGCAGCTTGAGCAAATGTCTCGGAACCACCACTGACTTTAAAAGCCAAAACTGTAACCTCTTTTAATTCGCCTTCCTTGGTATTATTTAAAGCATATGTAGACGGCTCTTTAGAGAAACTGATTACAAAATCGGCTTCCACATCTCCTTTTTTCAACTCTCCCCCACCAGTGGGTATCTCTGACTGTACACAGGATCCTAATATCAGCAGTGATAAAAGAATATAATATGCAAGGCCTACTTTCATATAATTATTTATTAAATGAACCATTTCTCTATAGTTTTAATAGTTAATACAAGACGATACCGTCCTGCTTCACAATCCGCCAACCATTAACATAAATAATAATTGTACCCGGAACTTCTGGATTCAGTTCATAGCGAATATCGAATGTGAAATGTTTTTCAAAATCTATATTTGCTCCAGCGGAACTTGCTGCCAAAATAAGTTCCACCAGGTTATCTTCAACAAGAGGGAAATCGGCATCACTTCTGCTCACATTTAACATTGGGCTGCGATTACCGGCTATGCGCATGACTGTCAAGCCTGAGAATAATTCATCATTATTCATATTTCTTGAACAGTTGGCTGTATATTTAAACTTCTCACAAGAAGCAAAAGAATTATCAAAATTATATCTTCCGTTATCATCGGAAATGTTAAACTGGTATGAGTTTAGTAAAGATACTTCATCCAAACCAGCTACTTCTACATTGATCCTGTATGTATTCTGCACCATATCCAGATCAATTGTTTGTGATTTCATTGCTGAAATCGGATAGGTATTATTGTTATTATAAGTCGCAAAAAACAATGGAGTAATCGAATCAGTCACCAGACCATTCTTTATTGTATTCAAATAAACCTCCACCTCATTAAAAGACGTTTCACCAGGAATAAATTTTTCAGACGAAATAGAATAAATATCTTTCAAACTTCCCCAGGCAATGAATCGATAATCACCTGTCGACAAACCCGATACGGTCATATAATAGTCGAAACTCATCTGAGGGTACTCATCAATAATTTCTGTAACATACTTTCCGTCCTCATCGAAGATGAATAAATTCATACGTGTTACCTCATCCGGATTTATCCCTTCTTTATATTCAATACCGTATGTAGCAGGCGTATATTTAAAATATACACGTTTCTCTGTAAAGCAATCTGACAAATCATCGTTAACACAGGATTGCAGAAGAAAGAAGAATACCAATGCTAGCGGGAATAAATATATTATTTTATATAATCGTCTCATTTTCTTTCTGTTGTTTGTTTTCTGTAGTCAGAAAGGTATTTAGTCAAAACAATAGAGTAAAAGACAAAGGCAAGGCAATCTTGCCTTTGTCTCTATATCTGGTTAATAATTATTTTTGCAGAGTGACATCTTTAGTAACACCATTCCACTCAACAATATTAACAGTAACTGTTAATTTACCATCGCCATCAACATCATCCTTCTTATCATCTAGAATTTCACCCTGAGGATATCCTAATGAGTTAATTTTAGTAACATTTAGCTGGTAATAATCATTACGGATTGTTTGCTTAGTATCAGCCGCACCAGTAAATACCCAATAGAAGCAAGTCTGATCTTTAAACAACTCAACCTCAACATTATGAGGAGTGCCTAGAGGTACAACATCAAATACTTCGTTTCTAAAGGCAATAGCTTCTGACTCATTCTTAAAGAAATAAACCTCAGACGCATTACGTACAACATATAAGTTGTTAGGGCTAGGAACCGACCAAGCTACCTGTGTTGGCGCTACAAGAGAACCTGCTGTATAAGTAACAGTGAAAGGAGGTTCAAATTGAACTTTTATACAAGCGTAAGTAGATGCACCATACGCTGCCACATCAGAAGTATTTTCAAGAACATATTTTGAATTCGTTTCTGTAAAATTAGTAGTTACCGGTTTAAATTGAGATATTTCCCAAGTAGCACCTCTTCTTGTTACAAATTCATTTGCAAAATTCTTTCTGAAAGCTGCATCTAGATTTGGTTTTGAACCACTCATTGGGGTAGTATAATTCGGGTCATGATTACCTGGGTTAGGCAAATAATAAGTAGACATATTAGCTTGTCCCATAGCAAATGCCATTGTAGAGATATTATACTTAATATCTTTTTCTGTAACAGTACCACTTAAAGTCGTTTTTACATTAACCTTGGCAACCAAACGCTTAACATCTACAGTAATGCTTGTTTCTGTATCTGCTATAATCTGAGCCTGAACCCCTGAAGTAGCTGAAGAAAACATATGAAATCCTTCATTCGTTGGAGTAGCATTTATACCGGCAAACATAGGATATGTCAGCTTAAATGTATCTAGAGCATTTGACAAAGAAGAAGTAGGACGCAAATCCAACATCTTTCTTGATGCTGCAGGAAGAGCTGCTGTATAGTAATTTGAACTAGCTGGAGCACCAAAAACTCCATTTCCTAAGTTAACTCCTACATAAACAGTTACTGCTCCTGAGGGTAATGGAATTTTTTCAACAGTTAGCTGAGATGCGTTTACTACAGTATCCTTTATTGTTCCATTCTGGTGTACAATCGAAACTAACACATTCTTTACTTCTTTTTCTGAAGCAATAGCTGGAACATCAGCGTAGGTCTCTGCTCCATTGACGAATTTTAATTCCAAAACACCCATTTTGTCAGCTTTCTGAATCTCAGTCGGCCCATTCGTTTCTTCACTGGAGCAACCAGTAAAACCTGCTGCTACAATAGCAGCCATCATAAAAAACTTAAACGTCTTTTTCATTTTCACTTGAATTTTTAATTAATAAAAAAAGTCTATTTAATTGTGAATTGTTAATTGTCAGCTGTTTATAATTAATTGCGAAGCAATTTCTCCGCTTCTTCTTTCCTTCTTAGCTCTTCCAGGTTCTTCAAGGCTGTATCCAGATTGCCTTCCGATGCTCTCTGGAACAAACTCTTCGCCCTGGCGGTGTTACCTCTCATCATTTCCAACAAGCCCAGGTTGTTGTAATATTCGGCAGTGTTACGCTCTGCACGTTGAAGGTAACGTTCAGCTCTTGTCAGGTCTTTCGTCAACAAGGCTAAAGCTGCTGCATTCAGGTTTGCCACAGGATCATCCGGAAAGACCTTTACTGCCGTATCAAATACTTCCATGAACTCTTTGCTACCCTCCGGATAAGTGTTCGCCACCATAAACATTTCGTTCAAGCTCAATTGCTTCGGATGAGTCTTGATTACCTGCTTGGCTTCCTCTACATTGAAGTTCCTAGCATTGTAATCGATCCGGGATACTACACGTCTTAACTGAGGATACAGCGTGTGTAACAACTGCTGGTAAGTTCTGCCGCCATTCAAGGCTTTCAAACGGTTCTTGCGTTCATTGCCACCGTAATAGTTGATGATCGACAGGATAGTCCCCTTCGGCTCAATATAAGACTGTTGTACCAATCTGGGCAAACCTTCCCAATCTTCACCGCCATAACCTACCTGGTAGAGGTGTGAAGGTACACCGGCTCTCATTGACAAATAGTTTCTGAGGGCTTCGGCTCTGCCTCTTGACAACTGGTTGTTGAAATTCACATCACCTTCCGGCGAAGCGTAACCGGTGATTAACACTCCTGTTACGGTCAGGTTCTTATCCGTACGGATTTCGTTGATGATCTGTTCTATCTTCGCCAACTCCCTGGGGTTGTTACCAAAGCTGGGGTTGATCTCTGTTCTGGCTACAGGGAAATCAAGGAAGATATCGCTCGACTCGTTTCTGGCCTTCACTTGTTCTACCTCCGGGCGGATATAAGCTACATTAGGAAGCGTACGGTACTCTTTTGCTCCTTCCAGGATGATACGGTTTGCCACCTTGTCTGAGCCTAATACTTCAGCATAGCCGGCACAGCCGCATAAGTCCGTTTCAACTTCCATACGCGCATCACGCATCCAGGGTTCAAACGCTAGAGACTGACGGTAGCGGTAGACCTTACGGTTTTCCGGTGTTAGTGGGATTACGGCATAATGCTTGTTCTTTATCTGGCGTTCCCAGCCATTCAGGGCTACTTCCCGTTCGAAGGCCTTCTGCCGCTGGCGGCCATTGATAAGCAGGTTCTTCATCTTTACTTCACGCCCCTGCGAACTGATCAGTTTAGGAGTCAGCACCAGATAACGCTGGGTGTTCAACTCCAAGTCTGTCAGGTCAAGGTCCATTACCAGTTGAACGGAATCTTCCACCTGACGCAAGCGCTGGATCTTTACCGGTAACTGACCATCAAAGATCACTGATTCGGTTTGAGCTTCTGAGGGAGTTATTAATACAAAGGACAGAACCCCTACACATATACTATATATTAGCTTCTTCATTTTCGGTACGGTTTATTTGATGATATAAATAATACTGATTCCTGCTTTGGTAGGGCCAAAGTAGTTCTTCGTATAATCGTCTATCTTCTCGGCACATTTCTCACAAGGGTACTTGGCGTGATCCAGGTAAGCATAACCCACACCAACCGTAGCCTCAATGCTCCAACGTTTACTGAGTATCCACTGGTAACCGTAAGAAATACCGCCGCCGTACAGGTTACCCTCATAGCGGTGATCGTTCAGACCAAAAATCTTCAGACCTCCGACATTATAGCCGGCTACATGTGCATGCAAACCAAAGAAGTGGCCGTTGAACTTTTCGCATAACCAATAACGGACTTCAGGCTGTCCACCCCAATGCTTCAACTTACGATCCTTCGGGAAATCCCATGGGTTATAGTTGACAGGCAATTCTAGCGTCCACTGAGGAGCCAAGCCGATCTCAAGACCCAGGTTGATCGTACTGGTTGCATCGTACAGTAAGTTCGTCTTTAGGGCTATGCCCTGAGATTTTATAAAAGGGGAAAAAAACATTAGCAATAGCACAGCTATGGCTGTTCTTTTTATCCACTTAACGGTTATCCAATTCCTAGTTTTCATCAGTTAGTCATAAAAATTACACGATTCATCTTAGATATTCTTTATCCTGTCTCTTACTAAGTGACAGACTCAATAGTGAAATCCAATAAATTTTTACAAATGTCCATCATTTTTAGATATGTATAATTCTTAATTTCCGTAAAAAAATTCACAATTATCAATAGTTTCCATTTTTGAGAAAATAACTCCTCAGTTTTCCGGGAGGCATACCAAATTCCTTTTTGCAGAAATCATTCATTTGAGAAGAAGAAGTAAAACCACATTCTTCACTAATTTCTTTCATGGATTTAGAGGATTGCCTGATTTCTCTAACTAAGTGATCCGTTCGCTTTTCCTTCATCCATTTATAAGGAGATGAATTAAAGGCTTTTCTGAACTCTTTTTCAAAGCCAGAGAGGCTTAAATTAGCCTTTTGAGCAAATTCTTTTACTGTCTTTATCCTAGAGTAATTTTTGAGTATAAAATAGGTGAAACTAGTATTAGAACTCAATATAGGTGCAAACAATGCAGTTAACTCCTGCTTGAAGTAGCATAACTTCATCAATAAAAGTAACTCCTTTATTTTCAACTCAAAAACCTTTGGGCAATTTATTTTCGAATCAAGATATGTTAGCAGGCAGCGAATATAATCTTGCATAGGCTCCTTTATTCTTAAAGGTGTAGAATATGGTGTATCAAGTATTTCTTCGTTGCTGTTTACCACGTTATATAAAAGAGATTTGTCTCTAAGTATTTGTTCTCCAATAGAGAAACTTAACAAGTTAGTATCTTTATCGAATTCTACTTTATAAATATTGCCGGGAGAAAGAAATATAATATCTCCTTCTTTAAGATATATAGGAGGAGCGGCTCCTATGAATAACCTGGCTTCTCCTGAAAGTAAAATTAAAATTTCCCCTTCATTTAATAGCTTCTCAACGGACTCTCTTTTAACATAATTTAGAGATTTTACGGTATGACTGCCCACCTTATCTTTACAGTGGCAGTCTTGCTCTTGTTGTTTACAAAATAGCCTCATAAAATATTGTTAGTCAATGTGTTTATAAAAAGTTTTCCATTTCTCTTTTTCTTTTTGTTTCTTTTCTATTCTACAAAAGTCTTTGAAACCAGCGCCTCTGCGTGATTTCTTTCATATTCCAGTTAATTTTTTGTTTTCTTTTTTGTTTTCTCTTCTTGGAAAAGTAAGAATTAGTAATAATTTAATCACAACACATATAGAGTGTTACACTCATGAAATCTAAAAATACCGTCACTTAGTAAGTGACAGTCACGTTCACCAACAGCTAAATCTTCACAAATATACCAAAAATAATTCATCATCTTGCTATTTTTATATTAAACTTGGTTTTGCTTAAATTTTGTTGGCCAAAATTCAAGTAATAAACCTCTATATTTTATTAAATTTTCCTTTATTTGCATAGCAATACATATAAGAAAAGCGTTTTTCTTATATGTTAATTGTAATCAGAAGAAAGCATGTGTAACTTCTGTTGAAGTTAACACTATGCCTTAATGGAATATTCTATACGTGACGTATAGCACGTACTACTTCTTCGTTTGCTTTATCCAGTATTGTACGATTAAATGAGGCTAGATAAATCCGCGTTGTCTTTTCGGAAGTATGTCCAAGCCCTTCACTAATAACGGCTAAAGGAAGATTTGTCTCCTTGGCTATGGATGCCCAGCTATGACGCGCCACATGTGTGGTTAGTTTATTATCAAGCTCCAACATGCGTGACAGAGCCGCCAAACGTTTGTTTTGCAAACGAAGTCCGCTTTCATATTGAAGACGAGGAGAAACATCCTTGTTTGTGATAATAGGGAGTAAATAAGGCGAGTCTGTTGTCTGAGATGAAAATAGTTGAAGTATTTCGTTCAATGTATCGGTTACTTTCATTTCTATTAACTGACCTGTCTTCTTTCGCCTGTATGACAGTATTCCGTCATGGAGGTTCTCTTTACTCAGATACGCCATATCAACAAAGGCCATACCACGGGCATGAAAACTAAAAAGGAACAAATGTAGCGCCTGTTTAAACCGGTCGGGCATGGAATTTATAGTTGTTTGATCACATTCCAGATCATTCAATATAGCCATTTCTTTACGGCTTAGAGCCCTTTTCCGAGTCGAGTCCAGACCCGTATATACATGCTTAAACGGAAAATGGTGAACCGGAGAAAATATACCTTCGTAAATAGCCTTGTTGTAGATTGCCCGAAGGTTACGCATATAAAAGGAGATCGTATTTAAAGTAAGACCTTCATCGCGTAAATGAGACTCAAAGTTTTTCAACAAGCGGGGAGTTATATCTTCAAAGGTTATTGAAGGGTCACCTGAGAAACTAATAAACCTGTCAAAGGTTGTATGATAAGCTCTCGCTGTGCGCACCTGTCCATTGGACAGTAATGCGTCTGAATATTTTTTTACATAAATAGCAAGATTATTCCCTTGCTTATATTGACGGTAAGCAGAAGCCAACGCCTCTGAGCTTAGAGATCCTTCGCTTTTCAGACTGTTAATTGTATTAAACAGATGTTGGCGATCAGCGGCTAATTCTCCTCGTGCCCATGTCAAATATTCAATACGCTCCGGATTATTATATAAATTAATAATTTCCTGCTTTTTAGAATCCCATTCATTAGGATATAAACGAATGGATGTAGAGACATTACGGACAGTCCGGCGACAAATTATTCGAATAAAAATGCGACTCATATGTTCTTCAATAGAAGAGGAGCGCATTACAAATTTAATAGAGACCATATTTTCTCATCTTATAGGGTTAGACCACGAATTCAAGAATAAAAACAATATTATTTCACATTAACACTTAAAAACAATGCAAAGATATGGAAACAGATTGAAATAATATGAAATTATAAACAGTAACGCATCATTTTATTCGTAAAAAATGAAAATTCAGACCTAATTTTACTATTCTTTTCACATATCGAACAGTTTTGTTTTCTTTTTTAACCTAAAATGCGAATATTTTAAAATTGCGGTTTAATTGTTAGAAAAACAGGATAACTATTCTTGTCGGTTTTCTTTAAAAATATCAAAAAATCGGCTGAGATAATACCTACAGTAATATCTCAGCCGATTTTAAAAGATACTGAAAGTTCGTTTGTCTATTACTGCGGGCGACCTGTCTGGATTACTTTTTGTATGGTTCCGTCGGGATTGTAGTATAGTTTGTCTACGCAGATAGAGCGGAGGTTGCCTTGACCGGAGAGTACTTTGTTGTGGTAGAAGGCATACCATTGGCCTTTGTATTCTACTATTGAGCCATGATTGGTGTCGCAGCCTGTCGGATCCATGTAGATGCCTTGGTATTTCCAGGGGCCTAAGGGGCTGTTGCTGGTGGCATAGTTCATGCGATTGCCTTCTTTGGGGTTGTGATTGTCTGAGTACGAGAGGTAATAGACACCGTTTCTTTTGTGTACCCAGGTGGCTTCGTGGAAATCCTGCAGGCCTTCCATAAAGGTTAATGGCTGAGCAAGCTCCATCATATTGTCGGCAAGGGGAGCTCCGGCGCATCTGCCGCCTCCGCCATAGTAGAAGTATACAGTTCCGTCGTCGTCGGTAAATACGCAGGGGTCTATCATGGCGAATGTATCGTCACCTAAGCCTTCTACGTAGCCTTGAACAGTGAAGTCGCTGGCCGGATTCTTACTGGTTGCTACGCCTACTTTCCATGTATTGTTCCAGTCTGTTCCGCTCGGGTGAGGGAAGTAATAGTAATAGGTTCCGTCTTTATAGGCGCAATCAGGAGCCCACATAAAACCACCTTCTGGCCTTCCCCAAGGCACCTGGCTTGAGTTCAGGATTTCGCCATGATCCGTCCAGTTGAGCATATCGTCTGTTGAGAATACATGGTATCTGTCCATCAAATCACAGCCACGCGGAGGGTCTATATCGTGGGAGGCATAGACATACAGCCTGCCGTCGTCCCATACATGGGCGGAGGGGTCTGCTGTGTACAGATGACGAATGAAAGGGTTTTCTGCCAAAATTACCTCTTCTGTCTGAGGTTTTACTTTGCAAGCTGTCAATGCTACGAAGACAGCCAGGATTGAGAATACTACTTTTTTCATACTTGTGTGTTGTAAATTAATTATTTCGTTCTATTTTACATTTAGTTTGTTCAGCACCCATGCCTCTACGGCCTGCATCTGTTCGTTAAAGTGCCAGTGGGCTGTTTCGGTATATAGCATTAGTGTTTTTTCTGCCGTAATCACATTATAAGCCGAGTACATCGTTGTGGGAGGACAGGCGGGATCGTTATATCCCCAAGTCAGACAGCCGGGCACCTTGATTAAGCGGGCAAAGTTCACCACATCATAATAGCGGGATGTTTCCAGCTTTTGCTCCCATCCAATCATCTTCGGATCTTTCAAGCCCGGCGAGCCTCCTGCGCGTCCGTGTTTATATCCGGTGATGTCGCACATGCCCGGATGGCGGGAGGTAAAGCAAGTAACCCTCGGGTCGAGAGCAGCCGTTATAATAGACAAGGCTCCCCCCTGGCTTCCGCCCATGCTTGCCAGATTTTTCTTATCGAAGTCATTTAATGTGAATAGGAAATCAATGGCTCTTACACAGCCTGTCAATACCCTTTTGAAGTAATAGGTATCCTTATTATCCAGGTTGTAATGCGAATAGCCTCGCAAGGCTCCGGCTGCCAGATTATTGTAAACCTCCTGTTGCATATTCACCGGGATTCCGTGTATGCCTATCTCCAGGGTTATCACTCCCCGGCTTGCCAGCGATTTATAGCCCGAAAACGAATGGAGGCCTGCGCCGGGCAGTTGCAATACTGCCGGATACTTTCCTTCTTTCTTCGGGACACATAGCATGCCGTAGATATAGCTTCCGGGCGCATTGTTCTGAAACCTTACATGGTACACATTCAGATCCGGAGTACAATACTCGGGCATCAGTGTCATCAGAGGCTCTAGGGGCACATTGGCGGCTTCCTGTTTTGCCTGATTCCAGAAATCCATAAAGTCGGCCGGTAGCGTGGTGGTCGGTTGTATTTTTGCAGGTTCATATCCCAGGTTTACATACTCCGAGTAGTTTCTGCCGTCTACTTCTGTGCTAACGCGGACGGTCTGAAAGCCGGGTGTTTTCATACCCGGCACTTTCATACTTACTTCCTTTTTCTTTATGTCCAGCGATGTTTCTTTTTTAGGGGGGAACATTTCCGGGCCGTACGAGCACTTGACTGTGATATTACTTAAGCGTACGTTATTTTTCAATACATAGATACTGACTTCCGCCTCCTCTCCTACCCGATATGTCCAGTCCGCATGATTGGGCTCGATGATAATCCTGATTAATTTCTGCGAAGGCTGGGCAAATAAGCCCGAAGCAAACAGAAAAGCAGAGAACAAGGCTACTATAACTGTTTTCATCTCTTTAATTATTAATGATGATTGTATGGAACGATTGCGGTTTCAACTCCACAGAAATCACGTCCTCTCCTATTTTAATGGCAGGAGACTGTACTTTATTTTCTTTATTCTGCATTACCAGGACAATACTGCCATCCGTATTCTCAAACGCTAACATATTTGTGTATTCACCGGAAACGTTCAAGCGCTTGGCACCGGGGCGTACATAGTGGCTGAAGTGCTTCATCAGGTAATATTCGTAGTTGTATTTGTACGTCCGGTTGGCGGGATTAACAGTAACCAACGAATTCTGGCTCCATCCCCAACGGCTAATGCCTCCTTCCTCAAGCGAGGTATTCCAGTAGGTATATACATTTGTCCCGTTAGACAGGTAATGCTTCATCAAATCCCAGGCGTAACAGCAATACTCCCAGTCGTTTTTGCCGTTACCACATTCCTGTTCGGTCTGGTAGAGCTTCAGCGACGGATAGTCGGTATGTACTTTCTCAATGGCGCCTTTTCCGGCCCACTGGAAACCAACTCCCTCCAGGTAACGTTTGCTCAGTTTGTCTGTCAGCAAGGTATCTGTCAGCAAGGTGTTGGCTCTCTCCATGGTTCCGAACATAAGGTCTACGCCTATGCCTTTCATCTGTGGGCCGAGGTATTCGCCTACAAAGCGGCTGATACCTTTGGCTGTCCAGGTGCAACTTGGGAATATCTGGCAAGAGTTAAACTCATTCTGGGGCATTACCATAAAGATGTTGATTCCCTCTTTCCTGTAGGCCTCAACGAACTTGGAGAAATACAAAGCGTATGCTTTGAAGTATTTTTCCTCCTGAATAAACATATTGCTGCCCTCGGCTCCCTGTTGGTCTACAGCTAAACCATTCCTGTATTGCTCTGCCAGACCGGCATCCGGTACGGCGCAGGCATAATGCTTGTTGTATTTCATCCAGCTGGGGGGCGACCAAGGCGAAGCCCATACCTTAACGTCGGGATTATATTTCTGAGCCTCTTTAATAAAGGGGATCAATGTCTCGTAGTCGTTGGCTATAGAGAAGTTCTTCATCTCAAAATCACCTTCCGTCTCATTGTACGAGTACCAGTTACGGGAGAAATCATTCGCGCCTACAGGCATCCGGCAGATGGTAAAGTTCGCACCATAGCCGGGCGTAAACAATTCACGCATGATGGTGAAGCGGTCGTATTCGGACAGCATACTCAAAGAAGTCCAGCCCAACTCATTGAAGCAGGTTCCGAAGCCTTCGATGGTCTGCAAAGGCTTGTTCCTGTCTACAACAGTAGAGGCATTTCCTTTCTTCCAGGCGATGCCTTGGGCGTCTTGAAGCTGCCAGGATGCATCCTGTGTAGAAGTTACCCACTCGGCTTGTCCGGCTTTCAGCGGCTGAGGCACAGGAGCCAGGCGGGTATCTTTTGTCAGACGGATATCGGCAGAAGAAGAACCTACCATGATCTGATATGTACCTGAAGGCACGATAAAGCGTTCTTTCCCTTCATCCCAGTAGCGTAGGTTGTCTTTCTTTACCTCTATCTCGATAGCTACCGTTTCGCCCTTGCGAATGTGTGTCCGGCGGAAGCCTTTCAATTCCTTCATTGGTCCGTTCTCAATCGGCAGTTTTACATAGAGTTGGGATACTTCATCGCCATCCAGTTTTCCGGTATTCTTTACCTGGAAACGAACGCTTACGGTCTCTCCCTTATCTTCCACTTGCAGGTTGCTATATTTATATGTAGTATAACTCAATCCATAGCCAAAGGGATATAACGGTTTACCTTTGAAGTATTGGTAGGTCCGGCCTTTTGCCACATCGTAATCGTCAAAGGGAGGCAATTCATCCAGGCTATTATAATAGGTAAGCGGCAGACGCCCGCCGGGGTTATAGTCGCCAAACAATACTTCGGCAACGGCTGTACCTCCCTGCTCGCCCGGATACCAGGCATTCACGATGGCGGGGACATGTTCTTCCATCCAGTTGACAGCCAGTGAGCTACCAGCTACCAACACGACTACGGTATTCGGATTTACTTTATATATTTCTTCGATAAATTCCTGCTGATCGGCAGGCAGATGTATATCGTAACGGTCTTGCCCTTCACGCTCGATGGATTTGTTGATACCCATTACAGCTATCACCATATCGCTGGAACGCGCCGCCTTACCCGCTTCGCCATACATATCGATCCGTTCTTTTTTGGCTACTTCCGGAACGCGCCATTGCAGGCGGCAAACGGCATAGTCCCTGTTATCCCAGTACTCCGCACGCAGGTCATAGGTCTGCCCGGCTACTAAGTTTACTACCGCCGTATCTGTCTGCACAGCATGTCCGCCCCAGCTATCGATCAGCATCTTGCCATCCAGGCTTAAGCGGGCGCCATCGTCAGACATCAGGCTAAAGGTATAACTTCCCGAAACCGTTGGGCGCAATTTCCCTGTCCAGCGAATAGAAAGCGGAGACTTGGGCAAGAAAGGACCCGGCGCCTGGTTGGCAGGTTCAAAATTAATCCATTCTTCTTTTCGTACCACAGGCGTACCTTTCAGTTCCGTATTGTCGAAGTATTCCACTTGTAAGCCTTCGGGGAAATTTGCTCCCTGCACAAGCTCCATACCGTCTTTTGCCGATTTCCAGGAGGCGTAATTAATCTCTATCCCTTTGTCTGCTACCCGGCGGCGAATCCCTTCCAATATAGAGATCGGTTCGTTTACCGGCGCTCCGCTATAATCGCCAAATTCACTGCTTCCGGCATTAATACCTACTACGGCAATGGATTTTACCTTTTGGGTATTAATAGGCAATGTGTTATTCTTGTTCTTCAGCAATACGATGCTCTGACGGGCAGACTCCAATGCCAGTTCTTTATGCGCTTCGGAGCCTACAACAGCAGGCGATAGCTTGGTATAGGGATTCAAGGCAGGATCATCAAACAAGCCCAGACGCATACGGGCATGCAACACCCGGTAAGCCGCCCGGTCGATATCTTCGTTCGATACCATCCCCTGATAATACGCATTCACAAGGAGCTGACGATATACATCGTCGCCACACTCCAAATCGAGCCCTGCTTTGATAGACAGGGTAGCGGCGGCTTCCTTGGTCTTTACATATTTATGAGCCGACACCAGCAGGCTGGGACCTCCACAGTCGGACACTACATATCCGTCGAATCCCCACTCTTCCCGCAGTACTTTGTTCAATAGCCAGGGGTTGGCGGTACAAGGTACATCGTTCAAGGCATTGTATGCCGACATGAAGGAGGCAGCTTTGCCCTCTTTCACCGTCATTTCAAAAGCGGGGAAATAATATTCCCTCAACTGTTTCTCGGATATCTGCGGGTTGCAAACAAAGCGGTTATGCTCTTCGTTATTGGCTGCAAAGTGTTTGGGCGTAGATACTACCTTCAGGTAGCGCGGATCGTTGCCTTGCAATCCTTGCACAAAGGCAGCGCTCAATACGCCGGACAGGTAAGGATCTTCGCCGTAGGTTTCCGGTGTACGTCCCCAACGAGGGTCACGCGCCATATTAACCGTCGGCGACCAGAATGTAAGCAAGTCGCTGAA
The DNA here is from genome assembly GCF_029892785.1 of Parabacteroides sp. PH5-46. Lineage (GTDB taxonomy): Bacteria > Bacteroidota > Bacteroidia > Bacteroidales > Tannerellaceae > DFXE01. Next base: position 52,423 of record NZ_JARXXA010000022.1, read on the forward strand.
CTGCATGTTCTGTAGCCTGCCTCCGTCTAACTCGTTCCAACGGGCACGAGCCTCGTCCGAAATGGCAGTAGCTATCTTGTAGTGAAGTTCCGGGTTCCACATACTGGCCATCCCGATAGCCTGCGGAAAAACGGTGAACCTACCCGGACGCACCACGCCATGCAAGGCTTCGTTTCCGTGGTAGTAATGCGGAATACCCAGGCGGGAAATGCCGGGCGAAGTAGCCGTTAGCAAACTAATCTTTTCTTCTACCGTAAGTTTTGACAATAAGTCTGTTATTCGTTCATGTACAGGAGCCTTCTCGTCCAGATATACTTCTTTTTTCTGGGCGGAAAGCGCCAAGGGAATAATGAGTAACAAACCAATAAAAATCCTTCTCAAACTTTTCACATTAAACTCCATATCTTTTCTGTTTTTCATACGTACAAAACCTTCATTCCATGCGTGCTTTCTATTGGTCGATAGCTATCGGTCAGTTGGCTGACGGCCGTAGGCCAATTAACCGACAATTGTCAACCAATTGACTGACGGCTATCAGTCAACAATTTGCACGCTTGTCTTGTTCTGAAATAGGTTGTCATTCAACTGAAGTATACTTATGTCAGAAACGAAACATGGAGGCGGTATTAGTTTTGATGCGATTCGGCGCTATGCAACTCAGTATAAGGCTGAAGCTTTGCGTTTGTTTTTCTCAAATGATTTATCTTTGACCCGTATGAAAAAGGAAAAAGACACAAAATCGTTGGAGAAAGAGATCTTGCGCTTGCAGCAGGAGTTAAAATCGGCCAACATCAAAGCTGAAGGGCTACTGTATACGTGAGCCCTGCTTTTGTCAGTCCCTTGAAGATATCGAAGGAAGGATCCATTGCCGGTTGTGCGTAGCAGCTTAGGACAATAAAAGACATCAGAAGGTAGGCTACAATCCTTCCCTTTGCCTTGCTTTCCATTGTTTCCAAGGGCGAACTGCTGCCGAACATTCAGACTGAGTGGATAGACTCATTTAAGTCTGATTTGTCCAATCAGTTGGTCGATATCCTCTTAGATATCTATGCGCAGTCCGAAATACGGAGGCATTCACACTTCAGCATCCTGTTGGCTGATACCATCTTTATCCATGACTCCCTGAACGAAGATGCACTAAGCATCAAGTGTGCCCATCTGGTGCAAATGGGTAAATACGGACTGGCTCAGAAGGCCTATACCCTCTTCCAAAAAGAATACAAAACCCTCTTCAACTCCTCTTTCCCTCACTCCTTTGAACAGGTAATCAACAAGTGAGAGTCGTAGTACATCAAAGTTTTACTTTGTAGAAGTTCTCGCTCAGGGTATAGCTTACAGTGAGCCCGATGACGTCTTTCTGGAGGGTATTACCCTTTAGCTGTAACTTGTCGTAGAAGAAAGAAGCACTAATCTGCCCATTCGACACCGGAAACCCTAATCCAAGTGTTGCCCGCCAACCCAGACCTCCCTTTCCGTTGATGTTATAGTACGGCGTGGAGAGGTTAAAACCGGCCTTATAGCTCATCCGCTTCCAGTAATTTTTGATTCCATAGCCTTGGGGCGAATAGCAAAGGCCGGAACGAAGCTCGTGCGCATCTTTGAACACAACCCGGCTGGCGCCCGACTTCAATGCACTGTACTTACGGAAGGTATAGTCGAGGCCATACGTCATATGTTTATATTGTAAAGAGCCACCCAGTCCGGCAAACTGAGGTAGATACTGCGTGATCTTTCTGTTCGTCGTTTCTGTTTCGGATAGCGAAGAGGTGATGGTCTGCTTATTCTCCAGCTTTATCTTTTGCTCATAGCCGTATACGGCACCAAGCGTTACTCTTGTATGTTTATTCAGGGCACGCTGATACTGCAAGCCGAAATCCGCATAGAAAGCGCGTGCGTCCATGTACTGCTTGAGGGACATATTGTCTTGCGTTTCCTTCTGGGTCATCGTCCCGAAGATATAGCTGATATTAACGCCCAATGAGAGATTCCAGGGGAGTAAAAACGCATTAGAAACAGAGGCTTTGGATAGTCCGCCGTCCCCCTCAAAGGTACTTTCAATCGTACTCGAGGCAGTACCTTCCAATGGCTGGGAGCTTTTGAAGTAATAGCCCACCGTAGAGTAAGGCGTAAGGCTTGCTGCCATATACCAGCGGGGTATAATGCGACCTCCCATCATAAAGGCAGACACATTGCCGGTAAAAGCGTTGTTCGATTTACCTCGCGACTGATAGTTTTCACTCTTCAGGAAGGCTGAGACCTCTGCTATCAGCCGGCAGCTATCCATCCCCGTCAGTCCGGCAGGGTTTTCTACATTAATCAGCATCGGCTGGCGCATCCCGTAGGCCACGCCTCCCATAGCTGCATTCTGTCCGTATAGCCCGGATACCATCTCTCCAAGGCCAAACATGGAATAGGGCGACGAGGTCATTGTATTTTGTGCTGCAACAGGCAAGGCCGGAAGCAACAAGAGGAAGATATATTTAATAGCTTTCATATATTTTGTATACTAGTTGTAAGACGATAGGGTTTTTACTCTGCTGATCACCTATAAGCAGGTTGTTGATTGTTTTGGTATAGCCATCCGTATCGAATACCAGTTGCAAATTATGTTTGTACATACCCTCCGCCCCCATTTCTTCTTTGATAAAGTCGGTTATATCAAAGTAGTAATAGGTTTCATCATCGTACGTGTCATTTTTTAGTAAAGTTCCGGCCTGTACTTCTTCGCCCAGGTAGTCTGTTACCGCATTGGTTATCACATTGTTTTCGTCGGCGATGTAGAGATAGATATTCTCAGGTAGCGGGTTATAAGTAGAATAGGTGCCCTTCGCCGGGTATATCTTCAGGTATGCTGCTTCTACCAAGACCTGCTCCCCTTGAGTCCTCAGGTTATTCAGATACGGAAACTCTACACGCGTGTACCAGCCCATACCTCCGGCCAGCAATGCCATATTGTCAAGGGAATCAGACGGTATCACAGCGCCTTTGGCGGGATAGGACTCCATGCGGGTGCCACTACGGTCTTGGGTGATGTGGTTAAACTGGTCGCTCGTTTTAGGCCAAAACATTAGCTCCTGACTATTCTCCAGCTCATCGGCTATCCGGTAACGCAGCGAGAGGCTAGCCGAGGTATCCGCCAGCGAGAAACCTAATAGTGACTGGTTCGCATCGCCCTCCGGAACGATTGCAATACCCTTAAAATAGTCCTCAAAGCGGTCACTCGATACTGCCTGATCCCGCGCGTGGAACTTTTGGAGCAAATCCTTACCCAGTTCGTCTGAAAGGCGGATCTCAATGAGAGTCGTATCGTTTGGTTTCGGTTTGAAGGTATAGGTACCGAGAGGCTCGGAGCTATAAGTTACCGAGTTATGATTGTACAGGTAGCCATTACTATTCAGGATAATCTTTTGGGTGAGGGCATAGATATTCAGTCGTAGTTGTTGAGTTGTGTCGCCCAGAAAATAGCGATTAGGTGAGATCTGCAACATCAGCGAATCAAGCCGCACGCTTTCATCCGAGTCCAGATTATACGAGGGGCGGTTGTAAGGGATAAAGGCAGCGGCTGAAACCGTTCCCCACACCGGATGACCGTAACACCCCACCAGTGCCACTTCCTTGCCGGAGGTCTCCAGCGAATCAACCGAGATCGAAGCCAGCCTCACGGTACAGGTGTCGACACTCACGTTTCTGAAAACTGACTCTACCAGAGAGTCACCGTAGCTATTATTCTCATCATAACAAGAGGCCAGCAGTCCGGCCGTCAGCAGCAATATTACAATAGATAGGTGTTTGTACATAAAATTATACGTTCATTAGTACTACATAGAAGCGGGTACAAAGAAGAGCCAAAAGTTTGCATCCTCCAAGTGTATCCTGTCAACGCCCCGTTTCAATCGGTCAGTCCCCATCCTGTGGTCTTTAAGTGCATAAGGCCTATGATTACCCCTTGTATCTGCGCGTTGACCGAGGCAAATGGCTCGTTGACCGATTTAATTTGCCGGGTAAGTAAAACTCTTGTTCATTTGCCCTCAAAACAACCCATAAATACATATAACGAGTATGACACAACACAAACTGATAGCTCTGTTGATTGCCTTATTCCCGGCATTTTTTTCTTCATGTGGTGATGACGATGACGACGACTTGATCGGAAAGTGGTACCGCGTATCCGACATGGACGGATTGGCACGCAGCGATGCCTCCTCATTTACGATAGGCAACAAAGGGTACCTCGTTTGTGGTTACACCGGCTCAGAACGCCTCACCGACCTGTGGGAATATGACATTGCGCAGGATTTTTGGACACAAAAGGCAGCCTTTCCGGGTACAGCACGTAATTCTGCCGTAGGATTTAGTGTAGGGAGCAAAGGATATCTTGGAACGGGCTTCGACGGCGAGAATTACCTCAATGATTTCTGGGAATACGACCCCGCCTCGAACAATTGGACACAAAAAGCAGACTTCCCGGCCTCCGCAAGGATAGGCGCCGTAGCCTTCGGACTATCAGGCAAAGGATACATAGGATGTGGATATGATGGAAACTACCAGAAAGATTTCTATGCCTTTACTCCTTCCACCAACAGCTGGGAGCAGATCATAAGCATTGGAGGTAGTAAACGTCAGGGCGCTACAGCTTTTGTAATGAATGACAACGTGGCGTATGTCTGCTGCGGACAAAATAATGGCGATCACATCTATGACTTCTGGAAATACGACGCTTCAACCAAGCAGTGGACCCAGTTGCGCGATATCGCCAACACTTCAGACGATGATTATGACGATGATTATAACATAGTACGGGCAAACGCAGTAGCTTTTGTCATTGATGGTGCGGCTTACATAGCCTGTGGTGAAAACAGCGGAAGCTTGCGTACCGATACCTGGAAATATTACCCCACAACGGATCTGTGGGAGAACGTTTCCAAATTCAAGGGATCCGCCCGTACAGTAGCGGCTTCTTTCTCCACTGGCGAGAGAGGATTCGTGGTATCAGGAAAGAGTGGCACCTACCGTTTTGATGACATATGGGAACTACACCCTTATGAATACGACGATGATGAATATTAAAGGCAAGAAGATTGCAGTAGGATTGCTACTATTCCTGATGCTCATTCTATCATTTACACTTCACCGGGGATATATGGGAAACCCCGGTGGCCGGCAACCGGAGTTGCAAACGTTTCAATCGGGGGACGGATGGGGCTATCGCATTATGTTTGATACCAAGGTACTAGTCTATCAGCCCACCGTTCCTGCGATTGATACAATTATGACATTCCCTACTGAGTCTTCCGCCCGCCAACTGGGCTCATTAGTACTCAAGAGGATCAAGAAAGGAGAAAATTTTACAGTAACATACAATGAAGTAAAACATTCACTCTCTCATTAAGGACAATAAATAGTTCTTATTCATTCGGGGAAGGCTGGCTATTGATTAGTCGGCCTTCTTTGTTTGTCTCTCATTGTTTAGTTCTACATTCATGTACAACTAAACACCTACTCTTTTACACTTTTCAAGTGGCTGGCGTCGCAGAAAGGTTTGTTCTTACTCTTTCCACAGCGACAAAGCGTTACCCTGTTACGCGTCGGATAAGGATCGCCGGCATCACTTTCTATCAAAATACCACCCTTTACCCATAAAGGCCCCATTACGCCGGCTCCCGGGTCTTCCAGGGCGCTTATCTCCTTCCTTAATTTGGGCTCCAGGTGTAAGCCTTCTTTGTTCACAGCTGTAAGTCTACCACTCGGGCATGCCTTGGTTTGGTGTTTTACAATCCTTTTGGCATCCGGATGATTGGACGTTTCTACCAAATTCCATGTGCCGCTCTTTGTATCGCAGAAACGAGCACCTGCACATAATTCTTCAGCATCCAGCAAGTCTATCTGCTTACCTTCGATAAACTTTGCCATTTCCTCATAGGTAGTCGTAGGGGCTGTTTCCGTACCATCGAAACCCTTATTGTGAGAACCGTCACAATAAGGCTTATCTTTACTCATCCCACAGCGGCAAAGATGCACTATTTCATCCGTTTCGTACTTCTCCAACTCTTCATATTCAAGTGAAAACTTCCGAGCGTTGGGCACATAGCGCAAATGATTTAATGGAATATTCCCCATTGCTTCATAAGGACCGTCTTCTAATACTTTAATCTTTTTGTAACTTGAGTAAAATACCATAATAATTCATCCTTTAAATTTACTTTCCCACTCATTGGGTACCAATAGATCTTTATAAGCAGGCGTTTTCCTGAAAACATAGTTGGCAAAATGGCATAACGGAACAACATAGACTCCCTTCTCGCGGGCAAAATCTGCAATAGCACCTATCAACGCCTTGCCCACGCCCCTACCGCCATATTCATGATTTATTTCTGTATGATAAATAATGACTGTATCATCATCATCGTTGATGTAGATAATCATACCTGCTTCCTTTCCACCTATAAAAGCCCTAAAAATACCTCTATCTATGTGCTCTTCGTGTTTAATTTCCATCTTTCTGTCTTTTAAACGTTAGTCTTTTTCATATAAAACATCAAACGGCTTCATATAGTTGTCAAAAGTAATAAATAAAATACAGAAAAAGAAGAATCAATTGCCACTATTTGATTTCCAAACACCCCTTTTTAACATAAAGGGAGTGACTCTTAGAGTTTCAATCGTTTCGTTTTGCACACAAAGAGTGGCTCCTGGATATTCGCCCACATGGTTTGAGAACGTCCGAGTGGCTCCTCGTCCGTAAAACGAAACTCACGAAGTTTTAATTGTTGCGTATTCCGCCACAATTTTATGTAGCAGAAAGAAAAGATACTCTGGGATATTATTCATAAATTTGTAGCTTATAATAATCGTTTCAATGGAAAGTACATCACTTCAGAGGGTTGCTGCGATACACGATCTTTCCGGTTTCGGAAAGTGTTCGCTTACGGTAGCACTCCCTATTTTATCGGCAGCAGGCATAGAAGTAAGTGCCATGCCAACAGCAGTATTGTCTACTCATACGGGAGGCATTACAGGTTTTACATATCTGGATACCACCAGTGAGATGCGTCCCTTCATGGACCATTGGAAGTCTTTAAACATTCAGTTTGACGCCATCTATAGCGGATTTCTGGGTTCTTTCGAGCAGTTGGATATCGTAAGTGACTTCTTTGATACATTCAGACAAAAAAACAACCTCATCCTTGTAGATCCTGTAATGGCCGACAATGGTGAGCTATATAAAATATTCACACCCGAGTTTGCCCTCGGTATGAAGGAACTCTGCCGGAAGGCCGACATCATCGTACCTAATATAACGGAGGCTACCCTCTTACTGGGAGAACCTTACCAACCCGGCCCCTACTCCAAAGCCTACATAGAAGACTTGCTGAAGAAGCTGAGCCAACTGGGTCCGAAACAAGTAGTGCTAACAGGCGTTTACTTTGAAGAGGAAGAGCTGGGCGCCGCTACTTACGACCGGACAACGAACCAGACCGGCTATACCTTCGTACCCAAAATACCGGGATACTACCACGGAACAGGAGATGTATTCGGCAGCGCATTACTGGCGGCATTGATGAATGGCTTCAGCCTGGAGCAATCAGCCGGAATTGCCGTCCGCTATACAGCAGGCAGCATCCTGCGGACCTACGAGGCCAAAGCCGACTACCGCTTCGGAGTAGATTTTGAGCATGGCTTCCCCGAATTGCTCCGCGAACTTAAAAAGGTATAAAGGAATAACCTCCTGAGGCTTGCCTTTTGATACTTCCCATTGCCGGGTAGGCTACGTGCATACCCGCTATGGGTATATTATACTTGGATACATATTCGAGTACTTGCTTGCGGGCAGCAATTGCATCGTCGGGGTTCACATCGTAGGTGACTGCTACTTGCGGATAAGGCATTTGTAGAGCCATCGCATGAGTCAGATCGCCCCAAACCAGTAGTTTTTCACCGCCCGACTCCAACATATATATCGTATGACCGGGGGTATGTCCGTAAGCGGCATAGGCTGTGAGTCCGGGGACCAAATCGGTAGTTGATTTGCCCAGCTCACAGGGTTGGAATAAATGTAGTTGGTCTTTGTAGGCGGCAATGATCTGTTGCTGCTGCTTGAATTTTTCATCACCCATCCAGTAGTCGTACTCCGGCTGCGAAAGATAGAGCTTGGCATTGGGGAACATAACGACTCCTTCACGAAGGAGGCCGCCTGTATGGTCGCCATGCATGTGTGTAAGCAAGATAATGTCTATCTGAGAGGGGGAAACGCCTAGTGATTCGAGGTTATTGAATAACTCGCGGCCAAGACCGGCATCTACCAGAACTGTTTGGGAGGGCATTTGCACAAGAAAAGCATTCATTGCATTGGGAAAGGTACCTTCAGGGGCGCATGCAGCGATCATTTCATCTGTTGCGCCAATTAAAATGCCTTTATTACCTTGTCCCTGAGATTCAGCCAACAGGTTGATGATGGAAGTTCCTACCGGGTAGGAATAGACGTGGTTCGCGTTTTGAGCAGTTGAGTTTCCTGCTGATAGCAGGAAACCCAGGCTGATGATAGTGGTTGCTATTATATTCTTCATATTCATATAATTTGAACAACAAATATATGAATAAAAAGAAATGGAAAGCAATTAGTGCAAATTAGTTAGTTCATTTTGTTGTCCAGAGTCTTCAGTTCCTGAAGTTTCTGTTCAATTTCTTCTTTTTCTTTGATCAGACGAAGTTCTTCGTTTCCTAACTTTTCTTTCTTATACCGAAGTGCGTACGCAATTACATCCTCCAATTCGGAGAAGCTAAGATACTTCAAATGATTCTTTACTTCTTTGTACGCTGTCTCTTTCTTGACCATATTGGTCTGTCCTTTTGGTCGTGCCATATTCTTGTTGTTTAAATGATTTTCTAATATAACATAGAAAGGATTAAATTTGTTTTCAACATGTGCTGAAATGAATAAATCTACTCCTGCAAGACCAACTGTTTCATTAAATTCGGGAGGTAGGAATCGCTGATGGGGATCAAGTCGTTATTGATACGTATGCGTTTGCGTTCAATGTAGTTAATATGCTGGATCGCGACGATGTATGAGCGGTGCACACGGCTAAATTCTTTGCCCGTAAGGATGGATTCAAAGCGCTTGAGGCTCACTTGGGATAAGAGGCATTTTCCGTTGGTTCGATGTATCTTCACGTAATCACCGTAACCTTCGAGATAGAGGATTTCTTCTCTGCGCACGCGAATTATTTTGCTTCCTTCTTTCACAAAGAGGGGCATCTCGGGCTGGTCCTTGTATAAAACTTCATGTACGTCTTCCAATGCTTTGTCGAGCTTCTCAAAATAACTCATCAAGGAATCCAATGTGGCTGAGTCGCCATCAAAAGTGATACATTTTAGCATAATGATTGGCTTCTTTTTAATTGTTTGAGAAGCAAAGTAAAACGGAAAGTCCGTGAAGAAAGGTTAACGATCGGTGAGTAGTTTCATTTTGGCGGTGAAACGCCCTGCTAAAAGGGTGAAACGCCACGGGTATTTATGGCTCCAGAAGGATCCACTTCTTGAAGAGGGGGGACTTTACTTTGCTGATAATGATTCGCTCCGGGACGGGGAGGATGAGGTTAACCGACAGTCGACTTCCAAACCAAAGGTCGACGTCTTTAATGGCCTTCCTGGAGATGATGAACTGACGGTTGGCTCGGAAGAAAAGAGCCTCATCGAGTTGTTCGCTTAGGGCGTCAAGTGTACGATCTACCGGATGTTCTTTGCCGTCTGCGGTGTAAGCTGTCACCTTCTCATTAGCGGTGTAGAAGAATAATACTTCCTCTACGGATAAGGGATAGAACTTGTCGGGTAGCATGACTAACAAGCTCTTGATAATGTGCCTGTCCTGAATAGTCTGGTTGGTCTGCCGGATATGCTCCCGGCGTTGCTCGATGTCAAAGAGTCGCAATTTATTAAGCGCCCGTTCGAGGGCTTCCAGTGTGACTGGCTTCAGGAGGTAGTCAATACTGCTTACCTGGAAGGCTTGCAACGCATACTCATCATAAGCCGTAGTGAAAACGACAGGCGCCCCTATTTCCACCTGCTCAAAGATGCTGAAAGCGGAACCGTCGGCGAGGTGGATATCCATGAATATAATGTCGGGGTGAGGGTAGCTCTTAAAGTAATCAACACTCTCTTTGATGCTCTCAAGTTCGGCAACAACTTCTACCGGCGCTACTTTGTTCTGCGCAAGTACAGCCTTGAGCGTATGGGTGGCAACGGTTTCGTCTTCAATGATAACTGCTTTCATACCTTAGAGGGTTTATTGAGTAAAGGAAGGGACACCTTGAAGTATTCTTTTCGGTCGGAGATGTGGATATCCTTGCCTGTGAGCATACGATAGCGTCCCCAGAGGTTCTTCAGGCCGATCCCGCTGCTGTTATTCTCTTCGTTCTTGGGCTGAATATGGTTGGAGACAACCAACTGATCCTCATTCGTAGTATAAATATCGACTCGTAAAGGGTACTGCTTGCTGATCACATTGTGCTTGACGGCATTTTCGATCAGCGGCAAGATACTTAGTCTATCCTTAAAAGCATTTCATTTATTTGATTGACAATATATTAGTTTGATTATTTCTTGTTTATATCTGCAAGAATTAGTATCTTTATCT
>NZ_JARXXA010000023.1 GCF_029892785.1 Parabacteroides sp. PH5-46
TAAAGATACTAATTCTTGCAGATATAAACAAGAAATAATCAAACTAATATATTGTCAATCAAATAAATGAAATGCTTTTAAGGATAGACTAATTAATCACCTATCGAAGTATTTTGTTGCGGATTGTAATTATGCTCTAAACGTAAACCGCCTCTAATATTTCTTATATTTGTATTCCACACAATAAGCGAAATATAGGGATGAATAATGAAGAACATAAGATAATTCTTATGCTTAAGCAAGGAGAAAACGCTGCTTACAAGTATATTTATGATCATCATTATGCATTGTTATGTGCTATTGCTAACGAATATCTTCAAGATAGTTTTCTTGCAAAAACAATTGTAGAAGACCTTATTTTTCATCTTTGGGAAAAGAGAGACACCCTTACTATCACCTCTTCATTACGAGCTTATCTCGTACGCTCTGTACGAAACAGAAGTATTAATCATTTGAATCTTCAAAGAGAAAAAGTGGAAACAAACTTTTCCGAAATAACTCCTTCCGAAGAAATAAAAATACATACTTCCCTTGCACTTGATTACCCCTCTGCTATTCTGTTAGAAAATGAGCTGGAAGAAAAAATAAACCAAGCTATAGAAAACCTTCCCACAGAAACCAAAGCCGTATTCAAAATGAGCAGGTATGAAGACAAAGGATATAAACAGATAGCCAATGAAACAGGTATTTCCGTCAACACGGTTAAATACCATATAAAAAAAGCATTGACACTATTAAAGCAAGATTTATCAAAATATTTATGATAAAATCACTACCCTGCCAACTAAAAAAAATGTCTTATTAATACAGAGTGTTTATATGGAAAATAAAAATACATATAAAGAGAGTGAGATAGATAACCTTATCATTTCATACTTTACGGAAAAGCTCGGAAAAAGAGAAGTGGATCTACTGCGGGAATGGGTGCAACGTTCGGATGAAAATAAGAAATATTTCAACAATCTGCAGGAAATCTGGATAGCGTCTTTAGATCCGGATAAATCGAAGGAATATGACAAGGACGATGCATACGAACGCTTTTTGTTACGCATAACAAATAACGAAACAACAATTAAAGATAAAAAGACCCGTCTCTTGCGCTTATTACTTTATGGAGTAGCATCTGTCATCTTTATTTTATTAATTTCTTATGCCTCTTATTGGCAAGGTAGTGAGCATTTAAAGAGTCAATTTGCAGATGTGGTAATTGAAGCTCCCTTAGGCTCAAAAACCAAAATGTATCTTCCCGACGGAACATTGGTTTGGCTGAATGCCGATTCAAAGATTACTTATTCGCAAGGATTTGGCGTCAACAACAGGAAAATTCATTTAGTGGGCGAAGGGTATTTTGAAGTCACAAATAATGAGAAACTCCCTTTCTTAGTTCGAACAGATGAACTTCATACAGATGTGATAGGTACCAAATTTAATATCCGAAACTACCCGGAAGAGGAAGAAGCCAGTGTAAGCTTGCTAGAAGGAAAGGTTTTGGTAAAAAATACGCTAAAAAATAACGACAAAGTATGCTTATCTCCCGACCAGAAGGTATTCTTAAATAAGAAAAGTGGTGAAATGCGTGTAAGCAAAGTCAACGCTCGATATACAATGGAATGGACAAACGGCTATCTTTTCTTTGATGAAGAATTACTGGTAGATATCGCCAAAGAACTGGAAAGAAGCTATAATGTTAAGATCGTCCTTTTAGACAAATCTCTGGAATCATTCCGCTTCTATGGCAATTTTATCCGAAGAGAACAAACGATTGATGAAATAATGATCCTTTTAGAATCAACAGGCAAAATAAAATATGAAAAAGACGGAAGAAATATAAAGCTGAGCTCAAAATAGGAAGCATGCATGCGCTTCAATTATTAACTTTATAAAATACTATTATGGATACTAGTTAAAATCACACGTTTATCTTAGACCTATAATAAAGAATCGAGAGAAAGGGCTTTAATCTCTCGATTCTAAAAAAATCGGTCATTAGCGACTAAATCCCGAAAGTAACCTCAAAGATAATAAAAAAGGATACTTTCATAGTTATTACCTATAAACAATTCTAATTTATTATGGAACACAAAAGAAAGGTCATATTAATGGCCCTGCTAATGTTTTGCCTAAATTTAAGCGCTTTCACACAAAACATCAGCCTGAATTTAAGCAATGTAACCGTAAAGAATGCCATGGAGGCTTTGAAGAATGAATATGGCTACTCCTTCGTATTTGAATCCGGTGATGTGGACACTCAGAAGAGAATCTCTGTTTCGGCGCAAAAGCAGCCTATCGATCATGTTGTTAAGCAAATTCTACAAGGTCAGGAGTTGACCTATAAGATTCAAAACAAAAACATTACAATCAGTAAAGCTCTCGCTCAAAATCGAAATGCAAATCAAAAAAGAAAGGTCATATCCGGAACTATTTATGATCCGGAAAAGTATCCTGTTATCGGGGCAAATATCATTGAAAAAGGGACAGCAAACGGAATTGTCACAGATATGAATGGGAATTTCTCCTTGGAAGTAGCAGAAAATGCCACATTGCTTATCTCATATATAGGATATACCACACAGGAAGTTTCAGTCAGAAATCAAACGAACATTAACGTAATCTTATCGGAAGATCATCAAACACTGAATGAGGTTGTTGTTATCGGATACGGAACCGTCTCAAAGAAGGAACTGACAAGTGCCGTATCGCACGTTTCCAACAAAGACTTCCTGAATGTAGGAGGAAACAACCCGATTATGCAGATTCAGGGAAAAGTGTCGGGCGTATCTATTAGCAATACAGCATCGGCAGACCCAAACTCAAGTACTACGATCCAGGTGCGCGGTATCACATCCCGCCAAAGTACAGCCTTAGGTCCGCTTATTGTTATTGATGGTGTACCCGGTGGAAACCTGAATAATATCAATGAAAACGACATTGAGTCGATTGATATCCTGAAAGACGGAGCAGCTTCGGCCATATATGGTACACGCGGCTCTAACGGGGTAGTAATTGTTACCACTAAAAAGGGAAGCCGGGATGGAACATTTAGTACCACCTACACTGGCTATCTGAATGTATATAGTCCAAAAAAGCAGCTGAAGGTACTGAGTGCGGATGAGTTCAGGCAGCATATGCCGGAACGCGGAAACGACTTTGGAAGCAACACAGACTGGTTTGATGAGCTTACACAAACAGGCTTTACTCATTTCCATACCATTCAGGTAAGCGGAGGAACAGCCAGAAACAATTACCGGGCAACTGTAGATTACCGCGACGGGAAAGGGATTGACATCCGCTCAACGCGCAAAGAAATCGGAGCACGTATGAGTGTGGAGCACACAGGAAAGAGCGATCTTTACAAGTTCATCTTTAATGCTGCCCCCAGAAAAATTGATTCCAACAACTCCGACTACGCAATGTTCTCTCAGGCTCTGACGCTGAACCCTACTATGCCGGTGAGGAATCCTGATAATCCTAAATATTTCTACGAAGCTACCGGTTGGGAAGCCGAGAATCCGGTGGAAAAACTGAGCATCGAAGAAAGTGGAGGAACCACAAAGTATCTGGACTGGGATGCAACCGTTCGTTTGAATCTACTCCCGCTCTTTGCTCCGGATAAAAACCATACGCTGACCACTCAGATCACGTTGGCTCAACAGATAAATGACACGCACAATTTCTGGTTCCGCCCATCTACTTCCACACTAGCCATGAAATCAGGACACAAAGGGGAAGCCAACCAGGAACGTAAGAGAAATATCCAAGAAAGTCTTGAATGGTTGGGCAATTATGCCTTTACACATAACGAACATAACCTGAAAGCAATGGCAGGCTACTCCTATCAGTATTTCCAATACACACGTCTGTTTGCGGAAAACAAGAACTTCACATCCGACAAATTACTTTACAATAAACTGGACGATGGTACCTATAATAAAGAAGTTATCGGGCGGCTCGGGATGGCATCAGAGAAGAACGACTCCAAACTGATCGCATTTTTCGGGCGTTTATCCTACGATTACCAGGGAAAGTACTTAGCTACCGCCTCTCTGCGCTACGAAGGTTCGTCCAAGTTCGGTGCAAACAACAAATGGGGATACTTCCCGGCAGCATCTGTCGGATGGAGAATTAGTGAAGAAAGCTTCATGAAAGACATCTATTGGATCAATGATTTGAAGATTAGAGGCGACTACGGAGTCACCGGTAATCAGGGATTCGGTAATTACGAATCGTTAGCCACTTTCGGGGGATATGGAGAAGCTTACTACGGAGGGAAATATTACAAAGGATGGTCGCCCAACAGAAACACCAACCCCAATCTAAAGTGGGAGAAAGGAAAAAACTGGAACATAGGGCTTGACTTTTCTTTATTCAAGCACATCCTAAGCGGTAGCCTCAATTACTTTAATCGTACGCAGCAGGACTTACTTGGAAGCTATAACGTTCCATTACCCCCGCATATCGCTACTACCACATTCGTGAACGTAGGTAGTATGAGAAACCAGGGATTTGAGTTAGATCTGAACATAAATGCCGTTCAAAACAATCAGTTTACCTATACGATTGGTCTGGTTGGATCTACAACCCATAATAAATTCCTCTCGTTCTCAAATGATATTTATACAGGACAGGAATACTACTGGCAGGATGGATTCCCCGCACCGGGAAGCCCGGGAGCTGTGCAGCGTATCGAGGAAGGGAAACGTGTTGGTACATTCCACACCTTTAAATATGCCGGCGTAGACGAACTAGGCAACTGGATGGTATATAATAAAGATGGAGAGAAAATACCTATCGGAGATGCTGTTGACGAAGATAAGAAGGATGTGGGTAACGGATTGCCCAAGTATTCTCTATCAATGACAAACAGCTTCAAATATAAGAATTTCGACCTAACGCTCTTCTTCAGAGGATACTTTGGGTATCAGGTGTATGATATTCATAATTTCTATTGGGGTTTACAATCGGCAGCTCCGAACTTAAATGTGTTGCAATCGACCTACAAGGAAAATGCACATATTACAACCGGTATGAATCAGCATAACAGTTATTTTGTGAAAGATGCCGACCATCTGAAATTAGACGTTGCTACTCTTGGTTATACATTAAATGTAAGGAATAAGTGGATAGATAGTTTCCGGATTTATTTCACCGGACGTAACTTGTTTACGATAACCGGCTACAAGGGAGTCGATCTTGATATCTTCCCTAGCGCGGGGCTACAGCCAGGCATCCCGACAGACAAGAAAGGCTACTATCCCTCTAGCCGGCAGTATCTATTTGGTCTTCAATTAAGTTTCTAATCTTAAAATCAAGTATTATGAATATAAATCATTCTATAAAAAGTATAGGGCTGGCTATACTAATTGGTATTAGCAGTTGTACAAACCTGGATGAAAAGGTGTATGATATTATCATAGCCGATACATTTTATCAAACGAAGGATAACATAATCCAAGGGTTCGTACGCCCTTTTGAACATGCTTATTGGTGCGTAAGCGGTGCCAACTTCCAAATCCAGGAAAATACGGCAGATCATTTCATGACTCTCAACAGGCAGGGACACTGGCTGGACGGCCAAAATTATTTCCGCCTCCACTATCATACCTGGACTATTGACGATAATAATCCGCGTGATGTATGGAATAACAATTTCCAGGGAATCGTATATTGTAACAGTGCTATCGCTGATTTTGAGAAACTACATGCGCCCGACTTCGACATGACAGTTGCAGAATTGGAAGACCTGAAAGCACAGCTCAAAGTATTAAGAGCCTGGTTTTATGTCAACCTGATAGATATGTTCCGCAACATACCGCTAGCACTTGAGTATCCTGATGATAATATGCAGCCGGCTCAGGTAAGTCCGAAAGAAGCCTTCGACTTTATTGAGCAAGACCTCTTAGCTGTAATTCCTCTACTCAATGCAAAAGAAGGTAGCGGCGGAAACGGTAACAAACAAGGCGGATGGAACAAAGCCGGAGCAGCTGCCCTATTGGTCAAACTCTATCTGAATGCAGAGCTATGGATTGGCGAAAACAGATATAACGATTGTGCCAATTATTGCGAGAAAATTATCAACGGAGAATACGGAGAATATGGCATAGCTAAACGGTGGGATGCTCCTTTCGACTGGCAAAACGAGACATGCGAAGAAATCATATATGCTTTCAGTAGCGCCTATGGTTATTCACACTGGGTATACGACGCAAACATGTTCTGGTGGGGTGCTCCCTTTAAAGCTGCACCTTACTTCGGGTTTAAAGACTGGGGAGATATGAACCATCGTTACGGACTACAGCCCGGACTTGATCTTCAAGGAAATGAGTACTCCTTTGCCAACGGTAAACCGGTCAGGAAATTCATGAAATATCCGGACGATATCCGTTTGAAGAAATACCGGAATTTAGGAAATTCAACACGCGAAGGTATGTTTATTTACGGCGCCCTCGACTATATTGATGATATGGGAGATAAACAATATATTAAAGCAGACAATGGCCGGTACACCTTGTATCTCCGCGACCAGGTTGGCTGGTTTGAAGATACCGATACCTCTAGCATTTCTCCGAACCCCAGCAGCGGTTCCGGAGTTATGATCTCCGATATGGATCATGGCGACCAAAGTTCGGGTTGGTGCCTTATTAAATATCCTATCTACCGTTCGGATGATGTCGGCAAAATGGAGTCGGATTATGCGCTCATACGTCTGGCCGAGATCTATTACTCACTAGCCGAATGTAAATTCCGTTTGGGAGACAAGGGGGCAGCAGCCAAATTATTGAATACCGTACGGAAAAGATATTATCCGGAAGGTTCAGCCAGCCTCTACAAAGAAGATGGCAGCCAGATTACGGAGCAAGAACTTTTGGATGAATGGGGACGTGAGTTTATAGGCGAGAGCCTCCGCCGCACCGTACTCTGCCGCTTTGGCGCATATACCGGAGCATGGTGGGATAAACAACCGGAATCCGACAAGCATACGATGATTCTTCCTCTGGCTCGTACGATTCTGGATTCTAACCCAAGTCTGGTACAAAATCCGGGGTATCCGTCGAACAAATAAATGAGTGATTTCAAGTTAGTCTTGAATAAATAAAAATAGCACGTTAGCGGTTTTATTTTGCTAACGTGCTATTTTATTTTGCTAACGACTGATTTTCTATTTGAATAATTGCAGAAATTGCTCCTTGTAACCGGAGGATATTTCTATCTCTGTCTCGTCGTCCAACACTACATAGCCGCCGGATGCCTTGTGATAGGATTTGATCCGGTTGATATTGATGATGTGGGATTTATGCACCCTAACAAAAGGGTAAGGGAGCAGTTCGGCAAAGTATTTGAGAAAACGGCATACCATCTTCTTCTTTTTATCTGTCAGATAGATGTCGGTAAAGTTTCCATTCCCTTGCAAACGGATGATATCGTCCATCTTTACCACTTCAAAGCCTTCCAGAGTGGGAAGGATTACTTTCTGGTTTTCAGGGCGCGGCTCGCGAAAATTCTCTACCAGTATCTTGTTCCGGTCAAACATTTCCTTGTTGATAATATGTTGCTGCACTTTGTTTACTGCCAGTATCAGTTCTTCAATGCTGACGGGTTTCAGCAGATAATAGGCGGCACTCTGATTAAGCGCCCGCAGGGAATACTCGGAAAAGGCCGTCACAAAAATCGTTTCAAAGTAGAGGTCTTTGCAACCTTCCAACACATCAAATGCGTTACCAAAGGGCATTTCTACATCCAGAAAGACCAATTGCGGCTCTGTTTCGTGCAACAGCGGGATGGCTTCCTTGCAATTATGCGCCTCCCCTATCACCTCCACCTGGGGGCAATAACGAGAGAGATAATTCTTTAGTGCTTCCCGGGCAGCAGATTCGTCTTCTACGATAACGCTTCTGATAGTTTGTGTCATACCTCTTTACTTATAAAGTTCGTTCCGGATACTGGGCATCCCACCACTCGGGCTCGTCGCGAAGCCACTTGGCAAACCAGGCAAAGATGCTGTTCTGCCAGGCAATGCGTTTCTTGTAAGCTGCAATGCCGTGGTTCTCGCCTTCTACGCGGATGAACTCTACAGTTTTCCCCAGCAGTTTCAAGGCATTAAACATCTGGATACTTTCTCCAATAGGTACATTGGTATCTACGCCGCCATGCAGTAAAAGCAAAGGCGTGTTAATCTTATCGGCATGGAAAAGCGGGCTTTGCTCTACGAACAGTTCCCAATTATTCCAGGGGTAACTGTCGGCATTAGCCACCGAACAATAGCCGTATCCCCAATAGCCGTATCCCCAATAACTGCTCAGGGCGCTGATACCGGCATGGCTCACCGCAGCAGCAAATATATCGGTACGAGTTTGCAGGTATTGTGTCATAAATCCACCGTAACTAGCTCCGATACAACCCACCTTCTTCTCGTCTACAAAAGGATGCTCCCGGCAGAAAAGTTCCGTTCCTTTGATTATTTCATCGGCTGTTTTTATTCCCCAGGCATTCACGTGGCGAGCCGAAAACTCTTGTCCGTAGCCGATGGTTCCGCTCGGGTTAAGCGTATACACCACATAGCCCAGTGCTGCATACATGTGCATTGAATAACGATGCTCCAGCGAACGATCTGTCGGCGTGGTTCCGCCGTAGTAATACACAATCATCGAGTATTTCTTCGTCACGTCGAAATTGGGCGGAAGATAGTAGCGGCCCTGAATGGTCGTACCGTCTTCAGACGTGAAATTCCAGTCAGAAACATCGCCAAAGACTACGTTTTCCAAGCGCTCGGCAGAGAGGTCATATATTAAGCGATTGCGGTTTGTTTTCACATCATACGCATACAGGCGGTTGGTATTGGAAACACTCTGCCCATAGTAATACATAACAGGAGCCGTCTGCGCCAGGGAGAAAGAAGAGATTACATCTTCTTTGGTTCCCAACTGGCTGATTTTTCCATTCGACGGATTACACACAAATACCCGTTGGTAATCCTGATCGGTAGCAGAGAAATAAATCTGTCCGTCATACTTATTCCAAACGGCAGCCGAGATACTAGGGTCGAAGTCTTTAGTAAGCGCTGTTACCTTCTTTGTGGCAATATCATACAAGAAGAGCTGTGCATCGTAGGTATTGGATATTTGTCCCTCTTTTATATTCAAGCCGATACCGCCAAAAGCATCTGCCGATCCATTCACTAATAATTGCTTGCCGTCTTTGGAGAAAACAGCTCGGCTGACGAAGGAGGCACTCTCCCATAAGGTATCAACAGCCATTGTATGCAGATCCAGCATATAAAGCGAGCTACGAGAGAACGGACGAGAGGTGTAGACTCTTTCACTCGTACTGAACAACATGTAACGGCTATCGGCACTTACATCATTGATATAGGTAGCATGATGACCAAACGTGAGTTGCTCAAACAAACCAGTGGACAAATCATAGCGCCAGATAAAAGAGCGGTTGCGGAATCCCGGCAAACGATCCTGAGGTTCCAAGATACGGGTGATGTCTGCACTTTCTTTCGGGCCTTCTTCATCTACCGTAAATAATAAGCTGCTTTCGTCGGGCGTAAAGTTAAAGTTGCCCTTTGGCAGGTTACTACTCAATATTTCTTCCTGCATGGTAGCCGGGTTTACAGCTACCAGTTCTATACCTTTTGAACCTGTACGGGTATAATACAGTCTACTGCTTGCCGGCATCCAATAGGCGCTATTGATAAAACCTTTATCTTGCACAAGGATAGTTCCGGTGGCAGCATCCATCAGTTGGGTAAAAAAGTCGCTTGTTCCATCAGCCAAACGGTTGGTATATCTTACCAATACATATTTTCCGTTCGGAGATACACTCACACTGCGGAACGTCTTTCCTTCGATAATATCCAGCAAACCGTAAAACCTGTCTGCATCAACAGAGGTCGTGACATTCGTTTCTTTTTTCGCTTTGAAAACAGCCTTCAGAGACGGAGGACAGGTATCTTTCTCCGTGCTCAGATATTTTACTACTACCTGATAAGGACGTGGTTCCATAGACAATTCCGAGGTGTTGGGTACGGATTTATTATCCACAAATACCTCAAAAGAACCGGGGCCGGAGACTTCAAGCGTACCCTTTACATAACGGTCTGTGTTCAGGTTGAAAGACAAAACGTGCAGCGCATTCTTTCCCTCCAGAGCCGAGAAAGTAACACTTCCCGCTGTATCGGCATCTAATAGAGTGGCAGATTTCAAAGCCTGCTCAAACGACAAAGAAGATTTCAGCAGATTCTTCAGTTCGAAAGCCTTTCCGTTTACATTCAGGCTATCAGCCATCACTGGTTTTCTCACTTCATAAGGTCCGGCATATTGATACTTCATTATTTTCACATCGTCTGCGGCATAAAGCATGCCAACAGAAAATAGAAGAGCAATCATCCAATTTGTTTTCTTCATTTTATTCAGTTTTTCGTGTATAAAGTTTCTTTCTTAACAAAAGGGAAGGTTTATTCCAGCTTACCTTCCCACACAAAACAAGAAGGAAAGCATTCCTTCAGATCCGTAGGCTTCTCAAATAAGCCGAAGACGGACGAACCCGAGCCCGACATAGAAGCATACAGCGCACCATACCCATATAACTTTTCTTTCAGGACATGAATTCCCTGATATTTGGGAAAAACACTCGCCTCAAAGTCATTCACCATCAACTCCCTCCATTCAGCAAGGGGGCGGTTTACTATTTCTTTTAAGGAGATATCCGGCTGACGAGGAGTCACCATCGCATATGCCTCGGGCGTAGATACGGCAATCTCCGGTTTTACCAGACACATATGATACCCTTTCAGAGACAGAGAAACCGGCTCAAATATATTTCCTGTTCCGGAAGCAAAAACCGGCTGGTTACGAACGAAGAAAGGGCAATCCGCACCAATCGCTGAAGCAATCTCTTCCAAACGCTCAAGCGGAATATCCAGTTGGCAAAAGTCGTTCAGCAACTTGAGCATGAAAGCAGCGTCAGACGAGCCTCCTCCCAAGCCGGCACCAAAAGGGATGGCTTTCAGCAGATGTACTTCCAGAGGTGGTAAAAGATACTGCTCTTTCAACAAGTTCATAGCCTTTACCACCAGATTCTTTTCTGCCGGAGCATCTACCGGAATACCTGTCTGCGAAAATGAACCTGCTTCGGCAGCAACAATCTCAAGCGCATCCTTAAGCGGGATCGGGTAAAAGATCGTTTCTATATTGTGATAGCCGTCCGCACGCTTACTTACGACATTCAGTCCCAGATTTATCTTAGCATTCGGGAAACAGATCATCTTTTAGTTCTTGATATTCGGAGCTTCCAGCCCGTAACCTTTTTTCTTATCTTCTCTCTTCAATATCAATCCCAGGATAAACGCCAAAACGCCTAAGGAAGCAAAAATAAGCATCGGTACCGTGTAGCTATACTTAACAGCTTCGCCGGCTGCAATCTGCTCGGCAACGCCCGGATTTGAGGCACGCAAAGCCCAGCCTATGATGATAGGGGTAAACAACAGCCCGATATTCTGTATCCAAAAGGTAACAGAGTAAGCAGAACCCAGTACCTTGTTGTCAACCAACTTAGGCACGGAAGGCCATAAAGCAGCCGGAACCAACGAGAAGGATACCCCCAGTAGGATAATTGCTCCGAAAGCAATGGGTTTATTAAACACGCTATCCGGCGTAAGGGCAAAGATCAAATGGCACACAACAACTAACAAAGCTCCAAGGATAAGCATGGTAGCTCCTTTTCCCTTATTATCGAGAAACCATCCCAAAATAGGCGTCAATACCATCGCCCCTATCGGAAAATAAGAGAACAGGCTGCTGGCTTCAGCGGTAGGCAAGCTCAAACGACTTTCAAGCATACCGGTAGCAAATTTCTGGAATGGGAAAATAGCCGAATAGAACAAGACACATAAACCGGCAACCATCCAGAAAGTCTTGGAACCGAAGATAAACTTCAGGTCACTTATCTTAAATTCTTCCTCCGACGGTTCTTCCGACGCTTCCTTCAATACGGCATCCTGTTTGTCGAGTTTGCGGTCAAAGAGGAAATAAATACTGAAAGAAAGCAAACCGATAAGCAACAACAAGGTAAGAACACCTACTGCATGAGACACACCTCCGGACGCCGCCAACACAGGAGACAAACGGAAAACAGCGAACACACCCAGACGGGCAATGGCCATTTCCAAACCCATCGCCAAGGCCAATTCTTTACCGTTAAACCATTTCACAATCCCTTTCGACACGGTAACACCTGCCATCTCTACGCCACAACCAAAGATAGCGAAGCCGATACAGGCCACCTTAGCCGATGCCGGAAAGTCGGGTAAAAACGAACTGAAAAACTCATGCCCCACTCCGCCGTTAGCAAATACATCGCTCACCCCATATAACTTAATGGAAGCTCCCAACACCATCAGGAAAGCAGAAAGCAAAGCAGAATAACGAACACCAATCTTATCCAGAATAACACCGGCAAAAATCAGAAACAAGGCAAATACATTCAGAAAATACTCCGAACCGCCCACCGTTCCGAACGTTTCCGGCGACCAGCCAAGCTGTGTTTCCAATAATGTGCTTAACGGAGCCAATACGTCGATAAACATATAGGCAAAAAACATAGTACTCGACAAAAGAATGAGTGCCGTCCAACGAAATACTGCGGAGTCTCTCAGGGTAGTAGATTTATTTTCAATCATAATATAATATGTTATTTAAAATTATTTTCATCATATAGAGGCAGAGCTTCGGCTACAATAAAATTACTTCCGCCGATAAAGACCATATCGTCGTCGCCTACAATTCTCAACACCTGGTAAATGGCATCAACTACCGAGTCGTAAGTTTCACCTTCCAAACCGGCGGATCTGGCGTGCATAGCCAATACATCTGCGGGCAAAGCACGGCCTGTAGAAGCCTGGGTAAACAAATAAGTCGCATGCTTGGGCATCATTTGTAAAATGCCGTCAATATCTTTATCGCTCGACAATCCTATAATCATATATAAGTGAGGACGACCTTCGGCCTCGGCTTCGATCTGAGCGGTAAGGTAACCCCAGGCAGCAGTATTATGCCCCGTATCCATGACGGTATAAGGATTAAAAAAGACTTCTTGCCACCTTCCCTGCAGACCTGTTACCTCAACCACATGCTCAAAGCCCGCTCTTACGGCCTCTTTAGGTATCTCTATCTCCATAGAAGCCAAAACCCTTAATACACATAACACGGTTTGTGTATTTGCCAGCTGGGGAAAGCCACTCAGTTGTCCGAACAACTGGCCATAGTCTGCCGAGTCGTAATACCACTCTCCCTTTTCCGAAAGATGTACTTCACCTTTTAAAACCTCCTCTTCCTGTGCAAAAAACAAAGGAGCATCTACTTCTTCGGCCTTCCGGATAAATACACCGGCTACTACATCATCGGCAGCCTCTCCTATCACAACCGGTACTTCCGGTTTAATAATACCGGCTTTCTCATAAGCAATTTCGCCGAGCGTTTCTCCTAAATACTGCGTGTGGTCCAGGCTTATATTTGTGATTACACTTACAACAGGTGTTATGATATTCGTACTGTCAAGCCTTCCACCCAATCCGACTTCGATAATGGCATAATCTACTTTCTCGGAGCGGAAATAGTCGAAAGCCATCGTAGAAACAAGTTCAAAAAAGGAAGGATGAAGCGGTTCAAAGTGACATTTATGTTTCCCTACGAAATCAACGACATATTCTTTCGGGATCATTTCTCCGTTTACACGAATCCGCTCGCGAAAATCTACCAGGTGAGGAGAGGTATATAAACCTACTTTATAACCTGACTTCTGAAGAATAGCCGCCAGCAAATGACAAACAGAACCTTTTCCGTTTGTACCACCCACATGAATTGTTTTATAGGATTTATGAGGATTCCTGAAATAATTATCCAGTGCTATACTCGTTTGTAATCCCGGCTTATACGCAGAAGCTCCACTATGTTCAAACACAGGTGTGCTTGTGTATAAATATTGTAAGGTTTCCTCGTATGTCATACTTTTAAATTTGTATTCCTGCAAAAATAGTTAATAAATTCCATACCTTTGTGAAAGAGAATAGAAAGATATGAGTAAAAAACAATATACATATATACCCGACGCCAAAGTTTGCTCGAATAAGATTATTATCGATGCAGAAGGAGATATTATTGCCAAAGTGGAAGTTATTGGAGGATGTAGCGGCAACTCCCAAGGAATAGTAAGTTTATTGAAAGGCATGAATATAAACGAAGCAATCAAACGCCTGGAAGGAATCTCTTGCGGTAGGAAAGGAACTTCTTGTCCCGATCAGATAGCCCAAGCCTTAAAGGAATTAAGCCAATGACTGAAACTGTTCTTTGTTGAGCGTATAGTATTTCCCTTTCAACTGAAGAAGTTCCTCATGGGTACCTTGTTCAATAATCTGTCCTTTTTCCAATACTAAGATCAAATCGGCATTACGGATGGTGGATAGCCTGTGAGCGATAATCAGGCTGGTACGTCCTTCCATCAGTTTGTCTAAGCCTTTTTGTATCAAGAGTTCGCTACGGGTATCGATGTTACTGGTTGCTTCATCCAAAAGTAAAATCGGAGGATCGGCAACGGCTGCGCGGGCAATATTCAGCAACTGTCGCTGCCCTTGGCTGAGGTTTGCTCCGTCATTCTCCAGTAAAGTGTTATAACCGTGTGGCAAACGTTTGATAAATGAGTGAGCCGCCGTCAGTCTGGCAGCTTCCACTACCTCTTCGTCGGTTGCATCCAGGCGCCCGAAACGGATGTTTTCACAAACTGTCCCCGTAAACAGGTGAGTATCCTGCAACACAATAGCCATCGACTTACGTAGGCTGTCCCGTGTTACCTTTCTGATCGGATAACCGTCTATCAATATCTCTCCTTTCCAAACGT
Organism: Parabacteroides sp. PH5-46; assembly: GCF_029892785.1. GTDB lineage: Bacteria > Bacteroidota > Bacteroidia > Bacteroidales > Tannerellaceae > DFXE01. The sequence goes on from NZ_JARXXA010000023.1 coordinate 14,893, forward strand.
CAAAAAAGCGGGGAAGCAGGTTTAGGATGGTAGTCTTACCCGCTCCGGTAGCACCTACCAATGCGATCTTACATCCGGGACGGGCATGCAAGGAAACATTTTTCAGGATAGTTTTCTCCGGACGGTAGCCAAATTCCACATGATTTAAGGCTACATCGCCTTTGATACCATTTAATACTACAGCGTCCGCATCATCGGGTACTTCAGGTGCCTCATCTATGATTTCAAAGATACGTTCCGCTCCGGCAAAAGCTGCCTGAATATTATTGTAAAGGCTAGCCAGTTCATTTATAGGACGTCCGAATTGGCGCGAGTATTGCAGAAAAGCAGCTAATCCACCCACATCAACCCCCCGGAAGATAGCCAATAGAGCTCCTACAATGGTGATGATAACATAGTTCAGGGTACTCAGGTTCTGCATCACAGGCATCATCAGCCCGGAGTAAAACTGTGCCTTCAGGGATTTGTCTTTCAGTTCCTGATTGCTAACCTCAAAGTCGGCCTCTACTTTCTTTTCATAGCCAAATACTTTCACCACTTTTTGGCCGCTGATCATTTCTTCTATATAGCCGTTTAAAGTACCCAACGATTCCTGTTGAGCCTTGAAATACTTACGACTACGACTGACGACCAGGCGGGCACAAAGAAACATCACCGGAACCGTTATTAAAGTAACAAGCGTAAGCAACGGGCTTATATATAACATCAGGCAGAAAATGCCAATCAAAGTTAATGCACTGGAAAGCATATCGGAAAGGCTATCAGTCAGGGCATCACTGATACGGTCGATGTCATTGGTGTAACGACTCATCAAATCTCCATGCTGATGGGTATCGAAATAGTTCACCGGCAAACGCTCCATTTTGCTAAATAAATCAATACGCATACGTGTCACCGTACGTTGCCCTATCTTGTTCAGCAAGATATATTGTATATAAACCGCAACTACACCCGTTAAATAGATAGCCGCCAGCACAAATAAAGTCTGCACCAAGCCTTCGTAATCTCCAGGGATAATGTAGTCGTTGATAATAGGACGTATCATATACGACCCCAACAAGTTAGTGATGATACTTAGGATGATAAGGAGACCAATAACAAACAGTAAGCCCTTGTCACAGGACAGATACGACGCGATACGGAAGAAGGTTTTCCGCCCCTCCTTCGGTTTGCCGCTTGCTTTTATGGAATGTCCGTTTGCCATTAGGGTAAAGTCATTTGTTGTGAATGATAAATCTCCTGATATACATCCGAGGTTTCCAACAAATTGGCAGGTGTGCCAATAGCATTTACCTCTCCGTCTTCAAGAACGATGACACGGTCTGCCGACTGCATCGTATTGACCCGCTGGGTTATGATAAAGACGGTGGTATCCGACAATAAAGCATTCAGGTTACGGCGTATCTTCAATTCCGTTTCCGAGTCTACTGCACTTGTACTGTCGTCCAGTATCAGTATCTTGGGTTTGAGCAATAAGGCACGGGCAATGCAAAGTCGTTGCTTTTGTCCGCCGGACACATTCACACCTCCCCTACCCAACTGGGTATCGTAGCCATCCTGAAAAGAGAGAATAAAGTCATGTGCTTCAGCCGCACGGGTAGCCTCTTCAACCTCCTCCATTGTAGCATTCTGTTTTCCCCATTTCAGATTGTCGAGGATAGTACCCGTAAAGAGTTCATTCTTCTGCAATACCATACCGATATGTGCATGTAGCTCGTCCAGATGATAATCTTTTACATTTACCCCGTCAATCAAGAGTTCGCCCCCTGTTACATCATACAAACGGGGAATGAGTTGTACCATCGAGCTTTTGGCCGAACCTGTAGCTCCTACTACAGCAATCGTTTCGCCTTGCCTGACATCGAAACTGACATTCCGCAAAACATCTTCTTCTCCACCTGCATAACGGAAAGAGACATTTCTGAAACTTACTTCTCCTTTCTGTATACGATTTTTGTCCGACAGTCCTTCCGGCGTATTAGCCAGTGATGGCTTCGTATCCAAGACCTCTACTATTCGCTCCGAAGAGGCAGAAGCTCTGGCGAATGTCATAATAATCATAGATAACATCATTAACGACATCAGAACCTGCATCACATAATTGACAAACGAAATAAGTTCTCCTACCTTTAGTTCTCCACCGATCACCTTATATCCTCCGATCCAGAGAATAGCTACAATAGAGACATTCATAACCAACTGCATCACCGGGAACATAGCCACTACAATATTAGAAGCTCTGACCACCAGGTCACGCAGTTCCTCACTGCTTTTTACAAACTTCTTCGTCTCAAAATCTTCCCGCACAAAGGATTTTACGACCCGGATATTGATCAGATTTTCACGGACTACCCCATTCAGGCGGTCTAACTGCTGCTGTACCTTCATAAATAAAGGAAAGCCCTTACGCAGTATAACAAAGATACTAAGGCTCAATACCGGAATAGCAGCCAGCAAAACCATCGCCAGCTCCAGATTAATCCGAACCACAAAGAAAACAGCCATAATTAGCATCATAGGAGCCCGCAACAGCAGGCGCATAGACATCAACACAATCTGCTGAATCCTTGAAATATCATTCGTCAGGCGGGTTACAAGGGAGGCGGAGCTAAAATGGTCAATGTCGTTAAAGGAAAGTTGCTGTATCTTGTCAAACAACTCCGAACGCAAATCCGTTCCGAAGCCAATAGAAGTCTTAGAAGAAATATAAATATTAATAACGCTGATACATAAACCGGCAATAGATATAAGCACCATATACAAGCCGGTTTGTGTAACAACAGATAGGTCACGTTGCATTACCCCATCGTCTATGATCTGAGCCATGAAAGTAGGCTGTATTGTTTCACACAATACGGTAATCAAGACAAGAAAAGGACTAATGAGTAAACTTATCTTATATTCTCTGAGTATCTCCCAGTATTTCTTCATAAAGAGGTCAGTGGCTGCTATTTAAAAGTTATAGGCCAGACCTACACCTAATACTTCCTTGAATTGTATTTTCGCTCCGCGTTGTACGCCATCATCGTCAAACGTTTTTACATCATCGTCATACTTCAATGTTGTATTAAGCGTAGCAGAAAGATACTTGTTTATTTTCATACTGATTAGCACATCCCAATTCACATCAATATTGCCAAATGAATTGTTATAGGCAGAGAAAAGATCCAGAGTGGTTACCACTTGAACATTCTCCATTACTTTCTGTTCGGCACGTGCTTTGAAGTAGGCACCTATTTCGGCTTTAAACTTATCACCCGGATCTACACCAAAAGAACCCAGACTTGAAAGATAGTTATCCCTCACAAAGGTAAGCTTTCCTGCAACCGGAGATAAATAAAGCGAATAGATAGGCCTGGGCCTGTACTCGATACCTAAAGAGATTGTAGAATAAGCCGGAGCCATGAAGTTAGAGATGTAATAATCCTTGTCAGGATAATTATATCCTTTGGCAAACTGTGTCTGAAAGTCAGCCATGGCGGTATAAAACCATTTGTCATTCTTCGTATAACCCAGCTGAGTAGCCAATGCAATATTGTCTGATGCCTTTGTTGTTCCCTGTGATTTTGTTTTTGACAAACCGTAGTTTAAGGCTAGCGTTGATTGCCATAGCCAGTTACTTTTTTTATGCGTCAAAGATCCGTTCAGGTACAGGTTTCCTCCTATTGTGTTCTCACCACCTGCCGACCAGTTGGTCTGCGAATTTTGTGATGCGTTCATCCCCGTAACACCTTTCAACACCCAGGTTCCGTCCGGATATTCTTCATCTTGGGCATATAACACTACAGCAAAAAGGGTTAATGACATCACAATAAACAATCGTTTCATAATTTTCGTTTTATATATTTTGTTCATAATTTTTTTTCTAAAAAACAGGTTTTAAAACGGAATGGTTCATCTACTTGGAACGAACATCTGCTCCCCACATCAGTTTTTCCCGCAAGGTTTCGTAAAATGTATGATTGTATCGCTTCACTACTTTTGTGGTATAATCGGCTTTACTGACGGTTAGAACAGCGCCGGCGGAAAAGACTTCGGAGCGCCCGTCTAATGCAACAAGAAAGTATTCATTCCTGCTTTCTACGGTTAAGGAAATGACTGATGTATCGGGTATGACCAAAGGGCGTACGTTTAATGAATGAGGCGCTACCGGACTTATAACCAAACTATTGCTTTGAGGCACAATAATCGGACCATTCACGCTCATCGAATAGGCAGTAGAGCCTGTCGGAGTGGCAATAATCAAGCCGTCTGCCTGATACGAAGCCAGATAGTCATCACCCAATGACACATGAATCGTGATCATAGAAGAAGTATCCCGCTTCAGAACGGCAATCTCGTTCAGGGCATAATTATATCCGGTATATAAACGTTCTTCCGTATGTAAACACAGCAAAGAGCGTTCCTCTATTTTATAGTAATTTTTGAAGACTTCATCCAGTGTATCCTCTATCTCGTTACTTCCTACTTCGGCCAAGAAACCCAGGCGTCCGGTATTGATACCCAAAATAGGTATAGCTTGCCTGTTTACACGTGCTGCCGTCCGGAGGAAAGTACCGTCTCCGCCTACACTAAGCGCTATATCCAGGTCGAACGTTTCATCAGAAAGTAAACCACTTGCCGGAGGTTCATAGCCTAAGGCATCTGTAAGATACAAGTGGAAGTCGGAATCAACATATATTTCAGCCTCCAAAGCAGAGAGTTTATCAAACAAACGTCGGATTAAATTCTGCTTTTCAAGTTGATAATCACTGCCAAACACACCAACCTTCATCCGTTTCATTTTATAAATTCATATAATACAACAACTCATTCATTCGCTGCTGCAATACTTCATCCACCATTCCTTTCTCCATATAATGATATAGTACAGTATAGTTAAAACGCTCAAAACTACGTATCACCGGAGTAGCATCGTCCAGATCTATCTTAATGGTAATATGTAAACGGCCGGTATCCTGGTCTACACTGTTCAACAGATTCAATACATGCGCATTATTGGCTTCCACAATACGGGCGATATCCGACAAAACATAATCCTGCGGAAACATCTCAAGGATGATAATACTACCCGGAGCTTCAACACTGCAAAATTCGGCAAGAGCATCTATCAGCCTGTCACGTGTAAAGACGCCTACATATTTTCCTTCATCATTAACAACAGGTAGCAAACAAAGCTTGTAACGCGACATCCGGGCTATTACTTCATGCAAATGCCCCTGCTCGGTAATTCCCGGAGCAAATAAAGAAGGCTCTCCTATAGGTGCAGAAAGATCAGGCAGAACCAATAATTCTTTCTCCGACAACAAACTTTTATATATGCCATCATTGTCTACACAAGGAAGTTGCTTCACTTTCAACTCGTCCATCATAGACAATGCATACTCCCCTGTATCAAAACTTTTTAACACCGGAAAGTCTTTTGTTATGAAATCTTTCAACAACATTTTATATATATTCCCTAAAACCTGCTAAATTTGCCTTTAGTTTCATGCAAATGTAATCAAAGAAAAGTTATTACAGCATACAAAAGTAAATTTAAGTATTAAGTATTCACATAAACAAAGTACAAAAACAATGAGTATTTTACTTTCCTTACAAGCTACCGGAGCACAGGCTACAGACCAGTTACCAGAGTTTACGGCCGAAGTAATGCCTACAGAAGCACAGATGAATATAATCGACCTCGCCATGAAAGGTGGATGGATTATGATTGTGCTGTTGATATTGTCGCTCATAGCTGTTTATATTTTTATCCAGCGGATTCTTGTGATCCGTCGTGCCGGAAAAGAAGACGAATCATTTATGAATCGCATAAAAGACTATATACATGATGGAAAAGTAGACTCGGCACTAAACCTATGCCGCAGCACCAATACCCCTTCTGCCCGTATGATCGAAAAAGGGATCTCCCGTTTGGGACGTCCGATGAACGATGTACTGGTAGCCATCGAAAACGTAGGAAACCTGGAAGTAGCCAAGTTGGAAAAGGGATTCCCCCTGATCGCTACAACAGCTGCCGGAGCTCCTATGATCGGGTTCCTTGGAACCGTAACAGGTATGGTAAGAGCCTTTTTCGATATGGCAAATGCCGGATCAAATGTGGATGTTTCATTACTTTCCAATGGTATCTACGAGGCGCTTGTTACTACTGTAGGCGGATTAGTTGTTGGTATTCTGGCTTTGTTTGCATACAACTATCTGGTATCTCAGGTGGATAATGTGGTAAACAAAATGGAAGCACGTACAATGGAATTTCTGGATTTATTGAACGAACCGGCTAATTAATACAGAATGGGACTCAAAAGACGAACGAAAGTAGAAGCATCTTTCAGCATGGCTTCCATGACAGATGTCATCTTCCTGTTGCTGATATTCTTTATGGTTTCCTCTACAATTGTTATTCCGAATGCTATTAAGGTTACACTTCCGCAATCACAAAAACAAACGGCAGCCAAGCCGCTTACACGTGTTACGATAGATGCCAACCTGAATTATTATGTAGCTTTCGGAAGCAAAAAAGAAATGAGAGTTTCTTTCGACGAAATTACTCCTTTCCTGCAGGAAAGCTACGAAAAAGAACCGGAAATGTATGTGGCACTTTATGCCGACGAAACCGTACCCTACAAAGAAATCGTAAAGATATTGAATATCGCAAACGAGAATAAATTCAAAATGGTACTTGCCACAAGACCAAAATAATTGAACGTTGAAAATGAAGTTTACAAAAGATGACATATATGGGTTAATCGGTACGCTTATCTTTCACCTGATTCTCCTGCTTATTCTGGGCTTTACGGTTTTGAAAACCATCGTTCCGGAAGAAGAAGGTGGCATATTGGTCAACTTTGGCAATCTGGATGCTGCAGCCGGGACATTTGAACCCCGCTATACGGGAGAAGTGGTTCCGCAAAACACAGCTCCGGTTCCTCCGCAAACAGAAACGCCTCAGGAAGAACTCATTACTCAGGACAACGAAGAGAGTATAGCGCTTGCCGAGGCTAAAAAGAAAGAAGAGGAACGTAAAAAAGAAGAAGAACGCAAACGTAAGGAGAAAGAGGAAGAACGCCGGCGACAAGCCGAAGAACAACGCAAGCGGGAAGAAGCCATCAGCAACCGGGTAGCGGGGGCTTTTGGCATGGGTAGTACCGACGAAGCGGGGCAAGGTGAAGCAGCAAGCGGAACAGGTAACCAAGGTAGCCCATTCGGCAATACGGATCATGGCACAAATACCGGAACAGGCGGATATGGTTCTTTTAACCTGAACGGGCGTACAATCGGTGCAGGAGGCTTACCCCGTCCGGCATATACCGTACAGGATGAAGGACGTATCGTCATTAATATCACAGTTGACCCGAAAGGCAATGTCATATTTGCCGATATAGGAAGAGGTACCAATATTGATAACGCATCTATGCGTAAAAGCGCTCTCGAAGCTGCATACCGGGCTAAGTTCAACAGTATCAGCGGAACAAACAATCAGAGTGGAACAATTACTTATATTTACTCATTAAAATAACATGAAAAAAGCATTCGTATTTTTAGCAACAGGCTTCGAAGAAGTAGAAGCTACCGGAACAATCGACGTATTGCGCCGGGGTGAAGTAGAGACAACAGTTGTTTCCATCACGGGCGACTGCAAAGTAACTGGTGCTCACGGCTTACAACTGGTAGCCGACAAATTATTTGAAGAAACAGACTTTACAGACGCAGATGCACTTATCCTACCCGGAGGAATGCCGGGAAGTAGTAACCTGAATGCGTATGCACCTTTAAAAGACTTATTGGTAAAACATTACGATCAAGGGAAAGTAGTTGCCGCTATATGTGCCGCACCTCTCGTACTGGGAGGATTAGGATTACTCAAAGGACGCAGAGCAACCTGCTATCCAAGCTTTGAGCCTCAACTAATCGGCGCCACAATCACTGGTGAAGCTGCCGTTATAGACGGCAACGTAGTTACAGGCAAAGGCCCCGGACTCGTATTTGACTTCGCCCTTGCACTCGTAAAAGTACTCAATGGCAAACCTATAGCAGAAGAGGTTGCTGCAGGCTTACTCCTCTAAAAACGGAGAACGCAGAACGGTTACACACACCCTACCCCCTCACAAGAGGGGAAAGGCGTACTGCGTGTTCCGTTCTGCGTTCTGCTTAATTAAAGACTTTCGTCGCTAAAATCACAATATCCTTTTCCGGACGATCGTTTTTGTCGGTCTGTACTAAGGACATTTTTTCTACGATATCGAAGCCTTCCGTTACTTCTCCGAAGATGGTTAAAGAGCCGTCTAAATGAGGAACTCCACCAATTGTTTTATAGTATTCTCTTCTGTCTGCCGGAATCTTTATCGGGCCGTCTTCGGCTATCTTGTCAAAGACCATAACTGAAGCCTGAGTTTCCAGGGAATCGAGGTCTGCATCCGGATTTTCCTTTTTCAACTGATCCAGAAACTTATAATGCAACCAGTTTTTATGAATATCGTTTATCCGGCTTTCCCGTTGATCCAGCTCTTCATCGGTATGCACTTTGCCTTGCACAAAGCAGAACTGTGTTCCGGCAGAGGCTCGTTCCGGGTTATCGGCATCCATCTCTTTGGCATCAATCAAGGCGCCTCGTTTATTGAAGTATTTAGGTAGTATCTCAGCCGGAACGGTGTATCCTCCATCCCCGTCTCCATACAGTTTTCCGGGTACACGTTCCTTGCTTGAAGGATCGCCTCCCTGTACCACAAAATCTTTAATCACCCGATGGAAGATCATCCCTTCATATTCATTGCTTTGGCACAATTTAATGAAGTTGTCACGATGCAGAGGGGTATCCTCGTAAAGCAAAACTGTGACATCTCCCATGTTTGTACTAACGGTTACATAAACCGGTTTCGTCAAATCAAGCGGTTTCTCCTTACATGCTGCCAACAAGAAAAGGACAGCCAACGTAATTAATAGCATCTGTTTCATGTGTTTATATTTAAAGTTCTATAAATAACCATCCGACAGTTTTTGCAGTCAAACTCCAGACGTAAAGGGGTGTCTTTATACAACAAATAGAACGGTTCTTTATAGAGTGAAGCCTGTTTATGGAACTTTGGACACCAGCCCATACTGTATCTCAGGCAATGTTTGGTGAACATCAGCGGAACGTCCTCTTGGGGAGACAATTCAAAGGCCGGAGCTACACTCTCCACTCCATGTTGTCGGTAGAAGGCTTCTGCCTGACTGTTAGACACATTCCCCAGGTATGTTAACTCCTGCTCCGGATAGGCCAATGCTTCTTCAGCTAAAGGTTTTCTGAGCTCGCGACGATAACGGATCCCCCGGTTTAAGATCAGCTTCTCCACTGCTTTGCGCCGCATTTCAGACAGAAGAGAAGACGGAACAAACCAGTTATCAGACATCGAAACGATCATCTCATCTGCCCTGAAGGGAGTATTACCTAGTCGGGAAAGCTGTTCTTTGATATTAGTCTCCTGCTCTTTTCTGGCAAGTTCTTTTTCAAAGGGGGTTGTCAGCATCACTCGGACATCGGTCTCGTCTGTCAGGCAAAGGGTAAAGCCAAAGGGATTATCCAGAAACTCCATCCGCACAGGGATAGTCCGCTCTGCCGAGGGTTTGGACAAGAGCTTTTCAAAGGCCTGGTCGTAGTTCCGGTAAATAGCCGCCTTTTGTTGCACAGAGGGCATCTCCAGAGGGAATACACGATTATCCTCTGCTTTGTTTACCCGAAATCCTTCCAGTTCGCCTCGTTTATTAAAGAAGGCTAGGCCATCTCCATTATTTATTTGTTTGATTCCTGCTATGGTAAAGGAATTTCCCTTTATTTCCTTTACGTGCCCTATCGGCTCTCCCAACGATTTTGGGGTGTCAAAAGAGGTGATGTCTGCCGTTCGCTTTTTCAGGAAAAAGGGAGTAAAGCCCCGGTTGAAACTCTTTTCCGGAAGGGGTTCAAAGGTGTAGGTACACTGTCCTGCAGATGCTTGTTTGTATTCCGCCCGACGGGCAAAAATAGCATCCAGCTGCTTACGATAATAAGCCGTGATATTCTTCACATAAGTAACATCTTTCAGACGGCCTTCTATCTTGAACGAGGACACACCGGCATCCAGCAAGTCCTCCAGATGTCCGCTACGGTTCATATCTTTCAGCGACAGCAGGTGTTTGTCACGCACAATCACCTTCCCATCAGCATCTAACATGGTATAGGGCAAGCGACAAGATTGCGCACATTCGCCCCGGTTTGCACTACGCCCGCTAAGGGAAGCGCTCAGATAGCATTGTCCGCTATAGCTAACGCACAAGGCCCCATGTACAAACACTTCTAGGGCTACCGACGTTTGCCCGGCTATATTCCGTATCTCAGGCAGTGATAATTCACGGGCAAGCACTACCTGTGAAAACCCGGCAGACTCCAGAAAGCGGACTTTCTCAGGGGTACGATTATCGGTTTGTGTACTAGCATGCAAAGGGATAGGTGGTATATCCAGACGGGTAATCCCCATATCCTGTACGATAAGAGCATCGACTCCTGTCTGATACAGTTCACGAATCAGTATTTCCGTTTCTTTCAGCTCTTCTTCCTTTAGTATTGTATTCAGAGCCACATAGATGCGGGCATCGTAGGTATGGGCAAACTCACAGAGTTGGCGAATATCATCCAACGAGTTACCCGCTGCCGCCCGGGCGCTGAACTTCGGAGCCCCGATATATACAGCATCCGCCCCATGACGAATCGCCTCCATCCCGCAAATAAGATCCTTTGCCGGAGAAAGCAGTTCTATTTTTCCCCTAGGGGGGATTAAAGGGGCCTTAGAGTTCATTCAGATTCTTAATATCTTCTATCCGGAATGGTGTTTCCTGGTATACGTAATAGTTGAGCCAATTGGTAAACAGCAAATTAGCATGTCCTCTCCAACGAACAACAGGTCCTAAAGCCGGATCATTATTCCGGTAATAATTGGTAGGGACGTTGATAGGCAATCCTTTGTCCACATCACGGATATACTCATCGTTCAGGGTATAAGGCGAATACTCCGAATGCCCGGTAATATAGAACTCCCTACCTCCGCGCGACATAGCCATATACACGCCCGATTCTTCACTTTCCGAAAGAAGCATCAGCTCCGGGACCTTCAATATATCTTCCCTGCGGATCTCCGTATGCCGACTGTGGGGCACATAGAATTCCTCGTCAAAGCCTCTGAATATCGGCAGGAAAGGTTCGCGCAAAGTATGTCTGAACACCCCGAACTTCTTTGCCGCCAAGGCATATTTGGGAACGCCATAAAAATGATACAGAGCCGCTTGTGCTGCCCAGCAGATGTATAACGTAGACGTCACATGCCTACGCGCCCAATCGAAAATACCGGTTATCTCCTCCCAGTAGTTCACTTCCTCAAAAGCCATTTGCTCTACCGGAGCACCGGTCACGATCAAACCGTCATAATATTGATCCGCTATCTCGTCAAAGTCTTTATAAAACTCCTGCATATGCTCAATAGGCGTATTCTTGGGCGTATGTCCCTTGATTTTCATAAACTCCACTTCTATCTGCAAGGGCGTATTACTCAACAAACGGATAAGGTCTGTTTCCGTCGTAATCTTCAGCGGCATCAGATTGAGCACCACCACACGCAATGGCCTGATATCCTGTGCAGAGGCTCTCAGTGAATCCATCACAAAAATATGCTCTTTCTTCAGCAGATCAATCGCCGGTAAGTTCTTTTGTAAATTTAATGGCATTTGTCAAACGTTATATTTCATCACAAATTTAAAGAAAAATATGCAATCTATAAACATCACTCAGCATATATCACACCAGTCTTCAATAAGCAGGGAAAAACCATAAAAACAGACGTACTTCTTGGTAAAATAATTGACTTATTTTTGGTTGCCGATATATGTCGGCAATATTGCCGATAACTATCAACAATTCTGCCGACAATTGTCAGCAGGCTTGCCGATAATTATCGGCAACCAAAAACAAGCAATAAAAATTCAGGCATTATCAACTCAAATTTGCCCAGCATTGGGAACGATTCAAGGCTGTGAAGAGGAATCGAATGTTCCTTTCAGAAACTTCATGGCTCATCAACACCTCAAGACTTTGAAAGAGGAAATAGCTAATTACAAAAAAAGTCGGGATAAAAACAACAATTTCAAACTATTATTCTGATTGACTGAAGTTTGCCAATCACCTTAAGGTTTCTTTAATACCAGTTTTCTTTACTATATCCGGATTGTTTTTCTCTTTGTAGATATATCCGCGAAACATGCCGTCGGTATTGAAGGGCATGGCTATATTACCTTCTTTATCAATGGCAATCAGGCCTCCCTCTCCGGCATTCGGACTCAGTTCTTGGTGGATAATGTAGTTGGCGGATTCTTCTACGGATTCGTGCAGGTATTTGTAGCGGGCGCAAAGATTGAAGGCTACGGCATGCCGGATGAAGTATTCTCCATGGCCTGTACAGGATACGGCGCAGCTGTTATTATCGGCATAAGTACCGGCTCCTATCACTGGGGAATCGCCAACGCGTCCCCAACGTTTTCGCAGCGTTCCCCCTGTACTGGTACCAGCTGTAAGGTTGCCTTCCTTATCTAAAACGACACAACCTACGGTGCCTTTCTTATCTGCTTCCTTCTTGAATTCTTCGATCCACTGTAAGGTTTTCGGTGTAGCAAAATAGAGGTTATCTTCTACAGTCTCCAGCCCTTGCTCCTTTGCAAACTGGTCGGCACCGGAGCCACTTAACATCACGTGAGGAGATTGTGTCATCACGGCATAGGCTGCATTGATGGGGTTCTTCACTGTTTTTACTCCGGCAACTGCTCCGGCGCTCAGGTCTTTCCCTTGCATAATAGAAGCATCAAGCTCGAATGTACCCTCAGCCGAGACAGTAGCACCTTTCCCGGCATTAAACAAAGGGTTATTTTCTAGGTAATTAACAACAGCCATAACCACCTTAGCTCCTTCCGTTCCTTTTGATAACAACTCATTACCAATCAGCAAGGCCGAATCAAGGGCGGCGTAGTATTGCCGGGCTATGGGCGAATCGTCTGTAAGACCTTTCATAGCTCCGGCTCCTCCGTGTATGGCAATAGCATATTCACGTTGGGCGAAGCTATGAAACGAAACCAATAACAAGAGAATACTAAAGATTCTTTTCATTGGAATATGATCTTAATTGTTAGCTACTTCGGGTAGATATTCGTCTTCGTCGTCTTCATCTTCCGGCGGAGCAGGCTTCACAAAGAATGCACTCAACTCAAACAAGAAATAGAGCGGGATAAATACAATCATTAAAGTGAAGGGGTCGCCACTGGGTGTAATAAAGGCTGCCAGAACAAGCAATCCAACAACCGCATGCCGGCGATACTTATGAAATAATGAACGATTGACAAGTCCCAGCTGAGACAACAGCCACGACAGCAAAGGCATCTCAAACATGATACCCATAATGAATATCAACATCAGGAAGTTGTCCATGTAGGACTCCAAAGATACCTGTTCCGTAATCGCTTCACTAATCTGATAAGTAGCCAAAAAACGCAGTGTTACAGGGAATACCATAAAATAACCTACGGCACATCCTACAAAAAACATACCTGTTCCGAAAAGGAATACCCAAGCTACACTCCTCTTTTCATTATCATATAAAGCCGGACGGATAAATTTCCATACTTCATACATCAGATAAGGGAAAGTAAGTACCAGGGCCAGCCAGAAAGAGGTGGTCATGTGTGTGAAGAACTGCGAGGCTAACTTTATATTAAAGATATGTATCCTGAAACTGGTGTCGCAAAAATCACTTACGACACCAAAAAACGAAGCTGCCTTACAGAATAACTGATATGTAATAAAATCGCCTTTTGTAGGCGCCATAATAACACCATCGAATATTCCATACTCTCCGCGCATGAACGCGAAAAGGCCTATCATAAAGATAAAAAGTGCAGCTAAAGATCGGAAAATGGTCCAACGAAGATCTTCCAGGTGATCCCAGAACGACATTTCATTTTGTTCCATCTTTATTTCTTATCAGAAGTATCTGTATCGTCTAGTTTAATATCGTCTTCAAGGCCTTTTACTCCGTCTTTGAAATTCTTCACTCCCTTACCAATACCTTTCATTAATTCGGGAATTTTCTTACCACCAAAAAGCAATAAAACGATGATAGCGATAATCACAATTTCGCCTGTTCCTAAATTTCCAAGAAATAATAATTCAGTCATGATATTATAATTAAATGTTAGTAATATAGCTTGTTTAATGCGACAAATATACAATATGTAAAGCAAAGATACCTGATTATTCATTTTTTATTACCTTTGCGCCGTCTTAAAAATCTGAAATTAGAAAAAGATTAGAAATATGAAAGCATATGTATTTCCGGGGCAAGGTGCCCAGTTTGTTGGAATGGGGAAAGATCTATATGATAATAATCCCCTTGCTAAAGAGTTATTTGAAAAAGCAAACGAAATTCTCGGATTCCGTATCACAGACCTGATGTTTGAAGGAACAGATGATGATTTGAAACAGACAAAGGTTACACAGCCTGCTATATTCTTACACTCGGTAATCCTGGCAAAAACATTGGGAGACCAATTTAAACCGGATATGACAGCCGGGCACTCACTGGGTGAATTCTCTGCCTTAGTAGCTGCCGGAGCTTTATCTTTTGAAGATGGGTTGGTATTGGTATCCAAGCGTGCCATGGCCATGCAGAAAGCATGCGAAGCTACTCCTTCTACAATGGCTGCCGTACTGGCACTTCCAGACGCTAAAGTAGAAGAAGTTTGCGCCACAATTACCGACGAAATCGTAATTCCGGCCAATTACAATAGTCCGGGACAGGTTGTTATTTCAGGTACCATCCCTGGAGTAGACAAAGCCTGCGAACTACTACTGGCTGCCGGAGCAAAACGCGCACTGAAACTGAAAGTGGGCGGCGCTTTCCACTCTCCACTGATGGAGCCTGCACGGGAAGAGCTTGCTGCGGCAATACAAAACACTATATTCAACAAGCCGGTTTGCCCGGTTTATCAAAATGTGGATGCCAAGCCACAAACAGAGGCAGAAGTTATTAAAACTAACCTGATTTCGCAGCTGACATCACCGGTACGCTGGACGCAGATCGTAGAATATATGATTGCTGACGGAGCCGACCACTTCATTGAATTAGGTCCCGGAACCGTGTTGCAAGGCTTGGTAAAGAAGGTAAACAACCAGGTAACAACCGAAGGCAAACAATAAAATCATATAAACATTTTTCAAAAAAGTAGATAAAATATTTGCAGATTGTTAGACAATCCATATATTTGCTGTCGAAATAACAGAAAAAGAAATGAATTTTAGTTTAGTAAATACATATTGGTGGCGCTTCCTACTACTCCATAAAGTCGTAAGGAATGCAGACCTGTGTATATACTAGTACATAAAGAAAGGATATTTTCAGAAAGGCCTGTCGCACTTGCGACAGGCCTTTTTTGTTTTAACACAATTCAATTTTACAGAATATGAAAACGTATCAAGTAGACAAAAATGGGTATTACGGCAAGTTTGGGGGAGCATATATCCCTGAAGTGTTACACCAATGTGTGGAAGATTTGAAAGAGCAGTATCTTACGGTATTAGAGAGCGAAAGTTTCAGACAAGAGTATATCCAGCTGCTCCGCGACTATGTGGGTCGCCCCTCTCCTCTTTACCTGACAAGAAGAATGAGTCAAAAATATGGTTGCAAAATTTACCTGAAACGGGAAGACCTGAACCATACCGGCGCACACAAGATAAACAACACAATCGGACAGATCCTACTGGCACGGCGAATGGGGAAAACAAGAATTATAGCCGAAACAGGAGCCGGACAGCACGGAGTGGCAACAGCTACCGTATGTGCCCTGATGGGTATGGAGTGTATTGTGTATATGGGTAAAACCGATATCGAAAGACAAAGGCCCAATGTGCAGAAAATGCAGATGCTGGGGGCAACCGTCATACCCGTTACTTCCGGAAATATGACCTTAAAAGACGCTACAAACGAGGCCATACGAGACTGGTGCTGTCATCCGGCCGACACATTTTATATTATCGGTTCGGTTGTAGGACCTCATCCGTATCCGGATATGGTAGCACGTCTGCAATCCGTTATCAGTGAAGAGATAAAGAAACAGTTATTAAAAAAAGAAGGAAGGGATTACCCGGATTATCTGATAGCCTGTGTAGGTGGAGGGAGCAATGCCGCCGGAACAATCTATCACTATCTGGACGACGAACGAGTTAAGATCGTATTGGCTGAAGCCGGAGGAAAAGGGATCGATTCCGGTATGAGTGCTGCCACGATTCAACTAGGGAAGAAAGGGGTATTACACGGAGCTTTTACATTAGTCATACAAGACGAAGACGGGCAAATAGAAGAGCCATATTCCATATCTGCCGGACTGGACTATCCGGGGATCGGCCCCATCCATGCCAACCTGGCAAGCAGCGGACGAGCTACTGTATTGGCAATAAACGATGACGAAGCGCTAAAGGCCGCTTTTGAGCTCACACACCAGGAGGGTATCATCCCCGCCTTGGAAAGTGCCCACGCCCTTGGAGCCTTAGACAAACTAAGCTTCAAACCGGATGACATCGTAGTCTTAACCCTATCGGGACGAGGAGACAAGGATATGGAAACGTATTTAATGATTAATGATTAATAGAATGTACAAATTTAAGACTATAAGTAAGAAGGTGTTGGGCGACTTGCATACGCCGATAAGTATCTATCTGAAAGTTAGAGATATTTATCCTGAATCTGCTTTGCTGGAAAGTTCGGATTTTCACGGAAACGAGAACAGTCTCTCCTACATTGCCTTATGTCCGATTGCCAGTATAGGGATTAATAAAGGGGAAAGTACCTCTATCTTTCCGGATGGAAGAGTAGAAACGGCTCCTCTCTCTCCTATTCGGGGAGTAGAGAATGCCCTGAACGCTTTCCTCTCACTCATCAAAGTAGAAGGAGAGTATAGTGAGGCTTACGGTCTGTTTGGATACACAGCTTTTGATGCTGTACGCTACTTTGAAAACATCCCGGTGATGGAGGCTCACCATGAGGAGAACGACGCTCCGGATATGTTATACATACTGTATCGCTACATGATTATTTTTGATCATTTCAAGAATGAACTTACATTGATAGAACTCCTCAAAAATGGAGAGTGTAGCCGCTTGCAAGAGATTGAAACATTGATTGAAAACCGCAATTACGCTTCTTACAATTTCCGGACAGTGGGTATGGAAATATCCCCCATCTCTGATGAAGAATATAAAGCCATGGTTCGGCAAGGCGTAAAGCATTGTCTGCGAGGCGATGTCTTCCAGATTGTACTGAGCCGTAGATTTGAACAAGCTTTTAAAGGGGATGACTTTAAGGTGTATCGCGCATTGCGTAGCATAAACCCCTCTCCTTACTTGTTTTACTTTGATTTCGGAGGCTTTCGCATCTTTGGTTCTTCGCCTGAAACACACTGTAAAGTCAAGCAAGGACATGCGAGTATCGATCCTATTGCCGGAACGGCTTTTCGTAGTGGGAATGCGTCTATAGACAAGCTACGCACAGAAGCTCTCCTCTCCGACCCGAAAGAAAATGCAGAACATGTGATGTTGGTAGACCTAGCTCGTAATGACCTGAGTAGGAATACCCGTAATGTACAAGTTGATTTCTACAAGGAAGTCCAGTATTACAGTCATGTCATCCACCTGGTCTCACGAGTAAGCGGAGATATAGATTCAGACAGCAATCCGGTAAAAACATACATAGATACCTTTCCGGCCGGCACATTAAGCGGAGCGCCTAAGGTTAGAGCGATGCAACTTATTACTGAAATTGAAAAACTGAATCGCGGAGCCTATGGCGGATGTATCGGCTTTATAGGATTGAACGGCGATCTGAATCAGGCAATTACAATCCGCTCATTCGTCAGTCGCGGCAATGTATTATACTATCAAGCGGGCGCCGGAATTGTAGCAAAAAGCAATGACGAACGTGAATTACAGGAGGTTAACAATAAGTTAGGTGCTCTTAAAAAAGCCATTGATCTGGCCGAAACACTAATCAATTAAACTCGTATAAGATGAAAATACTATTGTTAGACAATTACGACTCGTTCACCTACAACCTGTTACACATACTGAAAGAATCCGGTGCCGATGTTGAAGTACATCGTAATGACCAAATAGCACTGGAGGATGTTGAACGGTTTGACAAGATACTTCTTTCTCCAGGCCCCGGCATTCCTGAAGAAGCAGGAATCCTTTTGCCACTCATCAAGCGATATGCTGCAAGCAAGTCTATACTGGGAGTGTGTCTCGGAGAACAGGCTATAGGAGAAGCCTTTGGAGCTACTTTAGTCAATCTGGAAGAGGTGCATCATGGGGAATGTTCCGATATCCGCATAAAAATGAAAGACTCTCTGTTCGAGGGGTTAACCCCCGGTTTTCGTGCCGGACGCTATCACTCATGGGTTGTATCGAAGGGAGGCTTTCCAGATTGTCTTGAGATAACGGCAGAGGACAGCAAAGAGGGGCAAATCATGGCCTTACGACACAAAGAATATGACGTAAAAGGCATTCAATTTCATCCCGAATCCATATTAACTCCTAAAGGAAAAGATATACTAACCAACTGGGTAAAGCAATCATGAAACAGATATTATACAGGTTATTTGAACATCAATACTTAGGCAGGGAAGAGGCCAGGCAGATCCTATGCAATATCGTTGAAGGCAAATACAACGACTCGCAAATAGCCGGATTAATAACGGTTTACCTCATGCGTAATATTTCGGTAGAAGAGCTTACGGGATTCCGGGAAGCCTTGCTTGAAATGCGCGTCCCTGTGGACTTATCAGAGTTTACACCTATAGACATCGTTGGTACCGGCGGAGATGGCAAAAACACTTTTAATATCAGCACAGCAGCTTGTTTTGTTGTTGCCGGAGCCGGATATAATGTAGTAAAACACGGGAATTATGGTGCCACATCTGTTAGTGGAGCCAGCAATGTCATGGAGCAACATGGCATAAAATTCACAACAGATGTAAGCAAGCTACGTAAGTCTATGGAGAACTGCCAGATTGCCTATCTGCATGCTCCCCTTTTCAACCCGGCGCTGAAAGCGGTTGCTCCTGTCCGCAAAATGCTGAGAGTCCGTAGTTTTTTCAATATGTTAGGCCCTCTGGTGAATCCCGTCATCCCCACTTATCAACTACTGGGGGTATATAATCTGCCCCTACTCCGTTTGTATAGCTACACCTATCAGGAAAGCGGAACACGTTTTGCTGTAGTACACAGCTTGGACGGTTTTGACGAAATATCCCTCAGCTCGGAGTTTAAAGTCGCCATGCCAGAAAAAGAAAAAACATATACACCTGAAATGATCGGATTTCCCCGCTGCACAGAAGCAGACTTGGACGGAGGAAACACACCGGAGGAAGCAGCCGCTATCTTCGACAAAGTGCTGAATAACAAAGCTACACAAGCTCAAAAGAACTGCGTGATAGCCAATGCCGCCTTTGCCATACAGGTAATCTGTCCGAAAAAGACAATAGAAGAATGTATAGCCGAAGCACGAGAATCGTTAGAAAGCGGCAAAAGCTTAGAAACATTTAAGAAGTTCATTCAACTAAACCAATCATTATGAATAATATATTACAAGAAATTATAGCCAACAAGCGTATAGAAGTAGAACGGCAAAAACAAGCGGTAGACCTGCATACGCTCATAAGGATGGGTGGCGAATCGCTGGAACGTGAAACTCGTTCCATGAAAACAGCCTTAACAACATCTTCTTCTGGAATAATTGCCGAATTTAAACGTAAATCACCTTCCAAGGGATGGCTATTTCCGGATGCCGACGTAGAAAAAGTAGTTGCCCAATATGAAGAAAACGGAGCCTCAGCCTGTTCCATACTTACCGACGAAGCATATTTCGGAGGCTCATTAAACGACCTTCAGCAATCCCGCAAACAGGTAAAACTTCCTTTACTGAGAAAGGATTTCATCATTGATGAATATCAAATCTACCAGTCACGCATCATGGGAGCCGATGCGATTTTACTGATAGCTTCAGCTCTTACGACAGAGGAGTGTCTGCAATTTGCAAAGACGGCTCATAGCCTATCTCTGGAAGTACTATTGGAGATACATAACGAATCAGAACTCAACTTTATAAATCCATATATCAACCTCTTAGGTATAAATAATCGCAACTTGGAAACATTCCACACGGATATAGAGAACTCTTTCCGCTTGGCAGAAAAAATGCAGGCGGCAGGAGGGGATGCCCTATTAGTCTCCGAAAGCGGCATTTCAGACACTGAAGTTATCAAGCAGTTGAGAGCTTGCGGATTCCGAGGTTTCCTGATCGGTGAAACCTTCATGAAAACTAAACAGCCCGGAGAAACATTGTCTAACTTTATACATCAGTTGCAATGATCATAAAAGTATGCGGCATGCGTGATCCGGAAAATATCCGACAGCTAACAGCCTTAGATATAAACTGGATAGGATTTATTTTTTACGATAAATCGCCCCGGTTTTTCGGCATAAAAAATAAGACAAAGCCTGATGAAATTCCGAAAACAAAAATAGGCGTATTTGTAAATGCAAGCATAGAGGATATAACAGAAATAAGCTCAAAATATAGGCTAAATTACATACAGTTACATGGTAATGAATCGCCCGACCTGTGCTATACGCTCCACAAACAAGGATATAAACTTATCAAAGCTTTTCCGGTAAGTACAATAGATGATTTGGGACGCACCACAGATTACGAAGGATGCGTAGATTACTTCCTGTTTGATACGAAATGTGATACGTATGGAGGTTCCGGCAAACACTTCGACTGGTCTCTTTTATCGGCCTATCACGGAAAAACACCTTTTATCCTGAGCGGAGGTATCCAGGCGGAAAATATAGATGCCATTCGTCAAGTCTGCCATTCACAATTTGCAGGTATCGACCTGAATAGCGGTTTTGAAATGAAACCCGGTATAAAAGACATAAACAAACTATCAGAATTTATCAAGAAGGTTAAAACAATTAAATAACAATCAATTATGAATCGCATTACAGAATTATTCAATATGAAAAAAGTAGGCATAAAGTCCGTCTACTTTACTGCCGGATTTCCCAATATAAACGATACGCCTCATATCCTGAAAGCGCTACAGGAAAAAGGGATCGATATGGTAGAGATTGGTATCCCTTTTTCCGACCCAATGGCCGACGGGCCAGTTATACAGGATTCATCCACACGCGCTCTTCAAAACGGCATGACACTTCGACTGTTATTTGAGCAGTTAAAAGACATCCGCAAAGAAATTAAGATGCCTCTCGTCTTCATGGGCTACTTAAATCCTATTATACAGTTTGGCTTCAAGAACTTTTGCAAAAAATGCGCAGAGACAGGTATTGATGGAATGATCATTCCCGACTTACCTTTCGCCGACTACATGGCTGATTATAAAAAAATAGCAGAAGAATATGGCCTGAAAATAATTATGCTGATTACCCCGGAAACATCCGAAAAACGTATCCGCCTCATTGATGAACACACGGATGGCTTTATTTATATGGTATCAAGTGCTGCTGTAACCGGCACACAGCAAAGGTTTAATGAACAAAAAGAAGCCTATTTTCTTAGAATAAATAATATGGATTTACGCAATCCCAGACTAGTAGGCTTTGGCATCGGCAATAAAGCCACTTACAAAGCAGCAACAGCTCACTCATCCGGAGTAATCATCGGAAGTAAGTTTATCCAATTATTGACAAGCGAACCGACAATAGAAAATGCAGTTGATAAACTAGTAGAAATCTGGGAAGAAAAATGAAAAAATAAAAAGGACTGCGCGTTGCCACAGTCCTTTTTTCTGAGAATTAAAAACGTACCTAATCCATCTGTGTATAAATCTCATAGTTGAGGTTTGGTTTTGCTTAACTAATCATAAAAAAGTCTTACACCTTTACTCTGATACAAAGGTGAACAAAATTTATATAATATCACTTGATGTAAATCAATTAAGTCAAAACTCTGTCGTTTTATTGACATAGGTCAAGCTAAAGTATACTGGAGCGAACCCGGCTCAAGGTTTCGGGTGTCATTAATAGATAAGAAGCTATATGGATAAGCGGAACTCTCCTTACAATTTCAGGACGTTCTCTCAACAAACGACGATACCGTTCATTGGCATTTTCAAAACGAAAGGAATCAATTTTCCGTTGGACTTTAAGCAATACCTGCTCTATAATTTTCCTATATAAAACACTTATATCCGGATATTCATCCATAAGTGCTACTATTTCTTTATAAGGAATTCCATACAATACTGTAGGCTCTAAAGCCTCTATAAATAAATAGGTTGGTGTTTGAAGAAGATAACTCTCAATATTCATAAAAACATTTCCTTCACATGCAAGGTGTTCAGTAAAGTCTTTACCATTTTTATAATAGAATTGACGTATCAATCCACTATGAACAAAATACACACTATCAGCAACGTCTCCTTCTTTAAGGAAGCACTCATTCTTCTTCAATTCCACACGCACTAATATAGAGGCAAGCTTATCTACAGAATTGTCATTCAAAGTTGAGATTTTTTCACTCAGCTGTTGGACAATACTACTCTTATTTGTGTTCATGTTTAAGTATAATTCACTGAACAAAAATAACAATAAGCAATGAAATATTAAAATAAATTCCCTACACATTATAATATGTAGGGAATTTTTATAATTTAAATACGCATTACTATAAAAAGTGTGTAAATTTTATCATTTGTACTCCTTCCAGCTCTTAATCTGTAAATCACTTGTACTTAATGTACAAAAAGCCGTTATAAAAGCGTCTGCCAAACGTGCATTTGTCAATAATGGGATATTAAGGTCTATCGATGCCCGGCGGATTTTATATCCGTTATCCAACTCTCCGGCTGAAAGGTCGCGCGGTATATTGACTACCATATCGATCTTTTTCTCGCGAAGCATGTTTAAAGCCTGAGGCTGTCCTTCTTCACTCGGCCAATATACATGTGTACTTTCAATTCCGTTCTCTTTCAGGAAGCGATGTGTACCGCCTGTAGCATACAGGTTATACCCCTTCTTGGATAAAAGGCGGGCGGCGTCCAGCATATCCACCTTCTGCTTGGAAGTACCTGTCGAGAGCAGGATATTCTTCTTCGGAATTTGATATCCTACGGAAAGCATACTCTTCAATACGGCTTCCGAGGTATCATCGGCAATGCAGCCTACTTCGCCTGTGGAAGCCATGTCTACGCCCAATACTGGGTCTGCCTTTTGCAAGCGGCTGAACGAGAACTGCGAGGCCTTTATCCCCACATAGTCCAGGTCGAAGGCATTCTTCGTCAGTTTCTGAACAGGTAAGCCCAACATCACACGGGTTGCCAGTTCTATAAAGTTAATTTTTAACACCTTGCTAACAAACGGGAAGCTTCGCGAAGCTCTCAGATTACATTCTATCACCTTGATTTCATTGCCCTTTGCCAGGTATTGGATATTGAATGGGCCTGAGATATTCAGCTCTTTGGCGATCTGCTTGCTGATTCGTTTGATACGCCGAACGGTTTCTACATACAGCTTCTGCGCCGGGAATTGGATCGTTGCATCCCCACTGTGTACCCCTGCGAACTCGATATGTTCGCTGATGGCATACATGACGATTTCGCCCTTCTCGGCTACGGCATCCACCTCTACTTCCTTGGCGTGTTCTATGAACTGGCTCACTACCACCGGGTGTTTCTTGCTCACATTGGCAGCCAGTTTCAGGAAGCGCTCCAGCTCTTCCTGGTTCGAACAGACGTTCATGGCTGCTCCACTCAGCACGTAGCTGGGGCGCACCAGGACAGGAAAGCCCACCTCTTCTACAAAGGTATTGATGTCTTCCATCCGACTCAGCTCTTTCCAGCGCGGCTGGTCTACACCGATACGGTCGAGCATGGCGGAGAATTTATGTCTGTCTTCCGCATTATCAATGCTTTGGGCAGATGTTCCCAAGATGTTTACATGTTGTTCGTCCAGGCGTATGGCCAGGTTGTTCGGGATTTGTCCACCCGTTGAAACTATCATTCCATGCGGGTTTTCAAGTTCATGGATGTCCATTACCCGTTCAAAGGTAAGTTCGTCAAAGTACAGCCGATCGCACATATCATAGTCTGTCGATACAGTCTCCGGGTTGTAGTTTATCATCACCGAGCGCCAGCCTTCCTTCCGGATTGTATTGAGTGCCTGTACGCCACACCAGTCGAACTCTACCGAGCTTCCGATACGATAGGCTCCCGAGCCCAGTACAATGATTGAACGCCTGTCACCCAGGTAATGTACATCGCTCTCTATCCCATTATATGTAAGGTACAGGTAATTCGTTTGTGCGGGATATTCGGCAGCCAGAGTATCAATCTGCTTCACTACCGGAAGTATCTTTCTGAATTTCCGTTCCTGGCGTACCAGCAGGCTGGCCTTTTCCGCATCGGTCATCCCTTCTTTAAAAATAGCCCGAGCAATCTGGAAGTCTGAAAATCCCTGGCTTTTAGCAGTACGGAAGAGCGAGTCCGGGATATCCGCAATCTTGCCATAGCATTCCAACTCGTCGGCCGTGCGGATGATATTATGTAGTTTCTGTAAAAACCACTTGTCTATCTTTGTCAGCTCATGTATCTGATCTATCGTATATCCACCAGAGCGAAAGGCTTTGCTAATTACAAACACCCGGCTGTCGGTAGGCTCTTTCAAAGCCTTGTCGATATCCGGCAATACCAGTTCTTTATTCTCTACAAAGCCATGCATTCCCTGCCCTATCATGCGAAGCCCTTTCTGGATGGCCTCTTCAAAGGTACGTCCGATAGCCATCACCTCGCCTACGGACTTCATGCTGGAG
Source organism: Parabacteroides sp. PH5-46 (assembly GCF_029892785.1). Classification (GTDB taxonomy): domain Bacteria; phylum Bacteroidota; class Bacteroidia; order Bacteroidales; family Tannerellaceae; genus DFXE01. The sequence goes on from NZ_JARXXA010000023.1 coordinate 39,825, forward strand.
CCTAGCTCACGGTCTACTCCCTGGAACTTCCCTAAATCCCAACGCGGGATCTTGCAGACTACATAGTCTAAGGCCGGTTCAAAGAAAGCGCTGGTTGTTTTAGTTACCGAGTTTTTCAGGTCGAATAAGCCATAACCCAGTCCCAACTTAGCTGCCACAAAGGCCAGCGGATAACCGGTTGCTTTCGAGGCCAGAGCAGACGAGCGGCTCAGGCGGGCATTCACCTCAATCACCCTGTAATCTTCACTTTCCGGGTCGAGGGCATATTGCACATTACACTCTCCTACGATGCCGATGTGGCGGATAATGCGGATGGCTAATTCCCTCAGTTTGTGATATTCTGAATTGGTAAGCGTCTGAGACGGAGCAATTACGATACTCTCGCCGGTATGGATGCCCAGCGGGTCGAAGTTCTCCATATTACAGACGGTGATACAGTTGTCGAAGCGGTCGCGCACCACCTCGTATTCCACTTCTTTCCAGCCTTTCAGGCTCTTTTCTACCAGCACTTGCGGAGAGAACGAGAAGGCTTTTTCCGCCAGCGCATTCAGCTCTTCTTCATTATCGCAGAAGCCGGAGCCCAGTCCTCCCAAGGCATAAGCCGCCCGGATAATCACCGGATAGCCCAGTTCGGCAGCCGCCCGGCGGGCATCTTCTATGGTATTAACCGCTTCACTCTTAATAGTCTTAACGTTTATCTCATCCAGCTTGCGGACAAACAACTCGCGGTCTTCCGTATCCATGATAGCCTGAACCGGCGTACCCAGAACGCGGACATTGTATTTTTCCAACACCCCGCTTTGATACAAGGCTACCCCGCAGTTAAGCGCCGTTTGCCCTCCGAAAGCCAGCAGTATACCTTCCGGACGCTCTTTTTCGATTACTTTCTCTACAAAAAAAGGAGTAACGGGTAGAAAATAAACAGTGTCCGCAACTCCTTCCGACGTCTGAACCGTGGCGATATTGGGGTTTATCAACACCGTTTCTATCCCCTCTTCTTTAATCGCCTTAAGGGCTTGCGAACCGGAATAGTCAAACTCCCCGGCTTCCCCGATCTTAAGAGCTCCGGAACCGAGAACAAGTACTTTTCCACCCCGAAACTCACCCCCCAACCCCCTAAAGGGGGGGCAAAGAGCGACCTCATTAGCCCCCCCTTTAGGGGGCTGGGGGGGCATTGCTTCGACAAACATGTCGAAGATAAACTCCGTGTCGGTTGGTCCGCTGCTTGCTTCGGGGTGGAATTGGGAGGAGAAGAAGGGTTTGGTTTTGTGTCTGATTCCCTCGTTCGTGCCATCGTTCATGTTAACGAAAAGCGGCTCCCAGTCTGCGCCCAGGGTATTATCGTCTACAGCGTATCCATGATTCTGCGAAGTAATGAAACATTTGTTGGTTCCTACCATCCTTACAGGTTGGTTGTGACTCCGGTGTCCGTACTTCAGCTTATAGATAGAAGCACCTCCGGCCTTGCCCAATAGCTGGTTCCCCATACAGATCCCGCAAATTGGTTTGTCTCCGGAAAGCGCTTTGCGGATATTCTGCACGGCAGCATCACAAGTATCGGGGTCTCCCGGTCCGTTACTGATAAACAGACCATCATATTCTAGTTGGTTAAAATCATAATCCCAGGGGACACGTATCACCGTAACACCCCGTTTCAACAGACAGCGAATGATGTTATGTTTAACGCCACAGTCTACCAGAACAACTTTCTTTTTACCTTCTCCGGCCCCATAGGTAATGACCTCTTTTGTAGATACTATTGCTACCTGATTGATGGCATTCGGGTCACAAAAATCTATCTCGTCCGGTTTATCTAATACGATCTTTCCTTTCATGCTTCCTTTTTCGCGAAGCAATTTGGTCAGCGCACGGGTATCTATGCCGTATATGCCGGGAATTTGCTCTTTTTTCAGCCATTGACTTAAGCTTTCTACGGCATTCCAGTGGCTGTATTCCTTGCTATAATCGCTTACGATAATGGCATCCGCATAAATACGGTCGCTCTCCATAAAGGTAGACAATCCATTTTCTTCATAGGTTTGGGAAGGTACGCCATAATTACCTATCAACGGATAGGTTAGCACCATGAGCTGGCCAGCATAGGAAGGGTCTGTCAAACTTTCCGGATAACCCGTCATAGCCGTATTGAACACTACTTCACCGGCAACAGCCTTCTCGTATCCAAAGGAGATACCGTGAAAAACGCTGCCGTCGTCTAAAATCAAAGTCGCTGTTCTGTCTGTCATATATTCAATTTTTCATTATAAAAACGCCATTCTTATGTAAGTATTCATCTTCCATAAAATGAATAAATGCCTTATTTACCATACGTACACCACCGGGCGTAGGATAATCTCCTGAGAAATACCAGTCGCCGGGATGGTTCGGGCAGGCATCGTGCAGGCCTTCCAGGGTTTGGTACACAATCTCTACTTTTGCATTCGTCCCTTCCGGAGTCAACAGGTCTACCATCTTGGCCGATATCTCTTCATCCGTAAACGGAGCATATATCTCCTTCACATAGTTAACCATCACTTCGCCGGGCTCCGAGTCTTGCGTTTTGGCCTTTTTGTACACCTCATGAATGAGCCCCACCTGCTCTCTGTCTTCCAGCAAGGCAATAGCAGCCCTGAAGGCTATAAATTCATTCATGCGTGACATGTCAATTCCGTAATAATCAGGGTATCGTACCTGCGGCGACGAAGAAACAATTATTATCTTACGAGGCCCCAATCGGTCTAATATACCAATAATACTCTGCTTCAAGGTGGTACCCCTCACGATACTGTCGTCTATCACCACCAGGTTGTCTACCCCCCGCTTGATGCTGCCGTATGTAACATCGTACACGTGAGCCGCCAGATCGTCCCGGGTATTCCCTTCGGCAATAAACGTACGCAGCTTAATATCTTTGATGGCTACCTTCTCCGCACGTACACGCATAGACAAAATCTTTTCCAGCTCGCGCTCGTCCATCCATGAGTTGCGTCCGGCAATCCATTCTTTCTTTTTCGTATTCAGGTAGTCATTCAACCCTTCCTGCAGACCGAAATAAGCCACTTCCGCCGTATTAGGTATGAATGAGAAAACCGTATTGTTCGTATCGTAGTCTACCGACTGAAGAATCGGGTGAACCAGGTTCTTTCCCAACTGCTTCCGCTCACGATAGATATCCACATCACTCCCACGCGAGAAGTAGATCCGTTCAAACGAGCAGGCACTCAGCCTTTCCGGCTCCACAATCTGCGACGTCCTTAGCTGTCCGTTCTTCCCGATAATAAGAGCCTCTCCCCTGTTTAATTCCGTAACCTGATCAGCTCTTACATTCATGGCTGTTTGTATAACAGGCCGTTCCGAAGCCAGGACAACTATCTCGTCATCGGCATAATAAAAAGCCGGACGAATGCCCCAGGGGTCGCGCACGCTGAAAGACTCTCCGCTACCGGTCAGCCCGCAAATCACAAAGCCTCCATCCCAGGCCGGGACACATCTTTTCAACACATTTGCCATATCCACCTGATCTTCTATGGCATGCGTAATATCCATGCCTTTCAGCCCTTCCTTCTCACTCTGTTGGTAAAGGCGTTCTACCTCGCGATCCAGGCGGTGGCCCATTTGCTCCAACATTATATATGTATCGGAATACAAGCGGGGATGCTGCCCGATAGATGTTATTTCGTGAAACACATCCTGCACATTCGTCAGATTAAAATTGCCACAAAGCGCCAGGTTCTTGGCCCGCCAGTTATTGCGCCGAAGAAACGGGTGGATAAAAGAAATACCGGACTTGCCGGTAGTACTATAACGCAAATGACCCATATAAAGCTCTCCTGCGAATGGTAAATGTTCTTTAGCGAAACAGGGGTCTTTTAGTTTGTCTTTGGGAATATCTTTGTAGTGATCGTGAACGGAAGAAAAAATCTCGGTAATGGCACCGGTTCCGATAGCTCGTTCTCTGAACATATATTCTTCTCCGGCACTTGCTTCTAATTTAACGCATGCTAATCCGGCACCTTCCTGCCCGCGATTATGCTGCTTTTCCATTAACAGATAGAGTTTGTTCAAACCATACATCCAATTACCATACTTCTGATGATAATACTCCAAAGGTTTTAGTAATCGAACCATGGCGACTCCGCACTCATGCTTTAGCTCTTCCATCTGACTCTATGTATGTTGGTAAATCGCACAAAGATACACATATTTATGCTATACAACACAAAAAGCCAGTCAAAAGATGTGAGAATATATTAAAAAAAGGGCGGCTTTCACAAGTCACCCCTCTCCATTTTATTAACCAAAACCTTAACTATGAAGCGCAAATCTATAATTAATTCGCTAAATATGCAAATACTTCAAAAGAAAATCTGCAGAAATGTTGCCAAGAACCTACACTGAGGCGAACATTTGATCACATTAGGGGTTAATAAGGAGAGATGTTTTCGATTATATAAACAGGTATAAGTGAAGTAGTTTCTTTTAGTGTGATTCCAAAATTATATTCCAAATCATCTTTTAATAGATCATCGTATAAGTAATGAAAACTCCAATCGTGGACTGTATCGTTGTTGGTTTCTGAATAGTAAAATTCCCCTTTCACATCGGTCAATATATTGGCTATTTGTCTCACTGTCAAACCATCTGCTTCTATACGTTCTGAACCAATGATGTATGGATTTGTTCCTCCCCAATCAAACTGATCGTTGCTCCATAACTTATTTTTGTTTTTTATGCTTAGCAATACAACTTTCTTTTTTTTGTCTTCATGTCTAAGTTTCAGATTCAATTCTGATAGCAACTGTTGCATGACCGTTTCTTTTGAGTTTAAGACATAATTTTCATTACATTCAAATGTGATGTTAAAATCGTTTGTGCCATTAAAAATCAATTGTTGGCGCGAAACACTCATAAAATCTTGTATCAGAAAAGATAATGGTCCCGAATAATTAAAAACACCTTTATCATAATGCATGTAATGTTGGTTCGACTTTTCTTCTTTTTTAACGGAAAATAAATACTTGCTTGAAAGTGTATTTTCTTTTTTTACAGATTCATAAACAAATAAATCATTCCATCGGATATTTTTCCGAACCTTTTTTATCTTTTTTAGCTCTTTATCAATCAAATCCATCGTAATTCCCGAAGGATGACCAATATATAATACTTTCCCATCCAACGTTAATAGCACAGAGTATGGACGGCGTTGAACATTGAATTTTTTTATCAATCCGTTTTCGATCCCATCTTTTATCACAGCCAAGCGTATCGGTTTTCTTTTTAAAAAATCGCTTATCAATACCTCATCTTCATCTGTAACAGAAATAATAAAAACATCTTCTGCCTTTCTCTCCTGAAGTATTTCTAATTGCCTAGTTGCCGGAATGCACGGAGCGCACCAAGTAGCCCAAAAATCAATTATAAGCAGTTTTTGATTGCCAAGTTCAACGATTTGATTGTCAGCTATTAGCTTATTTATTGTGTAGGGCGGTTTGTCTTGACTTCTGACACCATTTGATATCGCAATAGAAAGAAATAGCAAAAGAATTTTTTTATACATTATTCACCTGAAAAAATGGATTAATAATAATACAAATAAAAGCAATCATTTTATATTGTGAAAATGATTGCTTTTATTAAAAATTCCTGATTTATGCTTATTGAATAATTCTAAACTCAGTTCTTCTGTTTCTTTGGTGCTCTTCTTCTGAACAATCAACACCGTTTGAACATTTGTTCACCAATCTTGTTTCTCCATACCCTTTAGCCTCCAATCTGTTTCTAGAAATGCCTTTGTTTACCAAATAGTTTACTACTGATTGAGCTCTTTGTTGTGACAAAGACTTGTTGTAGTCATCATTTCCGCGAGAGTCGGTATGCGACATAATTTCTATTCTGATACCTGGCTTTTCTTTCATAAGCTTTAATAGATACTCGTCGATAATTCTTTCCGAATCTTGAGTAATTCTTGCACTATTAAATTCATAATAAATAGGCAAAATATTAGCTGTGCCTACAATAGAACAATCAATTTCTTCCCATGTAGTAATACCACCTTTTTTCACCAATTCTTTCTTCGTAATTGTTTTGGTAACAGCTGGTACAGTTTCTTCAATCACGCGTGCAGGAGTATCTACTACTACTTTTTTAATTGTTGTATATTCTGCAGGAATGTCAATTTCTTCTACCCGGGCAGGTGTTTTTACCACTTGTTTTTTATAAGTTGCTGTGCTACTTGGCTTTAAATTTTTATTTGTTATAGCATTAGCATTAAGCACTTCGATAGGAACAGTTACGTTTTTTTCAGGATATTCTACATAACAAGCTACCATACAATCTTCTTTATTAGCCGAAGGACAATCTTCTAACTGAACATATTCCCAACGACCCGATTGTGGTTCTACTTGAACCGTTTTATTGCTTTTCCTGAAACTTGCCGGAACAACTGTTAATTCTTCAGCACCTGCTTTACTTGTATAAGTTTCGGTAACAGTTTCATAAACAGCCGGATGATATACGAATTTTTTGCTTGCTTCTTTTATAAGCACTCTTTCTTCTATAGTTTTATAAGTGGCAGGAACCACTTTTAAGACTTTATACTCCGGTTTTATAACCACAATTTCCGTTGTTTCTTTGTATTCATCAGGAGAAATACACTTAACATAACATTTACCAGGCTCCGCTACAGCCGGAAGTTCTTGAGATTTAGCGACTGTTGCAAACGATACTAAAAATGCAACAAAAAGACTTAGATTTAAAAATTTGTTCATGATCGGTTAAATAAAATTTAAAAAAATTTAGTTCAAAAATATAGCTTAATTATTATTTTGTCCGTAGTTGATAGCTATATACGTATATATGATATTCACAATTATTTAATAAAGTTGCGACAAATATAGTCAAAATTTACATTCAAAGCGTTTTTTTAAAAAAAAAGATTTATAGTAAACCTACTTAACCTGTATTATTCATAACACTACTCTGAGTATTTTTCCGTAGCGCTCAGATCTATTTCTGTTAGAGGTACGTATAAATTAATTTAGAGGTACGTATAAATCTGTTTAGAGGTACGTATAAATTTAATTACACGTACCTCTAAATAGAAACGTATTTTGCATGCTTTATATAGTGAATGGAAATTTTTCACCTTTTATTCATAGGGTATATCATTCTTCACCGATCATATATATACAAACAGAAATTTCAATTACTTAATAAGGAGGATAAACATATGAAAACGAGAAGTAAACAAGCAATCTTTTTCTTCATGATTCTGGCTATGCTGCTTTCATTGAACCCGCTACAGGCACAAGAAGTGAACGGCAATGGGAATGGCAACGGCGATTATATTACCGTCAGCGGAATTGTAAGAGATCAGAAAAGCAGAAAAAAACTGGAATATGCCAACATTTCCATTCCCGGCAGCAATATAGGAACTGTTACCAATACAGAGGGAGGTTTCAGCATCAAGATCAAGAACACATTACTAGCCAAGGAAGTGGAGGTCTCTCACGTGGGTTATCTGAGTAGTATCATACCGTTGAACGGCAATGATATATCGGATGTTGTAGTGAATCTGGTTCCCGTCAGTAATCTCCTGGAAGAAATTGTTGTACGGGCCAGAGACCCTCGCTACATTGTAGAAGAAGCAATCAGTAAAATAGCTGTAAACTACAGCAGTAGCAATAATATGCTGACCGGTTTCTATCGCGAAACAGCTCAGAAAGGAAGACGCTACATTAATATATCGGAAGCCATTATCGATATATATAAAACGCCTTACACCGAAGATGCTACGCGCGACCGGGTACAGATATTCAAAGGCCGTTCCCTACTCAGCCAAAAGAAGAGTGACACACTGGTAGTGAAGCTATTAGGAGGACCTAACTTATCAATATATGTAGACATCGTAAAGAATCCCGATATTCTGTTTGACGAAGAGACACTGCCGCTCTATTCCTTCAAAATGGAAGAGGCTATCATGATTAACGATCGCCCGCAATACGTAATCAGCTTTACCCCGCAAGCCATACTGCCTTATGCTTTGTATCAAGGAAAGCTATATATCGACAAGGAACGCCTGGCCTTCACACGAGCTGAATATCAACTGAATATGGATGATAGGAATAAGGCTACGCAAGCTATCCTGAAAAAGAAACCATTCGGACTGCGATTCAAGCCATTAGAGGTTTCGTTCCTGGTAAGCTACACGCAGCGGGGCGACTTAACCTACCTCAGCTACATACGCAACGAGGTACGCTTTAATTGCGACTGGAAAAGAAGACTATTTGCCACCAATTATACCATCGACTCGGAAATGGTAGTAACCGACATGCAAACAGATAATGTAACAAACATTCCTTATCGTCAAGCCTTTAAAGCGTCACAATCGCTGTCGGACAGGGTGAGCGACTTTATGGATGATGATTTCTGGGGAGCCTATAACATTATAGAACCGACAGAGTCTCTGGAATCTGCCGTCAATAAGTTGAGAAAGCAGAAATAAGAATATATCATTTACTTTTCGTATATTTGAATAAGTAATTCTATTATTCGGCAAACGGTGATGACTGGCGATTTAAGCGTATTAAAGAAGATAAAGGAGGGTGATATCGGTACATTCGAAAAGGTATTCCGGATGTACTATTCCCCTCTTTGCTTATATGCTGCCGGCATAACCGGAAAGATGTACGTAGCAGAAGAGATTGTTCAGGACTTATTCTATGTATTCTGGAAAGACAGAGAGGATATTCACATCTTCCACTCGCTGAAAAACTATATGTACGGGGCAGTACGGAACCGATCGCTCCAATACTGCGAGCATCAGGATGTGAAAAACCGGCATCGCGAAACCGTTCTGTCCAAAGGTGAGGTAAATGGAGAAGAGAATCCGCAGGAGGCGCTGGAATACAGGGAACTGGAAGAGCTGATCAACCGTACGCTCAATAAGCTTCCCGAACGCCGCTTACGCATCTTCAGAATGCATCGGTTTGAAGGGAAAAAGTATACCGAGATAGCCTCGGAACTGTCTTTATCAGTGAAAACCATAGAAGCAGAAATAACAAAGGCTCTTCAGATGTTACGAAAAGAAATAGAGAATTATACACATATAGCATGACTAAAAAAGAACATAATACAGTAGACACGAACCAGGCTTGGCATCAGTTGTATGCCCGTTTGGAACAAGACGGATTGATTCCTGACAAAGCGAGAGCCAAACAGACTCGCCTATTCAGGCAAGCCGCTACCAGATGGGCCGCAGCAATCGCACTACTCTGCATCTGCACAGCTACTTTCCTCTTCCTGAGAAACCAACAGGCTGGGACGAATCCCAACCTTCTGACACTGAAGAACGAAAAAGGGGCTCTGACATTGGTAACAACCCTGGAAGACGGCTCTATCATCTACTTGGGAGACGACACGCAAATACAATACCCGGAGCACTTTAACCAAGACAAAAGAGAAGTAGCCTTAGAGGGTAACGCCCGATTTGATGTAGCCGGAAACCGGGAACGCCCGTTTCTGATTGAAACCCAGGACATACAGATAGAAGTAATCGGGACAGCCTTTAATGTGCAAAGTACCGACCATCTGCCATTTGAGCTATCCGTTCAGCGGGGAGAAGTGAAGGTAACCTATAAAAAGAACAATAAAAGCATTCATGTAAAGGCCGGCGAAACCGTTCGCCTGTCATCCAGCCAATGGTTACTGGAAGAAACAATGGATGATCTGACATTTGCAGACTACACCCGGCGCATGCGCTTCAAAGACGAGAGACTGGCAGATATCCTCCGGGTGATCAACAATGAATCGCTTGGCAGCATGTTGCAAACAACCCCGTCCCTGGAAGATCGCAGGCTGACAGTGAGTTTTGACAACAACTCGCCGGAAACGATGGCGGAGCTGATCTGTACTGCTTTTAAGCTGAAATATAAAAAAGAAAATAACGTATTACTGATCTCTGAACCCTGATATCATGCCATAAGATGAAAACCCGGGCTTTATATCTGTCTATCTGCGCAATCATAGGAGTGCTGCTAATCATAGCCCTCCCGGTACAGGCAGATAATGAAGATATACTGAGCCGGAAGATCAACCTGCCCAAGTCGAAAGGTACAATCTATGAACTGCTGGAGAAAGTGACCGAACGCTCCGGTTGTCTTTTTATTTATGATAGCAGAGTGATTAAAAACGAACAAACCGTAAACGTAAAAAAGGGTGAATATACCATTAGGCAAGCGATTTACGAAATCACAGGTAACCGAAACCTCTCACTGCGAGTTATAGGCAACCATATCTTGATTGAACTGCCTGCAGGGAGTTACAAACCCCAACAAGAGGCCGTTGCCCCGAAAGACACAGTGTCGACTCACTTTACGATCGAGGGGTCACTGTTCGACCGTTTCAGCAATGAGCCGATTCCTTTTGCTTCCGTAGGGTTACCCGCTGAAGGTATCGGAACCATCACCAACATGAATGGCGACTTCCGCCTTCGGCTACCCGACTCACTTGGACAAGCAACTATCCAGTTCTCGCACATTGGATACCTTCCTCAATTTATGGACGTATCAACCCTTATGGGACGCCCGAATACCCTCTCCTTGGAGCCTAAAGTCATCTCGCTACAGGAAGTGGTAGTCCGCCTGGTGAACCCCCAACGGCTAATAAGGGAAATGCTGGATAGCCGAAAAACAAACTACAACCGGGAACCGGTATATCTGACCTCCTTTTACAGAGAAGGTGTTGAACACAAGAAAGGTATCGTCAACCTGACAGAAGCTGTATTCAAGATATATAAAGCACCTTACGATCATGAATATTCCAAAGATCAGGTGAAACTATTAAAAATGCGGCAGATCAGCAATGAAGAAGAAAAAGATACCTTGATAGCTAAAATGAAGTCGGGCATCAACGCATCTCTGATGCTCGACCTGGTAAAGAACTTACCCGAGTTCCTGTTGGAGGAGTATACCTACCTTTACAACTATGCTCATACGGATATAACAGTAATAGATAACCGCCTGGTAAATGTCATAACCTTTGAACAGAAAAAAGAAGTAAAAACACCCCTGTATCGGGGAGAGATTTTCATTGACAGTGAGAATAATGCCTTACTATCCGTTCAGTTCGAGATACATCCCAAATACGTAGAAAAGGCCGCCGGAATGTTTGTAGAAAGAAAGAGCCGAGCTCTCGACATAAAACCTCAGCAAATAAGCTACACCGTGTCTTACAAGCAATGGAATAACAAGTATTATGTCAATCACGTACGCGGAGACCTACACTTCAGAATTAAGAAAAAGAAGAAGCTATGGGGCTCTGTCAATCTACACACCTGGTTTGAGATGGTCACCTGCAAAATAGATACTACCGACGTAAGCCGTTTCACCCGCAATGAAGCCCTGCAGACAAGAACTATCTTTGCCGATACCAACTTCAGTTACGATGCCACTTTCTGGGAAGATTTCAACGTCATCCTCCCCGAAGAAAAATTAAGTGAATCCATCAATAAAATAACCGCCAAAATAGAAGAAACCGGCTTTTAGTATCTACTAAACAAGTATCTCTTTATTTAGTCACCCCTTAAAAAGCGGCTTTAAGTTTTTCACTTAATAAAATTGTCTGTATCCGTAAAATGATATAGGCAATTTTTTGTTTGTATTT
>NZ_JARXXA010000024.1 GCF_029892785.1 Parabacteroides sp. PH5-46
TAAAGAGACTGATTCTTTTAGAATCAGTCTCTTTTTTTGTTTAGCTTTTCCTATAGATTATTCTATGATAAAGAAGCTGAGTAATTCATAACCCTTTTCGTTGGGATGTAGGCCATCGCTGAATAAAGACTCGTCTATTTTTCCATTTGCGTCTAACAAAACATTGCCGGCATTTTGGAATTTGAAGCCTTCTTTTATGACCATCTCTTCTATGCGTTGATTGATTGAGTTTACCCATTGTTCAAGATTGCGGCGTGGGAGGATTCCTATTACTTTTATTGATGCTTTTGGTTGACGTTCACGTATGGCTTTTAATAGGAAGTTCAGGCCGTCCACTATTTGATCATCACTGCTTAATCCCCAGTTGTTTGTTCCTATCATTAGTATGATTCTTTCAGCATCAAAGCCGTCTAGTTCGTCGTGATAAACACGCCAAAGGACATTTTCTATTCGATCCCATCCATAGCCTAGGTTGCGAAATCCTAAAGGTTTCATATAAGTATTCCAGCTTTCGGCACCATCTTGGCGGGGGCCCAGGGGTTCGCCTCCCCAAAAGTGAGTAATGGAATTCCCCATGATAACAGCTGTCGAAGGGTTACTTTTGTTTAGTGACAGGACTTCCTGATGTCTTTTTCTCCATTCATAGTTATGAGGTTCTCGACGTTGGGTTACTGGTTTCATTGTTGTGCCATCTCCTTCCGGTATCTTTAGAATTTTGCGGATATTCTGTTCAACTGCCAGAGCTTGAGCTTGCATACCTAAATCATTCAGGTGAACATAATCAAGCCAACCATCAGCAGGTATGTTCAGCTCATCACTAAACAGATAATGAATATCCCCTACCCCTTCAGACTGCAGCAATCTATATGCATAAAGAGAGGCTTCGTTTGCATTAGCTACTGATGAATAGCGCATCGTATCTGTCTGAGCATTACTATTTCCGGCATGTTCAATTAATAAGACCGGAGCTTTGGATTTTTCACGTATTTGTCGGACTGCCTCTACTATACGTTTAGCTATTTCTTTTCCTTCATACTCAAACATATTCGGTATACAATCCAAGACATAAAGGCGAGCATCAATCCCCGTAAGATAATCTATCACCTCCTTCTCCATCTTGGTATTGCCTGAAAACCCCATATTAATCAAGGGGTATCCCAACGAGCGCTCAAGAATCGAACTCCAGGCCATTGCCGGACGACTGGCACAAGCTCCCTGCACAATAGACGTTCCATATAGCACAACAGGTTTCTCTGCCGACACCGGTATAAATTCAAAGGAGGCTTGATCCGGCGTTCCTATCTCCATCCACTTCACGCCATTATAAAGCGGAAGGTAGAGGCGATATTCGTATCCGTAATTGTGGTATTTATCCTTCTTTATCCGGTTGTAATGATAAACGATTGTATCTCCAAATACAAAATCGCCAGAACAGAAATTCCACTCTCCGTCACTATTTATACTATAAAGGTCTAAACCGGAAACGCTGGTTGCCGGCATATGCGACATGGCTAAGGAACCGGTCACAGCATAGCGAATTTTAATCTCCGGAGCATTTGTGTAAAAATGTATCGCCAATCCGGATGAGTGACGGGATAAATTCCAAACTGCTTCAGGTACTTTCCTTTTTGCACTTTCAGGCAGACGTGTATATGTCTTCCCGATCTCGGTTGTCCAGCCCTGGTTTTGTATCACAGGGAAGGAAGCTTGCAGAGGATCGTTCCACTTCCATTGTGCTGCTAATGATAAGGTAATACAACAAAACAGGAGAAGTAAATTTATTCTTTTCATAAATATAAGTAGAGTATAATAGGGTTTACTGATTTTGCACGTATTTAGCCGCCCGTTCAGGGTCGAGAGATAAATTCAAGACGTCTTTTCTGCGAGATTCAACGTATGCTTTATTTAATGCATTGTCTCGCACTTGCGCACCGGGATGGTTTTTTGCCAGGTCAGCTGCATGAGCTGCAATTTTGCAAGCGATTATATGATCGCGTATATCCTCCCTTTTTTGTCTTCCGGGTCCTTCTTTTGAGGCCATACTGCAGATCATAGATGTTCCGTGCCAGGCGCTCAATGCTGAGCCGATAGCGGATGTTATATGACTATAGCCCAAAGCAATATCGCCTACGATCGGCCCATTGGTATAATAGGGTGCTCCCTGGCAGGCATAACGTTGTTCTTTTACATTGCTGTGAATCTTATTCATCGGAAGATGTCCGGAACCTTCGGCCATTACTTGTACAAAATGTGTCCAGGCAACTCTTGTAAGTTTGCCCATTACAGACAATTCCGCCATTTGCACCGGATCATTGGCATCATAGATTGAACCCGGGCGCAATCCGCTGCCTATAGAAAGTGTTACGTCATACGTCTTTACGATCTCACATATTTCGGCAAAGTGGGTATACAGGAAGTTTTCTTCTTTATGTACCTTCATCCATTCGTTAATAAGCAGACCTCCATGAGAGACGATACCGGAAAGGCGCGTAAACGTCATATCGGCATGTTCTTTGCGCATGGCGGCATGGATGGTGAAGAAGTCGATCCCCTGCTCTGCTTGTTCTATCAATGTATCACGATAGATTTCCCAACAAAGGTTTTCTATCTTTCCACCTGCTTTTGCCAATGCCTGATACAAAGGAACCGTTCCCAGCGGAACCGGACAGTTACGAATAAGCCATTCCCTCCGCCCATGAATATCCCCTTTTGTAGACAGATCCATAAGCGTGTCAGTCCCCCATTTGCAACTTAATATCACTTTTTCCAAATCTGCATTCATATCCTGAGAAGCAGAGTCGCTGATAACATTCGCGTTCACTTTCACCAGGAATTTGTCGCCAATGATCATCGGTTCAGCCTCGGGGTGATTAATGTTGGCCGGAATAACCGCCCGCCCGGCAGCCACTTCCTTACGGACAAAGTCGGGGGTAATATAAGACTTCAGGCCTAAATCTTCGATCTGTTGATTTTCACGGATCGCCACATATTCCATCTCAGGGGTAATAATCCGCCGTTTGGCGTAAAACATCTGAGTAAGACATTTCCCTTCTTTCACCCGGCTTGGCAAATACACTAACGGAAACCGGTTTGCCGAAGAAGCTCCCCCTTCTCCCCTACCCTTTTCAGTAGCCGGCGAAAAGGCATCCATTCTAACAAGATCTTTCCGCCGCGTTCCCCATTCTTCACGAATACGGGGAATACCTTTCTCTATGTTAAGCTGGATTGCCGGATCCGAATAAGGTCCACTCGTATCATATACAATAACCGGATTATTTTCTTTCCGGCTCTTTACCCCTTTACTGTCTATATTAACAGAACTACTTTGCATTATCCTACGCATAGCTACCTTTATCTTGTTGATCTCTCCCGGTATATACACTTTTTCGGAAGACGGATAGTCAATACGTACCTTTTTCTTTTCAGACATAATTCTAGAATGAATAAAAAACAAAGGTAAAAAGATTAGCAGATGAAAATCAATGAAAATTGTTAAATTTAAGAATTAAGCGCAGGACGTGAGCAAAAATAAATAGCTCACCACTTAAAAATTATGGGATGCGGGCGGGAAAAATCAGGATGTATCCTAAAAAAAGAAAGACATAACTAATTGATACTTAGCTATGCCTTTCTTTTAAGCGTGACCGCGACAGGATTCAAACCTGTAACCGGCTGATCCGTAGTCAGCTACTCTATTCAGTTGAGCTACGCGGCCATTTGTTGCTTGATTGCGAGTGCAAAGGTAGCACATTCTTTGAAAATCACAAACCTTTTTACTGTTTTTTGCTATTTAATCCAGCATTTTTGGGTTAAACAGCAGATATCCAATATTCAAGCCAAAGTTGAAATTCTTCCTGGGATAGCTGTATCCGTTGGCATACACGCTGATAGAAGCAAAGGGCAACTGAACCACCAGTGCTGCTTCACCCATATATTCAAAGTTGTGCATAAACTTGCCATAATAAGGCAGGTCTACATATTGATTGGTTTCCATGTAGGTGACGTCTTTCTTTATCTCGTAGAAAGGTACAAAGCAGTACAAATCAGCACGTAGATGAAGGAGCCGGTTTAGCTTCAGGATGGGGGATATCCCGCCTGCCGCATATTGGTTGGCCCGAAAGGCTTCGTTGAAGACTATTTCGCTGTGAGGCGTAGGCGTAAAGGCGGGAGCCTGCAATATAGACGAAGTATAGTTATTCATCAGGTTCTTGCTGGAAACAACCAACTCTGTTAAAAAGCCTACATTAAAAGCTGAATTCACCACGTGGTAATGCTGCCAATGCCCTTTTACCTGCAGCCAGCTATGCGTCCGCTTGCCTGCATACTTCTGGTAAGATGTAGGAGCCGGGTCGTAATCCTCCGTTCCCGTGGCATAGATAGCCGTCAGGAATTGCTTCCGCCCGCTTGTAGGGTACTGCTTATAATCCAGGGAGTTTCGCTGAATATTCAGTGAACCGCTGAACACATTGTAGCGGCTATGATCGAAAGAGGCGTTCTGAAGCGAAAAGCCGGAGGTCTGAAGATAAAAATCATTCAATGTTCCGTACGAAAAAGCAATCTCGGACTTCGCCTTGTTCAGGAACGGGAAACCGAAGGTAAGATTCAGATACAGTTCCTTTTGCTTGATAATAGAAGGCACTATATCTTCGTAGAAAAGCGACTGGCTCTCGGAGTATTTCTTATACGAGAATACGCCATGAACATCTATATACGTAGGGATTCTTGTTTGCAGGTAAAAACGGCTGCTCAGTGATACCCCGTCAAACGAGTTACCCATCTGAAAGTTCGCATTCAGGTCACTGGCAAATTTGGAGATATTCTGATATCCTATCCCCAGGAATAGTTGGTTGGCCTGATGGGAAGAGATATTCCCTCCAAAGCCTACCGCCAGCTCATCCTTGATGGTTACATCCAGGTAGAGGTCGAACTTTTTTTCCTTCCGGTTATACACGGCATGGGGGATAATCTCCTTTATCTTGGAGTAAGTAAGCATCTTGAAATAAGCACGTTTGAAGTCATCCATCGTAAACTCCTTGTTGATATCACGATGTAGTTGTGTTTCGATATACGCCTTTTGTGCTTCATTTACTCCGGTAATATAAATGTTCTGGAAAATAAGCGGCGGCAGAGCATCCCTGTAGCTTTGCCTTCGAGTGGTCACCTCTTCCAGCGGCGTTTCGCGTGGCACTCTCCCTTTGATGGAGTCTATCAGTTCCATTGTCTTGTTATAGCCAATATCCATCAACTCTTTGCCACGATGAAAGTCTAGCAATGATACGTTCGGGAAACTAAATTTCAGCATCATACCTTCTTCTTCCGGAATGTCGTATTCCGTTTTCTGCATAATCATAGTTTCCAGCTGGTTGTAGATATTCTCGGAAGGTTTGGCGCTTTGTGTTCCGGCTACGGCACAACCGAAAATAAAGTCCGGGTGAAACGATTCTTTCATCGTATTTACCGGGAAATTATCATAGATTCCTCCGTCGAATATCGGCACACTATCTTTCCATATCGGCTTGAAAACAAAGGGGAACGACATGGAAGCCCTTACAGCATCCCCCAGGTCGCCATTCTTGAAAATAATCGGCTTTTTATTATAGATGTCGGAGCCTATACAGCGGAAAGGGACAAACAAATTGTCGAAATTCCACCCCGCCTTGGCCGTAGCCTGGGCAAACAAGCCCATAAAGGCCTGATTCATCTGTATCGGGTTGATCAAACTCTGTGGCAACAGGTTCGTTTTCACTCGGAAAGAATCACTCATCTCTATCGAAAAGTGAATAAGTTCGGGGGTAGGATCCGGCTTTTTGAAGTAGTAAATGTATTCATCTTCCACCATTCCTGTCTGCCAATAGCCAAACTCGTCGGAAAGCAATAGCTCCAGCATTTCGTCGGGCGAATAGCCCATAGCATACAGGCTACCGATGATCGCCCCGATAGAAGTACCGCTAACGTAATCGATAGGTATATTATTCTCTTCTAATGCCTTAATAACCCCTATGTGAGTAGCACCCTTGGCTCCCCCGCCGCTCAACACTAATCCGACTCTTTGAGCATAAATATTCGGAAGAGCCAGTATAAAGAGGATCGTATAAAGCGCAATCTTCTTCATAAATAATCGTTTTCAAATATCAAAAATAAAGTATATTTCTCAATAACCTACAAAGAAAACCAGTTTCTTTTATTAATTGTTTTATCTTTACGCCTCTTAATTCTAATCCATTTTTAGTTGAAATGAAAAAGTGTTTTATTCTTATCTTGACCTTATTTTGTATTGTTCCTTTGTTGACAGCCGCCCCCACCCCACGGATTAAAGGGATATTAGTTGAAGCCGGCAGTAAAAAACCGATTGATTTTGCAGACATTCTTTTGTTTGTAAACGGAAACGAATCGCCTGTTTCGCACACCTTGCCCGAAACCGATGGAAGTTTTTCTATCTCAGGCATTAATGATGGCGAATATACTTTATTAATTAAGTTGGTAGGCTTCGATATTTACTCTCGCAGCAATCTGGTTCTGAATAGTTCAACCCCTCTTCTTAACTTAGGGACAATTGAAATGAAAGCCCTCGAAGTAGGCTTGGCCGAAGTTGAAATTGTGGCGCAAAAAAAGCAAATCATCTATAAACTCGACAAAAAAGTGATAGAAGCCTCCAGCAATCTACTGGCAAACGGAGGCTCAGCAGTAGATATATTGGAGAATACCCCTTCCATCCGCGTAGATGCAGAAGGGAATGTCAGCTTTCGTGGCAGCAGCGGTTTCGCGGTATATGTAGACGGCAAACCAAGTGTTTTCTCCGGCACCCAGGCCCTGGAGCAAATCCCTTCCGGGCATATCGAAAACATAGAGCTTATCACTACCCCTTCTGCCCGGCACGATACGGAGGGAGATGTAGGTATTATCAATATTATCACAAAAAAACACTCGCAACAAGGGCTTAGCGGAATGGTTAATATCAGCGGAAGCACCGTTTACTCGCGCGCCCTGGACTTTCTGCTTACACAGCAAAACCTCAAATCCCGCTGGTATGTAGGAGGCGCCTATACCGAACGCGTCAGGAAGAGTGATTTCAATCAGGAAAAGAAGACTATTGTAGCCGATACAGCCACCACCTCCCACTCCGATGGCCCACGCCGAAGCCGAGGCTTCAATTACTCGCTGAAAGCCGGATGGCTTTATACATTAACCCAGACGACATTCAACCTGGATGTAGAAGGCGGCTACGGAGGTACCACCCGAAACGGTAACCTCGACTATACGGAAGAACGTAAAGCAAACGGTAGCGTCTTTGAACAAGGCGATTACCTCAGCCACGACCGATACGAGATAGACGAAACCTATCTTCACGGAACCGTTGGTTTTGCCCACAAATTCGACAACAAAGGACATAATCTAACGGGCAGTTTCTATGCTAAATACGGAGGCGATGCGCTGGAGTATTTCTCAAGCGACCTGATAGACGACAAAGGGCAACGCCAACAAGGGCATCGCGCCTACGAAGACGAGCATCGCTGGACCATCCGTGCCAACCTAGACTACCTCTACCCCTATCGCGAAACCGGACGCCTGGAAGCCGGATACCAATACTTCTCATACCTTGAAGACGGCGACTACAGCATGGAATTCTGGAATCCGGGAAAACGCGAATTCTATTGGCGGAACGATATATACAACACCTTCTACTTCCAGCGCGGGATCAACTCCTTCTACGGTATTCTGGCAGACAGCTACCGCTCTTTCGACTTCCAGGTGGGAGTTCGTGCCGAGCATACCCATCGCGTGCTGCGCAGTTCCAAGGAGTGGGCTAACCGGACGGTCAACCGTTTCGAGTTTTTCCCTTCCGCACATATAGGATATAACTTCCCGAAAGAACACACGGTTACGGCCTCCTTCTCCCGCCGTACTACCCGTCCGCAGCTGTTCTACATGGAGCCTTATATCACCTATCGCGACTACTATTCGGCCGAGATAGGCAACCCCGACATCCGCCCCGAATACATCAATTCATACGAACTGAATTATAAGAAAAACATTGATATACACGCCATTTCGGCCACCTTCTTTCACCGCAACCGCAAAGACAAAATCGAACGCCTGCGCGTACCATACGAGGCAGGAGTAACCCTCGACTCCATGGCTAATGTAGGCCATGACTACTCTACCGGTCTGGAACTTAGCGTACAAGTGCAACCCATCCGCTGGTGGAACGTAAACATAAACGGAAGCCTCTATCACTATAAAGTAAAGAATGAGTATAAGTTGGGCAACAGTAACGAAACGAGCACCAATTACGAAATAGCCTTCAACAATGGCTTCGACGCCGGGAAATACACCCGCATCCAGCTAGACGGCAACTTCGTAGGCCCGTCCGTCACCACCCAGGGACGAACCGACGCCTTCTGGTATGCCAACTTAGCCATCCGGCAGCAACTGTTCAAGCGCAAACTCAACGCAACGCTCTCCTTCCGCGACATGTTCAACTCCGCCCGATACAACAGCCGGATCAACACTTCCGTCTTGCAGTCGTACACAAAGATACGCCCCAAGTACCCACTGATCATGCTCACGCTAAGCTACACCTTCAACAACTTCAAAGCCTCATCCAGCCAAGGCCGGGAAACGCACGACCTGTTTGAAGGAACCAACCATTAAATACTTAAAACACATAGTATGATTCATCAAACCCTCTGTTGCTTTTTCGGCATTTTGCGCAAAAGAAAAAATAAAAGGTACCTTAAAAATAATTTAGACGTACGTGTAAATCAGATTACAGGTACGTGTAAATTTATTTAGAGGTAGGTGTAAATCAGTTTAGAGGTACCTCTAAATTATTTTTGAACAAAGCATAGCCCATAAGAGCAGGCAGGGTGTTGAAAAAAGAACGGTAGAAAACAGCTTGCTATTCAGCAATTTCACTATTTTCGCATTAGTATTTTATAGATATACCGGTTTGGTAAACTAAAAAAGTATTAAATAAAAAAATACTATATGTTTGATTTAAAGCATCTGGCGATTTTGAAACAATACATTGCAGAGTAAACCTGTTTTATAAAAACTTATATCATATTTGTGGCAAAGTTATTTGTCCATTGGATGCATTTTTTCAGAAAAGAATCGTAAATTTGCACCTTATTTGGAATTTTTGAATTTTAGTGTATAAGATTATGATAAAGATTACATTCCCTGATGGTTCTGTTAGAGAATATCCGGAAGGAGTAACGGCTTTGGAGATTGCTGAAAGTATTAGTTCACGACTAGCGCAGGATGTTTTGGCGGCTGATGTGAATGGCGAAACATGGGACTTGTCGCGCCCTATCTCGCAGGATGCAAGCGTTAAACTGCTAAAATGGGATGATGACGAAGGTAAGCATGCTTACTGGCACTCCAGTGCTCACTTGATGGCTGAAGCTTTGCAGGAGTTGTATCCGGGCATTAAGTTCGGCATCGGGCCTGCTATTGAGAACGGGTTCTACTATGATGTGGATCCGGGAGAAGGACAAACGATCAAGGAAAGTGACTTCCCGGCCATCGAGGCTAAAATGATGGAACTGATTGCCCGCAAGGAAGAAATCAAACGTCAGAGCATTGCCAAAGACGATGCCGTAAAGATGTTTGGAGACCGGGGCGAAGTATATAAAACCGAGCTGATCAGCGAATTGGCAGACGGCACCATCACGACTTATACACAAGGTAACTTCACGGACCTTTGCCGTGGACCTCACCTGCCAAATACGTCTTATATAAAAGCCGTAAAAATATTAAGCGTAGCTGGAGCCTACTGGCGTGGCGACGAAAAGCGTAAACAGCTGGTACGTCTGTACGGTATTACGTTCCCGAAAAAGAAAATGTTGGATGAATACCTGGCGTTTCTTGAAGAGGCGAAAAAACGCGACCACCGGAAGATCGGTAAAGAGCTTGAACTGTTTGCTTTCTCACAAAATGTAGGAGCAGGCTTGCCTTTATGGTTGCCACGCGGAACGCAATTACGTCTGCGCCTGGAAGATTTCCTGAAGCGTATTCAGAAGAAATATGGCTATCAACAGGTTATGACTCCTCATATCGGTGGTAAACAATTATATGTAACATCGGGGCACTACGAAAAATATGGAAAGGATTCTTTCCAGCCCATCCATACACCGCAAGAAGGAGAAGAATTCCTGCTTAAACCGATGAACTGTCCGCATCATTGCGAGATATTCAAACTCATTCCGCGCTCATACAAAGACCTGCCAATCCGCTTTGCCGAATTTGGAACAGTGTATCGTTATGAACAAAGTGGGGAGTTACATGGTTTAACTCGTGTACGTGGGTTTACGCAGGATGATGCTCACTTGTTCTGCCGTCCGGATCAGTTGAAAGAAGAGTTTCTGAAAGTAATGGATATTATCTTTATTATCTTCAAAGCACTTGACTTTGAGAATTTTGAAGCACAGATATCCTTGCGCGACCCGGAAAACAAAGAAAAATACATCGGTTCGGAAGAAAACTGGGTGAAAGCGGAAACAGCCATCATCGAAGCCTGTCAGGAAGCCGGATTAAAAGCGAAAGTTGAGCTGGGAGAAGCCGCTTTCTACGGTCCGAAGCTAGACTTTATGGTGAAAGATGCCATCGGACGTCGCTGGCAGTTGGGAACCATCCAGGTAGACTACAGCCTGCCGGAACGTTTTGAGCTGGAATATACCGGTGAAGACAACAAAAAGCACCGTCCGGTGATGATACACCGCGCACCGTTTGGTTCTATGGAACGATTTGTTGCTGTGCTGATTGAGCATACCGGAGGTAAATTCCCGATGTGGCTTACTCCTGATCAAGTGGCCGTATTGCCGGTAAGTGAAAAATACAATGACTACGCCTGGGAAGTAGCCCAAATGCTGGAAGACCAGGATATACGCGTAGTGGTAGATGATCGTAACGAAAAAGTAGGCCGTAAAATACGTGACAACGAACTGAAACGTATCCCTTATATGCTGATCGTTGGAGAGAAAGAAGCTGAAAATAATGAAGTTTCGGTAAGAAAACAGGGCGAAGGTGATAAAGGTTCGATGAAAATTACTACATTTGCAGCGCTTTTAAACGATGAAGTCGAAGAAATGATGAATCGCTGGCAAAAGAATAGAGGAAAATAATAATTTTAAACTATTAATAACGAGGAGAATAAACATTTTTGAATGAAGAATGACAATCTGAAAGATCAGTACCGGATCAATGAGCGCATCCGCGCCCGTGAAGTTCGATTGGTAGGTGACAATATTGAACAGGGTGTTTATCCACTTGCACAGGCACTTAAATTTGCAGAAGAACAAGGACTTGATCTGGTTGAGATTTCACCAAATGCTGCCCCCCCCGTTTGTCGAATAATCGACTATAAGAAACTTCTTTACCAGCAGAAAAAGCATCAGAAAGAGCAGAAAGCCAAGTCTGTGAAAGTAATCGTTAAGGAGATTCGTTTCGGTCCGCAAACGGATGACCATGATTACAATTTCAAGCTAAAGCATGCGAAAGGCTTCTTGGAAGATGGTTCAAAAGTGAAGGCTTATGTGTTCTTCAAGGGGCGTTCGATCTTGTTTAAAGAACAGGGAGAAGTATTATTACTTCGATTTGCCAACGATTTGGAAGATTACGGTAAAGTTGAACAAATGCCTGTATTAGAAGGTAAACGAATGACGATTATGCTTTCGCCTAAAAAAAGCGGAGCACAAGCCAAACCTCAGCCACAAGCACAGCAGCCACAGCCACAGGTGAAGAAAGTAATCACACTGAAACCCAAGACTGAAGAAGCAAAAGCTGAAGAAAAGAAAGAAGAATAAAAATACCCGGCAACGGGAAATATATAAGTTTAATAATTAAAAACAGAATTGGAAAATGCCTAAGATGAAGACTAATTCCGGTGCCAAAAAGAGGTTCGCCCTTACCGGAACAGGTAAAATCAAGAGAAAACACGCTTATAAAAGTCACATTCTTACAAAGAAGACTAAAAAGCAGAAAAGGAATCTTACGCACATTGGCTTGGTGCATGCATCAAACGAAAACAGTGTGAAAGAACTTCTTTGTTTGAAGTAACCTTTTTATTTCGAGTTTTACAACGATTTTTATTAACCGAATGTATTTAGCAAAAAAGATCATCCTGTAGAGATGGCGCTAACATTCAAAAACAGATTAGATTATGCCAAGGTCAGTTAATCATGTTGCTTCAAGAGCAAAAAGAAAACGGATTTTAAAACTTACGAGAGGATATTATGGCGCTCGTAAAAACGTGTGGACAGTTGCAAAAAACACATGGGAAAAAGGTTTGACGTATGCATTTCGCGACCGTCGTAACAAAAAACGTAACTTCCGCGCATTGTGGATACAGCGTATCAATGCTGCTGCACGTCTGGAAGGTATGTCTTACTCCCGCCTGATGGGTGCTTTACACGCTAAAGGTATCGAAATCAACCGTAAAGTGTTGGCCGATTTAGCGATGAATCATCCGGAAGCTTTCAAAGCAATTGTAGACAAAGTAAAGTAAAAGCTATTATAGCTGCGAAATACATGATAGAGACAAGGGGATCCCTTGTCTCTATTTGTTTATAATAGCGATGAAATGGGCAAAAAAAGAGGAATTTTCATGCCTATTTATTTGGAAATTCTAAACCTTCTATATATATTTGTGTTATAAAGATAGGTGATGAGTTAAGCCGCACTTGTTCGATTGGGAAACTCATCAGTAAAATACAATTCCGAGACAAAGCTCTTGTCACCAATGGCGGGCCGCACCCTTCGGGGATGCTTCGCACAGCGGATTACAAAGGTGGCAAAGCACTCAAATCCTGTCATACGGAGTTTGTTCATATCTACAGTGCGGCTTTCTTTCATATACAAAGAGACCGTCTCTTTTTAGAGGTGGTCTCTTTTTTTGTTTAAAAGATTAGGCATTTTTCTTATTTTTGCAAAAAAGAGTTTATCACCACTAATATTTACAATCATGAAGAACACAAGCCTTTTGCTTATTATTCTTACCTTTTTTACGTTTCAGTTGACTGCTAAGGTCAGCACTCCAAAGTTCTTTTCCGACCACATGGTGTTACAACGGGATATGCCGATTAACCTATGGGGGACGGCTGACAAGGGAGAGATAATCACGGTTCGTTTTAACAACAAAGAATACACTACACAAGCCGACAAGAAAGGGAACTGGTCTGTTGTGATGGACAGCATGCCATTTGGCGGTCCTTACAACATGAGTATTTCAGGAAAGGCCAACAGTATCGACTTTAAAGATATACTGATTGGAGACGTCTGGATTTGTAGCGGACAGTCTAATATGGAATGGCCACTGGAGGATACGGAGAATGCAGCAGACGAAATCAAGCGTTCCATGAATCCGAACATCCGCCTTATTACCGTAGAAAAGACGATCAAAACGAAGGAGGCTGCCGACATCGAAAGCGGCACCTGGGAAGTCTGCAAGCCTGAGACTTCACGTCGCTTCTCAGCTGTAGGCTATTACTTCGGAAAGGAGCTTCAGACGGAATTGAATATTCCCGTTGGCTTGATCAATACCTCATGGGGCGGAACAGATATTCAGCCTTGGACCAGTTGGGAAACAATGGTTCAGACAGACGACTACAAGAAATACACAGGAAAAACACTGGATCAGTCATTCAAATACGATCCCAAACTTCTTGAAAAGTACAACCAGGCAGTGGCCAACGATAAAGGGCTGGCTGAGAAATGGTATGCCCCCGACACCAAAGCGAAGGGTTGGGAGAAAATGTATGTCCCCAAGCTATGGGATGGTATCCTGGGAGAAGATGATGGTATCGTATGGTTCAGAACTACTCTTGAATTACCGGAAAGCGCAGCTGGTAAAGCCGGCGTTATTAATCTGGGGCCTGTTGATGATGAAGACATGACATATATAAACGGAAGCTTCCTGGGAGAGACACAGACATACAATACTCCTCGTAATTATGCCATAAAGAGTGGCATCCTGAAAAGCGGGATAAACACAATCGTAGTAAGGGTAAAAGATAATACCGGAGGCGGAGGAATGTTCGGACGCCCG
The DNA here is from genome assembly GCF_029892785.1 of Parabacteroides sp. PH5-46. Classification (GTDB taxonomy): domain Bacteria; phylum Bacteroidota; class Bacteroidia; order Bacteroidales; family Tannerellaceae; genus DFXE01. The sequence continues at coordinate 14,048 of NZ_JARXXA010000024.1, forward strand.
GAAGAAGTATATCTGGAAGTAGGCGGAACCACTTATCCGTTGGCTGGCGAATGGGAGTACAAGCCTTCTGCCGTTACCTCCCAATTCGGAACCAAGCCATTAAGTCCCAATGTTTTTGCGTCCGTATTATATAATGGTATGGTCAAGCCGCTGGTAGGATACAACATCAAAGGAGCCATCTGGTATCAGGGAGAGAACAATTCCGGCGAAGCCTACAAGTACAGAACCTTATTCCCGAACATGATCAACGACTGGCGCAAGCAGTGGGGATATGAGTTTCCTTTCTTCTGGGTACAGCTGGCCAACTTTATGGAAGTGCAGAGCAATCCCGTAGAAAGCGCATGGGCCGAATTGCGCGAAGCTCAGAATATGACGCTTAGTCTGCCCAAGACAGGACAGGCCGTTATCACAGACATTGGCGATGCAGACGATATACATCCCAGAAACAAAAAAGATGTTGGACACCGATTGGCTCTCAATGCCTTGAAAACAGCCTACGGGAAAGATCTCATTGCCTCGGGGCCGGTGTACGACTCCATGTCAAAAGAAGGCAATAAGATTATCCTGACTTTCAAGAATACCGGAACAGGCTTGTCTACAATAGACGGGAACAAGTACGGGTATGTAAAAGGTTTCTCCATTGCCGGAGCAGACAAGAAATTTGTATGGGCAAAAGCATATATCGACGAAAACAAGGTTGTTGTCTTCAGCGAGAAGGTAGCTAATCCGGCTGCCGTACGATATGCCTGGGCAGACAACCCGGATGACAACAACCTGGTAAACAGTGCCGGGCTTCTGTCTTCTCCTTTCCGCACGGATGACTGGAAAGGCATTACGGAAAGATAACAAACCTGATAATATATCTATCCACATGAAAACCGCTTTAAGACTACTTTTTGTGTTCGCTGTTGTGTCGGTACAACTATCAGCTCAGCAGCCGAATTTCTTTAATAATCTTTATGATTATATAGAAAATACCTCCGTTTTTGAACTAAACCAGGAGGAAGGCAGAGCTTATTTCATCCCTGAAAAGAACCTATCACTTAATGGTGAGTGGCAATTCTTTTACAGTGATACACCGGAGGGTATTCCTTCGGACTTTTACAAACCATCGTTTTACGACAGGGCTTGGGAAACGATTGCCGTACCTTCCAACTGGGAAATGCTTGGATACGGAGATAAGTTGTTCCGCAATGTACATGCTCCGTTCAAAGCGAATCCCCCCTATGTTCCGAAAGAGTACAACCCTAGCGGGGCATACCTGAAAAGCTTTGTGCTTCCCGACTCCTGGAAGGAGGAACAAGTCTTTCTGCGGTTTGAGAAAGTAGCCTCGGCGTCATTCGTCTGGGTCAACGGGCAGGAAGTAGGCTATAATGAAGGAGGGCAAGAGCCTGCGGAGTATAATATTACAAAATACCTGAAAAGCGGAAGAAATAAGATAGCTGTTCTGGTACTGAAGTATTCAGACGGATATTATCTGGAGGGACAAGACTACTGGCGGCTAGCCGGAATATTTGACGATGTATGGGTATACGCCACTCCGGCAGTCAGGCTGTTTGACTGGCAGGTAATCACCGATCTGGACGAAAGCTATACGGATGCCGAGCTAAAAGTAAAACTGGACATCAAACAATACGCGGATTTTCCAGCTTCCGACTATCTGATAAGAGCTCAGTTGACAGACAGCAAAGAAGAAATAATAAGTGGATTTGAAAGCAAGCCTTTCTCCATCGAAGCGGGGAAAGTGCAGGTAGAATTGTCTAAGCATATCAGCCAGCCGCTGAAGTGGACATCGGAAACGCCTAACCTATACACGCTTCACATGCAGCTATTAACAGCCGCAGGAGACTTGATTGATCAGGCAGACACCCGCATCGGCTTTAAGGAGACAGAAATACGGGACGGCGTGTTTTACCTGAACGGCCTGCCCGTGAAAGTAAATGCCCAGAACTCGCACATGCAGCATCCGGAACTGGGGCACGTAATGAACGAAGCAACCATTCGTAAAGACTTTGAGATACTGAAACAATTCAACTTCAATACCGTACGAACTTCACACTATCCTCCGGTAAACAGATATCTGGAACTAGCTGACGAATATGGCCTCTATGTCATTGATGAAGCAGGCGTAGAAGCACATGCCACCGAATTTGTATCCAATTTGCCTGAGTTTACGGAAATGTACCGGGAGCGCGTGCGTAAAATGGTATTAAGAGACCGAAACCACCCGTGTATCCTGTTCTGGAGCGCCGGAAATGAAAGCGGGGAAGGTTTCAATATCACAGAGGTAGTGAAAGAAGGCCGGAAGTATGACGAAACCCGTTACTGGATGTACGGAGGAAACGCCTTTGCACACCCGGCAGAAGATATCATCGGCCCCCGCTATCCTACTCCTATGGAGTTGGAAATGCAGGTGGGTATCTCGCCGGACGAAGACGAGCTGCGTCCGTCTTTCATGGACGAATACTTGTCCGTAGCAGGTAACGGCGGAGGCGGAATGGACGACTACTGGCGCGTCATATACGCGCATCCCCGAACCATGGGGGGTGCCATTTGGGATTTCGTCAGTACCGGAGTAACCGAGCGAATCCGCGCCATACAAGACAGATCGTCTTATAACACACCCGTACATCTGATGGGCAATGCCTCTCTTGTAGCGGGAACAACAGGAAATGTCCTCGACCTGAACGGGCACGACCAGTGGGTAGAAGTCTACCGCGCACCGAACGTAGAAGTAACGGGAGATAAACTGACATTAACCTGCGATATATATCCTCGTAAACTAATCAGCAGTTGCGGCTCGCTGATTACTAAGGGTAGCTATCAGTTTGGTTTGCAGCAAAGAGGCAAAGATTCGTTGGAGTTCTACATTTTTACTGATAAGGCTTACAAAGTAAAAACAGCTTTACCGCAAAACTGGGAATACAACTGGCATCAGCTTACAGCCGTTTATGACGGGGAATATATCTCCATTTGGCTGGATGGCGCAGAGAAAGCCAGAAGCAAAGCAAGCGGGCTAATCAAAAATATGCCCTATCCGGTGAATATCGGACGCAATCCCGAAATACACGGACAGGAAACAGACGTATATATCTGCGATGCGCAATTTGACAATGTGGGAATCTTTAGCGAAGCATTGAAACCAAATGAGATACAGCCCGGCAATGCGCGTCTGTGGCTTGACTTTGAACAGGAAACGGACATGGGGCGTTTCTATAGCTACGGGATTGGCGCCCGTACGTATGGCAGCATCTGGCCGGACCGGAGTGTACAACCGGAAATGTGGCAAATGAAGAAAAGCGTACAGCCTATCTCTGCACAATGGGTAGATGCAGAAAAAGGATATGTAGAAGTCTGGAACAGAAATCATTTCCTGAATGCCTCACATTACAATACTCAGTGGTTTATTACCGAAAACGGAGCAATCATACAAAAAGGAAACCTGGCATTGGACATCCCTCCATTGACAAAGAAAATTGTGCAAGTGCCGTTCAAAAAGTCTGCTGCTGTAGCGGGTGCAGAGTACCTCCTCATGATAAGCTCGTCACTGAAAGAGGACGAATTATGGGCGCATGCCGGACACGAAGTAGCCTGGGATCAGTTGGCTTTGCCCTGGCACAAAGCAGAAGAGGCGAAACAGCACAGCAACCGGAAAGCGGTTCTTCATCAGACGGCTAAAGAGATAAAGGTAACAGGAAACGGCTTCAGCTACACCTTTGACAGGCAAAGCGGACTGCTATTGTCTATCCTTTACGGGGATAAAGAAATGCTGAAAGCCCCGCTGATGCTGAACGTATGGAGAGCGCCATTGGCTAACGAACTGGACGAATGGAATTCTTATAACGCCGTATCAGACAAGTGGAAAGCCGGATACGGACACTATGTGGTAACTGAATTTTACTCTGCAGGGATCGATTCGCTTAAACACGTTCCACTGTCTGTTGAAGCCTTTGAAACAGACGGTAAGGTATATCTTAATGTACGCGACATCTACCTGACCGGAAGCAGCACAATGGAGAAAAAGGATCTTTACATCTGGGGTATGCAAAGCAATGGTTTTGAAAATATTTATACCTACGTAATAGACGGAGACGGCGAACTGAGTATCCATCATAAGGTAAGTCCCGAAGGCAAAATGCCGCTCTGGCTTCCGCGCATCGGCTTGACCCTTACTTTAGACAAAAGCCTGGAGCAGGTAGAATGGAACGGACGAGGGCCGCAGGAAAACTACCCGGATCGCAAAACAGGCTATAAAGTAGATATTTACCAGTCAACAGTAAGCAATATGTATGAGCCTTATCTTATCCCGCAAGACTACGGTTTGCGCACAGATAACCGTTGGGTGAAAATGACAGACAAGGACGGACAGGGTATTCAGTTCAAGATGAACGAACGATTCAATTTCAATGCCCACCCCTACTCTTCCGAAAACCTTACGAAGGCGATGTACACCTATCAGTTGCAGGAGCAAGACGGCATCACGCTCAATCTAGACTATGCCACTTCCGGCGTAGGATGTACTGCCCGCAGCATTTTAAATGCCTATCGGGTGCTTCCGCAGGTATATGAAAGAACATTGAAAATCAGCCCTACGAAAAGGTGAAAAATCACACCCATACGATTTAAAAAACGCACCCATGCAATTTTCAAAACGCATGGGTGCATTTTTTTGAAAGGAGCCATGCGTTTTTAAAGAAGAAAAATAAAAGCCCTGTCGCAGCATTGTGACAGGGCTTTTCGTTTATCAATAAAGGGCAGATGTTACAGAGTGGTCAGTTTCAGGTTGCGCCAAGCCACTTTGATACCGCCTCCATCATGTATCTGAAGAGCGATGCGGCCTTGTCCGGCACCAATCTTTTCATCCTTAAAGTCTACCATTTCCTGGCCGTTCAGCCAAGTGGTAACATTGTCACCCAATACTTTAATGCGAAGAGTGTTCCATTCTCCCATTTTCAGGATATCTTCCTTTTCATCCGGAATTTGTATCAGCCAGCCACGTCCGTAAGACTCATAGATACCGCCGGTATCATGTCCCGGAGGCGCTACTTCTACCTGCCAGCCATTTACTTTTACTCCTTCTTCAATAAAAGAACGGATAAATACACCGGAGTTACCATCGGATTCTTGTTTAAACTCTACCGTCAGGTCATAATCGTCATAGTATTCGCGTGTAGCCAGATAGCCATATTCCTTGTCCGGGCCGCTTTCGCAATACAGCAAACCGCCTTCTACATACCATTTTTCCGTGCCGTAGGCTTCCCAACCTTTCAGGTCGGCTCCATTAAACAAGGTCACTTCTTTTGATTTACGCGGCAGCTCTTTTATCTTTATATTACGGAAAGAAGCCGGATACCCATGATCCTGCAGGCAGATCACACCTTTTCTTGCCAGGCCGTATTCGGGAGCATTCATCCATTTCCCACTGTTTTTACGGGCAAACCAGTCGTCTGTCCAGGCTTCAAACTCCAATAATTTCACACCATTCATCCAATGTTCTACATGTCCATTGTCGAACACAATTTTAGCTGTATTCCATTTTCCGTGAGGGTTTACCTTCATTTTGGCAAGGTCGGGCAAGTGCATGGCATAGTCAACGCCCATTTTCTGCCAGTTTTCCAGTTCGTCGGGGAAGTTTTCATCATCCAGCAGCTGGTATTCCGGTCCTGTTACATACGGAACCGTATACTGCGGACGCTCTACCACATGGTACAATACACCACTATTTCCTCCTTTTGAAAGTTTAAAATCCCACGACAGTTCAAAGTTTTCATATTGTTTGTCTGTTACAATATAGCCGCTGGCATCGCTGCCTTCACCTTTTGCTTGGATACAACCGTCTACCACGTGCCAGGGTTCTGTCAGTGTCGTCCCGTTATAATCCTTCCAGCCATTCATAGTTTCTCCGTCAAACAACAACTTCCAGCCGTCGGCAACTTCAGCCGGAGTCAGCGTGTTGTGTTTTCCTCCTTCACAGGACGAAAGCCCTCCCAAGAAGATGGCGCATACAATTAACGCACCACACATTCTTTTTTTCACTTCTACAATTCTCATGCTCATTTTGTATTTTACATTTAGATATTACGCGCCAAATATATCATTTTTTCGTCTATTTTCCACGCTCCATTAAAGACAAGGAAAAGAAAAGCGCATTTTCCAGCCTTGGTTCTGACTAATGTCAACAAATGTCCAATGTTTTTTTACGTCCGACAGCTCAATTCTATTTACTTTTAGCCGTTATTCAACGATGAGAACCTTTTTGCATAAAATATATAACAGTTGATTAGAAAAAACATTTAACCAAAATTTTTCTTCTATCCTTTTTTACTGTTTGCTAGTTTTAGCATATTTTTTTTCAGCCCTTACCCGCCGCCAAAAGGTAAGGGCTGCTTTTTTTTCGCTCACGTCCTGTTCAAAATAAGTCGTGAGTAAAATAAGCTGGCACACATACTAACATTAATCTGTTTATTGCTGTCTTCTTTGTGGGGTGGATCAGAAACGATAAGCTACAGCCAAGAATACAGTTGATGTATTCTTCTTATCCCTTAATGTATCCCGCATAGCTATGCCATCTACCACCATATTGCGCCGACTGTCGAATATATCAAAATTGGAAATGGAATATCCTACGGATACTAGAAAACGATCCAGGTTTAATGACAAATAGCTTTTCAGATGATAAAACAGCCACTCCCCTCCTCTATTCTTAACGGTTGTACTATTGCCGTAATACCCATCTTCCCTATCAAACGTAAGCCTCTCATTTGGTATTAAACTCATAAACAGACCTGTTTCCATATTGAAGAATAAGACATCGTCTCCGGACTCCTTAAGTAAAGGATAACTAAAACGCACTGCAGGCCTGAACAAAAGGGCACTGGCATACTCTACTTTCCGGCTTTCCCAGAACAGATAGTCATCATAATCATCACAACCGCACAGCAGGCTTTGAAACAGATTATAATCTTCAGCTCCCGAGCACATCATTCGTTGATAAGACTGATCCATCATATTTAAGCCGACTGTTATTCCTATGTATTTATTAAATAAAAAGGAATAGGCTAGTTCCATCTCAAAGGCTTCTTGCGTATTCAGTCCGCTTGTAAACTGCGCCTCATGGCGATAGAATTTATCCGTCTGCCCATAGCACAAAGTAGAACACAATAACAAGGTAAGGATTATAAATTTGTTCATAATTGAAAATATCTGTTACTATTATTCGTTCTCATTTATAAGAGAAGGAAACAACAGAAAACCCCTACTCTTTCACAAATATTTTTTCTTATGCAAACAAACAAAGAATTAATCCTGCTGGCACAGCGTATCCGGGCGCTCTCTCAAACCGGTTTGACTTATTCCTTGAGCGAGTACGACACCGAACGCTACGAAGAACTTCTGGACATAAGCAATCAAATAGTATCCCTTTCCACCGGGATCGACCCGGAGTCTATTAATGCATTATATATCCCACTAAAAGAATATGCAACTCCCAAAGTAGATATTCGAGCGGTTGTTTTTAACGAGAAAGACGAAATATTACTCGTTAAAGAAAAAGCAGATGGCCTTTGGGCACTTCCCGGCGGATGGAGCGATGTAGGTTATTCTCCGAAAGAGGTAGCTCAAAAAGAAGTAAAAGAAGAAACCGGCCTGGATGTAACCCCCGTTCGTTTGCTGGCAGTAATGGATATGAGCAAACATTCCCACCCCGCAATTCCGTTTTACATCTATAAGTTCTTTATCCTTTGTGAACAAATTGGTGGGGAGTTTACCGAAACGTTCGATATCCTTAACAAAGGTTTCTTCGACATAAACAAGCTGCCTCCCCTATCTTTGGAACGCGTATTGCCTCAGCAGATAAAGATGATGTCTGAGTATTACAAAACCAATGCAAACACCGTATATTTAGATTAATTTTATACTTTTGTAATAACCTGTAATCTAATATTGAAACAATTAAAGAGATATGGAACACTAGATTAACTAAATGACATCAAGATGAAAAAGTTTTTAATTTTACTCTCATTCTGCGGACTGCTATTTGCTTTACCTTTTATGCTTGCCGCTCAGACCAATCACAAGTTTCTAGACCCGGATTTGCCTATTGACGAAAGAGTTAATAACCTGGTCGGGCAAATGACTTTGGAAGAAAAGATCAGTCAGATGATTAATACGGCTCCGGCCATTGAACGTTTAGGGGTACCGGCTTACAACTGGTGGAACGAAGCGCTACATGGTGTAGCCCGTAGCCCCTACCCTGTTACCTCCTTTCCGCAAGCCATCGGTATGGCTGCTACCTGGGATGTAGAATCTATCTATCAAATGGCTGACTATACATCGGACGAAGGACGGGCAATCTATCACGACTCTTCCAGAAAAGGGAAAACAGGTATTTTCCTGGGATTGACCTACTGGAGCCCAAACATCAATATCTTCAGAGACCCAAGATGGGGACGCGGACAGGAAACCTACGGGGAAGATCCTTTCCTTACCGGAGCCATCGGTTCGTCTTTTGTGAAGGGTTTACAAGGAGACCATCCGGTTTACCTGAAATCGTCTGCCTGCGCCAAACATTATGCAGTGCATAGTGGCCCGGAATGGAACAGACATACATACGATGCTAAAGTAAGTAACTTCGACCTGTGGGATACATACCTCCCGGCATTTAAGGAGTTGGTAGTAGATACCAAAGTAAGCGGAGTGATGTGTGCCTATAATGCTTTCTTCGGACAGCCTTGCTGTGGCAGCGACGAGCTGATGATGGATATATTGTATAATCAGTGGAATTTCAACGGATATGTAACTTCCGACTGTGGGGCTATCTACGACTTCTTCCAAACACACAAAACACATGCCGACGCTGCCGTAGCCTCTGCCGATGCTGTTCTGCACGGAACAGATTGCGAATGCGGAAACGGAGCTTACAAAGCCTTGGCTGATGCTGTAGGACGAGGACTGATTACGGAAGAAGAAATAGACCTGTCCGTCAAAAGATTATTCAAAATCAGATTCCAATTAGGTATGTTCGACCCAGATGATCGTAACCCCTATGCTAAAACACCTGTTTCCGTTCTGGAATGTGATGAGCACAAAGCACATGCTTTAAAGGTGGCTCGCCAATCTATGGTTTTACTAAAAAATGAGAACAAGCTACTGCCTTTAGATAAAAAGAAGATCAAAAAGATTGCTGTAGTAGGTCCTAATGCAAACGATGAAAGCGTTTTACTGGCCTACTATTATGGCTATCCTACGAAAGTGACTACTTTGCTGGAAGGTATCAAGTCCAAAGTCGGGAAGAATATTCAGGTAGTATACGAAAAGGGCGTTAACCTGACAGACAATCTTGTCTTTACGTCCAGATACGATGACAAAGTCTTCAGCTATGATGGCAAACAAGGTTTCAAGGCGAATTATTATCAAAACACCAATAGAGAAGGAACTCCCGGTTTATCCCGCAGAGAAAAGGAAGTAGACTATCAATGGGGAGACGGACAGGATATAGCCAACGGCATTATCACCCGCCAGATGTCTGCTCACTGGTCTACGGTCTATTCACCCAAAGAAAGCGGCGAAGTTTGCTTCTATCTGAAAGCCGATGATTGGGCTGAGCTCTATATTGATGGTGTAAAACAGAACAGCGTCAGCCAGATTTACTCCTACTTCCCGTTCAAAGCGGAAAAAGGAAAGAAATATAATATCGATATCTACTATCGTCAGCATGCCGATAATGCTGAAATAACCTTCGATCTCGGAACCTTAAAGACTACAAACTATGCCGAAGTAGCTAATTCGGTAAAGGATGCCGACATCATCATCTTTGCCGGAGGTATCTCTGCTAAAATAGAAGGTGAAGAAATGCCTGTTGAAATTGAAGGATTTAAGAAAGGAGACCGGACTTCAATTGCCTTGCCTGCCGTTCAGCGTGAGATGCTTTCGGCACTGCATGCTACAGGCAAACCGGTTGTATTTGTATTGATGACCGGTAGTGCTATCGGACTTGAATGGGAATCGCAGAACCTTCCGGCTATCATCAATGCCTGGTATAGCGGACAAGCAGGGGGGCAAGCCATTGCCGATGTTATCTTTGGCGATTACAATCCGGCCGGACGTCTTCCTGTTACCTTTTATAAAAACGTAGATGATCTGCCCGACTTTGAAGACTATAGCATGCGTAATCGTACCTACAGATACTTTACAGGCAAAGCGCTGTATCCCTTTGGTTACGGACTAAGCTATACTACCTTCCAATACGGTTCGCTGGATATTTCGGGGAAGAACGGAGGACAGGTAGTAAAGGTTACAGTAACAAATACAGGCGACAGGGAAGGTGACGAAGTAGTGCAGCTATACCTCAGCAACAAAAGAGACTTCGTTACCCCGATCCGCTCTTTGAAAGGTTTTAAAAGGATTCACCTGAAGGCGGGAGAATCACAGACGGTAGAGTTTGCCCTAACAGCAGACGAGCTATCACTTGTCAGTCCTTCGGGAGGCAAAACCCCGATGAAAGGTGATGTACTGATCTCCGTAGGAGGCGGCCAACCTTCACCAGATGCTCTTGCCGCTCAGAAATGTATTCAGAAAAAAATTACGTTACCATAACGTTTTTTACACGAAGGTATCGTATATAAAAAAAGCAGCCATCTGTTTTTCAAATTGCATGCATGCGTTTTACGAATCGCATGCATGCTTTTTGAAAAACGTACGCATGCGTTTCTTTCATTGGCTTTTCTTAAAAATATACGCTGCATCTTAAGCATTTGCAATATAAAATGCGTACCTTTGCGGTTCAAACAAAGACCGTAAGATGAATTATAACACCCAAGAGAAAAAATTGGCCATGCCAGAGTATGGCCGAAATATCCAAAACATGGTTGAATACTGCGTTTCAATTCCTGAAAAGGAAAAACGCCAGCAATGTGCTCACTCGATAATAAATGTAATGGGAAACATGTTCCCCCATCTCCGCGACGTAAATGACTTCAAACATATCTTATGGGATCATTTGGCAATTATGGCTGATTTCAAACTGGATATCGACTATCCTTATGAGATTATCAAAAAAGAAAATCTCTATAAAAAGCCACCCAGAATTCCTTACAACAACTCACGTATCCGCTACCGCCATTACGGTATTGCGCTGGAAAAAATGATAAAAAAAGCCAACGAGCTGGACAATGGAGAGGAAAGAGACATACTCGTAAAATTATTGGCCAACCAAATGAAAAAATCGTATCTGACCTGGAATAAAGAGTCGGTAGACGATCGTAAGATATTTAAAGACCTGGACGAATTGTCGCAAGGGAAAATCGTACTGCATGAAGATGAGATAAAATTAACGGAAAGCCGTGAAATCCTGGCCAAGAACAACAACAATAATAACAACAATAATAAGAAAAATCATTCACGCAAAAACAGATGAGTTCTTTTGTAATTGAAGGCGGGTACAGAATGTCCGGCGAAATCATTCCTCAAGGGGCAAAGAATGAAGCGCTGGAAGTGATTTGTGCCGTCTTGCTTACACCTGAAAAGGTTACGATTCATAATATCCCTGATATTTTAGATGTAAACAACCTGATTCAACTCCTGCGTGACATGCAGGTTAAGGTGGAACGCTTATCTGCAGACACCTATACTTTCCAAGCCGATAACATCGACCTGGACTATATGAAAACAGATGAATTCCTGCGTAAAAGTACTTCTTTGCGAGGGTCTGTTATGATTGTAGGTCCATTGGTAGCCCGTTTCGGAAAAGCGCTTATCCCTAAACCGGGAGGCGATAAGATAGGGCGACGACGCCTGGACACTCACTTTGTCGGTATACAAAAACTGGGAGCATCTTTCCAGTACAATGCCGACCGACTGATCTATGAGATAGAAGCCGACCGACTGAAAGGAACATATATGTTGCTCGACGAAGCCTCTGTAACCGGAACAGCCAACATACTGATGGCTGCGGTATTGGCCGAAGGAACAACAACGATATACAATGCCGCGTGCGAACCATACCTGCAGCAACTCTCTACCATGCTAAACAATATGGGAGCACGTATCTCCGGAGTAGGTTCCAACCTGCTGACAATTCAGGGAGTAGAGGCACTGGGAGGCACTACGCACACGATATTGCCGGATATGATTGAAGTAGGTAGTTTTATAGGTATGGCAGCTATGACAGCTTCCGACATTACTATCAAAAATACCGGATATGACAAACTGGGGATTATTCCCGAATCATTCCGCCGCCTGGGGATTACGGTAGAGAAACAAGGCGACGACATTCATATCCCCACACACGAAACATATGAGATAGAAACCTTTATAGACGGTTCTATCATGACAATAGCCGATGCTCCATGGCCGGGACTTACGCCCGACTTGCTGAGTGTATTCCTTGTAGTAGCTACACAAGCTGTAGGAAGTGTATTGATCCACCAGAAAATGTTTGAAAGCCGTTTGTTCTTTGTTGACAAACTAATCGATATGGGAGCTCAGATTATTCTTTGCGACCCACACCGGGCAACAGTTATCGGACTGGGTAATCGCTTTAAGCTACGCGGAGCCAATATGGTATCACCGGACATCCGCGCAGGTATAGCCCTATTGATTGCTGCCATGAGCGCCGAAGGCAGTAGCCATATCCACAACATCGACCAGATAGACCGGGGGTATCAGGATATCGACAAACGGCTAAATAGTATCGGTGCACGTATCACACGTCTTTAACAACTACCGGACGCATGATAAGAAAAGAGGACGTTTGCAAAATAGGATATTTCGCCAAGCCCCATGGTATAAAAGGGGAAATCAATTTAGTATCTTCCAGTAACGCATTCGACGAAACCGACGAACCATATATTATCTGTGATATGGATGGTATACTGGTCCCCTTTTACGTCGAAGAATATCGCTATAAATCAGAGAATGTAATCCTTGTAAAGATGGAGAATGTAGATTCGGAAGAATCCGCCCGCCACTTCACAAACCGGGAAGTGTTTTACCCGCTGGCTGATATGCCGGAAAAAGATACTGTCGACGGCATAAGCTGGGATAGCTTTATCGGCTATCAGGTTATTGATGAAAAGCTAGGCACATTGGGTGAAATTACGGATGTAGACGAGAGTACAATCAACATACTTCTACAGGTTCATTACCAAGGTAGAGAGTTACTGATACCGGCTGCCGACGAGTTGATACTTTCGGCAGACCATGTAAATAAAAGCATTAGCGTATCTATTCCGGAAGGCTTACTGGATATATAGAAAACGTTAATAAGCGTAAAGTATTCATTTTCGGATAGGGTTTTTGCTACTTTTGCGTTTTAACAATCAATAATGGCACTAAAGCATAAAAATAACAAAGGATTCAAATCGTTTTGGTACCGGATGCGGTTCAAATACAAACTCTCCTTTTTCAATGAAGGAACATTGGAAGAAGTTTGGTCTTTCCGCATGTCGCGACTTTCTGCATTTTCTATTCTGGCATTATTTGCTTTTATCCTTATTACTATTACGTCACTGATCATTATAACGACTCCTATCCGTAACTACTTACCGGGATATCTGGATGTAGAAGTTCGCAGAGAGATCGTAGACAATGCCCTGCGCGCAGATTCTTTGGAAAGGATTTTGAACATACAGGCGTTGTATCTTGAGAATGTGGCAGGAATACTAAGCGGCACCATGCCTGTAGACTCTATCCGTGAGATTGATTCACTGGCACATGCCAATGCAAATTATGATATCCCCCGGAGCAAACAGGAAGCCGCCTTCATAAAAAACTTTGAAGAAGAGGAAAAGTACAATCTCACAGCTTTAAACCCCAATCATACACCAACAGATGCGGTATTCTTTTACAAACCGGTAAACGGCATTATCTCTTCCCATTATGAAGCCGACGTTCGCCACTATGGGGTAGACCTGGTAGCCGCTCCTAAAGAAAGTGTACTGGCAACCCTGGACGGAACCGTTATCTTTACAGGCTTTGACCCTCAATATGGAAATGTTATACAAATTCAGCATAAAAACGGATTTGTATCCATCTATAAGCACAACGAACTATTACTGAAAAAGATTGGCGATTCGGTTATCGCAGGGGAAGCTATCGCTTTGATTGGAAATACAGGTAATCTATCTACTGGCCCTCATCTGCATTTTGAATTGTGGCACAGAGGAAACCCCGTCAATCCGGAAGAATATATCGCTTTTTAAATATACATGAAGAGACGATTAGCCATACTAGGTTCAACAGGTTCTATAGGAACACAGGCACTGGAGGTTATCAGTGAAAACACCGACCTTTTTGAGGTATACGCATTAACGGCTAATAACCAAGCCGACCTGTTAATCCAGCAAGCCCGTCAGTTTATGCCGGAAATCGTTGTTATTGCCAACGAAGAAAAATACCCGGAAGTAAAGGACGCACTGGCAGACCTCCCCGTTAAGGTTTGGGGAGGCTCGGAAGCAATTGCTCAAATAGTGCAGGAAGAGCCGATAGACATGGTACTCACTGCCATGGTAGGATATGCAGGCTTAAAGCCAACTATCGCAGCCATCAAAGCCGGAAAGGCAATCGCCTTGGCCAATAAAGAGACCCTGGTTGTAGCCGGCGAACTGATTACAGCCTTGGCATCCGAACAGAATGTCCCTATCCTACCTGTAGATTCTGAGCATTCCGCTATATTCCAATGCCTGGCCGGAGAATGGCAAAATCCGGTAGAAAAGATATTACTGACAGCCTCGGGCGGCCCATTCCGCACCAAAACGATGGAAAAATTGGCTCATGTTACAAAGGCACAGGCTTTAAAACACCCCAACTGGGACATGGGAGCCAAAGTAACGATTGATTCGGCCAGCATGATGAACAAAGGCTTTGAAATGATTGAAGCGAAGTGGCTGTTTGGCTTATCCCCGGAACAAATACAGGTAGTAGTACATCCACAATCAATCATCCATTCGATGGTACAGTTTGAAGACGGATCGGTGATGGCTCAACTGGGTATTCCCGACATGAAGTTGCCAATCAGTTATGCGTTTTCATATCCCAAACGACTCAAAAGCAAAGCCCCCCGGCTGGATTTCACGCAGTATAATACGCTGACTTTTGAAGAACCGGACATGAAGCGGTTTCGTAACCTCGCATTTGCTTTTGAAGCAGTGCGGAAAGGTGGTAACATGCCCTGTATCCTGAACGCAGCCAATGAAATAGCAGTAGCCTCCTTCCTTCGTGAAGAGATTGGTTTCCTGCAAATGAGTAATATGATTGAGCAAACCATGCTAAAAGCATCCTTTGTTGCCAATCCTACCTACGAAGATTATGTAGCAACAGATGCTGAAGCCCGGAGAATAGCCTCCGAACAGATGTAAAAACAATTTAAATTAAACACGATAAATGGAAACATTTTTGATCAAGGCATTACAACTCATTCTGAGTTTATCTATATTAGTGATTATCCACGAATTCGGACACTTCTTGTTTGCCCGCCTCTTTAAAGTCCGGGTAGAGAAGTTTTATTTGTTCTTCGACCCTTGGTTTGCCCTGTTTCGCTACAAGCCGAAAAACAGTGAAACGGAATATGGTGTAGGCTGGCTTCCGCTGGGAGGGTATTGCAAGATATCCGGTATGATTGACGAAAGCATGGATAAAGAGCAGATGGCACAACCTCCTCAGCCGTATGAATTCCGCTCCAAATCATCCTGGCAGCGTTTGCTTATCATGGTAGGCGGAGTATTGTTCAACTTCTTGCTGGCACTCTTCATTTATTCCATGGTATTGTTTGCCTGGGGAGATAAATACCTTCCGCTGGAGAACATGAAGATGGGTATGGATTACAGCGACACATTCAAAAATGTAGGTTTTCAAGACGGAGATATCCTGTTAAAAGCCGACACTATGAAGCTGGAACGTTTCGGAACAGACGCCTTGCGCGCTGTAGCAACCGCCAGACAGGTAACCGTTCTCAGAGAGGGAGTTGAAACAGTCATTGCCATCCCGGAAGATATGATGCAACGTTTCTTGCGTGACAAACAAGGATTTGCCGGTATACGTTTCCCTATGATTATCGACCGGATGGCCGAAGAAACAAGCCCTGCTGCATTAGCCGGTTTGCAACCCGGAGACCGTATTTTATCCATCGGTGATGTAAAAACCCCTACATATTATGATGCAAGCGAACAGTTGGATGCCAGCAAAGGAAAAAACATTCAAGTAGGCTTCTCTCGTAATGGAGTGGAACAATTCGCACAAGTGCAGCTTGATTCTCTTGGAAAGTTGGGCATTTATCCTTCCTCTCCTAATGCGATCTATGAGACGGTAACCATCACATATAGCTTCTTTAAATCATTCCCGGCAGGAATTCGGTTGGGAATTAATACCTTGAAAGGTTATGTAAACGACATGAAGTATGCATTCACCAAAGAAGGAGCCTCCAGTTTAGGCGGATTCGGTGCTATCGGAAGCCTCTTCCCTGCACAGTGGGATTGGCGTTCTTTCTGGATGACTACTGCCTTCCTGTCTATCATTCTTGCCTTTATGAACATCTTGCCTATTCCGGCATTAGACGGAGGCCATGTAATGTTCCTGCTCTATGAAGTGATCACCCGTCGCAAACCCAGCGACAAATTCCTGGAGTATGCCCAAGTAGTCGGTATGTTATTGCTGTTCGGCCTACTAATCTACGCCAACGGCAACGACCTCTTCCGCTTTATCTTTAAATAGACTTAGTAGATATAATAAACTTAGTGGATACAATAGAATAAAGGGCTGGATGTTGCAAAACCATCCAGCCCTTTATCATTAAATCTATTAAGTTTATTAAGTCTATTAAACTTATTCCAGCGCTTTGTTTACGTTCTCCAGAGACTTTTTAGCATTTTCATTGGCAGGAGACTCTACTAATGCTTGCTCAAGATAAGTTTTTGCTTTTTTAAAGTCTTCATTAGCTTTTGCTTTTTCTGCGGCATACTTGTCGGGATCTGAAGTAGCTAAAGGGCTTGCTGCTTGTAATGCTTTGGCTCCGTTGTTAAAAAATAAGATACCCAGGCTATACAAGGCGTTTCCTTTATGTGTTTTATCAGGAACTACCAATACCTCTTTGAATAACTTTTCTGCTTCGGCAATGTTTCCGCTTTTCTGTTCTGCCTGAGCTACTTTCATCAAGTAACCGTAGCCCAGTTTCCCAAGGTTTACATTCGTTGGAAAGTCTTTGAGCCCTTCTCCTAAGGCAGCGATAAATTCATCTTTCTTATCTAAATCGCGTAAGGCCTTCACCTTCCCTACGTAAGCATTCTCTTTATTGTAATTCTTTTCAATAGCCATACCGAAAAAACGTACAGCTTCGGCATAGTTCTTTGCCTGGTCTGCACTGTATCCCGTATTGAATATCCGGGCAGCATCCTGATAGTCCGTCAACTTCAGGTATTCGCTATATTTCGTAAGGGCAAGCGCGTAGTTTTTTTCTTTTAAGGCAGCATCGCCTTCATCACGTAACTGATCTGCATCTTGTGCAAACAAACTCCCTGTACATAAGAATAAGGTTAAAACAAATAAAAGTACTTTCTTCATGGATGATAATGTTTTTAAATTAATAGTGCCTCTAAATTAGTAAGACTAACTTAGAAGCACCTATAATTTTAACTTATTTTAAAAAGAAATAATATATCCTTGGTGAAAATTACAAATCCAAAGGATGATATTCCAGTCCGAAGGCATCAGCTACAGCTTTGTAAACGATTTTACCGTCTACTACATTTAAGCCTAAAGATAATGTTTTGTCCTCTTTACATGCTTTCCGCCAGCCTTGTTCAGCCAGTTTGATGACATAAGGCAAGGTCGAATTGGTCAATGCCAACGTTGAAGTCTGCGGCACAGCTCCGGGGATATTCGCCACGCAGTAATGAATGATACCGTCTACTTCGTATATAGGCTCGGCATGGGTAGTAGGATGGGACGTTTCGAAGCAGCCGCCCTGGTCAATCGCTACGTCTACCAACACACTTCCTTTCTTCATCAGTTTCAGCATATCACGAGTTAACAAGCGAGGAGCTTTGGCCCCTGTAACCAGTACAGCGCCTACAACCAAATCCGTATTGGGCAATTCCTGCTCTATATTGTGAGCAGACGAATACAGCGTCTTAACGTTGGCAGGCATTACTTCACTCAGGTAGCGTAAGCGTGGCAAAGAAATATCAGCAATTGTTACATCAGCTCCCAATCCGGCAGCCATCAAAGCGGCATTATACCCTACGACTCCTCCGCCAAGCACAAGCACTTTGGCTGGTTTTACTCCGGGAACACCTCCCAGCAACACCCCTTTTCCGCCCTGAGGCTTTTCAAGGAAGCGGGCTCCCTCCTGCACAGACATACGTCCAGCTACTTCACTCATCGGAATCAAAAGCGGCAAAGTACGATCTGCATTCTCTACTGTTTCATAAGCCAAACAGATAGACTTACTCTTCATCATGGCTAATGTTAGCGCTTCTTCAGAGGCAAAATGAAAATACGTGAACAGCAACTGTCCGGGACGTACCAACGAATATTCACTGGCAATCGGCTCTTTCACCTTCACGATCATTTCAGCTATATTGTATACATCTTCAATAGTTGGAAGAATTTTTGCTCCGGCGTTTATGTATTCTTCATCAGGGAAACTACTTCCCTCCCCTGCAGTGTGTTGAACATACACAGTATGTCCTCTTCTTACCAATTCTTTAGCTCCGGCGGGCGTAAGCGCTACGCGATTTTCATTGTTTTTAATTTCCTTAGGGACTCCTACGATCATATTGTTAGCATTTAAAGTTTTGTGAGCCGAAATTTACACAAAAAACTGACATTATGATAATCTTTCCCCTGTTTTTTTGAGAAAACAAGTAATTTCCTTTACTCTTTTCCTGCAAACAGCGTTTTTAATTGATTTATGTCATGAACGACTGACCTGCAAACCTCCCGTCGAAAGCTTCATATCTACAAAACGAGCATTGGGATGAAGCGCAGAAGCTGTAAGAATACGCCGGATATGCCCGGCAGCTTCGGGATCCTTAGCTATAATATAAAGGTAGCCTCCTCCACCGGCACCCGGAAGTTCATATCCTAATGCATAATCTTTGATCAGAGAAATTAATGCTTCCACAGCAGGAGGGTTCGTGCCCGGATCGATGGCTTTTTTCTGTTCCCAGGTCTTACCTATCAAACGCCCATAAGTTTCAAAACTACCATATTGCACAGCATCATACAGATCAAGGGCATGTGTCTTCATTTCGGAAAGAAGACGCAAGCGGTATCCTTCATTCAGGAACATGCCGCGCACAATCTCTGCCAAAATACCTTTTGCTGTACGGGTAATACCGGTATAATACAATAAATGACATGATTGATACTGCGGATCCGTAAAAAAATAATCGGGCAACCATCGCACCAGTGGGCTTTGTCTGAAGCCTTCCTGCGTTTGCAGCAGTTTTACTCCATGCAAAATACCGCCATATTGATCTTGCCAGCCTCCGCCGGTAGTGAGCAACTGTTCCAATACCAGCGTACGGTCTCCAATGAGGCTTTTATCCCAGCCCAGCCCACAAAAATCGGAAACAGCAGCTAATACGGTAGCTGCCAGAATGGAGCTTGTGCCCAAGCCAGATCCGGCAGGAACAGCAGACAAGAGAGTTAACTCAATCCCACTGCCAAATTCCTTCAACTGCGCTTCCAGCGAGGCATATGTTTCCAGTGAATACTCCGGTATAAAACCAGCCAATGATAAGGCCGCCTTGGGAATAGAAAATGGAGATCCTACTTTATTATAATTCTTTAAATCCTCCCAGGTATGTAACTCTTCCCTGTCGCCCAAATCAATGGAGCGAAGAATAATTTTAAACTCCCGACAAGGCTTAACATAGACTTGTAACGGAGGTTGTCCGTTTAGTTCTACGGCAACATTAACCACATTACCACCTACATACAGACAGTAAGGAGGAGTATCTGTCCATCCGCCTGCCAAATCAATACGCACCGGGCTTCGTCCCCAAACAATCTGATCCTGGTACACATCCAGATGTGGTGTCTGGCGTTTACATTCCATTGACACGATCATCCCGTCTCGCAACAAACTGAATGCTTCGGATTCAGCCCTTGCCGCCTCTTCATTCTTTTTCTGTATTTGGAAAACCCTGGAACGGAACATTCGGTCATGAATCTGCTTGATAACAGGCATATCTTTAGACAATGGAGCGGGTAATGGGATAGCATCCTGGGCAAATGCCAAAGCTGCATCCGCTAAATCCAACTGATAAAAAATACTTCGTTCGTGATTCTCAGCCAACGTAGGCCAATTCTTCTGCCGAAAAGATTTGCGTTGAGCCGTTAAGCGTAGCAAATTGGCCTCATCAGTCAATTGCGCTGCCGACATTTTCGGAGCCTTCTGCCATAGTTCCCGTCCTGCTTCGTTTTCCGGATTTGCGATCATCCAGTTTAGCATTTCACCCATATCTTCTATGCTGTCACAGACCGGGAAAAGCAATAAATCCTGTATATCATCATTCTCCGGCAAATCTAAATACCTATCAGTCAACCATTGCTGCAAAGGTTGCTCCATGAACATTGTATCCGGCTCGGAGGCTTTGCCTCTAAACATATCCGTAAAGCCATACGGGCGGGCTACATACGCAGTATCTCCCAAAGGCACAACATCTACACAGATTCCCGCAGGCAACTTCAATGACCAGTTATTTTTCGGAATACCTGTCAGAATATGCTTATTCGTTATTTTCCAATCCTTAGCAATAAAGCTATTCTCTATCCACAGTTCAAAGTTGTCTGATCTGAGCGGTATTTCCACTTCTGCATTTTGGACAAACATGGCCGGATGAGGTTTTACTTTGCGCTGCATAATAGCCCGCTGATCACGCACCAGATTTTGCACAGCCAAAGTGGAAGATATTAACTCAGAGCCTGTTCCATAATGATAAAACTCGCCACCCGGTAAGGGCAGAATAGCGACTGATAACTGGTTTAACTCCGTATCTTTTATGCGGGGATTCTGCCCCAGAGCCAATCCGAATTCCGAATAAAGATCATACATCTTCAGCGATTGTCCGTCTGATTCATACGAATGTTTAACCAAGAGTTCTACTGCTTTATCACTCAGTAACCAAATCCCGATATCCATCAGAAACAGATGGGTTTGCGCCATCTCTCCCAAGAGATCAATAGAAGGCTTTTGCATCATAAAGTCCAAAGCGGAAGGATTCTCCCGGGATGACATAAAAACGCCATGACGAGTAGCCAGCACCGGATCAACCCACAAACCATAACATACAACATCAGCCTCCGGAATGCATTGCAACGGCTCATTTGCCCGAATATACACATCCCCGCTGGCAATCAACGTATGAAAAGAGTCTGGCGCTTTTTGCATGATCTCCTCATACAAAGGCAATTGCAACGACAGAAGACTTTGATTTAAGCGTTGCCCCCTCTCCCAGCGAAATACAGGGATAGGCGTAAGTATCTTACCCGAAGGAGCATAAGCCGGTAAACGACGACTCTGCCCACCGGCATGTAAAAGAATACGTTTCTCCTTTGCCAACCATTCCTCAAACTGAAGCGGAGAGGCTTCGTCGCGATAGCAAGCCTCTAGCAACCAGGTTGTTCCCCCACCCGACCCCAAGCGTTTACCGACAGGATCGGAAGTACAAAACCAGTTTTCAGGCGAAACATGTTCTATTTCATGGAAGCAATTCACCAAATTATGAGGCAAAGACAGTAAGTTCTTCATATTGTATCTCGCTTTTTCTTCAATTTCGATCGTGAAGATATTAATATAAATCGAACTTATCTGCCATACAATAGCTCTTTTTCTGCCTACGTTTTTGTTGGCTGACAGCCATCGGTCAATTGGTTGATAATTATCGGTCAGTTGGCTGACGGCCGTCGGCCAATTAACCGATGGTTATCGGCCAACGATTTTATGCCGTAATAATTACGCAAAGCATGGGTGAATTTGAAAAAACTTCAGACAATTGACAAACTATTTGTAAGCAAAATAGGTACAATATCTAATAATTTGCTACTTTTGTGGCGGTTTTTGTAAACACTAACAATAATGTAATAGTCTATGGCAAAATCGATAAAAGAGGAAGCATTACGGTATCATGCCGAAGGTAAGCCGGGAAAAATAGAAGTTATTCCAACCAAACCATATAGTACTCAGGCTGATCTATCATTAGCCTACTCTCCCGGAGTAGCTGAACCTTGCCTGGCAATAGAGCAGAATCCGCTGGATGCATATAAATATACCTCGAAAGGTAATCTGGTAGCTGTTATTTCAAACGGGACAGCTGTCTTGGGATTGGGTGATATAGGAGCGATGTCCGGAAAGCCGGTTATGGAAGGTAAAGGGCTTTTGTTTAAGATATTCGCCGGCATTGATGTATTTGATATTGAAGTGGATGAAAAAGATCCGGAAAAGTTTATACAGACTGTAAAAGCTATTTCTCCTACATTCGGGGGGATCAACCTTGAAGACATCAAAGCTCCGGAATGTTTTGAAATAGAAACCCGGCTGAAAGCGGAACTCGATATTCCAGTAATGCATGACGACCAGCACGGGACAGCTATTATCTCCGGTGCCGGACTGCTGAATGCCCTTGAGATTACCGGCAGGAAAATTGAAGATGTAAAAATTGTAGTGAACGGAGCCGGAGCGGCCTCTATTTCCTGCACCAGACTGTATGTGTTACTTGGGGCAAAGAAGGAAAATATCATCATGTGTGATAGCAAAGGGGTATTGTCTGTCTATCGCAACAACTTGAATGAGGCTAAAAAGGAATTTGCTACCGACAAGAATATTAAAACTCTGGAAGAAGCTGTGGCCGGTGCCGATGTATTTCTGGGACTGTCTGTTGCCGATGTATTGACAAAAGAGATGGTACGTTCCATGAACGACAATCCTATCGTCTTTGCCTTAGCCAATCCGAATCCTGAGATTTCGTATCAGGATGCGATGGACTCTCGTCCTGATATTATTTTTGCTACCGGACGCTCGGACTATCCGAACCAGGTAAACAATGTACTGGGATTTCCTTATATTTTTCGTGGCGCATTGGATACACATGCCAAAGCAATCAACGAAGAAATGAAACTGGCAGCCGTAAAGGCAATCGCCGCACTGGCAAAAGAGCCGGTACCCGATGTCGTAAATGCTGCTTATAAACTGAAAAGGACTACTTTCGGACGTGATTATATACTGCCAAAGCCATTAGACCCACGTCTGCTGACGGCTGTTTCCATCTCCGTAGCCAAAGCGGCTATCGAATCGGGTGTAGCGCGTAAAGTTATTACCGACTGGGAAGGCTATGCCAATCACCTGCGGGAGATGATGGGCTACGATAACAAGCTGATCCGCTCTTTCGTAGATATGGCAAAAGCCAATCCGAAACGTGTTGTATTCGCCGAAGCTAATCATGCCAATATGCTGAAAGCAGCGGTGGAAGCGAAATCAGAAGGAATTTGTATCCCAATCTTGCTGGGCAATGAAGAAAGGCTACATAAGATAGCAGCGGAAGAAAACCTGAACATCGATGGTATCGAAATAGTTAATTTACGCCACGACAGGGAAAACGACAGAAGAGCCCGCTTTGCCAAAATATTCTCGGAGCAAAAGGCGCGGGAAGGCGTTACCTTCTCTGAAGCCTACGAAAAGATGGTAGACCGGAATGCTTTTGGTATGATGATGGTCAACACCGGCGAGGCAGACGCCTTTATTACTGGTGTCTACAGCCGCTACTCGGAAGTAATCAAACTGGCTGAGCAAATTATCGGTATCCGTCCGTCATATAAACATTTCGGGACAATGAACATCATAAGCAGTAAGAAAGGGACTTTCTTTATTGCGGATACGTTGATCAACCGTCATCCGTCGGCTGATGTATTGAAGGATGTTGCCCGTCTCACACACGATGCTGTCAGATTCTTTGCGCACGAGCCGGTT
Source organism: Parabacteroides sp. PH5-46 (assembly GCF_029892785.1). Lineage (GTDB taxonomy): Bacteria > Bacteroidota > Bacteroidia > Bacteroidales > Tannerellaceae > DFXE01. The sequence continues at coordinate 38,010 of NZ_JARXXA010000024.1, forward strand.
ATGGCGATGTTGTCATACTCCAACTTTGGCGCCGACAAGCAGGGCAGCCCTATGAAAGTGCATGAAGCGATCGATTACCTTCATACAAATTACCCCGAACTTGTAGTAGATGGAGAAATGCAGGTAAACTTTGCTTTCGACAAAAAGCTGCGGGACGAAACATACCCCTTCAACAAGCTGAAAGGAAAAGATGTAAATACACTGATATTCCCGAACCTGAGTTCGGCCAACAGTGCATACAAGTTATTACTTGAAATGGGTGTAGGAGAATCAATCGGCCCTATTCAGATGGGACTGAACAAGCCGATACACTTCACAGACCTGGAGAGTTCAACCCGGGATATACTGAATCTGACAACTGTTGCTGTGGTTGACGCCATTGTGCAAGAACAGATAGAAAAAGGAAACGAAGAGTAACGTTTCCGTTTTATGCCTTTATCAATAAAAAAAGGTTTACTTACGAATCATCGTTTAGTAAACCTTTTTGCTATATATTTCTTACTTAAATTATCTCAATAAAATGCAGTTTTACCATTTTATGATTTAACTGCACCTGCGTTCATCTCCTTTACAAGGCGACGGATCTTAGCATCTAATTGTTGGGAAACAGAACCTCTTCCTACCGTACGGTAGTGCTCAGCCTGATAACGCAACATGGCTAAAGTACGCATGCTTTCTTCACTTTTTCTTGTGATCATTATTCTTTCTTTTTGTTATACACTACAAAGATAACAACATTAATTGAAATAATGTTTTAAAACATACTTCAAAAGCATATTTTTAACGTTCGTTACGTATAAAGAAAGATATTTATATGATTTTAAAGTATTTCAGAGCTTTATAAATGCCATCATCATCTACGGAAGCGGTGACATAATCGGCAGCTTGCTTAACAGCATCCTCTGCATTTCCCATAGCGATGCCTGTGCCTGCATGACGGAGCATTTGTATATCATTCCCGCCGTCGCCAAAAGCCATGGTTTCATTCAGTGTAAATCCGTAGTGTTCAATGATCTTATCAATGCCAACCTGCTTACTGCTGCCTTTAGGAACAACATCGGTAAATAGAGGAGACCAACGTGTGGATTCGGATCCCGGCAGAAAAGGCATCACGTGTTTTTCCTGATCCGCATCAAAAAAAGCAATTATCTGATAAACATCGCCGGGTGGTATTTCCGAATACGGTACAACAGGAGGCTCGGGAAAGTTCAATTGACTCAACACCGTTTCAACCCGAGACGTTTTGTAATTCATAAATAACTCCTTTTCCTTCACCAGGATGTAAGGAAATACATTGGAAGGGTATGCTTTCTGATATTCAATCAGTGCATCTATATCTGTTGAGGGAATGCTGTGTTTATAGATTAGTTCACTTTCCCCGGCTACGCAATAGCCTCCGTTAAGGGTAATGTAACCATCAAATTCCTGGTCGCCCAGATTATTGATATACGCCCGATGTCGTCCGGTAGCAATAAAAAGCATGATACCTTTTTTTCGCAACAAATCAAGTGCTTCAAGCGTAGAGGGTGGAATAACGTGTGTGTTAAAACTGACGAGTGTACCGTCGATATCAAAGAAAACTGCCTTTATCATAACTATTTATAACCTTTCCGGCAAAGGTACAGAAAGTATCTAAAATATAAAAGCGCGATGCTCTGAACATCTCGCTTTTACGATACTAAATGTCTAATACTTTTGAAAAACCTTCAAAAGAAACTTGTTTCTTCATTCCAAAGTAAGGGATTGAAATTCAATGAATATGAAAAGACGCTTGTCTAAGGTCAACGTCAAAATTCCGTCACTACAAATAAACACATTTTCCAGAAGATGTGCAAGCTTTATGCTAAAAAAAGGGAGAAAAACATAAGTTTCCTCCCTTTTTGACAGTTATTTGCAGTTTTTACTTACTTATTCTTGCTCAACACCCCATTGTTGTTTAGCCAAACGTTTGTAGTTGTTGTATCTCCACTTCGCGTTTTCTTTGGCTGAAGCAAACAGCTCGGCTGCTTCCTGAGGATATTGTTTCATTACGGAAGAATAGCGAACTTCACCTTTCAGGAAGTCTTCAAAAGCATCCCATTCTGGTTCTTTGCTGTCCAATGTAAACGGATTCTGTCCTTCGGCTTCCAACGCTGGGTTGTAGCGCCACAGGTGCCAGTATCCACATTTTACAGCTTTTTCTTCTTCTGCCTGGCTCTTGCCCATTCCGGATCTTAATCCGTGAGCGATACAAGGAGCATAAGCAATTACGATAGAAGGTCCGTCATAAGCTTCCGCTTCACGGATTGCTTTCAGGGTTTGTGCCTGATCAGCACCCATAGCAATCTGAGCAACATATACATATCCGTAGGTAGAAGCGATCAGCCCCAGGTCTTTTTTACGGATACGTTTTCCGGCTGCAGCAAACTTAGCGATAGCTCCTACCGGTGTAGCTTTTGAAGACTGGCCTCCCGTATTAGAATATACTTCCGTGTCGAGCACCAGGATATTCACGTCGCGGCCTGACGCCAGCACATGATCCAATCCTCCGAAACCGATATCGTAAGCAGCTCCGTCACCACCAATGATCCACTGGGATTTCTTGATGATATATTTACTCAAAGACGCTATTTCTTTGCAAATGTCACATTTGTCTGCATTGGCTTTCACCAGCGGAGTGATCTTTGCTTCCAGTTCTATTGTCTTTTCTGCGTTATTTTTGTTGGCAGTCCATTCTTCGAACAATTCTTTTCCGCCAGCCGGACAGTCTTTTTCTATTGCCTGCTTCATCAGTTTTTCCAAACGTTCCCGCATGGCGTCAACTGCCAGGTTCATACCCATTCCGTATTCGGCAAAGTCTTCAAACAATGAGTTAGCCCACGCTGGTCCGTGACCGCTTTCTCCTTGTGTATAAGGAGTAGAAGGTACAGAACCTGAATAGATAGAAGAACAACCGGTAGCATTTGCTATCATCTGACGCTCGCCGAACAACTGAGTTAACAGTTTCACATACGGAGTTTCACCGCAACCGGAGCAAGCACCGGAGAACTCAAATAACGGAGTAGCAAACTGAGAATTCTTCACATTGGCACTGATATTTACCAAGTGTTGTTTGCTCTTCACCTGGTCTGTGCAATATTCCCAGTTAGGAGCTTCCTGTATCTGGCTTTCCAGTGTAACCATTTCAAGTGCTTTGCCTTGCTTGTTACCCGGACAAACGTCGGCACAGTTACCACAACCCAGACAGTCTAATACAGACACCTGGATACGGAACTTCATACCATCGAATTGTTTTCCGGTAGCTTTCAGCATATCATTAAACGGCGCTTTGCTCTGCTCTGCTTCATCCAATACAAACGGACGGATAGAAGCGTGAGGACAAACATACGCACACTTGTTACATTGGATACAGTTTTCTGACGTCCAAACAGGAACGTGAGATGCTACACCACGTTTTTCATATTTAGCTGTTCCTTGCTGCCAGGTACCGTCTTCAATACCTACAAAAGTAGAAACAGGCAATAAATCTCCATCCTGAGCATTAATTACGTTTACAACGTTCTTAATGAAGTCCGGTTGATTCTTTTTGTCGCTTTCTTCGTCCGGCAGGTTCGCCCATTCGGGTTTCACTGTCATTTGATTGTAAGCGCCACCCTGATCTACGGCTGCATAGTTCATATTTACAATCGCTTCTCCCTTGTTGCCATATGACTTAACGATGAATTTCTTCATCTGCTCGATAGCCAGATCTACAGGGATTACTTTTGTAATACGGAAGAATGCCGACTGCAAGATAGTATTGGTACGGTTGCCCAGACCAATTTCTTCTGCAATCTTTGTTGCATTCATATAATATACAGTGATCTTTTTCTTGGCAAAATAACGTTTGATTTTATTCGGCAGATTCTTTTCCAGCTCTTCGTCATTCCAGATTGTATTCAAAAGGAATGTTCCGTTTTCGCGAAGGCCGCGTGTTACGTCATACATACGCAGGTATGCCTGTACGTGACAAGCCACGAAGTTTGGCGTATTTACCTGATAGGTAGAACGGATCGGTTCGTCTCCGAAACGAAGGTGAGAACAGGTGAAACCTCCCGACTTCTTAGAGTCGTAAGAGAAGTATGCCTGGCAATATTTGTTAGTATTATCACCGATAATCTTGATTGAGTTCTTATTAGCTCCTACTGTACCGTCGGCACCCAAACCATAGAACTTGGCTTCAAACATTCCGTCGCCACCCATAGCTATTTCTTCCTGTTGTGGAAGAGAAGTAAAGGTTACGTCGTCTACAATACCGATGGTAAAGCCATTCTTCGGCATCGGCAAAGAAAGATTTTCATACACAGCCAAAATCTGAGCCGGAGTCGTGTCTTTAGAAGACAAACCATAGCGGCCACCGATAACTAACGGAGCACCTTCTTGTCCGTAGTAGATATCTTTTACATCCATGTATAGAGGTTCTCCGTTGGCTCCCGGTTCTTTTGTGCGGTCTAATACAGCGATACGTTTAGCTGTTTTAGGCATAGCAGCCAGGAAGTGCTTAGCAGAGAAAGGACGATACAAGTGAACAGCCAAAAGCCCTACTTTTTCACCCTTAGCTGTCAGGTGATCAATCGTTTCGCGGATAGCTTCCGTTACAGATCCCATAGCGATAATTACGCGGTCGGCATCTGCAGCTCCGTAATAATCAAACAATCCGTATTTACGGCCTGTAATAGCAGAAAGCTCTTTCATGTATTCTTCCACTATTTCCGGAACAGCTTCATAATATTTGTTAGAGGCTTCTCTGTGCTGGAAGAATGCATCGGGGTTTTCTGCCATACCGCGAGCCACCGGGTTTTCCGGATTCAATGAGCGGCTACGGAATTCAGCCAATGCTTTCTGGTCGATCAGATGTGCTACATCTTCATTTTCCAGCATTTCAATTTTCTGTATTTCGTGAGAAGTACGGAATCCGTCGAAGAAGTTTACAAACGGTACGCGAGACTTGATTGTAGCTAGGTGTGCTACAGCAGCCAGGTCCATTACTTCCTGCACAGAACCTTCAGCCAACATGGCAAAGCCGGTCTGACGGCAAGCCATTACGTCCTGATGGTCGCCAAAGATAGAAAGCGCATGCGAAGCGATTGTACGGGCAGACACATGGAATACACAAGGTAAGAGTTCACCTGCTATCTTATACATATTGGGGATCATCAACAACAACCCCTGCGATGCAGTATAGGTAGTTGTCAGAGCGCCAGCCTGCAAAGAACCGTGAAGAGCACCGGCTGCCCCACCTTCCGATTGCATTTCCTGCACCAAAACCTTTTCTCCGAAAATGTTTTTACGTCCGGCAGCAGCCCACTCATCTACATATTCGGCCATTGTAGACGAAGGAGTAATGGGATAAATAGCCGCCACCTCACTAAACATATACGAGATGTGCGCAGCAGCTTGATTACCATCACAAGTTAAGAATTTCTTTTGCTTTGTCATTTCTAAATTAATAATTATGTAACACTATTCTTTCAATACAAAAATCCAAACAGCCAAAGCGGGATAAGATTTTCACTTCCTACCTCGGCTTTATCTATCGCATAGTACAAATCGGGATTGTTACGTACTTTCAGGGATTCTTCTATCCTGAAGTTGTAAGTCCCGTCAACTAAAAAATGGGCGTTCTTCACTCCCGTATTCAGCTTGTTTCCTTTATGCAGCATATTATAGAAAAAGGTTTCCCTTATCGCCTGATTATTTACATCCGCCGGGCGGATAGGATACATCAGGTTTGTATTATGCATATAAACTCTTGCTGGTTTTTTAGGGAATGTATCGCCTTCATTGTAAAGCATATTAGTCAGGCGGGCGTCTGTCAGATATTTAATATAATTCATCACCGTAGCCCGGCTGGTTTCTATGTCTTTGCTTAACTGACTGACATTAGGAGCACAAGGCGCACTAATGGCCAGCAAATATAGCAATTTCCTTAGCTTGGGCAAATAACTTTGCTCTATTTGTTTAATATATAATACGTCTACCTCGAGCATCATGTTCATTGTCTTCAGCAGGTTCTCCGAGAAGTTTCTTTTCTCCAGAAAAAAGGGATAATATCCATGATGCAGGTAATCCTGAAAGAAAGCCATCGGCTTTACTTTGGAACAAATTGATTCGGCAATTATCGTATGATCGGCCAGAATCTCTTCAAAAGAATAAACAGGAAAAGAAGTATTGGCCATCAGGTTCAGAAATTCCCGAAAAGAGAAACCTCGTAAATTATAGGACGCAGCACGGCCGGACAAGTCCGGGTTTTCTTCTTTCAAACGCATGACCGACGAGCCTGAAAAGACAATACGCAAATCGGGGAAGTGATCGTAGCAATAACGTAACTCATGCGACCATCCCGGGTATTTGAATACTTGGTCGATAAGCAGTACTTTTCCGCCTTTTGCTCTGAATTCGGCAGCAAAATCTATGATGCTACATTCCGTGAAATAGAAATGGTTCAGGTTGATATACAAACACTCCCGGTTGTCTTTTCCGAAAAACTCCCGCGCATATTCAAGCAGAAAGGTGGTTTTACCCACCCCTCTCGAACCTTTGATTCCGATAAGGCGGTCGTTCCAGTCAACTTCATCCATTAACAATCTCCTCACCGAAGAATACGTGTGTTCGAGTAAGTAGTTATGTGTCCGAAAGAATGTTTCCACGATAATACGTTGTTATTTCCTGCAAAAATAACAAAAATCCATGATTTGCAATACCGAGATAGCAAAATAAATATTAATTTACCAATCCGAAATGGCATTTATCCTAAAAATATTTGCTCACGTGCAAATAAAAATAGCTCACGTCCTACTGAAAATAGGAGGCGAGCTATTTATTAGTTTCAGATATCCTTTATTCTATAACCTTTACCCAGCCGTATGGATCTGGCTCGTCGCCGGTTTGAATAGCCAATAGTTTCTTGTACAACTTCTCACAGGTAGCTCCGGGCTCTCCGTCTTTTGAAAAAATGTATGATTTGTTTTCATCCAAGTCATCAATCTTTGAGATCGGAGTAATAACGGCTGCTGTTCCGCATTCTGCCGCTTCATCAAAAGTGCTCAGTTCCTCTACTGCAATAGGACGGCGTTCTACCGTAAGTCCCATATCGGTAGCCAGTTGTTGCAGGCTCTTGTTCGTAATAGAAGGGAGAATAGAGTTTGAAGCCGGAGTAATATAGTTATTTCCTTTGATAGCAAAGAAGTTAGCCGGTCCACATTCGTCTAGATACTTCTTCTCTTTCGGATCCAGGTACAGAACAGCAGCATAGCCTTTACTTTGTGCCTTCGTTCCGGCTGCAAGACTGGCGGCATAGTTTCCACCTACTTTGATGGTTCCTGTTCCCTGCGGAGCTGCCCTGTCGTATCCGCGCATGATACATACCGGAGCCGGTTTGAAGCCACTCTTGAAATAAGGGCCAACCGGAGTTACAAATACCATGAAAAGATATTCGCTTGCCGGCTTTACTCCTACCTGGGCACCCAGACCAATCAACAACGGACGAATGTATAACGACGCTCCGCTTCCATAAGGAGGTACAAAGCGCTCGTTTAATTTTACAACCTTACGAACTGCTTCTTCAAATCTTTCTACCGGAAATTCGGCCATCATGATTCCCTGGCTCGAAGAAATCATACGTTTGCCATTCTCTTCCATACGAAAAACACGAGTCTTACCATCTTTACCCTTAAAGGCCTTGAGTCCTTCAAACGCCTCTTGCCCGTAATGGAGACAGGTAGCCGCCATATGAATATTGATTATTTCCGAGGAGCTAACTTCCAGTTCGCCCCATTTACCATCACGATAATAACATCTGACGTTATAGTCTGTTTTCATATATCCGAACGTAAGTTCAGACCAGTTAATTCCATTCATAAGATTGTCTTCTATTAGATTTAAATCACAAATTTAATCTATTTCACAATAATTGCTACATTTGCAACGAAAATAAACTATCAAAAAGTGAGACGTCGTGATTTCTTAAAAGCATCAACTGCGAGTTGTGTTTTATTTTTCGCTTGCAATAACAAACAAGCAACCGGATATACGCATTATCTGGACCCAGAAGTAGGAAAAGAAACGACACTTGAAGGAGAGGTCGTACATGTCTGCCCGATAAAAGGGAAGAAGATGAAATTACGACTTTCCGATGGTGAAATCATCTGCGTATTGCCTGCCGACAATGAACCCTTTGAAAAGGGCTTATGGGATAAAAAAAAGGTGAAAATCAGCGGAATGTTGAGCGAAAGCAAACTTTCCAGAAAAACTATCGCTGTTAATTACGAGGAGAAAAAACTGCTTTGTCACATCGACCAGACTCCCTGTCTTGATACACAATGGGCAGAAAACCGCTGGAAAGATGGCTCTGCAGAGAACCTATTGAATAGAGACAATGAAAAGTTGCAAAAGAAAATGCACGAAACAAAGGTGAACTTTATTCAGGTCTTTTCTATTACGGCAAAAAATATTATTGAGATATAAATAAAACTATGAGGGTTATCGATCATATCAGGAACAGTAAGCAAACGGCTTTTTCTTTTGAAATTCTTCCCCCTTTAAAAGGGAATAGTGTACAAAAAGTATATAGTGTTATTGACAAATTGCGCGAATTTGATCCTAAATATATCAATATCACCTCGCATCATAGCGAATTTATTTACAAAACATTAGCCGACGGTAGCTACCAACGGGTAAACATACGCAAACGTCCCGGTTCGGTAGCTATTGCCTCTGCCATTCAGAACAAATACGGCATCATTGCTGTTCCACATATTATCTGCAAAGGATTCAGCAAAGACGAAACGGAATACGCACTGATCGACTTGAACTTTCTGGGAGTATATGATCTGTTGTTGCTCCGGGGAGATGTGAAAACGCTTGACCCAAACTTGGACAAAAGCCAGTTTCATGATTATGCTATAGAACTTCAGGAGCAGGTAAACAACTTTAATAAAGGTATTGCCGTAGACGGCTCTACATTTGAAGCAAACGAAACTCCTTTCTCTTACGGAATGGCTTGCTATCCAGAGAAGCACGAAGAGGCTCCGAATATAGAATCGGACATTTACTATGCCAAAAAGAAAGTAGAAAACGGTGCCGACTACCTGGTGACTCAAATGTTCTTCGACAATGAAAAATATTACACCTTTGTGGATCGTTGCCGTGCCGAAGGCATTACCGTGCCGATTATCCCTGGTGTAAAACCCATTGTTTTCAAAAATCAGCTGACTATACTTCCTAAAGTTTTCCGCTCAGACATTCCCGAAGCATTAGCAAAAGAGCTGCGGAAATGCAAAACCGACGAGGATGCAAAAGCTGTAGGTGTAGAATGGTGTACCATGCAATGTAAAGATCTGATGGTTCATCAGGTTCCCAGCCTGCATTTCTATTCGTTCATGGCAACCGAGAGTGTATACCAGGTAGCAAAAGAGGTATATTAATCCTCCTTTTTCAATATTTCCTTTACGTGAGTTTTTAAGATGTGAAAAGCTGGTGCTGCCATAGCGCCATGGTCGTATCCATCTAGTTCATATAAGTAGGTTTCCTTATGTCCTGCGACTTTCATCATGCGCCAGAAGTAAGCGTTTTCTTCATAGCGTCCCAGTAGTTCCAACTCCCTGTCTCCGGAAACTATAACCAAAGGCGGAGCGTCAGGACGCACATAATAGAGCGGAGCAAATTCATCAATGCTGGGTTGTGTGTCTTTCATTCCTTTGGACTGTCTGTATGCAAAATGGCTGATTGCATGTCCGCTGAAAGGGATCAGTCCGGCTATCCGGTCGGTATCTATGTGATAGGCTTCAAGCCATTTTTTATCCAATCCAATCATGGAGGTCAGATATCCCCCTGCCGAATGTCCTGACACAAATATCTTATGAGGATCGCCTCCAAACTGCCCTATTTCGTTAAAAGTCCAGGCAACTGCAGCTGCGGCATCCTGCAAGCAGTCCGAGAGTTGGGCCTTCGGAAGCAGACGGTAATTTACCGCCACAACAGCCAATCCACAGTTCTTCAGTTGCTCGGGAATATGCTTTTTGCCTGAAGAAAGTCCACCTCCATGAAACCAAACTACCGTAGCAAAGCCTTTCTCGCCCTCCGGATAGTAAACATCCAGTTTGCAACGTTCCCGACTATAAGCGTCTCCATCTGTACGATAATTCAGATTTTCAACTATCTTATAAGCAGTAACTGTTTGAGCAAAAGCAATATTCACAAACAGAAGGGATAGCAACGATAATAGGATTCTCTTCATAACTTTCTATATTAAACAGGCATACAATAATACAAATTTAATTGATTTGCAAAGAAACCACTTTCCTCTAAACAAACAAAGGAGTTGTTTCTAAATATTGAAACAACTCCTTTAGTTTAG
>NZ_JARXXA010000025.1 GCF_029892785.1 Parabacteroides sp. PH5-46
AAATTTACGAATAAATATCTACTTAAACAACTGATACCCAATGTTTTTCAACCTTATCATAACTCTTTACGATAATTTCCTAACAGTTACTTAGAGCCGGATTAATACAAATAAGAGGTAATGTTTATTGTGCAGGATGTTTATTCGGCGGCTGTACTAGGGTCGGTTTTTCTGGTATTTTCTGCGGCTTTTGGGCTATTGTTGGTCAATGTGCCTGCGGGTGAAAAGTTGCGTAATTACCGTATCGGGCGTAGGCTGTTGACTGCTGCTTACCTGTTGCTTGCTTCCGTTGGCCTGGTAGAGGTATATACCGGCAGAGGCTTTGCTCCCTGGCAGCAGGTGATGGTTTTTACGCTTATTGCCGCTTCATTTCAGGCCTCTTTCTTTACCTGTTCAATTGTTATGCTTGTAGATGTAAGCCGCCTGGCTGTGCGTCGCGTTGTTGCTCAACTGGTGTGTATCAGTCTGTTTTCTGTTGTTTTGTTATTTTGTCTTTTCCTGCCGTTTGCGGCTGCATGGCTTCATTACCTCATCTATGGGGCTGTGGTATGCTATGGGTTGCAATTACTAGGTTATGTTTATCTTTTCCGGCGTGAATACAAGCGTTATTGCCGGCAGATAGACAATTTTTTTGCCGATGGGGAAGATAAAAGGCTCAGGTGGATCATCACCTCTTTCTGCATGGCGCTTACGATTGGGATACTGGCACTTGCTTCCAGCTTTTTCCCCGAAAACATATATATCGCCTTTACAATCGGATATACACTCTTCTATATTCTCTTTGCTATTAAATACATCAATTACGGTTTTACTTTTTACCGGATCGAACCGGCACTGGAAGCGGAAAACGAAGAACAGATATCTTCTTCCGATCTTTCGGCTGCCCTGAATGTATGGATCGGGCAAAAGCGTTTTTTGCACAAAGACCTCACCCTTGAAAGCGTAGCCGAGGAGTTGCGAACGAATCGCACCTACCTCTCCAAACATATCAATCACGAGATGAACCATAACTTCAAGAGCTGGATACGTGAGTTGCGCATCAAGGAAGCCTGCCGTCTGATGGACGAAAACAACGAAATTTCCCTCCGCGAAGTAGGCGAGTTGGTAGGCATTCCCGACAGAAGCAGTTTTCATCGGCAGTTTACCCTCCAGACTGGTACTACCCCCGGCTCGTATAGAAAAACGACAGTTAAATAATGTGAATTTTATTAATATGTTGCAGAACGTAAATCGAATTTTACGTTCTGCAATACATTCTTTCCAAGCCTGTAGCTACTTTTGGGATAATGATTAGCTTTTTGTACGCCACATTATATAGTTAAAAAACTACCATTAAAATCAATGAATTTATGAAACAAATGATTACTCTATCTAAAAGGCTATTAATAGCCCTTTTTGTGCTGTTTGCCACTACAGCTACAGCCCTAAGTGCAACCCACCCCACGTACAACGTAAATGACGTGAATAAACTGAAAGCATTCCTTAATCAGACTTCGGTCGAAGACGGGAAGAAAAACTGGGAACAGATTCCTTCCGATACAGATCCTACCGGATGGAATGAAGATGATAGTAGATGGCAAACCTATCCCGGGCTTACTTGGACAGGAGACGTTAACAATAAAAGAATCACTCGGATCACTTGGTGGTTCTTAGGCTCTGATGTTTATAAAAAACTGGCAGGAACAGTCGATTTTACAGGCTGTACCTCTCTGAGCTATCTGGATTTGGAAGCTACCTCTGTTACATCTATTGATGTGAGCGGATGTGGAAGTCTATCCAATTTCTGGGCTTCTGATAATACAGTTTTAGAAACGCTCAACTGTTCGAACACGTCAATGAATTATTTGGATTTATTAGGTTGTACGAACTTGAAAACATTGGATTGTTCGAATAACCAGATTACTTCATTGGAGATACCACAAACTGTAACAACTCTTGATTGTTCTAACAACCGGATTCCCTTACGCATTCTGCCCACAGGAATACAAAACTACACCTATGCTCCGCAGGTAATTACAATATCAGTTACAACTAATCCGGTAGACCTTTCGGGTGTTGCTACGGGTATAACTAGTGCTACTAATGCGTCCGGAGCGGATATAGGTACGCTTTCAGGCGATATCCTCACCCTACCTGATGGTACTACCGGTGTTGTAGAAGCGCATATCACTACAAGTGACTTTCCTGCACAAGGTGCTAATGCGGCTATGATCTACACATTCACAGTAGTTACAGGTTTCAATTCGGGAGATATAACGAAACTGCAAGCCTTCTTAGCGCAGGAATCTAATCTTCCCGGAATAAAAAATTGGGAAAGATTGGGGATGAGTCAGGATCCCGCTACGTTGGATGCCGGCAGTGCTGCCTGGGGGAGTATAGATGGTATTACTTGGGTAGATAGCCCTGATGATATGCGGATCAGCGAAATAAGCTGGACGTATAGTTCTTTAGGCGGATCATTAGACCTCTCAGGCTGCGATAGTTTAACAGTATTGAATTGCTTCGGCAACGCTCTTAGCTCTCTGGATGTTTCCGGATGTAGCCAATTAACAGTATTGGATTGCTCCAGCAACGCTCTTAGCTCTCTGGATGTTTCCGGATGTAGCCAATTAACCGGATTGAGTTGCTCCGGAAACGCTCTTAGCTCTCTGGATGTTTCCGGATGTAGCCAATTAGCCGAATTGAATTGTTACTGGAATTATATACCCCTAAGTAGTTTGCCTTCGGTGGGAGTATGCAGCGATTATCTTTATGCACCGCAATACGCTACAGCACCCTCTCCCCTTACCTCACCGATAGATCTTTCGGCTATTGCTGCAGGTTCGGCTATTGATGAGGCAAGCTTTGAGTGTTTGGATGAAAATGGGTTTCCGATAAGTGGTTATTCGCTAGATAATAATATACTTACATTGCCTGCCGGTTTTACCGGTACTGTAGAGTTGTATATTAGTACGGCTGATTTTCCTGTTGATCGATTTGGAGACCCCGCTTTGATCTACAATTTTACGGTAGAAGCAGGAGAGCAGCCGGAGCCGGAGTCTGTAGCTGTATTGGTGGCGCTAGACTTGGTAGATCCTGATTTGCGTGAGCATATTGGTCTGAATCCGGTAGAAGGTACTACCGAAATGACCAAAGGAGAGCCTTTCGAGCTACGCGTGTGGCTGGATAGCCTGACACACCTAAGTGGCATTGCCGTGTACCTGAACGATCAACTGCTTGACCCGATACGCACCGAAACACGCTCTGCCAGTCCGGACGAAAGCTTGCTACGTGCCAATCAGCAGGTATGGGAAACCGTTTACGTATATCGCATCATGGCTACGGATGACATGCAAATCCGCATAGTGGGACTTAGTTGGAACGACGGAAAGAACCCAACAGGCACCCTCTCTGACCCCTCCGGACAAGGAGCTAAGGTATATACTACCCCTGGATACATCTTCATAGCTCAGGGAGCAAAGCCTCAGCGTGAAAATATCCTGATCTACAATCTAAACGGACAGCTACTGAAATCTGCCCCGGCCGCAGAAGGCGTAAGCCGTATCCCTGTAGCAAAGGGTATTTACATCGTAGCAATAGGCGACAACCGCTGGAAGGTAGTTGTCAGATAACAGATAATACACTGAGACAAGGCTATGCCTCGTCTCTATTAACGGGTGGTATGTGGACCGTGGGGCGCAGCAGGAACAATGCGCACCACCCCATGTACCACCTTCTGTCTTTTTGACAAAATGTTAATATACCCCCTGCTCACAGGCCATATTTCGGACAAAAACCGGGAGAGCTTGCAAAGAAGGCTTCTATTTGGCACTTAAGTTTTATCGCTTTGCAAGCTGCAGCACGCAGAACGGAACACGCAGAACGCATTTTTCGATATTCTTCATTCATTTTTCGATATTCTTCGTTCAATATCCTTCTTTTTGCTATTTCAGAAACGGTACTCATTTCACCCCTGTTTTTGGTTAATAAACCTTTTAAATTACATATTTCGGACACAATATTTCGACCTGGCAGAAATATGTAACAAAATGATCCAAATGATTTCAGTAAATCATTTAGATCACTTTGCCAAATCACTTGGATCATTAAGCAAAATCACCTGGATGAATCGGAAGAAAACCCTTGATTTAACTAAATGTTAGTTAAAATCAATTCGGTTTTTATTAAAATTCGTTTCGGTTTCTATTTTTCCGACACTTTTCAAGAAAAGAGAAGTTAGCAAAAAACGCTATTTTGTAAAATCATGCATCGATATAAGATATTTTAACATTAAAATGATTAACAAACTACATCGCAGATGCAAAACGTTGATTAACCTCATACGTCTGCGACGCAAATCTACCTTTTCTACCTGAAAATGATTTTTATCTATGAAAAAGTCTGAATATTTTTATTTTTTCATAGATAAAAGTATATTTAACGATCCCCAAGCCCTTAGTGCTTACTCCTTATTACCTATTTTTCTTGTTTTCCTTTTTGCGAATCGGATATTTATGTACTTTTGTCCTAAGAATCAACAATTAAATAACAAAAGGAATGATTACCGGAATAAAAAAGATATTGTTTGCTCTGTTTATGGCCATCACCCTGATGGCTTGCGAAGGACCAACAGGCCCGATGGGTCCCGAAGGGCCACAAGGAGAAGGGATGGATTGGATCATTAAAACGTATGATGTGAAGAGCCGGGACTGGGTGCGTGTTGGTGAAGTAGATGAATTAGGTTCATACTTCTATTATGACTTTGATGAACCGGATCTTTCGAAGTTTATTTTTGATAGTGGAGCGCTGATCGGCTATTATCTGGATGGCGGAGCATGGGCGCCAATGCTGTACTCTATTCCGGTGCATGATGGCCAAAATATATGGACCGAGACGTATACGTATGATTATACGGTTGGTTCGATAAGATTCTATGTTAATATAAGCGATTTTTATACGAAGGACTTCCCAGGGGATATGACTTTCAGAATTGTTATGTTATACTAAGCAATGCCGGAACCCGAAAGCTTATTGAATAGTATTGTTGGCAGGCTCTCGGATGAATCGTCGTACACGCAATTGTTTCATCCGTACCGGGACGACGAAGCCTTGCCTTCCGGAGAGATACTGAAAAAGATTATTGAGATTTGCCGGGCCATCCTTTTTCCGGGATATTACGGCAAAGCGCGTGTTAGCAGGCAGACCCTTCCGTATCATATCGGGGTAAATGTACAAAGTTTGCATACCCTGCTATCTCGCCAGATATATGCCGGATTGTGCTTTTCGGATAAAAATTGTGCCGATTGTCCGGAAGAGGTTGTTTCGGGAAAAGCTGAGGGGCTGTCGCGCTCCTTTATTGCGGCATTGCCCGAACTGCGCGAGATACTGGCTACCGATGTAGAGGCTACATTCAACAATGATCCTGCGGCACAGAATCCGGGCGAAGTAATCTTCTGCTATCCGGGTATCCGTGCCATTATCAATTACCGGATCGCCCACCAATTATACGAACTGGGGGTACCTTTCATTCCACGTATGATATCGGAAATGGCTCATTCGGAAACGGGTATAGATATTCATCCCGGCGCCCGGATCGGGCATCACTTTGCCATAGACCATGGTACCGGAACGGTGATTGGCGAAACCAGCATTATCGGCAACTATGTACGTATATTCCAGGGTGTAAGCCTTGCCGGAGAAAAACTTCCACCCGACGAAAACGGGCATGCCACCCGTGGCGTTCCGCGCCATCCGGTGCTGGAAGACCATGTTACGGTATACTCCAACTCCACCCTGCTGGGGCGTATCCGCATAGGCGAAGGCGCCACCATCGGCGGCAATGTGTGGGTAACAAGCGATGTGGCGGCAGGAACAACGGTTTCACAACAAAATAACTTTAAACGTTAAATATTCAATTGATTAAAGAATGAGCGAAGCGAGTTTTGAGATGGTAGCAAAGACCCTTTATGGGTTGGAAGAGATATTGGCTGATGAGCTGATAGCTTTGGGAGCCAATGATGTACAGATCGGACGAAGGATGGTTTCCTTTTCCGGGGATAAGGAATTGCTCTACAAAGCCAATTTTTGTTGCCGGACAGCCTTACGCATACTGAAACCTATCTATCAGTTTAAAGCAAAAGATGCCGATACGGTTTACAAAAAGGTAAAAGAAGTAGCCTGGGAAGAGTACATTTCAGAGGATAAAACGTTTGCCATTGACTCGGTGATCCATTCCGAAGATTTCAACCATTCCAAGTTTGTAGCCTATCGTACCAAAGACGCTATTGTAGACTATTTTACCGAGCAAGGGAAAAAGCGTCCTTCCGTACGGGTAAACAAGCCCGATTTGTATATCAATATCCATATATCGCATAATGATTGTACCCTGTCTATCGACAGTTCGGGCGAAAGCCTCCACAAACGGGGATACCGCATCGAACAAAACGAAGCGCCTCTGAATGAGGTACTGGCAGCCGGTATGATTCTGAAAACAGGCTGGAAGGGCGATTCGCATTTTGTGGATCCTTTATGCGGCTCGGGCACTCTGCTTATCGAAGCAGCCATGATAGCCCTCAACATTGCCCCGGGTATCCACCGGAAAGAGTTTGCCTTTGAGAAATGGGTAGACTTTGACCAGGACTTGTTCGACCGGATATACAACGACGAGAGCCAGGAACGCGAATTTACCTTTAAATGCTACGGAAGCGACATCTCTCCGGCGGCTATAGAAATGGCGGAAAAGAATGTGCGCAATGCCGGGCTGATGAAGTATATCGAGCTGAAAGTCTTGCCTTTCCAACAATATGCAGAGGCACCGAAACCGGGCATTATGGTAACCAATCCACCCTACGGCGAACGTATCTCGTCTCGCGACCTGATGGGCCTGTACAGCATGATAGGCGAACGCATGAAGCATGTCTTTACCGGCTATAAGGTATGGATACTGAGCTACAAAGACGAATGTTTCGACAAAATAGCACTTCGCCCCAACGAGAAGGTAAAGCTAATGAACGGCTCACTGGAATGCGAATACCGTTGTTACGAGATCTTTGAAGGAAAAAATAAAGACTATAAAAAGAGCCTGGGAGAAGAAGGCCGGAGAGGCTTGCCGGATACAGACCGGAAGAAAGACTTCAAGCGGAAAGACAAGCGCCCGGTAGACTTTAAAACGGCCAGAATGGATCGTCCGGACCGCCGTTTTGCAGCCGCTCATGCTGAAGGGAATGACGAGGATGACGAGCGTGCGTACCTGGCACCTAAAAAGCTAGCCTTCAAGCCCTCGAAAGGGAAACCCGAAAGACCCGAAAGACCAAGGTTTAATAACAGTAAAAGAGAAGATAAAAAATGAATATTTTATTGATAGGATCAGGAGGAAGAGAACATGCGCTGGCCTGGAAAATAGCGCAAAGTCCGAAAACAGACAAGCTGTATATTGCCCCCGGTAACGCGGGAACGGCAGATGCCGGCATAAACGTAGGAATAACTGTTTCCGATTTTCCTGCCATAAAAGACTTCGTACTGACCCATCAGATTGATATGCTAGTGGTAGGCCCCGAAGACCCGTTGGTAAAAGGAATTTATGACTTTTTCAAAAGCGATGTCTCCCTGCAACATATCCCGGTAATAGGCCCCAGCAAGGAAGGAGCTCACCTGGAAGGCAGCAAAGATTTTGCGAAAGCCTTTATGCAGCGACACCAGATCCCGACAGCCCGCTATAAGAGCATTACTGCCGAAACCCTGACCGAAGGTTACGCCTTCCTGGACACACTGCAAGCCCCTTATGTACTGAAAGCCGATGGACTGGCCGCCGGAAAAGGGGTATTGATTATCGACAATCCGGAAGAGGCGAAAAAAGAGCTGGAAGGCATGCTACACGGCATGTTTGGCGATGCCAGCAAAACAGTCGTGATAGAAGAATTCCTGGACGGTATAGAGTGCTCCGTATTTGTACTCTCTGACGGGAATGACTACAAAATACTACCGGTAGCCAAAGATTATAAGCGAATTGGCGAAGGAAATACCGGATTGAATACCGGTGGAATGGGTGCTGTATCACCTGTACCTTTTGCCGATGAAGCATTCATGAAAAAGGTAGAAGAGCGCATCATCCGCCCGACAATAGAAGGCTTGAAGAAAGAGAAAATCGATTATAAAGGCTTTATCTTCCTGGGACTGATAAATGTGGAAGGAGAACCAATGGTTATTGAATACAACTGCCGGATGGGTGACCCTGAAACAGAAGTAGTGATGCTACGTATCCAGAGCGACCTGGTAGACCTGCTGGAAGGAGTAGCACAAGGAAACTTGAAAGACCGCCGGCTGGAGATTGACCCCCGCGCCGCCGTAACTGTTATGCTTGTAAGCGGCGGCTATCCGGAGGATTACGAAAAAGGCAAACCGATAGCCGGGCTTGATCAAGCGACAGCCACCGACAGCATCCTGTTTCATGCCGGAACTGCTGCTTCGGGAGGTGAGGTACTTACCAGCGGAGGCCGTGTAATAGCCGTCAGCTCTTACGGAGCAGACCGCCGGGCAGCCTTGGCTCAATCGTATGCAACAGCTGCATTGATCCGCTTTGAAAACATGTATTTCCGCACCGATATAGGATTTGACCTGTAAGTATGAAATGGGGAGGAAAACAGTCGGCTTACGGCAAGTCATATAATATAGATACTCCGTTTATTTATATATGTTTACTGGCCGTTTCGCTTACCTTTTGGGTCGTAGGATATGTATTTTCTATCGGCTATCCGGTATACGGGGGGGTATTAAATACGCCCTTGTGGAATACCGTGTGCAATATACTGCCCAATAAGAGCATCGCCTACGGTATCGGCTTGCTGCTGACTGCCGGAGGAGCTTTTCTGATTCACCGGATGAACTACATACTGGCGATTGTCCGAGAAAAGACGTTATTCCCTTTCCTGTTTTATGTATTGCTTATCAGTACGGATCCCGATTTCCTTCCGCTGAAATCAACGTCTGTAGGTATTTTCTGCCTTATATTGGCTATGTATCAGCTGTTTATTTCCTATCACGAAACCTATGCCGTGGGTAAGGCGTATAATGCCGCTTTGTTTATGGGGATCGGCAGCTTGTTCTGGGTACATATCCTGTGGTTTTGCCCCCTGTTCTGGGTTGGCATGTACAACTTTAAAACACTGAATACACGTACATTCCTGGCTTCTTTGTCCGGACTGGTCACGATTTATTGGTTCTTGCTGAGCTGGTGTTTGTTCCGCCAGGATTTTTCTCCTTTTACGGTTACATTTGCCGCTTTGCTTAAAATAGGCTACCGCCCAATGACAGGCATTTCGCCACTTGATTGGGCTATGATAGGATACGTTGGCTTCCTTACGCTGATATCGTCTGTTTACATACTAACGCACGAACACGATGATACCTTGCGTTCGAGGCAATACCTGTTTTTCCTGATTATGTCTTTTTTCCTGTCTTTTTTCCTTTTCTTTATTTATGAACAATCATCCGACGAGCTTCTGGCAATCTGTTGCATGCCGATCTCTGTTTTGCTGAGCCACTTTTTCACGGTAAGAAAAGGGAAGAAGCAGTATTGGAGTTTTAATATCTTTATTTTCCTGTATATTATATTGGCATTTGTCCGTTTATGGAATTTTTTATAGAATACGGCTATATAGGAGTGTTTATTGCTTCCTTCCTGGCGGCAACTATTTTGCCCTTCAGCAGCGAGGTAGTGCTGACCGGTGTAATGCTGGCAGGCGCTTCGTACTGGCCTTGCATGATAGCTGCTACTTTGGGTAATTTTCTGGGGGGTATGACTTGCTACTGGCTGGGTATGCTGGGAAAAACGGAATGGATCGAAAAATACCTGAAGCTGGACGGAGAAAAGCTGCGGAAAGTGCAGGAATGGGTAAAGAACAAAGGCGCCTGGACCGCCTTTTTTGTCTTTTTGCCGGGAGTAGGCGATTTTATTGCCGTAGCGCTGGGTTTCCTTCGCGCCAATGTATGGATTGTAGCGGTTTCCATGTTTCTGGGAAAAGCAATCCGTTACTGGGTATGGATGGAATTTGTATTTAAAGTTCAATCAATGTTCTAATAAGAATGTCTATGGAATTCAGGACAGAGGTATCGATCCCCCGGGCAGCGTTTGACTTTTCCTATCAGGATGAAACCATGCTTATAGGTTCCTGTTTTGCCGAAAACATAGGTGGGAAGATGGAAGAGAATAAGTTGGCAGTAGATGTCAATCCCTTCGGAGTACTCTACAATCCGGCTTCCATTGCCCAATCTCTTAAGATGTTGTTGCATCCGGCACACCTTGTGGCTGGCGATTTATTTGAATACGAAGGAGTCTATCACAGTTTTACCCATCATAGCCGCTTCTCGTCTCATTCGGAGGCTGAGTCACTTGACAAAATCAATCATCGGCTGGCTGTTTCATCCGCCAATCTGGGAACGGTTTCCCGTCTGATAGTAACCTTCGGAACGGCCTATGTATATCGGCTAAAACGTACAGGAGAAGTAGTCTCCAACTGCCATAAGTTGCCGGAAAAACTATTTACGCGTGAACGCTTGTCTGCAGGAGCAATTGTAGACGAATGGAATGCTTTGTTGCTTTCCCTCTGGGAGCAGAATCCGGAACTAAAAATTTTATTTACCGTCAGCCCTGTCCGCCACTGGAAAGACGGAGCACATCATAATCAGCTGAGTAAGGCAAGCCTGCTTCTGGCAGTAGATGAGTTGCAAAACCGTTATCCCGATAGGATCGCTTATTTTCCGGCATACGAGATTGTGATGGACGAATTGCGCGATTACCGTTTCTATGCCGACGACATGTTGCATCCCTCTCCGCTGGCCGTAGCTTATATATGGGAGCGCTTTACAGCCTCTTTTCTTTCTGCTGAATCTCAACAAATAATGAAAGAATGGCAAGAGGTGCAAAAAGCCATAAATCATAAGCCTTTCCAGCCGGAGAGTGAAACCTATCGCCGTTTCATATCGCAAACTTTGTTAAAAGCTGAACAGATAAATAATAAATTTCCGTACATTCATATCGAGAATGAAATAGAGCTATTACGGTCTAAAATGAAATAAGGAATGAAGTACACAATAAAAGAGATAGCCCGGGTTGTAAACGCAAAAGCAAGTAAGCTACATGACGATCATATCAGCATTCTGCTTACAGATAGCCGCCGACTCTCTTTTCCTGAACAAAGCCTTTTCTTTGCCCTGAAAACAAAGACAAATGATGGCCATAAATACATACAGGAGTTGTATAATCTTCGGGTTCGCAATTTTGTAGTCAGCGAGATGCATCCGGCTTTTGAAACAATGCCGGAGGCTAATTTCCTGTTGGTAAAAGACACACTGAAAGCTTTGCAGAAGCTGGCTGCCTACCATCGAGCCCACTTTGACATACCGGTTATCGGAATAACGGGAAGTAACGGGAAAACAATCGTAAAGGAGTTTCTGTACCAGTTGTTGAACAAAGACTTTAACATCGTACGTTCGCCCCGCAGCTACAACTCCCAACTGGGAGTTCCCCTGTCTGTCTGGCAAATGAACGAAAAACATACATTGGGGATCTTTGAGGCCGGCATTTCACAGCCCAACGAGATGGATCAGTTGCAGCCCATCCTGCTGCCTACCATCGGAATCCTGACAAATATAGGCGAGGCACACCAGGAAAATTTCCTTTCCACTACCCAGAAGTGTATGGAGAAGCTGATGTTGTTCAGCGAATGTGAAGCCATTGTTTATGATGGCGACAATGTGTTTATAGCCAACTGTATTGAGTCCTCTCTTCTGTCGCACAAAGCGATAGCCTGGAGCCGTACCAATTCCGAGGCGCCCTTGTTTGTAAAGTCTATTCACAAAAAAGGAACGGAAACAGAGATAGATTGTGTTGTAATGGGTATGCAAAGTACCTATATCATTCCGTTTACAGACGATGCCTCCATTGAAAATGTGATTCACTGCCTGGCCCTGATGCTCTACCTGAAGCCTACAAGTATACGGGATACGTCTACATTTACCCGTCTGGAACCGGTAGCCATGCGCCTGGAGGTGAAACAGGGAAAGAATAACTGCCTATTGATCAATGACGCCTATAACTCGGATATCAATTCGCTGGATATTGCCCTCGACTTCCTGCAAAGCCGGAAAGCCGGGAAAAAGCTGAAGCGTACGCTTATCCTCTCTGATATACTGCAATCGGGAACTCTGCCGAAGTCTCTTTACAAAAAAGTGGCCGATTTGGTGAGCCGGAAGAAGATAGACCGCATCATAGGAATCGGGCGCGACTTGTCGGAGTATGCCTCCCTTTTCAACATGGGAAAAGAGTTTTACCTGACAACAGATGACTTCCTTCAATCGCCCAACATACGCCAATTCAAAGATGAGCTGATCCTGCTGAAAGGTTCGCGGCGCTTTCACTTTGAACGGATATCGGAGTTGCTCGAAAAGAAGGTACATGAAACCATTCTGGAAGTGAATCTGGATGCCATTGTGCATAACTTTAACTATTACCGTTCCCTGATAAAGCCGGAAACGAAGATCATAGCGATGGTAAAGGCCTTTGGCTATGGCATAGGACCGAACGAGCTGGCGAAGACATTGCAGGAATACCGCTGCGACTACCTGGCTGTTGCCGTAGCCGACGAAGGAGCCGAACTCAGGAAAGAAGGGATATCCATCCCCATCCTGGTGATGAATCCGGAGTTCAGCAGTTTCGACCTGCTGATTGAGAACTATCTGGAGCCGGAAGTCTACAGTTTCCGCATGCTGGACGCCATCATCAAAGAGACAGAACACCGGGGGATCACCTCGTATCCGGTTCACATAAAGATAGACACCGGTATGCATCGTTTGGGATTCCAGCCCGGAGATATGGAAGCAATTGCAGAACGTTTGCAGTCTCAAAGCGGGATAGTGGTACGTTCCGTTTTCTCCCATCTGGCGGGAAGCGATTCTGCCGAGTTTGATACCTTTACCCAACATCAGATACAGATATTCAAGGAAGCGGCTACCGAATTGGAGCAGAGCCTTGATTATCCGGTATTGAAACATATCCTCAACTCTGCCGGCATAGAACGTTTCACAGAGCATCAGATGGATATGGTACGTCTGGGTATCGGTTTATATGGCGTGAGCGTGTCAGACAAGAAAAACCTGCAAAATGTAACTACCCTTAAAACAACTATCCTGCAAATACAGCAAGTTCCGGCAGGTGACTCAATAGGCTATAACCGCATGAGCTATGTAACCCGTGACTCCCGCATTGCCGTTATACCAATAGGCTATGCCGATGGCTTCGACCGCCACCTGAGTAACGGTAGGGGAGAGGTATTGATAAATGGTAATCGCTGTCCGGTTGTAGGCAATATATCGATGGATACTACCATGATAGATGTTACCGATATAGATGCCAAAGAAGGAGATTCTGTTGTTATTTTCGGCGAAAGCCTTCCGGTAAAAGAATTGTCGGATAAGCTGGGAACCATCCCTTACGAAGTACTAACTTCCATATCCCCGCGCGTCAAACGGATTTACTTTCGGGAATAATGCGTACCTTTGCTCCGAATTAATTTTAATAGTATGAGTTATAATTTATTAAAAGGCAAAAGAGGGATCATATTCGGAGCATTAAACGACATGTCTATTGCCTGGAAGGTAGCGGAAAGAGCCGTAGAAGAAGGTGCTACTATTACATTGAGCAATACCCCTGTAGCGGTTCGTATGGGTGAAGTAGATGCTTTATCCAAGAAATTGAATGTAGAAGTGCTTCCCGCCGACGCAACAAGCGTGGAAGATCTGGAAATGGTCTTTCAAAAATCAGTAGAAATATTAGGAGGTAAAATAGATTTTGTATTACACTCGATTGGCATGAGCCCGAACGTACGCAAGAAACGTACGTATGACGATTTGGACTACGGCTTGCTGGAAAAGACGCTTGATGTATCAGCCATCTCTTTCCATAAAATGCTACAGGTTGCCAAAAAGCAGGATGCCATAGCCGATTACGGTTCTGTAATAGCCCTCACATATGTAGCTGCCCAACGTACATTCTTCGGATACAACGATATGGCAGATGCAAAGAGCTTGTTGGAATCTATTGCCCGCAGCTTCGGATATATCTATGGACGCGAGAAGAATGTGCGCATCAACACCATCTCCCAATCACCTACCCAAACAACAGCCGGTAGTGGTGTGAAAGGAATGGAAGATTTGATGGACTTCTCGGATAAGATGAGTCCCCTGGGTAATGCTACAGCCGACGAATGTGCGGACTACTGTATCACCCTCTTTTCAGACCTCACCCGTAAAGTAACGATGCAGAACCTGTATCACGACGGAGGGTTCTCAAGTATGGGTATGAGCCTACGCGCCATGAATCAGTACAGCAAAGGACTCGAACCCTATTGTGACGAAAACGGAAAAATCATTTATGGTTAAATTTTTATGTTGATAAAAATTTACGACGAGAACCCGAATCAAAGGGAGCTCAATAAGGTAGTAGACGTGTTGCGTGACGGCGGATTGGTAATTTATCCCACCGATACGGTATATGCTATGGGATGCGACGCCATGAACGTTCGTGCCGTAGAGAAAATATGCCAACTGAAGGGGATCAATCCGCAGAAAAGCAACTTGTCTATTATCTGTTATGACCTGTCTAATATCAGTGAATATGCCAAGGTAAGCAATGCCGCCTTTAAGATGATGCGCAAGAACCTGCCGGGCGCTTTTACCTTTATTCTTCCAACCAGCAGCGAACTTCCCAAAATATATAAAAACAAAAAGGAAGTGGGGATTCGCGTACCCGATAATAACATAATCCGCCAGCTAGTGAGAGAGCTGGGAAACCCCATCATGACTACTTCTATACACGACGACGACGAAGTAATAGAGTACACCACCGACCCGGAACTGATCTTTGAAAAATACGAAGACAAAGTAGATATTGTAGTAGATGGTGGCTATGGCGGGACAGAAGCATCCACAATTGTAAATTGTACAACCGATGACTTTGAAATCATCCGCCAGGGAAAAGGCGAATTAATCCTTTAAAAAACAGGACACGTCCGAAAAAATGCAGGACGTGTCTGAAAAAAAATTGCGTGCATCCTACTTATTTTCGGACACACGCAATCGAGAGATATATATAAATCGGCGTTAAGTTAGAAGTTTCCTCCTTCTACGTCCCACCATAGGCGGGTTCCTTCGTGGTCGTCACCTTTCAGCATGGTGCGGGCTTTTTCCACTTCAGCCATGTTAGAATTACGGTCGTTGCGAGGGAAACGTAAACGTTTCGGGAACTCACCCTTCGGAATATTGCCGTCGCTATAGTTTGTTACAGCAGGGAATAATTTGGGGTATCCTGTCCGACGGAATTCGCTCCATGCTTCTTGTCCTTCCGGGAACATGGCCAGCCATTTCTGGTTCATGATTTTATGAAGCTTCTCTTCCTGAGACACGCTCTCTTCCCACTTAACGGTAGCCTTGTCTATGCCGGCAATATTGTTGGAAGGATTAAACGGATCTTCGTAGTCTACAGAAACTCCGGTGCTGTTATTGATGTATTTTGCATAGTCTTCTTCAGAAATACCATATTCATTGAAAGAGACTTTAATACCTTGCTCGTACAAATCCTTTGCAGAGCCACCCATATTCCAACCTCTCAAAGCACCTTCGGCACGTAAGAAATATACTTCGGCAACCTTCATGATAGGCAATGCGTTTGTTATCATATTTTGTCCGCCGTTTTGGTCGGTATATCTGCTGGAAGGCATATTGATGGTAGAATACATGATATAATTATTCTTGTCCGGGATAATCACACCTTGACGGATACCTACGTATTCTCCAATCTTATTGGTTGCATTTCCATCCTTATTGAGGATGTCTTTCTTCACGCCGCCTTCTTCAAACCAGCCTACCGGAGTGGCATACTTAGGCAGGCGAGGGTCGCTGTATCCTTTCAGCATACTGATCATTGAAGCGCTCATACGGATGTCGCTGTATGAAAAGTTGATTTCGTTCAGCGGATTTTGTAAACTGGCGTCAACCACTTCGATATTCTTATCCGCAGAAGTTAAGATTCCGTATTTGTGATTAACAGCAGCTTCGGCAGTACTTTTTGCCAGAGCCGGGTCTACCTTTACAATACGCATCGCCAGGCGGAGGCGTAATGAGTTGGCAAAGCGGATCCATAATACATTGTCGCCCCGGTTGATGATATCAAATTCCGACATACGTTTGCTTTCTGCTGCCGGGTTGGTGTCTACAAATGTTGTCAGGGCATTTACGCTTTCTTCCAGTTCCTGAAGGAATGTCTTGTATAGCGTTTCCTGATCGTCGTAAGGCACTGTTTCTCCTCCCTGCATCGCCTGGCTGTAGGGGATTGGTCCGTACACATCAGATACGCGGTGCATGGCTGTTACACGAACAATTTTTGCTACGGAAACATAATCAGCTTCTTCGGTAGACTTAAGAATTTCACTGATAGGCTTCATAACATACAGCTCGCCACACAAAAACGGATACTCATTCCATCCGTCATTCATCGCATAGGTGGAATTATTATAGTTTCCGCCGAAAGGAGTAGGCACAGCCATGTAACCTGACCATAAGTCGGCATTCAGATTCTGCTGCAGCTGATACTCCCAGTTTCTGTTCTGGAAGTTACAGTAAATAGAACTCATCGGCTGAAAGAAGCGGGCGGAGATTTTAATGTCTTCCGGTTCCAATCCGTTCGGATTCGTGTTGATTGATTCAAAGTTATCGGTACAAGCCGTTGCACCCACAAGCATTGTCAATGCGCAGAGAGGCAATGCTTTTTTTAGTTGATCTTTTATTTTTTTCATAACGGGATACTTTTTAGAATGTTACTTTCAGGTTAATACCATAGCTGCGTGTGGCAGGCAAGCCGAAGATGTCGAAACCTTGCCAGGCATTATGAGTAGAAACAGACATCTCCGGATCGTGTGGAGAATCTTTGTACAGGAAGAACAGGTTACGTGCAATTAATGATACGCTCAGGTTCTTTGAAGGAGCAATCAGGTTGCGGAATGTATAGCCTAACGAAAGCTCTCTCAGGCGGAAGTTTGTTGCAGAATATACGTATTCACTTCCTGCTTTGTCTTTACCTCCTGTTGATTCGTAGAACTTCTGCGCGTCAATCTTGGTGCCGTTTCCTAAATCTACTCCGCCTTTGTCGCGTGCATCACCGGATACTTTTGATACACCGTAAGCATCCAGGTAGCTCTGCGTCATACCGATTGTATTACCGCCAATTTTTCCGTCAAAAAGGAAGTAGAAAGAGAAATCTTTGTATGAAATGTTATTGCCCCAGCTTAGCTGCCATTTAGCATTTACATTGCCTAAATAGTTGCTGTTGCTGTCGCTTAATTTGGGGTTTCCGTCTTCATTCAGCAGGATAACGCCCTTGTCATCTCTTTCAAGGATGCGCCCGTAGATATCACCGTATGAACCTCCTTCTTTCAGCATGAAGCGGAAGCCGGCTCCACTACCTAGCTGTACTCCGTCAGACAAGCGGTCGTCTAGCTTTTTAATCTTGTTGTCATTGTACGAAATGTTGAAATCCGTACGCCAGCTCCAATCATTATTAATGTCGAAACGATAGCTGGCAGATGCTTCGAAACCGGTATTCTGGATGTCTCCGGCATTGATATAATAGTTATCATATCCGCTGGCCAACGGAGCAGAGATCTGGAAATACTGGTTCTTGTTATTTGTCTTATAATACGTGAAATCCAGGTTGAATCGGTTTTCCAACATAGTCAGGTCAAAACCAAATTCCATAGAATGCATCTTTTCAGGCTTCATTTCCGTAAACGGCGCTTTCGTATTCGGCTCTAATGAACCTAAGTTGACACCGTCCAGCGGATGGGTAATATATGCAGGAACGTCGTTACCTACAATACTGTACGAACCACGAAGCTTCAATAGGTTTACCAAGTCGCCCATCGGGATCATTTCGCTCAACAAAGCGGTTAGACCAACTGCCGGGTAGAAGTAAGACATATTGTTTGTGTAAGCCAGGGCCGACGACCAGTCGTTACGTCCGGTTACATCTACGTAGATCATTCCGTTGTATCCGAATTGCGCTGTTCCGAACACAGAGTTCAAGCGTTTTCTCGGGCTTTCGGTTCTTTCGTTACCATTACCCCTGATGTTTTCAGGAACAAAGTAGTTAGGTTGATCCAAGCCGAATTTATTACTGTCTATTATAGAACGGATTGTTTTTGTATCCATGAAGCTGCTACCTACAGACGCATTTACTTCCCAGACATCATTGAATGTTTTGCTGAAGTTCAGCATGATATCGCCATAGAACTGTTTGGGATCGAAGGTTTCTACCCTGTAACGTCCGTTACCACCCGGTGCCCATGTCTCGGTTGTTGTGGCATGCCATTTACGATCAAACTTATCTTTAGCATTATCGATGCTCAAGCGTCCCTGGATATTGAGGTAATCAGTGATTTTCAGATTAGCAGAAGCCGAAGCCATGATGCGGTCGCGCTTCTCTGTTGCTTTATTGCGATTCAGCACCCAGTAAGGGTTAGAGGTGAAGTCGTTCAGAGAAGTGTACCAGTTTTGTGCGTAGATATTGCGTCCTCCATCAAACGCCTCGAAGTTGTTTTTGTAATGGTTGAAGTCTCCATTTGCCGGGAAGGTATATACACCTGTCAAAGGATTGATATATGTTCCCCCGTGCGGACGGTTGTTGGCTTTCTGAGTAATATAAGAGATAGAAGCATCTACCGACAGCCTGTCTCCGAATAATTTGAATGATTGACGAGCCGTCATGTTATGACGTTGGAAGTCATTTGTCGGCATAATGCCCAAAGAGGTCGTGTTTGCATATGACAGGAAACTCTGTGTCTTCTCGGTTCCTCCGTTAATTGCAACAGAATTGATATACGTAGAACCTGTGCGGAAAAAGTCGTTCACGCGATCCTTGCCCAAAGCTTCTCCGGATATTTTCTCTCCCCAGCTTTTCTCACTCAGTTGATTACCCGTTTTAATTGCTCCGTAAGAGGTTTGCAATTTAGGAGCGCTTAGCGGAGTTTCCAACGTAATGTTAGACGAAAAGTCTACGCGTGCGGCTCCTTCACGTCCTTTCTTGGTAGTAACCATGATAACGCCATTGGCAGCCATACTACCATATAAAGCAGCTGCCGAAGCACCTTTCAATACGTTCATGCTGGCAATGTCGTCGGGGTTGAGGTTTGATAAAGCATCACCTCCGTCGCGGCCTTCGTACTCACCTTCCAACTGGCTGGTTTGAGGGTTGTTCATCGGAACTCCGTCGATTACGATAAGCGGCTGGTTGTTTCCCCAAGCTGATTTGTTACCGCGAAGCAGAATCTTTGAAGATCCGCCGGCACCGGTAGCGTTAGGCGTAATTACTAATCCGGCAGCTTTACCTTGCAGCGAGTTAATCATGTTGGCGTCCTTTGCCCTTGTCAGCTCGTTCCCTGCCAGCTGTTGGGTGGCATACGTCAAACTCTTGGCTTTACGTTCGATACCCATAGCGGTAACCACTACTTCGTTAATCTTTTGTGAGTCGGAAGACATATCAACATTGATTACCGTTCGGTTTCCTACTATTTCTTCAACAGTAGTCATCCCTAAATAAGAAAATTGTAATACATCATTCTCATTGGTTTCCAATGAGTAATTCCCGTCAAGATCGGTCACTGTACCGTTTGTTGTTCCTTTTATAACAACATTTGCTCCAATTAATGGCATGTTGACATCTTTATCCATGACAACTCCACTAACTTTCTTTTGTGCCCATAAAGCACTTGTACATGTTCCGATACAGAACAGTACAAATAAGACCAAGTACCTTCTCATAAAATTAGAAATTTAGGTAAGTTTAATACATTAATGAAAATAGTTGAATACATATTAGTATATGTTTAGATTTAGTTATTGTATAAATAGACATAAGTTGCGCAATTAATTTTAACAAAACTTTGTAACGGGGCTAAGTTATTTTGCAAATATATAGACAAAAATCCATAATACGAGTAATATTATGAAAAAATAATGCATGATAATTGTAAATATGACAAATGCTTCATTGTTTACATATTGTCTATTTTTTATTTTCATTCTGTTGTTCTCCTAAATAAACACATACGCTTAATACATTTATAATTCTTACCTTTGTATAAATAAAATATTGAATATGAATTGGGCACAACTTCTTTCGGGGAAACGTTTGGGAATGGAAGACTATCATGAACGTAAGCATGAACGTACAGATTTCCAGCGTGATTATGATCGCTTAATATTCTCGTCACCTTTCCGGCGCTTGCAGAACAAAACGCAGGTATTTCCGCTGCCGGGCAGTATTTTTGTTCATAACCGTTTGACACATAGTTTGGAAGTATCCTGTGTTGGACGTTCTTTAGGGAATAATGTCACCAAAGGGTTGATGAAGAAATATCCGGGAGAAGAAATTAGCTTTCAGGAAATAGGTTCTATTGTGTCTGCTGCCTGTCTGGCGCATGATATGGGCAATCCCCCTTTCGGACATTCCGGAGAACGGGCAATCTCCGGTTATTTTTCGGAAGGAAACGGAAAAGAGCTGGAAGCACAAGTACGCGAAGAAGGCGGGCGTTGGGAGGATTTCCTACACTTCGAGGGAAATGCCAATGCAATGCGCTTGCTCACCCATCAGTTTATAGGGAGAAGAAAAGGTGGTTTTGCCCTGACGTATTGTACACTTGCTTCTATTGTCAAATATCCTTATTCCTCTGTCTTGTCGGAAAAAGGGGGGAAATTCGGCTTTTTTCAGTCGGAAGAAGAAACCTATCACCGGATAGCAACTGAACTGGGAATACAGGTGCGCGACGCAGAGCCGGTACGCTATATCCGTTATCCCTTGGTTTACCTGGTAGAAGCAGCAGATGATATCTGTTACCAAGTGATGGATATTGAAGATGCCCACAAGCTAAGGATACTTACCAGCGAAGAGACTATCGGTCTTTTGCTTGGCTTCTTTGAAGGTGACAAGCTGAATCGTATCAATGAAGTGATGCATAAAGTAGACGATATAAACGAACAGATCGCCTATTTGCGCTCAGGTATTATCGGTTTACTGGTGGATGAATGTTCACGGGTCTTTCTGGAAAATGAAGAACAGATACTCAACGGAACGTTCAAGAGTACCTTGATTGAAGAAATCAACGATCATGCCAAACAGGCATATAAAGCGTGTTCCAAAGTAGCTTACACTAAAATATATCGCGCCAAAGAAGTACTGGATATAGAACTGGCTGGTTTCCATATATTCAGTCAATTGATCGATAGCTTCACAGATGCTGTTATCAATCCCGGAAGCGCATACAGCCGTTTATTGTTGCAGCGTGTGCCTGAACAGTACGATACCAATGCTCCTACCACTTACGGCAAAATTCAATGTGTGTTGGATTATATATCCGGTATGACGGATATTTACGCCTTGGATATTTATCGTAAAATTACAGGAATGAGTCTTCCTGCAGTGTAAGGAGTTAGTATTCTTCCCGGTATTTACTTTCTTCCCGGTCTTTCAATATGCTCAGATAGCTTTTATAGCGGGATGGACTGATTTGCTCCTCACTGACAGCTTTCAGTACGGCACAGCCCGGCTCGTGACGGTGTGTGCAGTTCCCGAAGCGACAATTCTCCGACACTGAAAATATCTCCGGAAAGTAGTGAGATATTTCGGCATCTTCCATCTCGATTGTGCCGAACCCTTTAATCCCTGGGGTATCAATCAGATATCCACCTTCGGGCAAAACAATCATCTCGGAAAAGGTAGTGGTATGAACCCCTTTGTTATGGTATTCTGAAATATTCCCGGTTCTCAGGTTTACACCGGGTACCAGTTTGTTGATAATCGTAGACTTCCCTACTCCCGAGTGGCCGGAGAGCAGAGTGATCTTATCCTTTAGCTCTATCTTTAACTCTTCCATCCCTTCGCCGCTTTTGGCGCATAGCTTGGAGCAAGGATAACCAATTCCGGTATATAACTTGATGAGGGCTTCCATAGCCTCTTTATCGGCCCCATGAAACCGGTCTATTTTGTTGAAAACCAGTTTCACGGGAACGCTATATGCTTCGGCGGTAGCCAGAAAACGGTCGATAAAGACGGTAGTAGTAATGGGATAATTAACCGTCACGATCAGCATAGCCTGATCTAAGTTGGCGGCAATAATGTGGGACTGTTTAGATAGGTTGGAAGCTCTCCGGATGATATAGTTTTTCCGGTCTTCTATCTCGGTAATAAAGGCTGTACCTTCCGGATTGATATCAATTTGCACCCGGTCTCCTACAGCTACAGGATTGGTGCTGCGTATGTCGCGCAGACGAAAATTCCCTTTTATCTTACTTTCAATATCACGCCCATCATCCGTATGGACAGTATACCAACTCCCTGTGTTTTTTACTACTAAGCCCTTCACCTAAATTAAACTGTCATTATTTCTTTTTCTTTTGCGGCGTACAGTTCGTCTACTTTTTTGATGAATTTGTCGTGTATCTTTTGTACTTCGGCTTCAGCATCTTTTTCTACGTCTTCGGGAACTCCGTCTTTGATACTTTTCTTTAGTTGCTCAATGGCATCGCGACGAGCATTACGGACACTGATTTTAGCATTTTCAGCCTCTTGCTTGGACTGCTTAGCCAAAGCGCGGCGACGTTCTTCCGTAAGCGGAGGAATACCCAGACGAATTACCTCACCGTTATTTTCAGGGGTAATACCTACATCGGAGTCCATAATTGCTTTCTCAATGTCTTTCATCAGCGGCTTTTCCCAAGGTGTGATAAGGATTGTTTTCGCATCCGGGGTTGTCACTGTCGCTACATTTGTAAGAGGCACTATGCTCCCATAATAAGGTACTTTTACTCCGTCAAGGATCTTCGGATTAGCCTTTCCGGCACGGATATGTGCCAGTTGTTCATCCAGATGACCGATAGAGTCATTCATTCTTTGCTCTGCGCTTTGTATAAATTGTTTTGTATCTACCATATTTAAATTGTTTATTGGTTAACAGTAAACAAAAATAGTAAAGATTTCCAACTTTGCAAACATGCTTGTCTGGCTAAAGCTTCAACGGAAAGAAAAAATTTCATCGGCATGAGAAAAAATTCTCACCTGCATGAGAAAAGATTCTCATCCGGTTGAGAAAAAGTTCTCATCCAAATGAAAAAAATCTTTTTTTGCATGATCTTTGAAAGGTTTTGAATGAATAGTGAAAGGCGGATTTCCCCTGATTTTCTTTCTTTGTGGGATGATCTTAATACCATTTTGAAACATGAAAAAAGCCTTTCTATTGTTTATCTTGCTTGTCGGTATTTTTAGTGCCTGCAACACCTTTGTCGATTATTTCGAGCCTGCGGAAAGGAGCAGATTACGTGCTCCGGCCTACCCTTTGGTAATGATGGATCCTTATATAAATGCCTGGTCGTTTAAGAGTAGGTTGAATACGGATGTTGTGAGGCATTGGACGGGACAGCGGCATGCCCTTTTAGGTGGTTTGCGTGTAGATGGAACTTCATACCGCTTTATGGGAGTAGAGGACTATTCGCTGAAAACGATTCTTCCGACAGCCGCTTCGGAAAAATGGGAAGCTGTTTATACCGAAAAAGAACCGGGAGCTGATTGGATGGAGAATGATTTTAACGATGCCTCGTGGAAAAAAGGAAAAGCTGCTTTTGGTACAGAGGGAATGAAGCATCTTTCCACCCTTTGGGAAAGCAAGGATATCTGGATACGCCGTACATTTGAGTTATCGCAGGATTTAGCAGGGGAAAGAATCTTTCTGGAGTATTCTCATGACGACATTTTTGAGTTGTATATCAATGGTATTGAGGTTGTAAACACGGATTACTCGTGGAACGATAATGTTTTGCTGATACTCCCTTCACGCGTGAAGGCTTCTTTGAAAACCGGGAAAAACGTGATAGCGATGCATGTGCATAACCAAACCGGAGGAGGCTATGCCGATTGCGGCCTTTATGTAAAGGAGGAGGTAGGAAGTTCGTGTCATACGCTGGCTATTCAGAAATCGGTACAGGTGCTTCCTACTCAGACATATTATACCTTCATTTGTGGGCCTGTAGAGTTGGATTTGGTATTTACTTCCCCCTTGCTTTTAGACGATCTGAACCTGATGTCTACCCCTGTTAATTACATATCCTACCGGGTCCGGTCGATAGATGATAAACCACATGATACGCAACTATATATTGAAGCATCTCATGAGTGGGCTACCAATACCCCGGAGCAGGAGGTAAAAACCTCTGTTTATCAGGGAGACGAAGGCTCTAAACTGACCTATGCCAAGGTTGGAACCGTTGCACAACCCATTCTTCAGAAAAAAGGGGATAACGTACGGATAGACTGGGGGTACTTCTATCTTGCCTCGGAAAAAAAGGCGGATGTAGACATCAATATCGGAGAATACCATTGGATTAAAAGGCGTTTTGTGGAGGAAGGTTTTGTTCACTCGGCCAGCACAGACAGTGACAATAAAGAGGATAATCCTACCGTTTTGGGCTATTGCCGCGAACTGGGGAGTGTCCGTTCGCCCAAGGAAGGCTTTGTTATGCTTGCCTATGACGACCTTTACTCTATCCAGTATTTCCAGGACAATCGCCCGGCCTATTGGAAACAGAATGGGGAAGTAGACATCATACAGGCATTAGAAGCGGCCAACAAAAACTATCATAAGGTGATGAGGCGTTGTGCTGAGTTTGATACTCAGATGATGGAGGATGCGCGAAGAGTAGGCGGAGAAGAATATGCCGAACTATGTGCCCTGGCCTATCGTCAGGCAGTAGCCGCTCATAAGTTGGTAGAAGATAAAGAAGGCAATTTGTTATTCCTGTCGAAAGAGAATTTCAGCAACGGATCCATCGGAACTGTAGACATTACATATCCCTCCTCTCCTTTGTTTTTAATCTATAATCCTGAACTACTGAAAGGGATGATGAATCCTATCTTTTATTACAGCGAAAGCGGAAAGTGGAATAAGCCTTTTCCGGCGCACGACGTGGGAACCTATCCGATAGCTAACGGGCAAACCTATGGTGGGGATATGCCGATAGAAGAATCAGGCAATATGCTTATTCTGACAACAGCTCTCGCTTTAGTAGAAGGAAATGCCGATTATGCCAAACAGCATTGGGCCTCATTGACAACTTGGGCTAACTATCTGTTGAAAGAAGGACTTGACCCCGAAAATCAACTATGCACAGACGACTTTGCCGGGCATTTTGCTCATAATGCCAATCTATCTGTTAAAGCCATTATGGGGATTGCCGGATATGGCAAACTGGCTGATATGCTGGGAAACAAAGAAACTGCTCAGAAATATATCGGAGCGGCTCGGAGAATGGCTGCTGAATGGGTCAGGATGGCCGATGATGGCGACCATTTCCGCCTGACCTTTGACCAACCTGCTACCTGGAGCCAGAAATACAATCTGATATGGGATAAGCTGTTCGGAATGAATATCTTCCCGGAAGATGTAGCCATGAAAGAAGTCTCCTATTATGTAACCAAGCAACAAAAATACGGCCTGCCATTAGACAGCCGGAAAACGTATACAAAGAGCGACTGGATTATGTGGAGCGCTTGTCTGGCCGATAATCCGCAAGACTTTTACACCCTGATCTCTCCGGTGTATAAATATGTGAATGAGACAGCTTCGAGGATACCATTAAGCGATTGGCACGAAACAACAACCGGTGAATCCGTCGGTTTCCGTGCCCGCTCGGTAGTGGGAGGTTATTTCATGAAGATGTTGGAAGACAAGATGATGAGAGCTAAAACCTTTTCGTACGGAAAGAAACCTGAGCAAAAAGCAGCTCCTTTAGTGAAACGACAAAAAACATACCGGAATCCGGTGATAGACTATAGCCTTCCCGATCCTACTATTATACGGGCAAAAGACGGTTACTTCTATCTGTATGCAACAGAAGATATCCGGAATACGCCGATCCACCGTTCGGCTAATTTGATAGACTGGGAGTTTGTAGGAACTGCTTTTACAGACAATACCCGCCCCTCGTTTGAGCCTAAGGGAGGCTTGTGGGCGCCGGATATCAATTATATCAACGGCAAGTATGTGTTGTATTACTCTATGTCGGTCTGGGGAGGCGAGTGGACATGCGGGGTAGGCGTTGCCGTGTCTGATACTCCGGAAGGGCCTTTCATAGATAAAGGAGCCTTGTTCAGGAGTAACACCATACAGGTACAAAACTCGATTGATCAGTTCTATATAGAAGACGGAGGCAAGAAATACCTTTTCTGGGGTAGCTTCCGGGGCATTTATGCCATTGAACTGTCTGACGATGGGCTCTCCGTCAAAGAAGGGGCAGAAAAAAGACAAATAGCAGGTACGGCTTACGAAGGAGTGTATATCCACAAACGGGATGGATACTATTATCTGTTTGCTTCTATCGGCTCGTGCTGCGAAGGAATAAACAGTACCTATACAACGGTAGTTGGCCGTTCGGAAAAGCTGTTTGGCCCCTATATGGACAAAGAGGGCCAACTAATGTTTGACAATCATCACGAGGTACTGATACAAGGAAATAACCGCTTTGTAGGTACGGGGCACAACTCAGAAATAGTATCGGACGACGAAGGCAATGACTGGATATTCTACCATGCCATAGATAAAGAAAACCCGGCAGGACGTGTACTGATGATGGATCAGGTTCTGTGGAAAGACGGCTGGCCGCAAGTGAAGGGTAATGCCCCCTCATTGGATGCGAAAGCACCTGTATTTAAGCAATAACATACTTTACAATAATAATTAATTAAACGTATCATGAGAAAAGTAACAATGTTAATCTGTGCTTTGGTAATGGCTTTAGGCCTACAGGCACAATGGAAACCGGCTGGTGATAAAATCAAGACGGACTGGGCGGAAAAGATCGACCCGAACAATGTATTGCCGGAGTATCCACGACCCTTGATCGAACGGAGCGAATGGACAAACCTTAACGGCTTATGGGACTATGCTATCGCCACACGCGGAGCAGCGGAGCCATCAGCTTTTGACGGCAAAATACTGGTTCCCTTTGCCATCGAATCATCCCTTTCCGGAGTAATGAAAGAGGTAGGCGAAACCAATGAATTATGGTATAAACGTGAGTTTACAGTTCCTTCCGCCTGGAAAGGAAAAAATGTAAAACTAAACTTCGGAGCCGTAGACTGGAAAGCAGATGTGTTTGTTAATGACATACTGATTGGCTCGCACCAGGGAGGATACACGCCGTTTTCGTTTGACATTACCCCTTTCCTGAGTGGAAAAACCAAACATAAACTGGTAGTACGTGTATGGGACCCTACAGACAAAGGCTTCCAGCCACGCGGAAAGCAGGTGAAGAACCCGGAAAGCATCTGGTATACGCCTGTTACAGGTATCTGGCAGACGGTATGGTTGGAACCGGTAGCTCCCAATCATATCACAGCTATTAAGGCTATCCCTTGTGTAGATAGTGGCTCACTGAATGTAACGGTTTCAACGGCTCAATGCTGTGCAACAGACATTGTAGAAGTGAAGTTATTGGATAAAGGACAGGTAGTTGCTTCTGCCAAAGGTTTACAGAGAAAAGAGCTTCGCTTGTCGGTGAAGAATCCAACCTTGTGGGATACCAAGAACCCCTACCTGTATGATATGAAAGTATCGGTATCATCTGCCGGTAAGGTAGTTGACGAGATAAAATCATATACAGCTTTCCGCAAGATATCGGCCAAACGTGATGCCAATGGCTTGATGCGTATGCAGCTGAATAACAAAGACCTTTTCCACTATGGCCCGCTGGATCAGGGATGGTGGCCTGATGGTTTGTACACCGCTCCTACAGACGAAGCCTTGCTTTATGATATCAAGAAAACGAAAGACTGGGGCTTCAATATGATCCGTAAGCACGTAAAGGTAGAGCCGGCTCGTTGGTACTACCATTGCGACAAGGAAGGTATACTGGTTTGGCAGGATATGCCGAGCGGAGACATGGGTAACAACTGGGCTCCTCATGTGTATAATGGAGGAACAGATAAAAAGCGTTCGGCTGAATCAATAGCCAACTACTACCAGGAATGGCAAGAGATTATGGATCTGTGTATCTCTAACCCATCTGTTGTCGTTTGGGTACCGTTTAATGAGGCTTGGGGACAGTTTGACACCGAGAAAGTAACGGAATGGACAGCTACCTACGATCCTTCCCGTCTGGTTAATCCTGCCAGTGGAGGGAATCATCGTCCTTGTGGAGATATCCTTGACCTACACAACTATCCGGGGCCGAAAATGTTCTTGTTTGATGCCGAACGTGTCAATGTTTTGGGCGAGTATGGCGGTATCGGTCTGCCATTGGAAGAGCATCTTTGGTGGCAGAAGCGGAACTGGGGATATATCCAGTTTAAAAACGTAGAAGAAGTAACTGCCGAATATGTGAAGTATGCCAAGGAACTGAAAGAGATGGTAAAGCGTGGTTTCTCAGCAGCCGTATATACCCAAACCACAGATGTAGAGGGAGAAGTAAACGGATTGATGACCTATGACCGTAAGAAGATTAAAATAAACGAAGCAGAGGTACGAAAGGCCAACCTGGAAGTAATAAACGAATTATCTAAATAATACAATATGAGAAAGATACTGATCGGCATGCTGGCTTTGGTATGCTGCACATTAACCCTTTTAGCCATACCACGAGCAGAATATCCCCGTCCGCAATTTGAGCGGACGGACTGGGTAAACCTCAATGGGGAGTGGACGTATTCACATGATTTCAGTGGTTCCGGTATGGAACGGGAGTTTTACAAATCTACCGGATTTGCCGGCAAAATTACTGTTCCTTTCTGCCCTGAAAGCGACTTGTCAGGAGTAGGCTATAAAGACTTTATCCAGCATTTCTGGTATCAGCGGAAAATAAGCGTGCCGCAGAGCTGGACAGGGAAGAAGGTTTTGCTGAACTTCGGAGCGGTATATTACAAAGCCGAAATTTATATCGATGGGGTGTTCGCAGCCCGTCATTTCGGAGGAACTTCTTCTTTCTCGGTAGATGTTACTTCCTTGGTAAAGCCGGGGCAGGAGCATAGCCTGGTGGTATATGCGGAAAGTGATGTGCGGGGTGCTCAGCAAGCGGCCGGAAAGCAAAACTTGCAATACGAGTCGTATGCCTGCAACTATACCCGTACTACCGGTATCTGGCAGACGGTGTGGATGGAAGCTGTTCATCCGGAAGGCTTACGCTCGGTACAGGTGCTGACTGATATCGACCAGAAGCAGCTGGTGATCCGTCCCCGTTTCTATCAGGAACTGGGAGGTAAGTTGGAAGTATCACTCTTGGATAATGGCAAAGTTATAGCCAAACAGGCTGTGTCGGCCAGTTCATTAGCTACTGTCATACTTCCGGTGAAGAACCTGAAGACCTGGAGTCCGGAAAGCCCCTTCCTCTACGATGTGGAGTACAAAGTATTGAATAAGCAAGGAGAGGTAGTAGATGTAGTAAAAGCCTATGTAGGCATGCGCAAAGTACATATCGAGGGAAATAAGGTACACCTGAACAACAAACCTTATTACCAACGCCTGGTATTAGACCAGGGCTTCTATCCCGATGGCATCTGGACAGCTCCCAATGATGAGGCCCTGAAAAGGGACATTGAACTCTCTATGGAAGCTGGTTTCAATGGAGCCCGTTTGCACCAGAAAGTATTTGAAGAACGTTTCCACTACTGGGCAGACAAGCTGGGCTATATCACCTGGGGAGAGGCTTCCAGTTGGGGGATGGACTGTAACGATCCGGTTGTAGCCCGCAATTTTATCACCGAATGGTCTGAGATTGTCTATCGCGATATGAATCACCCTTCTATCCTTATATGGACACCTGCCAACGAACAGTTCTGGCCGGATCGCATCCAGTATCCCCGTATGATGGAAGACCTGTACAAACTCACAAAGATGATTGATCCGACTCGCCCCTTCCACGGAGCAAGCGGTGGAACACACATCGCAACAGATATCTGGACGATCCATGATTATGAGCAAGATCCTGCCAAACTGAAACAAAACCTGTACAATGGCGGAAAGCTGGCTAAAACACCCGTATGGGAAATCCAGCTTAAACCCATGAATATAGGCTTTAACGGACTGAAATATACCGACCAGTATACCTTCCCGGAATACAAGAAAGACATGCCTTATATTGTAGATGAATTCGGAGGTATAAAATGGAACCCTGCTCAGCAAATGGAAAGCGCACAGAACACCTCCTGGGGATATGGCGAACCGCCCAGATCGCTGGAAGAATTCTATGCCCGCCTGGAAGGACAGGTAAACAATGTATTATCCCTATCGGCTGATATCTGGGGCTATTGCTACACCCAGCTAACCGATGTAGAACAAGAGCAAAACGGCATCTACTACTACGACCGCAAGCCTAAGTTCGACATGAAACGCATCCATACCATCTTCAGCCAGGATCCGGAATAAAGCAAAATCAAAAGGATGTGTTCAAAAAGGGCACATCCTTCTTTTAATCTTTAGCGCCAGAATTAACTAATAACTCTCTGTTTTTTAATTCGTTATTTTCGTTTAGCAGGAGATTGCCAAAAAAGCGTTCTAGATATTCGTTTGTAGCATGAATATTGTTCTTGAAATTGTTGTAATTGGCTCTGACAAGGGCGTTTCGGAAGTACCATGAGTGTTGGGCAAACAGCTCATTATTAATGTCAAAACCGAATGTTCGCAAATATTTAATTGTGAATACAGCTGTAGTTCTTGTATTACCTTCGCCAAATGCGTGAATTTGCCACAAATCTGATACAAAATCAGCTATGTGTTGAACCGTTTGAGGCAAGCTAAGCCCTTTATAACTAAACTGTTTTTCCTTTTCAAAATCATAGCTGAGTGTTGCGCGAATACTGTCGGCACTTGCGTAGTAAACCGTTTCTCCGTTCAGCACCCATTCGGCTTTGCTGATATTGTAGTCGCGTATTTTTCCGGCAAATGAATAAATTCCTTCAAAAAGCCGTTTGTGGATAATTAGGTATTCAGCCGGCGAAAAAGTAAATGTTTTTTCCGACAAAATTTCGGCTATTTGTACAGATACTTTATCGGCCTCCTCCGATCTATCATTCTCATCTCTAACAGGTTTTGCCTTGTAATAACTGTCAATACGATCTTTAGCTTCACCAATACTAATATAGCCCTCAATATTCTGCTTTGCGGTTTCGATAAGATACGACGAAGGCTTCAGTCCATCAACATCTTGCAGACCAATCGCCGTTTGCCAGGCGTACCCTTTTTCCTTCTTCTCCGGTTCGCCTTGCCTGATATATTCGTCAAAATCACTCATCGCTCTTACTCAACCTAAACCTGTTTTATTTTTTTCTGATTTGATTTTCGTTGCAAACCTATTTGTCTGCGTTTTTCTTTATCAGCACGAATGTATTCGCTAATAGCTGATTTTTCTTTATCAGTAAGTGGACGGGATTCTACTATAAAATCCACATCAAGAGGTTCTCTTATAAATCCCATAATCAGTTATTTAAAATATTTGTTTGTTAATTTTAATGCGTTTTCTGTATTTATTATCATCAAACGCCCGCCAACATGAACAGCTCCTAAACTTTTTTCATAATGTTCTATAAGTTTTGTTTTGGATATGAATGATACATAACCTTCTCCTCCGCGTTGAAAAGACAACTTACAGGCAAATGCAACTAAATTTCCAGGTACACCAAGGTAGGTCTTGCTTTTTCCAATATTAAATGGTGCACTTTCAATCAAATGCATAAAAACATGATCATCTTTTACTTCTAAACTAACTACCCCTTGAATAATATTCGGATTGTTGCTTATTGTAAGTTTATAAACTTCTTTTTCAGGAAATTTAAACTCATTCTTCCAATCAAATCTCCAACCGTTTTTTTGGGTGAGCTTTTTGAGTTCTGTTTTTGACAAAAGAGAAACTTCGGTTGGAAAACTATCTCCAGAATGAACATTTTCGATAGAATTTGTCAGTTTATCTATCTCAAAGTCAAGTCCTGCGTTTTTTTCTCTTCTCATGTTGTAAAAATACGAAAAAAACATCAGTTATGCAACTAATCAGGGAGGTATCATTCCAACAAAACGAATATCGTCCCACAACTGTTGAACTTGTGTTCAACAACTGTAGAACATGAATTCAACAATTGTAGAACATATGTTCAACAGTTGTGGGATTTTAAAATAGACAGAACTTAAAATCAAGTTGATTGTTATTATATAAAAGACAAACGGCTATGACTATCTGCTTTTTTAATTATATTTGTGATGTTAAAGAACACATTACAGCCTAACTAATAGGAATATTTATGACAAAAAATAAATCAAAAAGAAAAGAACATAAAGAGAAAAAAGAGCCTCGGAAGGGTGTAAAGAGAATGAAGAAGCAGGCGATGCTTCATGCCATTATTTCGGCATTCCAATCCTCTCCTAAAGAGCTTTTTAATTATAAGCAAATAAGCAAAATCATAGGTATAGAAGGACAGGTACAAAAACTACAGGTAGTAGACATTTTGTACGACCTGGCTGCCGATGATTTTATTTCGGAAATAGATAGGGGGCGTTATCGCCTGAACAACTTGGGAACCATTGCTGTAGGCACGTTTAGCCGTAGAAGTAACGGTAAGAATTCATTTATTCCAGAAGATGGAGGAGCTCCTGTTTTTATTGCCGAGCGTAACTCCGGACATGCCATGCAAGGTGATAAGGTAAGGGTGCAGCTATTAGCAAAGCGAAAAGGTGCCGAACCGGAAGCCGAAGTGGTGGAAATACTGGAACGTTCCGAACAGACCTTTGTGGGTAAACTGCAGGTAGCTAAAGGCTTTGCCTTCCTTATAACAGAAGATAAAACCCTGGCCAATGATATCTTTATCCCGAAAGAAAAACTGAAGGGAGGGAAAAACGGTGATAAGGCGATTGTGCGTATCATGGAATGGCCGGAAGGAGCCAAAAACCCATTGGGAGAAGTGGTTGATATCCTGGGTATAGCCGGACAAAATACAACGGAAATGCACGCAATTCTGGCAGAGTTCGGATTGCCTTATAAATATCCGGCGGCTGTAGAAAAGGCGGCTGATAAGATACCCGATACCAT
This sequence comes from Parabacteroides sp. PH5-46, assembly GCF_029892785.1. Taxonomy (GTDB): domain Bacteria; phylum Bacteroidota; class Bacteroidia; order Bacteroidales; family Tannerellaceae; genus DFXE01. Next base: position 33,136 of record NZ_JARXXA010000025.1, read on the forward strand.
ATCGGAAGAGGAAATTGCCAAGCGGGAAGATTTCCGGGAAGTACTTACCTTTACGATTGACCCGAAGGATGCGAAAGACTTTGACGATGCCTTGTCGGTATGTAAGTTGGCAAACGGAAACTGGGAAGTAGGGGTGCATATCGCCGATGTGACTCACTATGTAAAGCCGGATGGTATCATTGACAAAGAGGCGGTAAGCCGGGCTACGTCTGTTTACTTGGTAGACCGTACGATACCCATGCTTCCGGAACGCCTGAGCAATTTGATCTGCTCACTCCGTCCTGATGAAGAAAAGCTTTGTTTCTCCGCTATCTTTGAGATGGATGCGAATGCGGAAGTAAAGAACTACCGCTTGAAGCGTACCGTTATAAAGAGCGACAGGCGCTTTACGTATGAAGAAGCTCAGCAAATAATAGAAACAGGCGAAGGAGATTATAAAGAAGAGATACTGGCCTTGAACGAATTGGCAAAGATATTACGTGCCAAGCGTTTCAAGAATGGAGCGATCAACTTCGACCGTTACGAGGTGAAATTTGAGATAGACGAAATGGGTAAACCTCTGAGTGTTTATTTCAAAGAAGCAAAAGAGGCGAATAAGCTGATAGAAGAGTTTATGTTGCTGGCAAATAAAACAGTTGCCGAGTTTGTAGGTAAAGAGCCGAAAGTAAAGGCTAAGAAGACCTTTGTATATCGTATTCACGATCTTCCCGATCCGGAAAAGATGGAGAATTTCGCCACTTTTGTTCGTCGTTTTGGTTACAAAATGAAGACAGAAGGAAAGAAAAGTGATGTCTCCAAGAGCATCAATAGCCTTCTTGACACAGTAAAAGGCAAACCGGAAGAGAACTTGATCGAGACATTAGCTGTCCGCGCCATGCAGAAAGCCCGTTATTCGATAGACAATGTAGGGCATTATGGTCTGGCATTTGAATACTATACACACTTTACATCGCCCATCCGACGCTATCCCGATATGATGGTTCATCGCCTATTGGAACGTTATCTGAGTGGCGGACGTAGTGCTCCTAAAGGTAAATATGAAGAGTTGTGCGATCATAGCTCCAATATGGAACAGACCGCTTCCAATGCCGAACGTGCTTCCATCAAATACAAACAGGTGGAATTTATGAGCGACAAACTGGGGATGGTTTTCGACGGTGTGATATCCGGTGTTACGGAGTGGGGTTTATACGTAGAGCTGAATGAAAATAAATGCGAAGGCCTTGTCCCCATCCGGGATCTGCATGATGATTATTACGAGTTCGACGATAAAAATTATTGTCTGATTGGCAGACGCAGAAAGCATCAATACAGGCTTGGTGACCCTATCACCATCAAAGTAGCCAATGCCAATCTGGAACGGAAACAATTAGATTTTGCGCTTGTTTAAACAAGCGCAAAATCTAATTGTCAATTATTGAAGCCAAGCTTCAATCTGAGCCATGATTTTTGCTTTCATATCATTGGGCATGTTGCTGATACGGGCACGATGGCTACCTCTTGGCTGGATATAGATTTGTTCGTTTACTTTTCCTTTGAAGTGGGGGACGCGTGTGGCGCTCCAGGGATCTACTTCTCCGTAGATCCAGATCATCTTCGGATCGTTATCTCTCAGGTAATTGTGTATTTTGTGATATAAGGCAGGATCGAAAGTAATCTTTCCAGCGCTCTTCGGAAGCATGATTTTTTCCATATATCCTTTTGCATCTTTAATAGTCAGATACTTTTTGAAGGGCTTAGTGTCATATCCATAGTAGCCTAATTCTTTAGCTGCCTGAACAAAGAATGAGGCGTTAGGCTGTGTTTCTGAGAAGTAATCAGAGCCACTGATATCCATCAGATGGTCGAATAACATCTTGTCATTTGAGTCTAAGGCAGGTATCGAACTTACAGATGCTCCCCATTGCCAGAAAGCAAAAGCATACTCCAACACACAGTAGTCCAGTACTTCGGCCAGTGGAATGCTGTAGGTATAATTCTTTTCTTTGCTGAATGCTTCCAGTAATGGCAACATAAGCTCTTTTCGTTTAAGTATTTCCGTCTGAAATTTCTGGATTTGCTTCCGCTCTTTCTTTGTGCCTACTTTGCGCAGAAAAACTTCCTGGCGATCGTCTTCTACTGCCCGGTTCAAGGGGGCAACATAGGGTACGGAAAAGTCCACATCATCCGGGAAATAAGAACGATAAATCATACTTGTTTGCCCTCCTTTGCTGATCCCTGTACTGATCCATTTGTTCGAGTATATATTTTTGAATGTTGTAGTTACGTGGTGCAAGTCGTAAGCCGAGTTTTCTGCTGTCAGGTAATCCCAGTTCAGCGGTTCGGGTGTTGACTCCAGGAAGAAGCGATGTTCCACAAATACGACATTAAGGTTGAACAGCTTAGACAATTCTTCCTGATAGCGTGAATTCATAGCGTAACGTCCGCCATACCCTTCTGTAACAATAACGGTAGGGCGATCGAAGCCTACATGACTGACAACAACGCGTTGTGTGAACGATCCGAGTTGTGGTTGTTTATGATCCAGTGGTTGTGTGATGCGTACTACATATTTTTCGGCATAATGTTCCGATTCTAAAGCCTCTATTTGGCTGATATCCTTTAACTGTGACAGTTTTTCTTTCAGCTCGCTTGCAGAGACAGAAGTAGACAAGCAGAAGAGGAGAATCAGCAGAAAATTCGATATTCGTTTCATAAGCGTTTATTTTTATTTCGCAAACCTACAAAAAATAGGTTGATATTTTTTTATATTTGCATCAGTTTGTTAATAAGTTTATTAATAATAAGATTGTGAATCATGAATAAACTAAGTTCTTTTATTTGGGTTTGTGTTTTATTACTTACCGTTTCAGCGGTAAATGCGCAAGGGCAAGCTTTGAGATTTTTCAGTGTAAATCAGATAAATGAATATCTTTCGGATGGTGAACATACAGAGATGTCAATAAAATACATGCAAGGTGAATCAAAACCTCAATATCTGATTATGTCTACCAAGTCTGTACGGAAAGAGATTGATCATATAAGTTCCCGCTTCCTGGTACGCGTGCAAGAAGGAGAGACCTCGCGTCTGGCCTTTGTAAACGGTAGCCTCTATGAAGATAACAGCCTGGTACTTCAAGATGCAGGTTTAACCCTTGAGTCAGCCTTGTTTTCATTTCGCCTTGTAAATAAGGATGATGTAGAGGGTGATTTCCTGATCGAAGCCTGGAGTAACAATGAAGGAGAAGGCGAGTGGATAAAGATAGACAAAGGAACTCCTGTTCTGATAAAAACATTGGCAGACCAGGCGCTGAAAAGTGAGGCTGATATCTTTAATATTGAAAACAGTTTTCCGGAAAATATGGATGATGTGCTGATGGCAGCTAATCTGTTTGATGTAACAGCCGATTATGGCAGGATCATCATTAAAGGCGCCAATGGTAAAAAGGCTGTTGTTACAGATGTATATGGACAAACAATTACAAAACAAATAGTAAGCTCGAATGAAGTAAGCCTTTCAGTTCCATCCGGTATTGCTTTTGTCGCGATAGACAATCAGCCTGCTGTAAAAGTTTGGGTAAAATAAGCATACAATAAAATAAAACAGACAACAATGTCTAATGAAAAACTGAGACAGCAATGGAATGTCCCTGAGCCTACGCTGAGAAGATTGCCATGGTATCTTGCCTTTGTAAAACTCCTGAAAGGGAGAGGGGAGACGAATGTTTCTTCTACACAAATAGCCAAGGAAATCAGTGTAGACTCAAGTCAGGTAGCGAAAGATTTGTCTTATGTAAATATTTCAGGCAAAACCAGGGTAGGATATGAGATTGATACCTTGATTGCCGTATTGGAAGAATTTTTGGGTTTTACTTCTCAGCATAAAGCAGTTATCTTTGGAGTTGGGAGCTTGGGAGCATCTCTGTTACAAGACTCCGGACTCAAGCAATATGGCTTGGAAATTGTCGCCGGATTTGATGTCCGCGAAGAATTAGCCGGGAAAGTGATCAATGGGATACCTGTATTTCACCTAAAGGATTTCCCTGCCCGGCAGAAAGAGTTGAATGCTACCATAGGAGTGATAACCGTACCGGTAGACCAAGCTCAGCAAGTAACTGATTCTATCATTACAGAAGGTATCAAAGCCCTTTGGAATTTCACCCCCTTTCGCATCCGCGTACCCCGCCATGTAGTAGTACAGAACACATCCATGTATGCGCATCTGGCAGTAATGTTTAACCGTCTGAGCATGTTAGATAAGAAGAAATGAAGATCATTGCCGTAGGAATGAACTATGCTTCTCACAATAAAGAGATGCATCATTCGTTAGAATTAACAGAACCGACTATTTTTATGAAATCCGACTCGTCTCTGCTAAAAGACGGGAAACCTTTTTTCATTCCTGATTTTTCATCGGAGATACATTACGAAACGGAGATTGTAGTTAGGATAGACCGGTTAGGGAAAAATATTGCAGAGCGTTTTGCTCACCGGTATTACAGCGAAGTAACTGTAGGAATTGACTTTACGGCTCGTGACTTACAAAGCCGCCTCCGTAAACAAGGCCTGCCGTGGGAGATAAGTAAAGCCTTTGACAACTCGGCTGTAACAGGTACTTTTATTCCGCTTCAGGAAGCAGGAGATGTGAATCATCTTTCTTTTCATCTGGATATTAACGGACAAAAGGTACAGGAGGGTAACACAATCAATATGCTTTTCCCGGTAGATAAGATAATAGCTTATGTAAGCCGCTTTTTTACCTTGAAAATAGGTGATCTTATCTATACAGGCACCCCGGAAGGAGTAGGCCCCGTACAGATAAACGACCATTTGGAAGGCTATATCGGCGAAAGAAAGCTATTGGATTTTTATGTAAAATGATTTAGCATGCGTATAATAATTGCTTTACTGATAAGCCTTTGTTTCCTTACTTCCATAAAAGCAGATGGTAGCCGGTATGCTTCCCAGTCTGTCCTTTCGGGTGGTAAATGGGTAAAGATACAGGTAGGAGAAACAGGTATTTATAAAATCACGTATGACGACCTGAAGAAGATGGGTTTCTCTGATCCTTCAAAGGTATCTGTACATGGCTATGGAGGCTGGCCGCTGGATGAAGATTTCAGCTCAAACTCCAAGTATCCATATATAGACGATCTGCCGGCTGTTGCAGTATACAAAGGTTCCGACTACCTGCTTTTCTACGGTAAAGGACCCGTTAAATGGGAGTATGATGATAGCTACGGAGTAAAAGCATTTGTTCATACGAACAACCCATACGCCTTGTATGGCGCTTATTTCCTGACAGACAGTATTGCTCCGAAAGAGATGGAAAAAGTCGCTTCCGTATCAGGAGAAGCCGCTTTAGGGATTACTGTTTTTGATGATTACAGGGTACACGAAGAAGACCTTAAATCTGTCAACAAATCAGGACGTGAACTATTTGGAGAATCATTTGAAGCAGGAGGCTCCAGAACAATAGCAGCTACATCTCCTATCTCGAACATTCCGGGTATTACAGATGATGAAGCAGAGGTAACCATGCGGTTTATCGCCCGCCCGAAATCTACTTCCGGATTGGTAAGCTTAAGTGTAGACGGGAATAATCTGATGAGTCTATCCATTCCTCATGTAGGTACTTCAGTTAATGATACATACACAAAAGCAAGAGTAGTTTCCGGTAGTTTAGCCTGGAATGGGAGTAAAACAGAGAAGCCTAAGTTTGTAGTTTCCTATAACAAATCAGGAGATGAAAATGTCCATCTGGATTATATCCGTTTGCATGTGAAACGCGAATTAAAGCAATATGGAGAGTATACCTTCTTCCGTAGTCTCAGTACAAGAGGGAATGTTTCTCGTTTTATTCTGCAAAACGCCAATGCCAATACCCTTGTCTTTGATATCACGGATGGAGAAAATCCCAGGTTGATGGATGCACAATTAAATGGATCCGAATTGACATTTACTATCCCGGCAAGTGATACATTGCGTGAATTTGTAGCCGTACAGGCAAATCAGCCCCTTACAGGCTGGACAAGAGAAGAGGGAGATATCCCGCATCAGAACCTGCATGCGCATCAACAGATTGATATGGTAATCATTGCTCCGGATGCATTTCGTACGCAGGCAGAGCGTCTGGCAGAGCGTCATCGGACAAAAAAAGATAGTTTGTCGGTATTAGTCGTAAGCCCCCAACAGATATATAATGAGTTTTCAAGTGGTGTGCCTGACGCAACGGCTTATCGCCGTTTTATGAAGATGTTCTACGATCGGAATACTTCGGAAGTCGACAAGCCCAAATATCTGCTTCTTTTTGGAGACGGGGCCTATGATAACCGAGGGGTGACGGCTGACTGGAAACAGATTTCCCGGACAAATATGTTGCTCACTTATCAATCGGATAATTCAGTAAATAGCGGATCGTATGTTACCGATGACTACTTCGGAGCATTGGAAGACATTAAATACATCAACGGACCGATACAGTTAGGCATAGGCCGTTTTCCTGTACGTACGGTAGCAGAAGCCACAGCAGCAGTGGATAAGGTATTATCTTACATGGACAATGCCGTTACCGGTGTATGGAAAAACAAGCTTACTTTTGTAGCAGATGACGGAAATGCAGCTGATACTTTCACAAATGATCACATGGATCAAGCCAATAAGTTGGCAGATATGGTTAGAAGTAATCATCCTGAATTTCTGGTGAATAAGATATTCTTTGATGCCTATAAAAAGAATACGAATTATCCGACGGTAAGGGCTAATATACAGCAACAATTAAAAGACGGCTTACTGATGATTAATTACACAGGTCATGGTAATACCCGTTCATGGAGTGACGAAGATGTTTTGAATCAAACGGATATCGCAGGCTTTACCTATCCGTATCTACCGCTTTGGATAACGGCAACCTGTGATTTTACGCGTTTTGATGATGTTTCTACCTCTGCCGGCGAAGATGTTTTCTTGAAGAAGAGTGGAGGTATTGCCCTGTTTACCACTACCCGTGTTGTTTATTCCAACGACAATTTTGAACTGAACCAAAAGTTGCTTAATGCCTTGTTTGAAAGGAATAGCGATAATAGCAGGCTTACATTAGGAGATATTATGCGAAAAACAAAGGCCTATAGTAACTCCAATAAGCTGAATTTTATCCTGATAGGTGATCCGGCCATGAAGCTGGCTTATCCTGAATATCACATAAATGTGAAGACTGTAAACGGGAATCCGGTAGGACAGCAACCCGATTCGCTGAAAGCAGAGGCAAAAGTAACCATCACCGGAGAAATAACCGATCTGAATGGTAATCTGGCGTCTGATTTTTCCGGTAGTTTGGATATAACTATCCTGGACAGTAAACAAACGATCAAAACATTGCAGAATGCCAATCAGGACGAGGCATTTACCTATGTGGACTATCCCAACAAAATCTATATAGGAAATGATGTTGTAAAGAACGGAACATTCGAGTTCTCATTCACTGTCCCGACAGATATCTCTTATTCCAATGATTACGGTATTCTGAACCTGTATGCTGCAGATGATGATTCCGGTATTGAGGCGCAAGGGAATTATCAGAACTTTGTAGTAGGAGGATCGGCAGACAATCCAGTAGAAGATACCGAAGGCCCGGAGATACGTCAGTTGTATTTGAATGATACTACTTTTGTAGAAGGAGGAAAGGTAAATACTACCCCTCTCTTTATCGCTCGCCTTTGGGATCAGACAGGAGTTAATATCAGCGGAAGCAGTGTAGGGCATGATATAACGTTGTCGATTAGTAGCTTAATCAGCTCCACAACTATTCATACGCTTAACTCGTATTACAAACTGATACCGGACTCAGACGGTGAGGGTTTGGTAGGATTCCAGATACCAGCATTGGAAGCAGGCATGTATTCGGCAGAATTCAGAGTGTGGGATGTGTTGAATAATTCAACAGTTGATACCTTTACTTTCGAGGTAGTTGAAGGTATGAAACCGGTAATGTCGGAAATATTTGCCAGTCCTGTCCCGGCGCGGAGCAGTGTACAATTCTATATCTATCATAATCGTCCGGAATCTAACCTGCGAGTAAATGTAATGGTGTTTGATATGAACGGGCGTCTGGTATGGAAAAGAGAAGAAACCGGAGCCTCCGACTGGGGATCCCCCTATATTGTAAGCTGGGATCTTAGAAGTAGTGCCGGCGGCCGCTTGTTGCCGGGTGTGTATATCTATCGTGCAGCAATCAGTACAGACAACTCCAAAGAGGCTACTAAAGCCAAGAAATTAGTAATCCTCGCACAATAATTACAGATAAAATCAGTTTAAAGTGTTACACTATCAAAGAATGGGTAATATGACGAAATTAGCAAAAATACATATTTTTATCGTTTGCATGTTTGTAACGAGTTTAACTACGTTACATGCTCAGATTAATAAACAGGAGGATTTTTCTCCGATTCAAACGGCTGTTCCTTCCCTCTCTATTGCTCCCGATGCCAGAGGAGGTGCAATGGGTGATAACGGAGTAGCTACCAGTCCTGATATTGCTTCTCAGTACTGGAACCCTGCGAAATATGCATTCAGTTATAGTCAGGCAGGAGTGGGTTTGTCATATACTCCCTGGTTGCGTAAACTGGTAAATGATGTGGCTTTGGCTTATCTATCCGGTTATTACAAGATCGGAAGTAATGACAATCAGGCTATCGGAGCCTCTCTTCGTTACTTTACATTGGGTGAGGTACCTATGACCTCTAATAACGATGTGGTAGACTACTATATGAATCCTTATGAAATGGCTCTCGACGTGAGTTATAGTCGCAAGCTATCAGATTCATACTCAATGGCTGTAGCCTTGCGCTATATTCGTTCGGACATGAGTGATAAGTCTGGAGAGATGTCTCCTGATAATGCGTTTGCTGCCGACGTAGCCGGTTACTTGGAAAAGTATGTGATACTGGGCAATAGTGAGGCTTTGTGGACGTTTGGGTTTAATATCTCCAATATCGGTACAAAGGTGTCGTATGACGGGGGAGTAACAAATAAGTTTATACCAACCAACCTGCGACTGGGAACAGGTTTGCTTTATCCGCTGGACGACTATAATCGCCTGGGCTTCTATTTTGATATCAACAAATACCTGGTGCCTACTTATCCCTTGAACACAGCTACCAACGCAGAGGAAGAAGCACAGTACGAGAAGGATGTGGAAGATTATAACAGTATGTCGTTCATGACCGGTATTTTTAAATCATTCCATGATGCTCCCGGAGGCTTTAAAGAAGAATTAAAAGAAATCAATTTCTCTCTTGGTGCCGAATACAGCTACAATGAGCAGTTTTTTGTTCGCGGAGGGTATTACTATGAGAATCCCAACAAGGGAAATCGCCAGTATTTCTCCGTAGGGGCAGGTTTTCGCATGAGCGTATTCCAGTTGGATGCTGCTTACCTGATCAGTACAGTGCCCAGCAACCCCTTGGATCAGACTTTGCGCTTCTCTCTTTCCTTCGACATGGACGGTATTAAGAACCTTTTCCGCTGATCAGAATGAAGATACGGGTAGGCTTCGGATATGACGTACATGCGTTTGCGGCTAACCGCGATTTATGGTTAGGCGGCATCAAGATTGAGCATACCGTAGGATTGCTGGGACACAGCGATGCCGACGTCCTGATCCATGTTATCTGCGATGCCTTATTAGGCGCCGCCAACATGCGCGACATCGGCTACCATTTCCCCGACACAGCCGGAGAATACAAAGACATAGACAGCAAAATACTGCTTCGCGATACTATGAAACTTATCCGCGAAGCCGGATACGAACTGGGCAATATAGACGCCACAGTAGCCGCCGAACGCCCCAAACTAAACCCTCACATCCCAGCGATGAAACAAAAGCTGGCGGAAGTAATGCAAGTAAGCGAAGCCGACATCTCCATCAAAGCTACCACTACCGAAAAACTCGGCTTCACCGGCCGCGAAGAAGGAGTTGCCGCCTACGCTACGGTCTTACTTCACACGGAATAATCTATTTTTATAATCAATAATCACGATACTGTCGAAGAAATAAGCATTTCCGGCTAATCCCCAAACCTGTAAAGGATTAAAGACATTATCCTCCCAAAGTCCTTCTTTGTCGTAATACACCATTCCGTTTGCAAAAACTTGTCCTCCAAACTCTACGGGTTTGTTTATTTCGAGTCCGTAAAAGGTGATTTCATTTCCCCACCATAAGGGACCACTCAAAGAGTCGATGATAACGGCATTTGACATTTCCAATGCTCTTTCTTTTGTCGTCGCCAAAGAAAAAGGGCTTGAACCGGTATCGAACAGTAACTTACATAGTCTATCCTTAAAAGCATTTCATTTATTTGATTGACAATATATTAGTTTGATTATTTCTTGTTTATATCTGCAAGAATTAGTATCTTTATCT
>NZ_JARXXA010000026.1 GCF_029892785.1 Parabacteroides sp. PH5-46
AAATACAAACAAAAAATTGCCTATATCATTTTACGGATACAGACAATTTTATTAAGTGAAAAACTTAAAGCCGCTTTTTAAGGGGTGACTATTTAGGACGGGAGTTTGCTTTTATTATTATAAATTCGCCTACCGAAGAGCTATCGTACATGCCTAATAACCCAATGAAACTGGGATTAGGCATTTCATGGAAAAATACAATCTTGAGCGTTGCAGGGGGATATGGATTTGATTTCATGAGGGACAAAAAGAAAGGTAAGACAGAATCTCTTGATTTGCAGTATCATCATTACGACAGGAAGTTCCTTTTCGATTTCTACGCGCAGCATTACAAAGGTTTTTACATGCAGAATGAAAACAAGCCGGGCAGCGAGATAGAGCTTTGTCCTGACCTCCTTTTCCAGCAGTTAGGGCTTAGTGCATATTACATCCTGAATAATAAACGTTTCTCCTACAAGGCAGCTTATGTACATAATGAAAAGCAGGTCAGATCGGCGGGCAGTATCTTATTAGGTGGAGGCATTTACTGGACACGAATTAAGTCTGACGGCTCCTTCTTTTTCGATGAAAGCAACAACCTGAGCAACTTTCAATTCGGCATAGATGCCGGCTATGCCTACAATTGGGTAATTAACAAAAGCTGGTTCATAAACGGTTCTATAACAGGAGGTATTCATTTCGGAAGCGAAAAGATTTCTACATTTGGAAAAGAGAAGCTAAGGGTCTATCCATCTGCCTTCCCTCGTTTGTCTGTTGTTTATGATCAGCAGAAATGGGCTTTGGCCTTTGCCTTTGTAGGCAATACTACTTTTCCTGCTTTTTATGAAGAAGACAATATCACACTCCTCAGCGGTATGTTCCGGCTTTCATATATCAGACGGATAGACGATTTTCCATTCCTTTCCAAAGTAATGAAGGGATTAAGATTAGAGAAATAAGGGGGGGGCTTTTACCATTCCTTTTTCAAGTTTTCCAATATCTGGAATACAGCAGGACAGGTTTCGGCATTCTTGATTGTTAGTGAATGTATCTGATAAAACTTTTTCCGGTCGGTATGTGGATACTCACGGCAGGCTCTCGGACGATCTTCATAGATGCTGCAATAATTGTCACTGCATAAGAACGGACAGGGCATTTCCTTAAACACATAATCATTGTCCTCATCTACACGGAGATATTGGGATATTACTTCCCGAGGCTTCAAACGAAGGGCTGCTCCGATTCGTTCGATATCCCGGTCGGTCAGGCGGGGACCTAAAGAACGGCAGCAATTCGCACACTCCAGGCAATTTATATCGTCAAAAGCTTCTTCATGCAAAGCATGTATGGTATCATCTAATTCACGCATCCGGTTCTTCTTGACAGACTTGAAAAACCGGATGGTTTCCTGTTCTACTTTACGCGCTTTTTCAGGTAAAGAATGTATATCAATCATTTATTTCGATTAAACTATTTTTGATCAGACAAAAATACATATTATTTTTAATGCACTGAATGATATTTTAACAAACCATTTCTTCATTAGATTGTTATTAATTTAAGTAAGAACTAAATAGCAAAAGCAATGGAAAATTTATTAAAAAGATTACAAGACGAAGCCGGACTGACAGAAGAGCAAGCTTCAAACGCACTCAAAGTAGTTGTGGATTTTATGGATAAAGAAGGCCTGGACATCGACTGGGATAAGTTCTTGAGCGGGAAATACGAAAAATTCAAAGAACAATCTCAAACCTTTTTTGACTCTCTTGCTAAGAAAACCAAAGAATACACCAATACTTTCAGCGATAAGACAGAAGACCTCATCACAGATGCCAAACGCAAAATCCGTGATATCGCCGACGATTTGGACTAATTAGTCTATCCTCTGACACGTCGGGCAATAATAAACCGACCCTCCCAGATAGGCCTCTTTTATGATGGCGGTACCGCAGCAAGGGCAACCATTCTTCCATGTTTTAGCAGACAAGATGGTTTGATAGTCGCCGTTATTACCGTAAAGATCTGTCTGCGTATCCCGTCCGCCCTCAAAAGTCATTTCCTGTAACGTGTCTTTCAAGGAATTGAATAAGGTTTCTTTCTGTTGGTTGGACAATGCCAATACCTTTTGTTTTGGGTTGATGCGGGCATTGAACAGAATATCCTGCGTTACACCATTGCCAACACCGGGGATGCGTTGTTCGGTGGCAAGAAGAGCTTTGGCTGAAAGTGTTTTCTTTGCTTCTGAGAAAAGCTTTTCGAATCGTTCCGGCGTATATTCATTGCTCAACGGAGAGATGCTTTCTTTGCTTAGGTTATAGTATTTATTGTCGATAATACCATCGGGATAGGCATTGATAAAGCCATACATAGCAACGGTAAAGACAAGGAAAGATTCATCATCAAACGTCAGTAGTAGCTGATAGTTGGCAGGTATTTTACTACCCGGCTCATAGTACCGGGCATTTACACCGTCTCCAATATTGATTGTTACCTGGCCCGACAAGAGGAAATCGACAAACATACCATAGCCTTGCGAGGATAGTATGGTTTTGCCAGCAAGCAGTTTACCGTACTCCAACGGATCGCTGTTGTAGAAGGTGAACTTATGCGGCTTGGTGGCATTGAATACTTGCGTGATTGTTTTTCCTTTCAGCGTGTCGTTCGCCTGCTTGCTGAGGGTGATTACTTCGGGGAGTTCTAACATAATGGCATAATTATTTTAATGTTATTTGCTTTTATCTATGGATATATAAATCTCTGTAACTAATTCCTCCTCTCCCACTTCATCGGGAGTATTCAGGTAAACCTCGAAAGAAAGCGGATGTTTCTGGGTGTACCGGCTATGAGGGAGCCATTGCTCATGGATTGTTTTGTACAAGTCCGGCAATTGGGAGTAGCTGCCTTGGTGTGTAAAGACGGCATACATACCGCCGGAAATTTCTTGTAAAGTAAATTTACCTTCCGGCAATGTATATTCATCTGTTATAAAACCAATATACAAGCGGCGTAAATCGGGCGACGTAATCTGTGGATTATCCTGACTGACACTTATAAAGTAGTTGCTTATGGCCTTTACCAAATGTTTCTCTTTATAGTGTTTCAGTTGATCCCAGATAGTCTGATAGGTATGGACGTTTCTGAAAGCGCCATTCACATCCAGACAGATGGTATTCAGGCTATTGATTCGACGGATCTCGGGTTTAGGCAGATTGCCCGGCATCTCCGATGTATTTACCGATTGGTATTTCGTTCGATAGCTTGACATGGAAATACCAAAGTGCTTCTTAAATGCCTTTGCCAAACTGAACTTCGTTGCATAATTCGTTTGCTGTTGTATGTCGCTGATAGACTGATTCGTTGCAATCAACAGATGAGCAACGTACTCCAGTCGCAAGCGTTGAATGTATGTGCCAATATTCTCTCCGGTGGTATTCCGGAATACTTTCCGGAAGTGGAAGAAAGAAAGATTTGCCATGACGGCCAGTTGCTCAGGATCAAGACCAGAGAAAAGGTTCTTATCTATATGCGCTTTAACCCGGTTGACCGCTTTATGATGAAGACTTTCGGTTTCCTCCTTTTGCCGCCAACGCTTTAATGTGGGAAGTCGTTTATTCAGTAAGGTTCTTAATTCCTGCGGAGTATAGTTTGTATTAGAATACCAGTTGTATTTATCGGTGTACTTCACCCAGATATCCACCATTTCGCTCATGGGAATATCAACCGTGTAACCACCGTCTTTCAGACAATAAAAGCAATACTCGTCGCTAAGAGAATGATCGGAATTCGTTCCCAGATATTCTTCTACATCGAAACGGAGAGGCATTCCGCAACTCTGACAGTATTGTTTATCAGCACGATTCATATAGCAAATATACAATGCCTATTTCGGATATAATTGTCCAAAATAGGCATCTTTTCCGTTTTGTATTAAACTTACAAGGGCTTCACCGGGATACAGATATCAACGATGAATCTATGCTCAGGATGTGCACTGTAGTCATTATGATAGTATTCGCAAGTAGGGCTGTTGACAGGCTGATAACCGCTTTCGGTCAACCAGGCACACATCGTATTCCATGCCTCCTCAAACTCTGTTTCCTTTATTTCGAAGCGACCAACGGCATACTTACCGGCAGGAAGTGTTGATTTACTAATTTCACCCTCTACTTTTATTTCGCCTTTTACAATGATACTTGCATCTTGACGTACTTTCTCAACGGCTGTTATTGCAGGGTCGTCCCGATAAACAGTTATCGTTTTTGTTTCCGGTGTTACCAGTCCGCGAGGAATTGCCCAACGAAAGAGTTTTTCGTATGCCTCACCTATCTTATTGAACGCCCCTGTATGGCGACAGTAAATCAGATTTAACTCCGGCATTTGCTTAACTTCAATTTTTGTGTCCATAATGATTAATTGATTAAATTCGACACTGCAAAGTTGAGCATTTACTCGTTGTGGGTGTTTGCCAATCTTGCTGACGGCTTTGCAATTCTTGCCATAGCGAATACCATCCTTTAAATAGATAGCTTTTTCTTGCTCTCTAAATTCTTTAGGAGTCAAGCCGAAATAAGTTTTGAACGTCCGACTGAATGAAGATACATTTGCAAAACCACACTGAAAAGCAATGTCGCCTACCAAAGCGTTGGTATCGACAAATAATAATAATGCCGCCTTTTCGAGTCTTATACGAGAAACAAATTCGTTAGGAGTTTCGCCCACGATATAGGTGAAAATCCGATGGAAATGATAGGGGGAAAATGATGCTATCTCTGCCATTACTCCTAAGTCTATCTGTTTGTTCAGATTCTGTTCGATATAGTCCATCACCCGGTTGATACGTGCACGGTATTCTATGCGGCTATTTTCTTGTATATTCATAGTCTGCAAAAGTAGTCGGAATGAAGGAAACGGGATGTTCTATTCTTGCTAAGTTTGCTCAGAAAGCGCCCGCTGCAACAGGCTTTTCACTACACTTTCAACTGATACTTATCTTTCAATACTTGCTTTTCGCTTTCCTCCAATGAACGAATATATCCCTTCCATCCGGGACAAAAGTTGATGTGCCAACGCCAGAAGCGCCCGATTATCGACTTCGGATCTTTATCGTACTTTGCTCTTATAGGGCATTTTTCACAATTATGTTGTGTCATAGTATATTATTTAAAACAGCTTTCCTGTAATCTCCGTCTTTCTTTTTCATAAATCCATTACTTAATAGTGCCTTTATGGAGAAAGTGTTTTCTTCAGAAGGGTCTGCCGCTATTTCGCGCCCGCCTAAAACAATAATTCTTTCTTCTAACTGCTGAATAACGATT
The DNA here is from genome assembly GCF_029892785.1 of Parabacteroides sp. PH5-46. Taxonomy (GTDB): domain Bacteria; phylum Bacteroidota; class Bacteroidia; order Bacteroidales; family Tannerellaceae; genus DFXE01. The sequence continues at coordinate 5,295 of NZ_JARXXA010000026.1, forward strand.
TTGCTGATACCTTTATTCAGATACTCCTCTTCTCCAATCAGATAACCGATTTCATAGGTATGGTTTTTCTCTGTTACGTCTCCATACAATCCTTCGAAATCATGTCCTTCTTCTTCCAAATCTTTCAGAAAGAAGCAGTCAGCATAAAGGCAATAGCCTATTTTACGGTCGTTATGACAGACAACAAAGTGTGTCAGGAAATTGTACTTGCCGTCTTTGTTAGCCACTTCTTCCAGCCAGGATTTCCTTTGTTCTTCTCCGTCAGGACACAATCTTTCGTAAATATAGTCTTTATTGAGCCATTCTTCAAATAGAGGTATATCTTCTTTAAGTAAAGGCTTTAATGTAATATTGCTTTTGCCAATTGCCATACATTCTATTCTTTTTACTGCATCTCTTATTTCTTTTTTCAATTCATAGAAGCTTTCTTCTATTGATTTATTTGCTGTATCAATCACAATTCGAGTTGTTTCCCATGCATGATACTCCCTACTTTGGATTTCATTCCATGTAGGGAGTTTTAAGCCTTCCACTTCGGTGCGCCGATTTTCAGCTCGTCTTTTATGCTCTTCCTTGTCCGAACAGATTACTTCAATATTAATATACCGGCTATTGCTTCGTGTTGCCACTTCCTCCCATTCCCTGCGGGTAATATCTATCGGATTGCATGAATCGGCAACCACATTATGTCCTAAGTCCAGATTGTTGCTTGCTATGCGGTAAGCCAAACGATATCCTTCGCCTTGTACATCGTGGTTACATAAATCTCGCAATGCTTGTTCTATGGTGTCGATTCGCAGATAGACAGCATTGTACTTCCTGGCAATAAGTTTTGCCAGACTTGATTTTCCCGAAGCAGGCAATCCCGACAGAATAAACAGTATGGGGTTTGGAACCTCCATTTCAATCCTTCTTCCAACGTTTGAGGGATGATAGAAACTCGCGCAAGATTGGGCGTGCTTCATCTGGAGTAAAGTTGTTTCCTGTTTCTTTGTTCCAATGATCGAGGTATTTCAGGTTGGTTTCCAGCATTTCGTCCATTGTTACGTCCCGGGTAAATGTGCCGTTCTGATAACAATAGTGACAATACTCCTGATTAGGTGTTCCATCGGCGTTCGTACCGAACTCTTCGGCGGTTCTCATGTTCATACCGCAGCTTTGACAAATTGGGTCGTTCATATTCTCTTCTTTATTTACCATAAAACTTATTGAGTTGAAATTACTGTAATAGCGGCCGGATTCGGCCGTAAATCTTAATAGTATAAAATCTCCACCATCCACTCCGCCTTTGTAATAGATGGAGAAGTCGTCTTTCCAAATAGCCTTTTTGGTGTCTGCATCATCCACAACCTCCATTGTGCCTTTCAGCATCACTCCCTCGAAAGACTCTTTGTCGTAAAAGTAAATACAGGCTTTCGGGTTGTTTCGGTATTGTTTGATTCGTACAGACAGGCTATTGGTATGCCAATAGAATGTTTGGATACCCTCCTGTTTGACAGGTGCCAACATCGCCTTTGTGTTTGGATAGCCATCCTCATCAACAGAACTTATAAAGCTAACGTTCTGTTTTCGAATCATTTGTTCGATTGCGTCTGTAAGACTTTTCATTATTCTGATTATTTAAGTGGGGTAAACAATTCTATCAGGTTCTCTTCCGGGTCGTACAAGTGGACAACGCGCATTCCCCAGCCGGGCATATCCATGGGTTCATTAATGAATTTAATCCCTTTTGTTGAAAGTGCCTGATAGCTTTCGTCCACATTATCAACCTCAAAAGAAACCATTGACTTTTCGCGATAACCTATGGGTTGCGTCTTGTCGGCGTTACCAATAGCGGGAGCCATATAGTCTGATGTGAATATAGCAAGCCCTTCTACTCCGTCGGCTACTTTGAAGCTACCATAACATTCTTCAACATCCCAAGCTGCTTCCAGGCCAAGTTGTTGGGTATAAAAATCGAAACATTTCCGATAGTCTTTAACTAATAGTCTTACGTTATTGAATTTCATAATTGTTTTATTTTTAATTTATAATACTCTTTTTTTAACTTAATCTGCTGTATCTTCCGTTATAGTCAGAATATGTCCGTTATTATCAAAGATAGCGAATTCGTCTGCTCCATAGAATGTTTTATGCATTTCTTTGGCGAGATACTTTGTTCCCTGAAGTTTTTCGTATAGCGTTTGCATACCTTTCATCTTTACATAAAAGGTCATAGCACCCAATACCGGACGACTGGCTAATTGCGGATATTCTTCGGTCAGGTTACCCATTTCCTGAAACATAAGCGTTGCTCCGCCATTGGCAACCATTGCCCATTGCAAACCTCCGGTTGGGGCGGGAACACTCATAATCAGATTAAAACCTAATGTTTCGGTATAGAACTGTACTGTTTCATCAACGTTCTTTACGCCAATATTGGGGGATAGAGTTTGATATTCCATTGTTTTCATCTTTTTAAGTACAAAAATACAATACCTCTTTGATGTATTTCGTGTAAAAAACCGACATTCTACACTGCGTATTCCGACGGAGAGAAACTTCCCAATCGCTGAAACTCTTTATTCATGTGCGAATGATCGTGATAACCACAGGCAATAGCTATTTCGTACATGCTTTCATCCGGGTGAGCTTCCATGTACCTGCGGACAAACCGGAAGCGCATAATGTTACTGAATGCCTTGGGAGATATACCGATGGTTGTTTTGAATTTACGTTCAAATTGCCGTTCCGACAGACAGACCTCTCCGGCTATTTTCCAGACAGATAAGTGCCCATTATTGCTTTGAATAAGAGAAACAGCATGCTTGATTTGCCGGTCCGGCAGATATAACTTGTGCATACGCGCCAGAAAATACGTATTGATATACACTATACGTTCCTGCATGCACTCCATATCGGGTAATCGCTCATAGAAACTTTTATCAAACAGCGTTTCGGCAAGCGGGAGTTCTATATTTTGGTTGGTAATCCCGGAGACAGGCATACGGGTAAATGCGGTAATCCCTGCCGGAGCAAAACGGATTCCCATCATTTGCACCCGCCCCGGCTGATAAGAGATTTCCAACAAAGAAGTCATCGTACCGACGAGCTTAGGCAAGCCGGTTGGGTGTTGTTTTGTATTATTGTTGCTTCCGAAATCAAAGATAATATCCACACAACCGTCGGGGAGAATCCTCTGCGTGACCGAGTCTTCAATCACCCCATCAGCAACCCAATAGGTTTCTATCAAACGCTGTAAGCGTAGGTCGGGTGGATATTCTTTATACATAAATCTTATTCAGGCAAGAATCCATTTTTGTAATATTGGTAACTCTCTTCTATAATTTCAGGGGTATCCGCATCTAATACATACAGGATTTCACGGCAGAAATCCAATGGAGCTGTTCCGTTGGCAGTAACAATGTTGCCGTCTCTTACAGCTTGTTTGTTTATATAGTTGGCTTCACCGGTATATTTTTCTCCGGCATATTGTTTCAGATAATCTAACCCGTTGCTTGTATGCTTCACGTTGTTGAGAATACCATTTGCTCCGAGAAATACTGAAGCATTGCATATTCCGGCAACTAACTTATTCTCTTTAACTGCTTTCTCTACAAGCGGAACAATTTGCGCTGCTTCGGGCGAGAACCAATGCATACCACCAATCAATACCAGTCCGGCATAGTCGGTTGGTATATCGTTCAGACCATAATCGGGCAACACTTTGAATCCGCCTATCGACATAACAGGGTCTTTGGTTATCGACATTGTTTTTGCGGCGTATTTGATTGGGCCTCCAGGTTTAACACCTATATTCAGACAGGTAGAGATATAAGCTCCTTCCCAGTCGGCAAACTCATTTAAGAGTACGAAAATTACTTCTTTTTTGTTCATTGTGTATTTAATAAATTACTATTTCTAAAATATACTGCAGGAAATTGTTGGCTGACGGCCGTCGGCCAATTGGTTGATAATTGTCGGCTAGTTGGCTGACAGCTGTCGGTTAATTGGCTGATAGCTGTCGACCAACAATTTCCTGCGGTACAAAAATATAAACTCTGCCGATTAAATCTCAAATTATACAGCATTTAACTTGACTTATGTTGTATAAATCAATAGTATTTTTCAATTCCCCCAAAACCTGTTATTGTTTTGTTCTCTTTTGTTTTACCTATAAAGTTATTTAACCGCTTTTCAAATTCTTCGGGTCGTTTCCTGGCGGCTTCAATATATGCTATGCGGATACGCTTATATGTGTCAGAAAAGTATTGATAGTTTCTCCATGCTGTTTTATCTTCTTTCAATCTGTCGATTATATCATTTGGAAAAACAAAAGGGACAGACAAGACATTCCGTATTTTATCCTCAAACTTTGGGTGTATCATTTTGTTTTCCAACAACCAGTTAAGTCTTTCTTTGTTGGCTTGCGAGTATGTACTTTTAGGGTTTCTGGGGGTGAAACGCTGAATCCGATGTTCTTCGTCAAGCGGTTTTATCGTGCTGTCAATCCACTCAAAACAAAGGGCTTCTTCAACCGCGTCGTTATACGTGATACTTTTTTTGCCCGACAACTTCTGAGGAAATACAAACCAAACCTCATTGGTTGTCTCAAAGTTGTCTGTCAGCCACTTTCGCCAATCTTTTCTGTCTTCAAAGTATTTTATTTCTACTGATGGTTGTCGTTGGTTGTTGGCTGTGTTTCTCATTCTATCAGTTCAAAATCATGTTTCTCAAACTCATTTCCGTTGATTATAACTGCAACCTGATGAAGTCCGGGATGAAGTTTTCGGGTGGTTACTATCTTGAAAGAGTGTTTGCGGGTGATGCGTGTGGTTGAATTTGCGGCGTAGTCTTTTTCACTGATTTTACAGACTTTCTTCGATAGCGTGCCGTTCGCCTTTTGATAATACAAGCCGTATTCAAGTCTTATTTTAGTTCCCTTATTGCTATTATTCAACAGGTTGAAACTAAACTCCAATGAGTGCCCGATTTTCACTTGAGGTGTTGCAATCTGAAAGTTCTCAATCTGTATATTCTTGGCAGAACCCAAGCCGAATAGCTCCATCACCTCCGAATTACCTTGTTTGAGGAGTGTCCGGCAGCCGTGTTTAATAATCCAATCTACTTCTTCCGACTCCCCCTGCCATCTTTTCACTAAATCAATCACCACTTCGGGGTTGTCTTTTGCAATATCATTCAGGTTGTTGGCAACACTCAGCCGTACAAATCTTGCCGGGTCGTTTTTAAGATTTTCCAATATAGGAATGATAGGTGCAGGATTTGCTTTCAAACTCGGCAAAGTCATAGCCCAGGGAAGGCGCGGGCGGCAACCTTCTGATGCAAGCCGCCTTACTCCCCAATGTTCGTGCTTCGACCAAACGAGCATTTGCGCCATCATTGCGTCGGGATATTTGACTATAAGCGAATGAGTAACAAATTCACAGCTTGTGAACTGGGTGATTCTCTCTATCGCTTTGACAGAAGTTTCATAATCGTCCAGTCCGTATTGTTCTACGTAATTATCCAGAATCGCCCCATACTCTAACAGTAAACCAAACTTCGTATCATCTATCTTGGAGCAATGCGGATATCTGGCTTCTATACAATCTAGCAGTTCGAGTATTTTAGCGATTGCATCTTTATAATCTGCCGGCAAAAACCTTTTGAGTACTGTTGTGATGTGCGCAACACGTTGTTTGAGTTCTCTGTTTTCCCATTCCTTGTCCATTACCTGAGACACAAATGCATGAGCATCAAAATCGGGAATGACGAGCTTTAAGTCTTTCGTGAGTAGGTCGAAGAATTGCTCGTTGTACATGTTTTTAAAGGGTTCTGCCATACTTATCTTTTATTCCCGGCAAAGATAGTGACTTACAATGTAAACCCAAGTTCTTTGGCTGATTTAAGATAGTCTTGTCCTTTTGTGTTTATATCGCCTTTGTCATAGACTCCGGGAACGAGTAATTGCCCACGGTCTTTCCAAGTTAAGTATGAGGCTATCTTTTCATATGTTTTGGCCATGCCTTCAAAATCGGTGAGGTCTGATGTTTCTCCGCAGGCGAGTAAAACTGTTTCTTTTATTTTTAGTGGTTCAGGGCTTGAATTGAAGGAATAGAGCCGGTCTATAACGCCCTTTATCTGTGCCGGGAAAGAGAAATAATATAGTGGCGAACTGAATACCAGCGTATCGGCTTGTGCAATCAGGGGCGCTACTTCATCAAAATCATCTTTTACCGCACATGCTGTTCCACGGGTAAAGCATTTGTCGCAGGCTATACAGCCTCTGACTTTCTTACGACCGCTATCGAAACGTTCGACTGTATGCCCTGCCTGTAAGGCTCCTTCGATAAAAGCTTCTGCCAATAAATCACTATTGCCGTTCTTTCTCGGGCTTCCTGTAATGACTAAAATTCTTTTCTTTTCCATACGTTTATCTTTGATAGTTTGTTTGATGCAAAATTAAGGCATATCCTATCCATAAGATTTGCTATATGGCTCAAAGTTTTGTTCTATTCAGTCCAATCTGATAGGTTGGCGATATTCGGTTGGTGATTGGCCATAATATTCTTTAAAGATACGTGAAAAATGAGACATATTTTCGAAGCCCATGGAATAGCCTATTTCATTGACAGGTATTGCGGTGTTCTGAATCATTTCCTTGGCCTTCTCCAGTCGTTTCTCTTTTATCCATCGGGCAGGAGGCATATTGTAGAGTAACTGAAAGTCGCGCTTGAAACTGGAAAGGCTGCGTCCGGAAAGATAGGCCAGCTCGGGCAGAGTGACGGGTGTGGCATAGTATTGTTCTACTACTTTTCGGATATCCATACGTGCCGGCTGCCTGAATTGAAGCAACTGAATGAACATATTTTTATTGGATAGGGATATGTCATACAATAGTTCCATTATTTTGAGACGGAGCAGTCCGGGGTCTACCGATGTGGGGCATTTGAAATAAGGGTCGAGAGAGCGGCCAAAGGCAATCAAACATTCATCCATCGGGTAAACCGATGTTTTTATTTCTTCTTCCGTGCGGGGAATCTTTACGTTTGCCATAGTGAGAAACTCTTTTATCAGGTCATCTTTCAGGCAGAACATTATGCATTCGGATATATTATCATTGTCCGGGTCGCCGGTCTTTTCATACTTCACCGAGGTGGCCTTCTTCAATAAAATCATTTCGTTCTTATTCACCGTATACGTCTGTTTGCCGTAGTGCATAATAAACTGTCCCTCAAGTACGAGGAATAAGAGATGCTCTTCAAGAAACATGGTTCCCGTTCCGTTTAGCGTATGAACACAGGATTCGATAACGGAGCAACCGTCTAATAACAGCGTACTTTGGCAGGCGGTGTCACAGATTAATGCGGTGGGGACTTTTATGTATTTCTTCATACTTTGCAGAGGATTGCTTTATTCATGCAAAGATAGATGATTTTATTCGTGATTAATGTTCTTTTTGGCTCACGTTGTTTTTCTTTTTGGTTCTTTACTGTGTTATTCCGGAGGCGATGGGTTGTTTTCCAGATATTCCGATTGTACTTTCTTGGGGAGCTTTTTTAGTACTTCTTTTATTGAGTGACGAATCCAATGTTTTACGGTTTCGTCGTTCATATCGCTGTTAAGCGTGATGCTGTTCCAGAATTTCTTGTTAAAATGCCAGGCTGGTTCTACGCTATTATAGCGTTCCCGTAGGTCGATAGCTTCCGAAGGGTCACATTTCACTGTTATTTTCAATTCCGGGTCGTTCAATGGGATTATAGCAAACCATTTGTCGAATATCCTGAAAATAAGATATTCATCTTCAAACGGCATATATTCCGTTGCTTCTTTCAGCGAAAGACAATATTCTCTTAATTCTTCTATATTCATCTTGGTATTATTGTAATAAAAAGGCCTATTCTATTATCCATGAAGTTACGTATTCTACATCATTAGAGGAGGATACATCGGGCATTCTTTCAAAATGCCCTTTTAAGTGTACTTCATTGCAAGTAAGTTCGAAATGGCAGAGGGCAATCCCTATATCATTTGCAGAGAATCGTCCTGCATGGTAGTAAAAGTGGAAAGCGTTATCTTTCATCACAACACGCCAGGGTTGTTTATTGCTTGCTGATGGAGCGAGCCGCAGCATTTCCAGAGGAGTTTTATAGTCTCCGGCATCTATTTCTGTTAAAGGGTTTTCAAAAGTGCTATTAAAAAACAGTGAACCGAAAGGTTTGCGTTTGTCACTTCCTGCTCCTGCTCTCATTATGGATTCCAATAGTGTCTTTTTTTCTCTTTTATACCCGACAGGAGAAATAACAATCAGTTCTTCATTGTCGGAAAGTTGAATTTGTTTCAGAAAATCATCTCGTTTCAATGTGCCACCAAGCCAGCAGGTTCCAAGTTCTAATTCAGTGCAGTAAAGAACTACTTGTTCAAACATATAACCTGCTCCAACTTCAGACATTAAGCCTTTTTCAGCAATAAGAAGTAAAAAGTCTGTCGCACCGCTCATTACTCCATAAGTTCCGAGTTTGACAGGTTGGTCGCCTGTCTTTGCCCTGATTAACTGTATTCTTGCTTTTGTCCCGAAAGGAGGATTCAGTTGTCCTATATAGTCGTTTATACTATCGACATGTTCTTCGCTTAAGGGCTTTCCGGTGTAACTGCGCACAGATTTGCGCTCTTTTATCTGTTTTATAATAGACATATTATAAACTTTCAATTACTTAATCTACAAACTTACAATTTCTTTGGGATACATAATAATATCATCATGTAAAATAAAACATAAGCCAATAATGACCAACTCAAGCCACTGAGACTTCATGCTTAAAATTATTTTATTTTTTATTCATATTTGCTGGCATAACGAAATAAATCGGGTAAATCTGTAGCATTTGCGTTACGTTTCATCCCAGTAGCCAATTTGATGTTATAAACTTCACAAGCTTCTATCGGGTTGATGTTCAATAATAGTGCATGACGGAAAAGGTAAAAATGAACTCCACAGCCTTCACTTTGACAAATTGACCTGTAAACTATTTTTTATCTTTGTATGAGGAGATTAAGCCAATTCGTGAAGCAAACCGTATCCTGTGAAAGTAATCGCATCACACTTTTATACAGACAGTTCCTTACTGGCCTGGTAACTGTGAAGAATGGGATGTAAACGGCATACGTCTCATCATCTGCAATCAAAAGAAAAAAGAGATTAATGAAATAGCGACATATATCGCCAAGCTAACTAGGTCTGTGCTTCTGGCGCAGATATAAAGAATCACCTAGCACAGATAATGGGTGACATCGGTACCCTAGTTTCACTTGCACTTTCCTTTAGAAAAATAAAAAATGATTTTCTGATAGATAATACCTCTTTTTAATGGTTCAAAATTAAGGAAATGAAACGAGTTTGCAGGTATGCAATATTCAAAAAACAAACACATAAAATTCTATTTTGCTTGCTTTTTTCGTCGAAATAAAAAGCCGATGAATGATCAAAGAGGAATGTTCTATAAATGGACATTTTTTGCCATTTTCACGGAGTTGCCATAACAAGAAAAAAACAAAACAATCTATGTTTCTGCGATTTGCTTCGTTTTGTTACTCTTCTTTAGTGGTGCCACCAGTTCTAAAATAGTTTTCCTCTATTTTCTATTATTTTTTTTCGATAATAATTTGGTTATTGATTCTCAATTTGTTACAAAGGTAACGCTGGTTTGCTTTTTTCATTTACATTTTTTATTTTCACTAACAAGGGGTGGTAAATGTTTTACCTATGTTTTACCCACCTAACGATTGGAGATTATTATGGAAGTATATAACGTAGCAAAAAAAATTATGAACGCAGTAAAATTTAAAGTTGTAATTAGATTGGATAAATTATCAAAATCCACAAATGAAGTTCCTGTTTGTTTAAGAGTAACTAAAAGCAGGAAATCAACGTACAAAACAATAGCCCATGTAAACCCTGAATACTGGGATGAGAAAAGACAATGTGTAAAAAAGCAACACCCAAATGCAGACGATTTGAATATGCAAATTACCAATCGTAAGGCGGCAATAGAACGGGAAGTTTATCTTCTGGGGTTGACAGACAATTCGGTTAATACATCCACTATACGGAATAAAATTAATAATAGAACATCTTTTGATTTGTTTGAGTATGCAGATAAATATCTCACACAATTAGAAGAGAGAGGACAATATGCCACATATAAAAAGACAAAATCGGTTATATGGAAGCTACGCAATTATGTGCAATCTGAAACATTGCCGATAGGAAGAATAAATGCCGAATTTATCAAGCAATACGAGAACTACTTGTTAAACCAGTTAGGTAATAATAGGAATACGGTTACTGTAAATATGAAAGCCATAGCAAAATTGCTACGTGATATTTACCAGAATTATGATTTGAACGAAGCCGATTTCCCATTCAAGAAGTTCAAATTTAAGCGAGAGCAGACCTTACGAACTTTTTTAGATATAGAAGAAGTTAGAAAAATTTCCAAGATGAGGCTAAGGCTAAAGAGTTCGTTGTATGACGCTAAAGATATCTTTTTGTTTGAATGTTATTCAGGCATACGTATTTCTGACATTCTTACTTTAAAATGGAAAAATGTTACTGATTCAGAAATAAATATATGTATGAGAAAAACAAAGAAGACCTTTTCTATACCGCAAACAGATGTAGTTAAGGCTATTTTAGATAAAAAAAGAGAAGTGCTGAATGAAGTAGGTAAGCCAATCCTACCTGATAGTTATGTTTTTAATATTCTGAAAGTGGATGTGGAGAAAGTTTCAGCACAAGATGCGTTAAACGCAATTAGTTCGGCAACGGCAATAATTAATAAACAACTCAAACAAATAGCAAAAAAAGCTGGAATCAATAAAGCATTATCCACTCATGTTGGACGACACACGTTCGGAACCCTATTGGTTTCAAAGGATATAAATATAATGGTAATAAGAGATTTACTCGGACACAGTGATGTTAGAGTAACTCAAATTTATGCAAAAGTGGTATCAGACAAAAAACAAGAAGCTATTAATTCATTAAACAGTTTATAAATATGGATACATCTAATTTATTTTTAAATTCAACAGCCGTTGCTTGTATATTACAAGTAAGCAAACGAACATTATATAACTACCGTACAGAGAGGAGACTCAACTGTTATATAATTAGTCGAAAAAACGTTCTATATAGGGCAGAAGACGTGGTGAATTTTATCAAAGAAAACTCTTACAGTTCTTATATGCGTGACAGGGCAGAGAAACTTATAGAACAGTATTTGGTAAAAACTTATAATCAAAAAGGTATAGATTTAGAATAATGCATTTTTTACTATAAGATTTAAGGAGCGTTATTCGGTAGCGTTCCTTTTTTTGTAACCGATGTAGGAATATGACTGTTGGAGTAAACTGACAAAAATATATACGGATAATAATTTTAGTTATCAGGTAGAACAGTCTGTGAAGATAGTTCTACCTATTTTTATATCCAAACAGGTAATAAACCCGTACAACCCTTTTTTTCAATCCAAAAAACATGAGTATTTCTACCTGTATGAATAGTTATTTTCTACATCTACAAAAACATAAAGATAATCCCCTGTACAAGGAGTAATAATATAAATAATCAATAACAGGGTAGTAGTACTACCCTTGAGAAAACACCCTAAATAGGCGGTTATAAATAAAACATACAAATAAAAATTTCGCGGAAGTGCGGAATGAATAAAATGTGTACTATTATAGTAGTAACCATAACAAGTAATACATACATGAGTGTACAAACTTTTATATGTACGGATTCTCCCTATTACCCATACAAACCTATGCGTTGGGTAAGGTGGATAGATGTCACAAAGATAGACTGCGTAGATACAGATAGCCTGTGATAGATATGTGTGGGACAAATAGCGTAGGGATGTGTCCGGCGGAGAAAACTAACAACTGTGTACATGAGCAGTTATCCGTGTGGTAGAAAGTAAGCGTGCGGGACAGTGTGTCTCTCCTATATACAGGGGACACCAACACCAGCGTAATTTTAAATTCCCTGTGCGTGGAGTTTTATTTTTAGACGGGCGTGGATTAGATTTTTCCCACGGAATTTTTCTTACTGGCGTAGCGTGGCAAAGCTGCTCATGAATGTTGCTCCGCACAGAAGGGGGTACCCCTTAAATGGATTTTATGTACGGGTGTGGCTGGGGTAGTACACATAGGTTAGAACGAATTTTGCAAGAACCAGCCTTTTTTATTGCCTTGTACTATTATAGCTTTTTATTAACTTTGTACAAACGATTAAAATAAAGAGATACGAAACAGAAATATTAATATCTACATATTGATTAAAAGCATTAGCTTTTATTCTTGCTATTGAAAATCGGCAAAATTTGAAGTAGTCATCAAGAGTAAAGAGTTAGTGCCTGCGTTTTATAGCGTGGGCTTTACTCATTTGATGACAAGGTGTTTTGCCGATACCCCAATAGCAGATGTAGTTTAGTCCACGTATTTTATGGCAAATATAGATAGAATATTGAATTTACATCAATCTTATTCGCTAATGAAGATTGGTGCATTAAACAAACAAATGCTGATTGCTCAATATGCCCAATGTGAGCAAATAGGCGATTTACAAAAAGAGATTGAACATAGCAATAGTGTTTCAAGAAAGATTTTAGAAAATCAACTAAGAGAAATCAAGCATAGAGAAACATTAAAATACTACAAATCATTGGCATATAATATGAGTGAAGCCACTTGTGCCATTGCTGAGGAACAATCAATCACTCTTCAAATTTTTTTGATGAAATTATTTGAAGACGTTATATCTGCAAATATTAAAGAAGCCAAAGAGAATTTAGAAGATATTTCCGATAAAAATTTTTGTAGGAGTATTGAATGCAAGATTAAGGAACTTAAAAGTAGAAGTCAAGAAAATTTGAGCAAATACGAAAATAGCGATTTCCCATTTTTAATCTCTACTGAAATTGATTATGTGGAAAAGAATACTAAATTCAAGAGACAAGAAGTAATAGAACTGGAAGCCTACAAGAAAAAACAATTTACCTATAATATAAAGCCCTATAAGAACCGTACACGTGGAAATTGGATAAAATTTTTAGGAACACTATTTGTCCTATCACTAATTCTAATCATAATGGTTCTTTTTGAAGAGCCCGCAGCGGCATCAGGGTTATTTATATTATTTGTTTTACCAATTAGTCTTTTTCTGTTCCCTCTTATTTATAAGGAGATAAGATGGCAAAGGCAATATCCTTTGTATTTGCTAAATATGGAGAAGGAAAAGAATGAAAACGAATCAATCATAACTGAATTGGAAGAACGCAGAAAAGAATTAGAGCATCACCCTTATATAGGATACAAAAGAGAATTGTCTAACAAGTATCAAAATTGGCAGGAATTAACAGAGCTTATATATTCATATTTACCAAACGATGGTAAAAATTCACAAAACGACAGCAAAAGCACTAAAGAACCATACAAAGACCCATTGTTGTTTGATGCAGCAAATTATATTGTAATACAACAGCAAGTTTCCATACCACTAATTCAAAGGAAATTTTTAATCGGACATAATCGTGCAAGTAATATAATAAAAGAGTTAGTAAACTTGGGAGTGATTCATAAGCAAAAAGGTATTGTACTAATCCATGATGAATATACACTACAAGTTTTGTTTAATAAGCAAGAGTAAATCCTACGTTCTGTAACTCCATTTATCAAACGTTAAATGATGATAATTAGAAACTAACATAAAAATATCTGATGACATGAAAACTTTAAAACAATCAATTTATTTAATTCCTATCTGTTTAATTCTCCTTTCTTCTTGTTCAGGAGAAACAGTTGGGGTAGAGAAAGAAAAAGAAGAAACTACAGAATTAAAATTTCATGCTGATCTTATTGGTTTGTGGGAAAGTGATGTCTTTAATTGGAATAATAAACCCGGTGGCAGTAAAAGCACTACCCAATATATGCAACAGAAGCTTAAAGTAACCATGCTTATTAGCAATACGGAAATTGCCATATCTAAAGAATACGGTAGTAGGATGGTTTATGATGATGAGGGTATAGGTGAAATCAGGTCCTATGGAGAAGATTCAACAAACGTGTTTACAAAATCAGACTGGACTATCAGCACTATTTCTCAGAAATGTGAACTTGTGGAAGTGAACTATCCCTATTATACAATTAAAATCGTATTAGGCCAGAACCTCGGGAAAAATATGGTATTTAAGTTTATTCCAGAAAAGGGAACTATTGAGTGGGAAGCCTATTTGTCTGATGGAGACCTCGACAAAGTAGAAACGATGAAAAAGGTAAATTAGCATGAGAATAATAATTTTATTGTTGTTAATTGCTGCTAATATATCAGCACAAGATACAGGCATACCCAACAGTCAATTAAAGTCGCCACTTCCTGATGCTGTTTATAATTTAGTGAATGATACTTCGAGGTGGTCTGGAAATATACTAAAGGAAAAACCTCTACAACCAGGCGAAAAAGTCCATGCAGATAATGTCGGCAAGTTGATGTTCAAGACAAATGTTTATGTGAATGAGGCATTGAAAGGTTGCAAAAGAGGAACTCCTCTTACTCCTTTGACTGGGTTATATTATTTATATTCTCCGGTAGATAAAAAGGTGATTCCTGTTGAAATACAATACAGGGAACATGACAATGGGAGTCTTACCGTTCAAGGTATTTATTATCCATCAAGGAAAACTCCGATAACTAATGATGTGCAAACTATGTTTTGGTTGTTAAAAGCAAGGGATGAAACAGAAAGAAGGAAATGATTTCAGGCTATTACAAACCGGAGCTTTTCCACCAATGCCGGAAACCTCTCCGAAATAATCACTTTTAATTTGTTCCGGGAATACTGCTTTTGGAGAGTTTCAAAATAGAGCAATTCAAAAGCAGTACTGGCAATATACTCTACATTCCTTTCATAACCGGAGATACAGGAACAACCGGTACGGGTAATAAAGTCAGATATATTTTTCTCGGAGGTACGCAAAGTTGAACAACTTCCAAAATGTACGATTTTGCCTTTTAATTTGCCCTCTAACGTGTTAGCTATTTCTTTTAGTGTTACATACTCATTGCCGAAATAAACGCGGTTTTTGCGCCCGTGAAATGCTATATACAAAACTGTATAATTAGCATACCGTTTTTGTGCGAATGTTTGTAACCCTTTTAGAAAGTCCTCTTTATTGAAACATTTCCGATAAATATATTTCACCCGGGAAAAAGTATGGAGTAAATCCAATATGGGTTTTATACTTTGCTTACTTCGTGGGTTCCTATTCCAGTTACCCTCTAAGCAGTAAATATATTTTTCACGGTTTTTCATAGTGTAATATCATTAAATACATTGTAGTATCTTGGCAAGTCCTGTTCCCGAATTACTTCATCGTTATACACTTCCAGCATTTGTATGCTGCGGTGGCGGCTGTATTTTGATACCGTAAGCAATTCTCCCTTATATGATTTTATCAGTTTAGTAATAAAAAAATGACGGAAACCGTGGGTGCTTCCGTCAATCTCTAAGGTTTTAAAAACCTGTTTTATTATCTCCCTGATGGATTTCGTTGTTAGCCGCTCTCCACAGGAGTTGTTACTTTTACTTCGGAATAACGCTCCCTCTCGGTATCGGTATTTCTTTAGATATTCCCGAAGCATTTTTACAGTTGTAGGATGCAAATGAATTACTTCTTTATCATCTCTCCCTTTACCGATGATATAAGCGGTTTTATTTTTCAGGTCTATATCGGTAACATTTAAACGGACAATCTCTATTTGCCGTAAACCTTGAAAAATAAGAAGTGCCAAAATTGATTTTAACCGGAGATTCGTTTCGGTTAGTTCTAAAGTGGAACAGTAGTTTTGTAGTTTCAATATAGCCTCATCATTCAGGCCATCTTTTTTGTGTAGCTTACTTTGTGAGAAACCTTTTATGTTATCCGTAATTTTTACCGGTATAAGTTGTAAACGGTACAATCCATTTAAAAACACTTTGGATGCTATCAAATACTTATTTTTAGTTGCAACACTAAATGTGTCGATATTGCCTAAAAAACGTTTATACTCTAAATAAGTATTACAATTAATACCGTACACCTCGGTAAACTTCATAAAATGCCTGATTCGTACACTATACTCTTTCCGTGTACCCTCAGAAACATCTAAAACATCAAACACTTGCTTTTTAAGTAGTTCCAGTTTGTTCTGCTGGATTAAATTTACGCTAACATTGTTATCCATACCATTAATCTTTTTATTGTTACCGTAAATATACTAATTATTTCCTACATTTGCAATATAAATAACTGATAGTGAGGTTTTTATAAAATGACTAAATGTTTTACCAATGTTTTACCGAGCAAAAAGAAAAAACGCTGTAACTTTCTTTGTTACAACGTTTTATTTTCTTTTAAAAGTGGTGCCACCAGAAAGAGAACCTTAACCGCATCTCTATTGATAGTCAATCTTTTATATTTTCTTAAATTCGGAATCCCACACGATTTAGCACACGATTATTTTTCATCGTTCTGCTCGCTATTTGCATGATTTCGTTTGTAAAGGTAGTGTTTTTTTAGAAATGTAGTATAATTCAGGGAATTGAATTGTCATTATTAAGCGATAGGTTATAATTGGGTAACTACTTAACAGCTTTACTTAGCTTTATTTCTTACCATTTCAAATATCTCGTTTACATAGGTAACACATTTTCGCATAGAGAGAAGTATTCGGTCACTTATGAGAAATTTCGGGATTTTAACTAGACAGCAGTGAAAATATATAAGAAAACATATAAATATTGAGAGATATTTCTTACCTTTGTCCCGATTTTATTAAGTTATTGATAATCAACTGGTATATGAATTGAAAGTTAATACACATGGCTAAAGAGACAAACGGGAACACTGATATAGATAATCAGGCTTCATCGAAAGATGAGGGAATGATAAATAAAAAAACAAGAAAAAATGTTATATTATATGCGTGCCTATGCCCAGTTGTGATTTCTTTTACTATTTGTATTATATTTGTAAAAGGGAACTTTTACAGCCAGATGAAGCCCGAATTGGAGAAGCTTAATAAGAGAATAGAAGTTGTTGAGGAAACAAACAATATAGACTCATTGTCTAGTGTATTGTATGAAAGATTTCTCATAGATAGAAGAACTACAAATGTAAATGTTGGAATTAGTGCATTATTAAAAGGTAATGATATTACAATATATAGTGATGCAAATATTTCTAAAGAGAGCAATTTGAAAAATGGAGATATCCTCTACCTGACAAATCATCCAAATACATTTAAACCCACCATTGAGGTTAAAGTTAACATTGTCGATAGGCTGGGGAATGAAAGTGCCGCCGATTTGTTTGTTAGTCCAGAGGCGGCTGATATTTTAGGAATCAAAGAAGAAATGCGTCCATTGGGCATTTTCAAAATGAGTATTCGAGAAATAAATAAAAGATAAAGTTATATAATTATTGGGAAATGGAGAACCAGAAACTTCAAAAATTGAAGAATTATTATCGGGATATATCCCAATTGGCCAAAGATAAAAGTCCTAATCGTTTCCAAAACGACGACAGAGCTCACAATGCTGTTGTTATGCAAGTTATATTTGAGCAGGCTACGACAGTAAAAATGTATTGCGGCGAATTTTCTATATTCAGAAAAGAATTTAAAAAGAAAGTTGAAAAAGATTACGACGTAGAGGGTGGCGACTGCCCGATGAATAATCTATACAAACGTTTGGAATCTTTTTTAAAAAAAGAAGATACCTCTTTAGAGGTTATTGTAGAGAATCCTGACATTTTTTTCTGGCAGGATCTCTATTCATTAGAAAAAATTCGTCCATTTGTGGGTTTGGGGAAAATAAAATTTTATACGTTTAAAGACGATTTCTCTAATTTTAATAATACATATCACTTTACTGTAGGTGATGATCGTATGTACCGTAGAGAAAGTGATGAGGTAACCCACAACGCTATCTGCTGTTTTAACAATCCAGAAGGAGCAAAAATACTTAAAACTCGTTTTGAACAATTGAAGGAAAATGTTGTGCTGTTAACTAATAAAACACCTCTACCATACCAAACGAATAATTAAAAGATTCTAATCCCCTCATTATATGATTGATCCGACTGTACTTGGTCAGAGTCAGACTTTTTTTGGCGTACTGACCACTTTGGTTGTGTTGTGTGCTGTTTTTTGCGATTCTAATTTTTTGAATAATATAATAGAAGGACTCAAATCGGATATGAAGGCGCGCAGTATGAATAATCTCAATAGTTGTAGAGAAGAGTTCTTTCAGGATATAAAAAATACAAAGGAAAAGGCTCATGGTTATAAAAAAATACTTGCGGGCTGGGGAAGTACTGATAATAAAGATATAGTAGCCGACGCTATAGATAAGTTTGAACTTGAAAACATTTTATTGGAGAATGATGTGATAAATACAGAAAAAGAGATTGATACTATTTTTGAATCAAACACAAATATGAGTGAGCAAATTTTTACTCCATTATACGTTTTTATATTCTGTTTAGTTGTCTTTCTTTGCGATGAAAGTATATCATTATTGGGGAGTTATCAGAATTGGATGCCTACTTTTCTTTATATTTTTGTAACCTTTTCATTCGCTTTGTGCTTTCTGCTATGGTTTTTTTATATGGAAAGATCTAAAGCGGATAATATCCTGAATATAAAAAAAGAAGATAAAATTCATTTGAGAAGTAATTCTCCAATCAAGGTTGCCCTTTTTGATGGAGTAACCTTTTTGTTATTATTTAGTGCTTTGATAGCGATATATGCTACATTTTCTCTCCATTTCAATTTAACCGAACATGTTTATGCAGTATCCGTTTTCGTGTTTTCATTTATTAGCGTGCTGCTGATTTCATTTACAAAGATAAAATCATATGTAAAGACACATAAGGAATATACAAGGATGTTCATTTTTAGACATTTCATATTTCTGTTAGTCGCATCTGTTTTTTTTACCTTTCTCATAGCAGTTATTTACTATCTAAATATAGCTCCAATTTATCCATCTTTTTTTACAGAATCTGTTCTGTTGAAAAATTTGTTGATTGTTTTTGCGCTATTAAATGGAATAATACTACCCTTTATATTGCAAATAATCAGTTACTCTCGACATAAAAAATACATTGATACTAAAATAGAGGCAATAAAAAATCGTGTCGATCAAAGTAAAGAAACGCTAGCCAATGATCTCAACGCAGAGTTGGAAGCGATAGTTCAACAAAAAGGTAAGGAGTGACTATAGTTATAAAAGAAAACATCCACCAACTTCACGGCATCTTCCCCAAATATTCTGTATCCCCATTATGCCTATAAGACTTTTTATCGAACTGAATATTTCGATAAAACCGTTTTAAATCTTATTTCATGGAATCCCTTGATAAATAATTTATAAGTTGTGTTACAAAAGTGCGAAAAATGATGATTATAGAAACTAATTTTCACACTGGACTTCATCCAATAGCTCAATATTATCTTGTAAACAAGTACGAAAATAGTATGTTTTTGTTCTGTCTATAAAATGAAAAGTCAGGATATTATACCTTTGCAAAATATGGATACATTCTATAATACAAGAAGTTTACCTTTCGCTCAAAAAATAGAGTTACTAAAAGAGTGCAGAAATATTTGTCAAACTTGGTGGGTTGACAAGCTTGATTGTTCTATCTCATTTGCAAGACAACGGATTGATATAAGTTTTGAAGAAATAATGGAGAAATTTAGCGACTCAGCTCATTTCGTAGTTATTGATAGAAAATTTCACCCATTAGATGAAGTTAAACATTTTGAAATAGGATTCTCTGCGATGACTTCGCCCATAGATTATTTCTTGTTTATATGGGTTGAAGATGAAAAAATGCCTGAAATTCTTAGAAAATACAATATGAATCTAATGTAGTATAAGCTTAAATTTAAAGGGATTGCTTGTATATACCAATTTTTGATTATCTTTGTAACCGCCGTAACAGTTGCGGTCGTAACGAAAAAGAATAGAGAGGATGAAGTTTTATAACAGAACAAGCGAATTGGCAGAACTGCAACGAATACAAAATTTATCGTTCAGTGACCATTCCCGCCTAACAGTAGTAACTGGAAGACGAAGGATCGGTAAAACAAGTCTTATCATGAAGTCGGTTGAAGGTCTCCCGACTGTCTATCTATTTGTTGGTCGCAAAAGCGAAGCAACGCTCTGTTCGGAGTTTATCCCAATCATCAGTCAATTGCTTGATACTTTCGTTCCTTCGGAAATCCGTACATTCAGGTCTTTATTCCAATATTTAATGGAATTGGCTTCGCAAAAATCGTTTAATTTGATTATTGACGAATTTCAGGAATTCTATAACATTAATGAATCGGTATATAGCGATATGCAGAATATATGGGATAGCTATCGGAAGAAATCCAAAATGAATTTGATTGTATCCGGCTCTATCTATTCATTAATGCAGAAAATATTCCAAAACAATAAAGAACCTCTATTCGGAAGAGCCGACAATATCATTAAACTATCAGCTTTTGATTTGACCACGCTAAAAGAAATTATGCGTGACTACAATCCCAGCTACACCAATGATGACTTACTTGCTCTCTATACCTTTACTGGTGGAGTTCCCAAATATGTAGAGTTATTTTGCGATAACATTACATTGAACATAGATGAAATGATTTCATTCATGGTTCGGGAAAACTCGCCCTTTACCGATGAAGGAAAAAATCTGTTGATAGAAGAGTTTGGGAAAAACTACGCTACTTACTTCTCTATTCTAAGTGCCATTTCGGGCGGTATTAATACCCAACCTGAAATAGAAACAGCATTAGGAAATAAAAGCATCGGCGGTCAAATCAAACGATTGATTGAGGATTATAATATCATTATCCGTCAACGCCCCATATTGGCAAAAGAAGGAAGTCAAGCTGTACGATACGAAATACAGGATAACTTTATTCGTTTTTGGTTCAACTATTTTGACCGTCATCGTTCGTTGATAGAGATAAAGAACTTTATTGGGTTGCAGGCTATCATCAAATCCGACTATCCGACTTATTCTGGCATTATGTTGGAACGATATTTCAAACAACAATTTTCCGAAAGTTTCCAATATCGAGATATCGGTTCATGGTGGGAGTCTAAAGGCAATCAGAATGAAATAGATATTGTTGCCCTGAAATTGGAGAAAAACCAAGCAGTAGCAGCCGAAGTAAAACGGCAAAAGAAGAACTTCAAGCCAGAACTATTGGCAACAAAGGTGGAACATCTTAAAAATAAGCTGTTGCCTAAGTATCAGATTGAGATGGTTTGTTTGTCGTTGGAGGATATGTGATAGATTTTATAGTATCTGAATATCACAATAATAACTAATGGGTATAGCCTAAATAGGAATTAATATGTATTTGTATATCAATATAATGTAATAAAATTATGCCGGACGCAAAATATATCGATATTAAAGATTTATATCTTGACCTCAAAAACCCTCGTACAGTTCCTCAAGAAAGTGAGGAAAAAGCTATTGAGACAATGATTTCCATTAAACCGGATAGGTTTAATGCAGTTATGGAAAGTATTCTTGATGATGGATATCTCACAACTGAAAGTATCATAGTGCTGAATAATGGGCATTATGTTGTCAAAGAAGGAAATAGGAGAATTGCGATATTGAAATTAATACATGGTATATACGATAAGAAGAACTATGCTATACCTTCAAATCTTCAAAATAGAATTGATAGCTTAACTCCAGAGTGGTTAGCAGCTAATCGAAGCATACCCTGCGGAGTTTATAGTACGGGAGAGACTGATTTGGTTGATAAAATAGTCAATCTAACTCACGCCAAAGGTGAAAAGGCAAGTAGGGATCCTTGGACATCAGTAGCTAAGGCCAGACATAATAGGGATGTTAAAGGTGGCACTGAATTGGGTTTGGATTTATTGGAAAAATACTTGAAAGACGGCAAGAACATTAATCAGTCTCAGAAAGAGAGATGGAGCGGAGATTACCCTCTTACCGTATTAGATGAAGCATTAAGGAAAATTTACGAGCGGACGGAGTTCGTATCTGTAAGTGATTTAGTTAAAGCCTATCCGAAGATTGAGCATCGATTGGCATTGGAAGAAATACTACTGGATGTTGGGCAAGAGAGAATTGGATATAAGCAAATACGAGATAAGGATGTTGATTTTCTTATACATTATGACCTTATTCCTAAAGCAGGCACCCCGAAAGTAGGTGAAACACCTACTTCTGACAACACTCCTACTGGGAAAGACGACTTCCCGACAGACGGAGCATCTACACCACAGCAGCCAAATTCATCCCCAGGTACAAATCCGACTTCTTCAAAAAATGAAAGTAAAGCAAAAGCAATGCCAGATGAACCTGCTGCGTCAACTCCATCACAGCCTGAAAAGACTAAATCATCCCAATTAGGCACACCCAAATATGTCAAGGGAGTTTTGAGGAAGTTTAACCCCAAAGGAAACAGGCAAAAGGTAGTGGCTATAAAGGTTGAAATGTGCGTGTTGGATATTCAGAAAACCCCCATGGCTTTCTGTTTTTTGCTTAGGAGTGCTTTTGAAATATCAGCTAAAGCATACGCAAATGACAATAGTATTAGCATCGAAAAAACGAATAAAAAAGGTGATACTCAGAGTAAGACTTTAGCTGAGTTGTTGCGAGAGATTGTTGATCATTTGACGAACAACGGGAAAAATAAGGGTATGCAAAAAGAACTGCATGGAGCATTAACTGAGATTACTAAATCTGATGGCATTTTATCAGTTACCTCCATGAATCAGTTAGTACATGGAACAACATTTTCAATCCCTGCTGGCGATATTTGCACTATATTTGGAAACATCTTTCCACTGTTGGAAGCAATGAATTAATTATGGGAATTCATAAAACACCTTTAAGGTATCCGGGGGGGAAGCAAAAACTAACCCCTTTTATCAGAGAAATTCTACAACAAAATGACATTAAAGGGCATTATGTGGAGCCGTATGCCGGGGGAGCCGGAGTTGCAATAGAATTATTATTAAACGAAGACGTACAGCACATACACCTAAACGATTCAGATTTAGGAATATATGCATTTTGGCACTCAGTTCTGAATGAGAACGAAAAACTTTGTCGAGAAATATTAGTAGCTTCGCTTACTGTTGAGGTGTGGAAAAAGCATAAAGAAGTTGTAAAGAAGCCACAAAACCATAGCCTCTTTGAGTTGGGATTTAGTACGTTCTTTTTAAATCGCTGCAATCGTTCAGGTGTTATCTCGGCCGGAGTTATTGGCGGTTTAAACCAAGAGGGCAATTATAAGATAGACGCTCGTTTTTCTCGCAATGATTTGATTAGACGTATTGAGTTAATTGGTCGGTATAAAGACCGCATTACGATAACTAATATGGATGCCGAGTGCTATATAAACGAGTATCTACCACAACTACCTACCGACAGTCTTATTTACTTAGACCCACCATATTACAACAAAGCAAAGGCCTTGTATCTAAATGCTTACAATAAAAACGATCACGCTCGTTTAGCCCAAACTATCCAAAGTAAAATAGCCCATAATTGGGTACTTTCTTATGATGGCGTACCTCAAATAGTTGATCTTTATTCAGATAGGCGCTATTTTCTATACAACTTGCAATATTCAGCTGCTAAATCCTATAAAGGCCAAGAAGTTTTTATCTTTTGTGATCAAATAATTCTACCTCATAGATGTTCCCTATCTAATGTCAATGAGGGTTTACAAACACTTATGATCTAATTGCATAAATCAAGGCTTCTTTATCAGCCCGACATCAGTAGAAGTTATTCTCGTGCTGTTGGTTATTCCCGCGGGCTTCCGCCCCTCCAAACGGCTGGGAAGCCATGAGCGGGAAATAACCGACATAGGTGCGGGAAATAACTTCGGAAACAATTGTACTACCGCCTGTGACCTCGCTTCGGCTTCTTCTTTATTTTCTTTTTCATCGGAATTTGCTCCTCCTCTTTATTGACATCAGGAGTAAGCAAGCCCAATGCAGAGGATAAACCCAAATCAGGAAGATTGACAGATTGCTTATCTTCATTCTTATTTTCCTGATTTACAGATTGTATATTTGAAAGGTTGTCGTCTTGTTTATATGCAACCTTGTTTTCAGTCAATTCTTCCCGCTTATCTGCATACAAGCCTGTTTGCATATCTGTATTTTTTCTTTCATCGGCAATTTGTCTCTCCTGCATATTGACTTGCTCGGAGATACTGCCGTTCTTCATCGTGTTGTAGTATTCAAAGGATTCGGTTAGTTCCCGTTTGTAACCGAATAACCTGTCAAATCCTTGCTCTGCCTGTTGGAACAGGTTTTTTCTGTCAAAACCTCCCTTAACAATTCCTTTCTGGGTGCTCTTGTGGTTGGTTAGCGGAGATAGTTTTTTCTTATTGGTCTGGTCTTTTCTGCTTACAATCAAATGACAGTGCATATTCAGTTCATTGTTTGACCTGTCCCGACTGAAATGTATCTTGCCGTAGAATTTTATATCTTCTGCCGATAAACCTTTATTGAAATTCTTAGCATATTCAGGAATAACCACTTCACGGATATACCGTTTCATGGCTTCGGCTTGTTCCTGTTCGGTATTTCCCATTGCCCGAAGTTCTTTTTCTGACGGGCTGACATGGATAGCGTAAAACTTGGCATCCGTTTTTAGTAGCTGACCGATATTACTGTCTATATCTTTTACAACCTGTGACTTATAGATATTATCGTCTGTCAGATTGAAAAAGCCCTCTGTATAGATTCCTTGCTCCATGCGTTCCATGTCCTCATGCTCCAAATAATTACATAGCTTTCTGCTACTGCCTGCGTTATTATATGTGCCTTTGGACGGTGGCGGGAAATCTATATTCATGGGTTACTCGTTTATCAGGTCGTTAATCTCGGTTCTTAGGTTCTCTTTTCGTTTGCCGTCCATTACTCCGCAGGTTGCCAGTTCCGAATAAAGGGAAATCAGTTGCAGAAATTTCTTATTTTCTCTTTGCTGTATTTGAGAAAGAGAGTTTATTTGTTTGGCTTGGTTGTTAATCACTCCGGCATGTTGGTTGAATGCTTCGCTTACCTTTTTCAGAACATTGTCCTGCAATTCCCGTGAACTACCTATTTCCGAAGACACCAATTCGCTTAGTTCTGTTACCACCTTTTCAAACCGGACAGTAATCGCATGGCTTGTTCGTATCATCGGATTTAGTTTTTCTTCTTCATAGTGCCGGATGAAACGGATTATATCATCCTGCCGTTTGTTAATCTTGGCAAGTTCCGACTTTACCGACTCGGGAGTATCGGCAGGATTGATATGTGCTTTCTCTAAATACTGAAATGCCAATTTCACTATTTCTCCCTTTTTGAGCGAATAACGTTTACAGATTTTTGCCACCAGATTTGCCGTTTCTTTATCTATGGAAATGGTGGTAAATATGGTTTTTCGATTGCTGTTTTGCATAAGTAATTACTATTTTATGGAAAATGCAAGATTCAAATGCCTGATAATTAGCCATAAACACAAACAGCTAATTGAAGGTGTAATTACAGCGTGTTTGGATAACACGCTAAAGCCGAAGGCTTTGTCCCGCAGGGCAAGAGGAAGAACAGGACAAAGTCCAGTTCCCTCTTGCTTAATTTAGCAAAACAAACAGAGCCGGTAGGCGAGGTTGTTTCTGCTAAATGCGGAGCCATTACTTGAAGGCGTGAACTAAAAACAAGCCTTCATCATTTGCCTTATTCTGCTTAAAACATAAAAAGGCAGAGTCATTCATCTTTTTCATCACTATTATCTGTTGGATGCTTCTTTTCAAACTGCTGGTAGGTTTGAAAATCCATATGCTCACGAACAAAAGCGCGGACATCTTTTACTCGGTAATAGGTCTTATGAGCTATCATAAAGAAAGGCAGTTTTTTACTGGAACGATACCGCTGGAGCGTACGATACGACACTTTTAGGAGAAATGCTAAATCTTGGTTATCGAGTAGCTTTTCATCAGGGTCAAATACTTCTTTGGTATTGATGAGCGATTTCAGGTCTTGACCTATATCGTTCAACTTCTTGGATAGCTTTTCCATCCATTTTTCAAAATCTTCATTGTTTATATACATGATTTGCTTCGTTTTACAAATTAACACTTCTTATTTTCAATGCATTGATGAAGCAAAGGACGGAAGAACGGAGAAGCAGAAAAAGGGGAGTAGCTAACTACTCCCCCGAAAGTCTCTCGCAACATCCTTGTATTTAATGGGTTGCAAAACGGTTATTTTTCATCTTGTCAATTCTTATGAAACATCAGATAATAGACTGATTAACCTCTCTCTCTTGAAAATTCATCCATAGCATAAATTTAATTTGTTAATAATTGGTTTCTATGTTTAGAAAATCCTTATATGCTAAATGAATTTTAATACATAAAAATACCTCAAATAAAAACTTGTAGTTGTAATAATTATTCTATTTCGAAAATAGCCTGTATCTCAACAGAAGAATTAACAGGTAGTGATGATGCTCCTATTGTGGCTCTTGCATGCTTCCCCTTTTCTCCGAATATTTCAACAGTTAAGTCGGATGCTGTATTCATTAACTCTGCGTGCCTGTGAAAATCATCTGTAGTATTGAATATGCCTGTTAACTGTACACAACGCTTTACACGATTTAAATCTCCGGAAACAGCATTATTTAGCACTGCCAAAACGTTGAGCATTGTTATTTTTGTTGCTTCCTTTACTTGTTTCTCATTTAATTCAAGGCCTAATTTTCCGGCATTCACGATATTGCCTTCTTTTAAAGCTATTTGATTAATAAAAACTAAATTTCCAGAACGCATATAAGGTTCATAATTACCGGCTGGTTGTGGAGCGGTAGGCAATACAATTTTTTTATCTTGCAGTACTATATTAATATCTGTAGCATTATTCTTTGAAATTATTTTTCTTGAGAATATTCTTTCAACCATATATTAGTTATTTCTGAAATGAATAGTTGATGCTTAGCTGTCTCATTATTATATGATTTTTCCAAGATTTCATCCTTGTAATACTCCGTTAAATTGGCATAATCAAGTTCTTGTTCGAACATTTTTCTGCATTCAATGATCATGCGCGCTTCTCTAAAACTCATCAACCCATCTGGTGTGTCTATTGGCGTAAGACCTGCTTCTTTCACTTTATCTGCATCGCGTCCAGATTTAGTACCGCATACCCTTAAGGCTCCCCTGTATTGCTCGGTAAAAAGGCTAAGTGTAAAATATTCTTCACGCTGTAGAAATTGATAGGTATAGCGCGTGTCACGGATAAAAATAAATGCAGAAGGTCGCTCCCAAATATAACCGATAGCACCCCAACTGGCAGTCATTGTGTTGTGAGAATTCTTATTGCCCGCTGTTACAAGCATCCACTGCTGGTCAATAAGTTCTTTAACATTGTCTGGGAGCTGTGATGCATCAATTCTGTTGTACCTAGCTTCCCAACTGTTGGAAATAGTATTTTCCTGTTTTTGATTCGTTGTATTCATTGTTCTTTTATTGTTATTAGTACATTACGAAATGGCTAAAGCCATTGTTAATAAGGATTACAAAATTTTTGTTTCCACCTGTTTCCCATTAAAATACTGTTTGCAAAAATAAAGACTAAAGTTGTGAATACACTTGTATAGTTACTATATTATTTTGTATATTTATGACATTGGAAAATGCAGTCAGTCTAAATCTCAAAAGGTTGTAGATGTTGTTGAAGCAGAATATTCCTGTAAATTACATACACAAGACCATTTTGAAATTATTTATATACACTACGGAAATGGAGTGTATGTATTTAATGAGTTAACTGTACCCTATGAGGAAGGAGACCTATTTTTACTCGCTTCTGGAGATAATAGGCATTGCATTCCTTTTCCTTTTTGCCAAATACAACCAAAATTTTCACGAAAGGTAGGATGTAACAAAAGAAAAAAATCTCGCAAGATATAGAAGCCCATTCCCATAAACTGAAATTTATGGAGAAGATGTAAAATAAAAGAGGGTGAATTCTTACTTGTGCTAATTTAAAATTCACCCTCTTTTATTCTTTTACGGCATAGTTTCTCGGATTTATCCTCTCGTGCTTCTTAAAGAACTTAGATAAATGACTTACGTCTGTAAAGCCAAACTCGTCTGCTATTTGCTTAAGTTTTACCTCTTTAGTCTGTAATCGCTGCTTAACCAGTTGTAGCAACAGTTTTTCCAGATACTCACGGTAGCTTGTCCCGAAGTTGCGTTTGAAATAGCTACTGAAATAAGCCGGAGAGATATTGAAATGTTTAGCAACCGACTTTATTCCAATCAATTCTCGGTTATAAATATTCTCCTGAATATAGGCTGCAATATGAGCGTTAGTAGGAGTTTGTTTCTTAACCTCAATACTTCTGGCTTTCAAATATTCCTTTATCATTCCGAAAATGGAAAGTATTTGATAGTAAATAATGGGGGAGCGGGCAACATCTATCGTTGAATTATAAAGGATGATATTCTCGAATGTATTTTTAAGTATCGTCTGGCAAGGCTCTTTTACAGTTATCTTATCTTGTTTTAGCCATTGTATCTGCATGATAGCTGTCGGCGTGATTTCATAGGAAACATTCTTGGCAGAGTGGCTGTGAAATTCAAAATAACCCGGAGTAAACTTGATATAAGTAAATCGGGTTACACTATGCACAGTAAAATAATGGCGGTCGCCCGGAGCAAGCAGAAACAAATCACCCTTTTCATAAGGTACTGTTGCTTCGTTGAATATATGAACACCGCTACCGTAATGAATGTAAATGACCTCAAAATGGTCTTGTACATGTAATTCACAGGAATATTCTTCCTCGATTACATCTACAATTTTCAATGTTTCTAATTGGCTACATCTTCTCATAACGCAAATATACAAAATAATGTAATATCTATACAAGTAATATGGTTCTCACGTGCTGTATCTTTGTAAACAGTTAAAGCTTTAATTAATTTATAACATAATGAGAATAAGAGTATTATTTCCAGTAATCGCTGTGGCGATATTAATGACATCTTGTATGAACAACCGCAATAAAGAAAAAAAGGATGAAAGCAGTCGGCAAATTGAGAATACCACCGCTTCAAACGATTGGCAATCGCAGTATGACCGCATAGAGGCATCTGACCTACCAGACAATGTATTTAATTTGATTGGCAAACAATGGATGCTTGTTACAGCAGGTAACAAAAAAAAATATAACACAATGACTGCCAGTTGGGGTGGTTTTACTTATGTTTGGGAAAGACCTGCTACTATCGCTTACATACGAGACAATCGTTATACCTATGGATTCCTGCAACAGGAAGAAAGTTTCACGCTTAGTTTCTTTACAGAACAATATCGTGGAGCACTCCGAATATGTGGAACAAAATCAGGCCGTGATACGGATAAGGTTAAAGAAGCCGGATTGACACCGATAGAAACCCCAGCGGGATTGATTAGTTTCGGTGAAGCCCGAATGATAATAGAATGTAAGAAAATATTGGTTCAAGAACTCGACTACGCTAACCTGACAGAGCCTTACAAGGCTAAAATTATGGAAGAGTCTTATAACAAAGAACCCGCAAAGCATCAGTTGTTTATTTCTGAAATAACTAATATATGGCTGAAAAAATGAGAACGAAGCGCACTTTAGGCACTAAATTTCGCAAGTATTGTAGAAGTATTCACTCCCACTTGTCGTTTTTCTTTGTGGGAGTGATTCTCATTTATGCCGTATCGGGTATTACAATGAATCACTTAAAAGACTTCAATCCGCAGTATATGATTACGGTTAAAAACTATACAACGCAAGGCTCTTTCCCTCGTACACACAATTATAGTGAAACAGAAATCCGTACAATGCTCGAAAAAGTAGGTGAACAGGACAATTATATAAAACATTTCTATCCTAATGATTCGGCTATGAAAGTATTTTTGAAAAGCGGCTCGTCTTTTACGTTGAATATCCGAACCGGAGAAGTCAATTATGAGGGTTTGAAAAAACGTCCGGTTTTTCATCAACTATCATTCTTGCATTATAATCCGGGTAAGTGGTGGACATATTTCTCGGATATATTCGCTGTTTGTCTGGTTCTTATTTGCTTGACAGGATTGTTCATGAATAAAGGCAAGCGGGGATTGATTGGGATTGGCGGAATGGAGATGATTATCGGAATAGTCATACCAGTATTGTTCCTGCTATTTATGTAATTCAAAAAAATATGATATAATTTATGAGCCCTAAATTTAAAGGATTAATATTCGGTATCATTGCCGCTATAGCTTATGGGAGTAACCCACTTTTCTCTTTGCCTCTTTATGCCGAGGGTATGACACCCGATTCCGTCCTTTTTTATCGGTTTGGAATAGGCAGTTTATTATTTGGAATTGTCCTGCGGCTAAAAGGTGAATCGCTTAAAATCAAAAAGAAAGAGATTTTACCATTATTTATATTGGGGGTGCTATTCGCTCTCTCATCACTCTTGCTTTTCAAAAGCTTCTTATATATGGATGCAGGTGTAGCATCAACCATACTATTCATTTATCCGGTATTGGTAGCTGTTGTCATGGCTGTTTTCTTCAAAGAAAAAGCATCATGGCTCACGTATGGTTGTATAGCACTTGCCTTAATAGGTATTGTTCTACTGTACAAAGGGGACGATAACACTACATTAAACACCACAGGGATGATACTGGTTGCATTATCAGCTCTCATGTATGCAATCTATATCGTTGCAGTAGAGCATTCGGCAGTAAGTGCGATGTCGCCCGGTAAAATGACATTCTGGATTATCCTATTTGGGACTTCCGTATTTATTGTAAGCACAGGGTTTATGACAGGGTTGCAGTCAATACCACCGACTATGAGCGGGTGGATAAACATACTTGGAGTGGCGATAGTGCCGACTATCATCTCAATCATGTTTATCAATATTTCGATAAAATATATTGGAGCGACCTATGCGGCTATAATAGGAGCATTAGATCCTGTAACAGCCTTGTTAATAGGTGTTTTAGTATTTTATGAAGCCTTTACTTTCCGTATAGCAATGGGAGCATTTCTGATTGTGATTGCTGTAACATTGGTGGTTTCAGGAAATACGATTATTGCAGGTTTCAAAAGAAGGGTAACTACAAAATGGTCTAAAGGTTAATTTCTAATAAATTAAGAAACGTATTAAAACAAAAATAGAATTATAGAAAATGTTTAACTGTCATTCAGCATAAAAAAAGGCTTCGGTCTGATTATTAATATTAACAACTTTAATTTATGCTCATGAATGAATTATTGAAAACGAAGTTGTTCAATCTGTTGGTTGAACCTTCACAAGAGAGTGCGAACCAAGAAATGAAAAGTGCCTATGAGAGTTTTATGGAACAGTTAAGAAAAATTGTCAGCCAACCCGAAACAGACTATTCAGAAGTCTTTCGGATGCTGAATATTACTCGTATTGAGTTAGTATCCATAAAAACACTTCATCAGTACGGGCAGGGGGAAAAATGCCCTGAAACTTGCCTATATCCAAAGAGCATTAGCCTCTGTTGATTCAGAATTAGAACTACTAAATCTCAAAATTCGTTATCCCGAACAGTTCCAACAGTCCAAGCAAGCAACGTTAACATTTCAATCCGACCTATATATTCTCCCCAAGTCGAAAGATTTGGGAATTGTAGCTTTAGGGGAGATTGTAATAGCCCTTTTCTTCTCAAAGAAAGTATTTCAACGGAACGGAAAACCCGCACACCTGAACCAAATCGCAAATGCTTTTGAACGGATTTTTAATTGTAGTTTCGGCAGTATCTACGACCAACAAGAAAAGGTATTCGACCGTAAACCGTTTAATCGGACGAAAGCCCTCGACTTCCTGCGCAATCTCATAATCCGAAAGGATAAAGAGGGCAGAAATAAACAAGATGAAAAATAACCGTTTTGTAACATGTTAAATACAAGTGTGTTAAAAATTTCGGGAGGGGAGTAGTTAACTACTCCTCTTTTTCTATTTCTTCATTCTGCCGTCCTTTGCTTTGTCAATGCATTGGACATAAGAAGTATTTATCAAAAAATGAGGTAAATCATGTATATAAATAGTCACCCCTTAAAAAGCGGCTTTAAGTTTTTCACTTAATAAAATTGTCTGTATCCGTAAAATGATATAGGCAATTTTTTGTTTGTATTT
>NZ_JARXXA010000027.1 GCF_029892785.1 Parabacteroides sp. PH5-46
AAATTTACGAATAAATATCTACTTAAACAACTGATACCCAATGTTTTTCAACCTTATCATAACTCTTTACGATAATTTCCTAACAGTTACTTAGACTTTGAACTTTTTTATCATTAAAGAATATATCTCCAAAGGTAGGCAAAATAAAACAGGATTTCCACATCCCCTCCTCCTGCTCCTGATTGAGAAAAACAATCCTCCCCCCTCAAAAAACCTCGTCCCCCACCCCTTTCCAACATTTTTTTCTAAAATATTTTCCAATAACATTTGGAGATAAAAGAAAAAGCCCTATCTTTGCATCGCTTTTCAGAGGAAATGCAACAACAAAAAGGGCGTTTAGCTCAGCTGGTTCAGAGCATCTGCCTTACAAGCAGAGGGTCGGCGGTTCGAATCCGTCAACGCCCACAAAATGGCAAATTCCAAAGAAGACAGGAGAAGCCAATAAAAGACAAAAAGTCTGTTAGTCAGTAGATTAGCAGACTTTTTTTATTCTACCCTCGGACAATAAAAGACAATTTAGGACAGCAGTTGAGTGACCAAAAAGTGAGTGAAACGGCTTGGTCGATTTTGGGTCACTTTTTCGCATTTTAATCGCTGGTAACTAGTGACTTATAATGACCTAAATTGGCTTATTTAAGAGCTTTATTCTTTAAGTGATCATGAATAATTTTGTCGAATCATTAAAAAAGAATGAGCAATGAAAAGTACGTATCGAATCCTTTTTCTTATCAGAAAGAAGAAATTAAACAAAGATGGTTTAACCAACATCATGGTCAGAATCAGTATTGGTGGAGAAAAAGCAGAATTCAGTTCTCTGCAATTCGTTAAGCCTGAAATGTGGAATCCACTTGGGAAAGTTATGGGTAAAACCAAAGAAGTCCAACAAATCAATGACTCTTTGGATAAAATAAAAATAGCATTAGATAAACACTACAAAGCTATTCTTGAAAAAGACGGTTATGTTACTGCTGATAAGCTTAGGGATACCTATTTGGGTAAAATAGTTCGTAAGCACACAGTATTATCTTTATATGATATAAAGGTAGAACAGAAACGAAACCTTGTCGGGAAAACAATTCGTGATACTACTCTCGCTAAATATCTGGCAACCAGAAAACGTGTTGGCGATTTTATGGTATATAAATACAAGAAAGAAGATATGCCAATCCGCGATATAGATTTTCAGTTCGTAACTGATTATGAGGTTTATTTGAAATCGGTCTGTGGATGCGGGCATAACTCAACGGTCAAGCATCTACGTTATCTGAAACAAATTGTCACCAACGCACTTAAAAACAGATATATTACTATTGATCCTTTTGATGATTACACATTGGGGTATAAACCTGTAAAAAAGGAGTTTTTGATTGAACCTGAAATCAAGAAGTTGATGAATAAGAAATTTGAATCGAAGCGATTAGAAGAAGTACGAGATGTCTTTTTATTCCAAATTTTCACAGGATTGGCTTATATAGATGCAGCCAATCTAACAGAAGATAATATTATAGAAGATAGCTTTGGGCAGAAGTGGATACAGCTAACCCGCCAGAAATCTTCTGTTCAGGCAAATATTCCTCTGTTAGATGTTCCTTTGTCTATTCTAAAAAAATACAGAGGATTAGAAGATGGAAAACTCCTACCCATTCATACCAACCAAAAGATGAACGAATATTTGAAAGAAATCGCCTCTTTATGCGGCATAAACAAAAGGCTTACAACACATTGCGGTCGTCACAGTTTCGGGACGATTATGTTGACCAAAGGCGTTTCTATCGAAAGTGTTTCTAAAATGTTAGGTCATACAAATATCACTACTACACAGATTTATGCGAAAGTTCTTAACCAGAAGATTTTTACGGAAGTGAATAAGGTCAGGGGAGAATTGGATGGCTTGGCGAAGTATTATAAGCAGAGGAAATAATTTCTATTGCTTTTATCAAGGTCGAGAATTTCGACCTTTTTCATCTTCTCATAGTATATTTTTAGGATTCATTTTGACCAAATCGTTTAAATAGATTTGGGAAACCTAACGAATATCTAATACATTCTATAAAATAAAAGTAGTAAATATATTTCCTCCATTCCTAATTTGATTTAATGTATTCAGTAGGGGTAACTCCAAATTGTTTTTGAAATGCTTTGCCAAAGTATGATTGTGAGTTAAACCCGACTGCTTCTGCTACTTCATATATTTTCATTTTTTCTTTTGTCATGAGTTCTGCTGCTTTTTTTAAACGTGTAATACGAATCAAATCATTGGGAGAAAGATTAGAGATTGCTTTAATCTTCCGGTAAAGTGTAGGGCGGCTCATATTCATTTTATCGGCCAACATTTCCACATCAAGATTCATTTCTGCAATATTTTCTAAGATGATATTATTTAGCCGTTCCAGAAAGTTTTCATCAGCCTTGCTATAAGCCATTGATTTCATATTAGCAATGGGCGAGTTGAAATAGAACTTGCGGATGTTGTTACGGTTATTAAGAAGATTTGTCACCTGTGCTAGGAGAATATCCATCGAAAAGGGTTTGTCAATATAGGCATCTGCTCCTAACTCGAGCCCTTGAAGGCGTGATTGATCGGTATTGCGGGCTGTCAATAAGATCACCGGAAGATGACTGTATTCGATATCCATTTTAATTGTTTTCAATAGCTCCAGCCCATCCATAACAGGCATCATGATATCACTTATAACCAACTGAACGGTATTTACCTGAAGTAAATGAAGAGCCTCTTTCCCATTGAAGGCCGTAAAAACATTATAAAGAGTACTGACTTCCTGCGCAACGAAATCCTGCATTTCATTATTATCTTCTACAATTAGAATAGCAGGTCGATCAGGCTCTGAGTGGTACATTTTCAGATTCTGGTCGGACACCTCTGTGCTCTCGTATGCTTCTTCTCCGTTTAGTCGGATAGAATCCGGTTGGTTAACAGGTAGTATCAAACGGAAGGTATTAAAAGACCTATCGTCTATCAATTCAAGTGTGCCTTGATGCATTTTGGCTAATGACCGTGCGAGAGGTAGTCCTAATCCTGTCCCCGGTTTATGTGCTGATTCTTCACCACGGTAGAAAGGCTCGAATATCTTTTCAGATATTTCCGCAGATATTTTTTGCCCATCATTGCTTACATCAAGTATAAATGAGTCCTGTCCTTTTGAGTATTTCAGAATAATTATGATTTTAGTTTCCGCATATTTGAGTGCATTTGTCAGCATATTACTGATGATCTTCGTACAGGCTTCTCTGTCGATATATACATCGGCGTTATTAATCTGACTATGTATATCGAACCTTAAGTTTTGCTGTTCTGCGGTATGCCGGAAACGGGTACATATATCATTCAGCAAATCAGTAATATTTACTTTTATAAAAGAGAGCCGATAACCTTCCAGTTCTGTTTTTCGGAAATCAAGTAGCTGATTGACCAGATTTAAGACCCTATTGGCGTTTCTCTCTACTGAATTTAAGTAACCCTGTGCTTCGGTACTGATAGAGTTATCTTTCATCACCTTCTCTAATGGAGACTTAATAAGCGTTAGCGGTGTTCGTATCTCATGGGCAACATTGATAAAAAAATCTATTTTGGCCTGATAAAGTTCTTTCTCTTTTTTATCCTCAAATAGTTTGATGCTACGTTCCATCTTTTGTTTATTCTGTAACCAAAAATATCTAACAATCAGGTGAGCGAGGATAACAGAAAGAAGAAAATAGATCGTATAAGCCATGGTCGATTTCCACCACGGTGGGTCTACAGTAATATGTAATTCGGCTGTTTCATCATTCCATATGCCTGATACATTGGCACCTTTTACCTGGAAAGTGTATTTTCCTGGGGAAAGTTTAGTGTAATAGGCAGTATGAGCGTTTTTCAGATAATTCCAGTTGTTGTCAAGCCCCTCCATTCGGAAAGTATATTCGGTAATATTGGGTGCTATGTAACTGAGTGATGAGAAATCGATGCTGAATGTTGACTGATCGTATCCTAACTGCACATGATTGGTAAAGGAGATCGGAAATGCCGGAATACTTGTTCCTGTTGTTTTATCGAAAATATTCATCTTCGTCAGGTAAACGGTTGCTTTCCTGTTTATCATTTGTATTTCCTCGGGGCGGAAACCAATCATCCCTTTTACCATTCCAAAATACATCTTTCCAGTGTTGTCTTTCCAGGCTGAATTATAATTGAATTGGTTCGTGATAAGTCCATGATCCTGTGTGAAAACCCGGATAGTACCATTCTCGGGTTCCAGATTGACTAATCCATTAGCCGTGCTGATCCACATTGTATTACACGAATCCTGCAAAATTTTGAATGTCGTATTGCTGGGCATTCCTTTTTTCATATCATACCGGATAAGTTCACCTGTTTGCGGATTGTATTTTTTCACTCCTGCAAAAGTCGCAAACCAAAGATTATGTTGTTGATCCTCTATAATATCATTTATTACATTTTCGCTGAAAGAATTTATAGAATCGAGCTTAAAAGCTCCATGATCGCCTACCAGGGGATTGTAGTAGAAAAGCCCAACACTGGCAGTCCCAATCCAGATTGTACCCCGATGGTCTTCAAAGATGCTTTGAATCCGGTTGTTGACAGGTGACTGAGGAAGCAAACCGAATTTATCATTCTTTTCATCATAGACATAAGTACCTTTGGCTGTTCCGACCAGCAACAATCCGCTGGGGAGTTTTTTCATAATAACGATCTGGCAGCTTTCAGGTAGTTCATACCTTTTGATCACTTTACCAGTCAGGATATGAATCAACTCAATCCCATTGAGCGACCCAATCCACACATGATCGCCATCGGCTACAAGTCCGTGGATATTCATACGGGAAATACTATAAGGATCTTCCGATGGAGAAAAGTTTGTGTATATTCCTGTCTTTGTGTCGAGTTTATTGACCCCTGCATCTTCGGTCCCTATCCATAAATTGCCATACTGGTCGGTACATATGTCATGTACAAGATCGCCTTTCATTACATGCTCGGCAGGATAGGCATAGTATTTTTCGAAAGGCTGGAATGGCGAGTAGTAATTAATTCCACCCGCATAGGTTCCAATCCATATCCCGTTTTCATGGTCTCGATATAGGTGATAAAGAGAATTGGTTGAAAGGGAGTATGGATCGAAAGGACGCTTTTGTATCATTGAATATACTCCGGTAGAAGGTGTATAGATGAACAATCCACTTTCAGATGCGATCCACACTTCGTCTTCGGAGGTTTGAAGAAAACCCTGTACGGTTAATTCATTTTTCTTTACTTCTTCCTGTAAGATATCATGATAAGTATTTGTCCGTACATCGAATATTTTAGCTCCATAAATAGAGGTACCTACATATATTTGTTCACCGGTAGGGTTTGCATAGGCTCTGGTCAGATTCCGAAGGGTGGCTTGGGATGAATTGGCAAAGAGGTCGTGACCTTTCATCTCGCCGTTTTCCATCAATTCATACAACATCCCGTTCGACAGGGTTATCCAAACACTTCCCTGTGGCGAAATACAAAAAGAAGTTGGTGTACCGTTATCCGGTAACGTATAAGGTTGAAAAGTATCGAGTCCGGGAGTATATTTTACCAATCTGCTGTTAAGAAAAAGCCATAGATTTCCATCCGCGTCAAATGCAAGATCGGTCGCTCGCATACCCTTAGAAAAAGGTATTTGTTCGAAAGTTTCATCGTTTCCGTTATATTTGAACATACCATTATAGGTGCCTACCCACAACACTCCTTCTTTATCTTCTGCTATACCGACAATGTAACTGCTCCCAATAGCCTGGAATTCGTCGGGATTATCACGAAATATCCGGAAAGAATAACCATCGAAGCGGTTGAGCCCGTCACGGGTACCAAACCACATAAATCCATGCCGGTCCTGATGTATGCAGTTAATAATATTATTGCTCAGTCCATCCAACACCTGATAATGTTTGAAATAATACTGGATGGAATGAGCAGGCAAATACATTTGCAGGAACAGAAACGAGAGGATTATTTTTGTTATTTGCTTCATCTTTATCGAACATTTTGTTGGCGATGTTAAGATAGAAGTTTTTTGAATATGCATTTTGTAATTTCTGTTCATTCTTTAGTTTTATTGCTTCATTTTGACCGCCGATCATCCTATTATCTTTTTATCTCTCTGACTTCTGAATAAAGCGAAAACGTCTTCGGTTGCTGATAATAAATCATATACGGTTTGCCATAGTGTCTCATTTTTGTCCTGATGTTTCAACGGAGGGGATTAAAGAGTATTTTGAGATGAATTTACCATTTTTAGATAAAAGGAAAGCACGAAGAACGGGAGGTGCCGCCTTAGCTTTGTCCCATCATTTTAATCTTAAAAAATAATATGTTATGGTAAGAAAAACATTTGTAATGTTATGCCTTTTGAGTGGCATTACTTCCATGATGGCCCAGGGACAGCAACAGCAACGCTGGGATCCGAAAAGTACAGAATGGCACTATCCTGTACCGCCAAAAGTTAAACCAGGCAAAGTTCCCGGTGCACCTCCATCCGATGCGATTATCCTGTTCGATGGAAAAGATCTGTCACAATGGGAGTCAGCAGATCGTGAAAATCCAGGACCGGCAGAATGGAAAGTTCAAAACGGCGAATTGATCGTTGTACCGGGAAAAGGAACAATAAAAACAAAAGAATTTTTCGGCGACTGCCAGCTACATATTGAGTTTAAATCGCCGAGTCCCGGACCACACAACGGACAAGACCGTGGCAATAGTGGTATCATGTTACAAAGCCGTTATGAAATACAGGTGCTTGATGGAGATAACAATCCAACATATGTGAACGGTATGGTGGGTAGCGTATACAAACAAAAAGCGCCCGAGGTGAATGCCTATACTATAAACGGCGAATGGCAGGTGTACGACATTTATTGGAGAGGTCCCCGTTTTACAACCGGAGGAGAACTTAAAGAGCCGGCAATGGTCTCTGTCGTACTGAACGGTATCCTTATCCAGAACAATTATGTACTGAACGGTTCAACTCCTTATATCGGATTAC
Source organism: Parabacteroides sp. PH5-46 (assembly GCF_029892785.1). GTDB lineage: Bacteria > Bacteroidota > Bacteroidia > Bacteroidales > Tannerellaceae > DFXE01. Next base: position 7,035 of record NZ_JARXXA010000027.1, read on the forward strand.
CTAACTATACACCTCACGGACGTATGCCACTGACCCTGCAGGATCATGGTACTGAGGTGGCTTTCCGAAACATTTGGATCAGAAACCTATAGAATTTCAAGTCGAGGATAGTATTAATTAAAAATCTAATAACGAATGACAACACGAAGATCATTTTTAAAGAACTCCGGCATGTTAGCCGCCGGACTGGGCATGTCCTCCCTGATCACTCCAAAGGCTATGGCAGCAATGAAACAAAGCGCACCGAGCGATCGTGTAAATGTGGCTGTGATTGGGGTAGGAATGGGGTGTGCCGACCTGAATGGTATTCTGCAAAACGAATGGGCACATTGCTTAGGGATGTGTGATGTGAATCAGGAACGTTTGGAAAGCCAGGCTGCTGATTTCAAAAAACGTTTCCCGAACCAAACCGGAAATATGAAATTATATAAAGACTTCCGGGAAGTACTGTCGAATAAGGATATTGATGCGGTTATTATCGGTACACCCGATCACTGGCATACCTATATGTTTGCAGAAGCAGAGAAAGCAGGCAAGGCAATCTATGTGGAGAAACCGGTTGCCAATTCGATAGCCGAGTGCCATGCAATGATGGATTTCCAGAATAAATATAAAAATGTAGTGACCACAGGCTTGTGGCAAACCAGCCAGCGTTATTTTCGTGGTGCAAATGATATTCTTCGCTCGGGAGTTCTTGGTGATGTTTTCAAAGTACATATATGGTTGTGTCAGGGTACAAATCCACGTCCGGCTGTGGGCGACAGTTCCGTTCCGGCAGGTATGGATTGGGAGATGTGGTTGGGACCGGCCCCCGAACGTCCTTATAACCAGTCACGCCACCGGAACTGGCGAAGTTACTGGGATTATGGTGGCGGACAGCAAACCGACTGGGGTGTTCACTGGATAGACTCGGCATTTGATGGTTTGGAAGCATTGGGGCTAAATAATCGTACATACCCGAAAGCGGTTTTCTCGAGTGCTTATAAACATCCGCAATCGGCAAATGAAACGCCGAGCGTACAGAGCACGATTTTCGAATACGAGAACTTCCACATTGAATGGGCGCAACAGGTAGCCCATTTATACAATCGAAATCAAGGCGTAGCATGGATTGGAAGCAATGGAACATTGGTATGTAACCGAGACGGATATGAACTGATTCCGGTAAAATCACGCGAGGGTGAACCGTTAGCGCAAGCTTACCAGATGACAGGACCATTCGAATACCGAGGCGTGATTGATCATGCAACAAACTGGGGAGAATGTATCCGCAATAAGAATATTAAAACAAACAGCCCGATCGAAAAAGGAGCTTTTGCGACCATTTTAGCTCATATGGCTAATATTTCCTATCGGACGGGAACAAGAGTGGTGTACGACCCGAAAGCACGTAAATTTGTCAACAATAGTGCAGCTGATGCATACCTGAAACCAGCTTACAGGTCGCCATGGAAATATCCGACATTATGAACTATACATAAATAATTACAGATAGTCAGATCGATGTAAAAGCCGTAAAAACCACAAATATCAGCCGGGACGGAAAATATTTTTCTTGTTCCGGTTGAGACGGCTTTTTATTCCACAAGTATTTATCACTCAAATTCTAATAATAATATTATGAGACAAAGTTATATTCAAGTACGAAAAGGTAAAGAAGGTATTTTTCTTCCGAGATGGTTCTATTCTTTACTTGCGTGTGCAGTGTTAACCTTATTATGTGTTCAACATGTAAAAGCACAGACTATCACCATCAAAGGTGTTGTTCAGGATGCCGCGACGAAAGAAGCGATTATTGGAGCAAATGTGATTCTCAAAGGGACTACGACAGGGGTCGCTACGGATTTTGACGGTAATTTCGAACTGGTAGCTCCTGCCGGAAGTACTTTGGTAGTCAGTTATGTCGGGTATGTGGAAAAAGAGGTGACGACTAGCGGTTCCACTCCATTAACGATCTTACTTGAAGACGATACTTTCCTGTTAGGAGAAGTAGTGGCTATCGGTTACGGGTCGCAAAAAAAGAAAGAATTGACCGGATCGGTAGCTGGCCTGAAGGAAAACGACCTGAATAAAGGAGTCCAGACCAACCCCATGGGTATGATGCAGGGAAAGGTTGCGGGATTGAATATCTCGAAGCCCAATAGCGGGGATCCGAATGCCGACTATGTATTTCAGTTGCGTGGAACTTCCTCTTTACAGGGAAATACATCGCCGTTGATCATTATCGATGGGATCCCGCAAGGTGATTTGTCGGCCATTCCACAGGATGATATCGAAAGTATCGATATTCTGAAAGATGGTTCGGCGGCAGCCATATACGGTACACGCGGTACCAATGGGGTGATTTTGGTAACAACCAAACGGGGGAGTGCTGGAAAAATGTCGACTTCCTACCGGGGATATATTTCAACCTCATCTATTTTGAACAAACTGGACATGCTGAATCGGGAAGAGTTTCTGGCCAATGGAGGAAACGACCGGGGAGCCGATACAGATTGGATTGGTGAATTAACCCGTACTCCTTTCATTCATTCGCATAATTTATCTATAACAGGGGGAACCAATCAATTTAATTATCGGGCATCTTTATCTTATAAAGACAATCCGGGTATTGCTATTAAGACCGGTTATAATGAACTGATCGGGCGTTTTGCCGCAAATCAGACATTACTTGATGGACGTATATCGATTGCTTACGATGCGACTTACCGCCGATACAACCGTGAATCGTCAAACAACGATAACTCGGCGTTTAAACATGCCACCCATTATAATCCGACTGCTCCGATTTATGATCCTGAACGCGATGATTCAGGAGGTTACTATCAATTGGATGTACAGAATTATTCCAATCCGGTAGCTCAACTCCGGCAAAGCGATCGTGATACCAAGGGAGGCACCTTCCAGGGGTCTGCCCGTATCGGTGTGAATATTATCGAGGGATTGCGTGCACAATTGTTCGGCTCGGTTCGCTATAATGACCAGGCGCAAGGCACGTATTCATCGCGGGAAATATGGAACACTTCATCGTACGGATCGGCTACCCGTCGTTATAATAACCGTAAGAACGAAACGATCGAAGCTACTCTTGACTATATCAATTCGTTCGGTAAGCACAACCTTGTCATATTGGGAGGATATTCTTATGAACATAACTTCGATGAATGGTTCCAAGCAAACAATACAAATTTCGATTCCGATGTATTCTCTTATTACAATATTGGCGCAGGTTCAAATCTGATCAATAATCCGACACAAGGGATGATGGAAAGTTTCATTTCACAAGATAACCTGGCATCGTTTTTCGGACGTGTGAATTACAGCTATGACGAGCGTTATCTGCTTTCTGCTTCTATTCGTCACGAAGCCTCCACCCGTCTGGGCGCTAATCATAAATGGGGAACATTTCCGGCTGTCAGCCTGGGATGGCGTATGAGCAACGAATCGTTTATGAAAGATGTTGACTGGATCAATGAACTTAAAGTTCGTCTTGGTTTTGGGGTAACGGGTAATATGCCATCCGACAGTTATAAGTCACTGCCGATGATGGGAGTTGTGGGACGCTATTATGATCATTCGTCAGGCAAATGGATTAGCGCCTATGGCCCCACACAGAATCTAAATGAAGATATTAAATGGGAAAAGAAAGCTGAATGGAATCTCGGACTCGACTGGGCTGCATTCAATAACCGTCTGAGTGTGACGATCGATGCGTACACACGTAAGGTTTCCGATCTGCTCTACACCTATAAAGTACCGACTCCTCCGTACCAGTATCCTGAAATGCTTGCTAATGTAGGGGACGCTTCCAGTAAAGGGTTGGAGTTTGCCATCTCTGTAGTGCCCGTGCGTACACGGGATTTCTCCTGGAATAGTTCGGTCAACTTCTCTTTCAATACAAACCGGATCGAGAAGTTCAGTAACGATCAATTCCAGACCGAATGGATAGAAAAAGGTTTTCTGGGAGATGGCGACCTGGGAGGATTAAATAATACACCATTGCTTCGCTTGGTTCCTGGCGGAAAGGTGGGTGATTTTTACCTGCCTGTGTTCAAGGGATTTACAGAAGAAGGGAAATGGATATTCGAAGATCTTAATAACGATGGCTCTTTCTCCTTCGAAGACGATCGTCGTTTCGTAGGAAATGCACAACCTGACTTTATTGCCGGTTGGAGCAATGAATTCTCGTATAAAAATTTCGACCTTTCTTTCACATTGCGTGCTGTAGTAGGCAATGATGTATTCAATGTTGGACGGATGGCACTGGAGAATCAGAGTATCGCCGGACAAGAAAAGAATATGTTAAAATCAGCGCTGAATTCACCTTTGCGTGATGCAGGTTTCCCTTCTGATTACTATTTGGAAGACGGTTCGTTCCTGAAAATGGATAATATCACTTTAGGTTATAACGTGCCGTTCAAATCGAACAATTTCATCAAGGAAATGCAGGTCTATGTGACAGCACAGAATCTGTTTACCATCACGGGTTACAAAGGAGTAGACCCGGAAGTAGATATGGTCGGAGTCGACAATATGGGTATCGAACGGACTCGTTACTTCCCGACGGTTCGTTCCTATGTGCTGGGATTAAATGTTACTTTCTAAATCGTTATCATAAAAAGCAATTACATTATGAAAGAGTATAATTATATATTTTTGTTATTGATCGCATTCACAATGGGATTGATTAACACCGGATGTACCGATATGGATGAAGACACGATGGGACGAATGACTTCAAAAGATTTCTATGCCGATCCGAATCTTATCCCTCAGGCCGTAGGGGCAGCGTATGCTGAATTACAGGCTTATCAGAACCACTGGGGAGTTTGGGGATTCCAGACCGTTTCTTCCGACGAGTGCGTGGTGCCAACCCGTATTCCCGGAAACGACTGGTATGATGGCGGCGTATGGCAGAATCTGCATAAACACCAATGGGAAGTGAGGTTAGGACAACTCAATACATTATGGGTTTCTATCTATTCCGGTATAACAACCTGTAACCGGGTAATCACCGATCTGGATACATACAAAGAGTTTATCGATGAAACAGTGTACGGACGTTACCGGGCGGAAACAATCATCCTGCGTTCGTTCTATTATACGATCTTGCTCGACCTTTTCGGCAATGTGCCTTATGTGGCCGATTATGAAGGTGAGATTACTTCCTATCCGCAGACACCTCGGACAGAGCTTTACGAAAAGGTACTGAACGACATTCTTTCCAACGTAGAGTTTCTCGACGAGAAACCGGATCCAGTGAATTACGGTCGTTGTACGAAGCCGATGGCGTATGCAATGCTTGCGAAGCTTTATCTCAATGCGAAAGTGTTTAAAGGTGCTTCTGCCTATGATGTGAACGACATGAACAAGGTGATCGAATATTGTAATCTCTTGATCAAACATGAAGATTATCAGATTGTAAGTGATTTTCTCGAACCATTCAAGGTGTATAATGAATCATGTAAAGAAAATATATTTGTTGTGCCGATGCAGAACGGTATCAATTCAAATGGCGACTACGAATTCCACTTTCATAAATTTTCGGGACATCCACGCTTCCGTGATGTCTTCGGTATTCTTGTAAGTGGATGGAACGGTGGATGTGCCACTCCCTCTTTTATGGATATATACAGTGACGAAGATTACCGTAAAAGAGCTACTTTTCTTTACGGACCCTGCTTCACCCCGCAAGGTGAACCGGTTGCTAATCCCGACCTGCCGGGCGAACAATTGAATCTCACGATCGAGGTCGAATCGCTCGAAGCAGCACGTAAATGGAATGGCGCGCGTATTCAGAAATATGAGTACGAGTCAGGAATGAACGGCAATATGAACAATGACTTCGTTATCTATCGTTTGTCCGATATCTATTATATGAAAGCGGAAGCAATCCTGCGTGGTGGCAATGCTTCGCTGGCTGAACTCTGCAACGATGAGGGATTCCAACTGATCCGTCAACGTGCTGAACAATCTGTCTATACTCCCGAAACACTGACACTCGATGAGTTGATTGATGAACGTGGCCGTGAGTTTGCCTGGGAAGGCTGGCGTCGGCAGGACCTGATCCGTTGGGATAAGTTCTCGAAAGGTGCATGGACATTTAAAACAGCTCAGGCGGATAACACTCGTGACCTGTTCCCGATCCCATACGATCAGATCACAAAGAATCCATCCTGGAAACAAAATTCGGGATATTGATACAATGAAAGAATCAGATGTAAGTTTATAAGTGTAAAGGCAAAAGATTGTTAAGGAGAGTATGTAGTGTTCTTTCGAACACTACATACTTAATCTGATTAAAAGTAGAAAGATAATATGAAGAGAAGAGATTTTTTAGCAGGGACAGGGCTTTTAGGAGCAGCCCTTCCCTTAGGATTGACATCCACATTCGCATCATCCTGTTCGGGAAATACGAAAAAAGGAAAAGTTCCTTCTTTGTCGGCCGAAGAACTGGGCATGTATTCATTCGTTGAAAGTGCCCCCGATGGTAAGCCGCTAAAAGCTGCCCTTTTGGGGTGTGGGAGCCGGGGAACAGGGGCTGCAACACAATTTCTTGCAGCAGGACCGAATGTGTCGATAGTAGCATTAGCAGATGTCTTTCCAGACCGTATGGCGGAATGCAGGAAAATATTGGTAGAACAATCCAACAATCCGGTCGCCGACGCAAATTGTTTCCTGGGATTCGATGCCTATAAAAAAGCAATGGAGGCAGACGGAGGTGTCGATGTGGTACTAATCTGTACCCCGACTCATTTTCATCCCGAACAGTTCAAGGCAGCAGTAGAGGCTGGAAAACATGTGTTTATAGAAAAACCAGCTGCAGTCGACCCGACCGGAATCCGCACTGTGTTAGCTGCAGCAAAGGTTGCTGCGAGTAAAGGTCTGACGGTCATCACGGGAAATCAGCGGCGCCATCGTCGGGATTACTGGGAAGCATACCAGCAAATATGCAATGGTATTATCGGTGAGGTCGTAGCCGCCACTGCTCACTGGAACACAGGTGGTGGGTGGAACCGTTTTCGCCGCCCCGAATGGACCGATATGGAATACTGCATTCGCAATTGGTTCAATATTAAATGGCTGAGTGGTGATCATATCCTTGACCAGACTGTTCATAATATTGACATTGCTACCTGGTTTATGGGTAAACGTCCGGCCCATGCTGTTGGTTACGGTGGTTGTGCCCGTCGCGAATCAGGAGATATTTTCGATTTTTTCAGTATTGATTATGTTTATGATGATAACAAACGAATGCTTGCATCAGCCCGTCAGATTTCCGGATGCGACAGTAATGTTTCGGAACGGATATTGGGCGCGAAAGGAGTAGCCCTGCTCAACGATGAGAATAACATCGAAATTGTCGATTACAGCGGTAATACGCTTTGGAAATACGACTATGCCAACAAACCGGTACGCAATCCTTACGAACAGGAACATATCCATCTGGTCGAATCGATTCGCCTGAATAAGAAGATCAATCAGGCGGAAGATCTTGCTTATTCTACTCAAGTCGCCATACTCGGTAGGGAATCTGCCTATACCGGAAAACCTTATACTTGGGAAGAAATGATGTCTTCGAATTTGCGTTACGGACCTACCGAGTATGCTCTCGGTCCAGTCAAAGAATATCAAGAAGGAACTATCTCTGTTCCGGGTATCCCTTCGAGAAATGGTTAACATGTAAACTTAATAGATCGATTCTGGCACTGGTCCTGAAATGCTCTTGAGTATTTAATACTATATAAATAAAAATACTATGTTTGAAAAGAAATTATCAAGACGGGAAATGCTCAAAAGTTCCGGACTGGCACTTCTGGGTAGTAGCTTTCTGGGTGTCAGTTCCTGTGTACAGGCATCTACAGATAAAGCTAAAAACGTTACATCGGCAAAGGATCTTCCTTTTCGTATCAGTCTTAACACCTCTACTATCCAAGGATATAAGCTGGGAGTAGAGGAGCAGATTGACCGATGTATTGAAACTGGTTTCGACGGTATTGAACTGTGGGTTCGCGATGTGGAAGATTACATCAAACGCGGCGGTTCACCCGAAGCGTTGGCCGAACGAATGAAAAAGGGAAACCTACTATTGGAAAATATGATCGGTTTCAGTAACTGGATCTCCGACGACGATCTTCTCCGTGCCGAAGCATTGAATATCGTGTGGCGAGATATGGAGTTGACAGCACGGCTTGGAGGTAAATTCATCGCCGCCCCGGTACAAGGTATTCGTAGTATCGAAAAGGAAAAACTTCCTGTCTATGCCGAACGCTACCGTAAAATATTGGAAATCGGCGATCAGGTAGGTGTAACTCCTATCCTTGAATTATGGGGAGCAGGTGCATTGAATAAACTTTCTGATACCGCTGCTATCACCATAGGTGCCGCTCATCCGAAAGCAACCATGCTGCTCGACTTCTATCATCTCTTCCGGGGAGGCAATTCTTTCGAATCGCTGCGCCAGATCAATGGTTCCATCTTGCCGGTCTTTCACATCAATGATTATCCGGCTCAACCCCCACGCAATGAGCTAAGAGACTCCGACCGTGTATTCCCCGGTGAAGGTATCTGTCCTTTCAGGGAGGTCTTGCCTATCCTTTACGAATCCGGCTTCCGTGGCGGCCTCTCTGTTGAACTGTTTAACCGGAGCTATTGGGAAACAATGGATGTAAAAACAGTTCTTCAAAACAGTTATGACAAAACCGCCCGTGTTATTTCTGAGAGTGGAGTCTGATACTTTACGAAAGTTTTATTATTTTAATGTTAAATAGTCTAAATAATCCCCTGCTATGACAACGTTAATATTCCATTTTTTACAAAAAAACAAAAAGAGCAGCTTTTACTAAATATCTTTAGAATAGTCGAGAAAGAAGTCAGTTTTGAAAATAGCTTTCTACTTTCCCGACTATTTTTTATCTGATACCACCCTCTTATACTTAATAATATACATAAGCAAAATATAAATACCCTAAGGGGGGGGAACTTTGGTTTGAAGGTGCTTGTATTCACGCTCTCCTGCTGATAAACCCTTCTCATCCAAATAGATTAATCTGTATGCAAATTGCGAGTAAATCTCAAGCAAAAAGCATTCACGGTTTTTCACATGTGTCTTATATTTAACTTATTAACATTTCATGTTTGAACCAAGGACTCTTTGCTTATGAAAAAACTAATTGAATACTCTCTTGGAGTATCAGAAATGGGAAAGGAGATTTGGATATATAAGATAACGATTTTTCATTTAGCATAAAACAGGACTTCGGTCTGATCATAAATATTCACTTTAAAATTTTATGCTTATGAACGAACTGCTAAGAGAAAGGTTAATCAGGTTATTATCTGAACCTGCGCAAGTCACAAACGAAGAAATGAAAAGTGCCTATGGCTGTTTTTTGGAACAAGTAAGAAATGTCAGCCAATCCGAACAGAGCCACATAGAAATCTTTCGGATACTGAGTATTACTCGTATTGAGTTAGTATCTATAGAATTGCTTTGTCAGTATGGGAAGGGGGAAAAATGCCCTGAAATTCACCTTCCTAAAAAAGGTAATTTTGCTCCTTGAATCCGAAATAGAACTACTTAAACTCAAATTCCACTTTTTACAACCATTACAACAACCAATTGAGCAAACATTCAAATCCACTTTATCACTCATCCCTAAATTTCCGAATCTAGGAATAATGGGTATGACAGAATTACTCACTTCTATAGAATTGTTGGGTGGTATTAATGAAGCAGGTAAAAATCCTTCGAAAATAGCATTTGCCAATGTCTTTGAACAGAGCTTCGGATTTAGTTTCAATGACATTTATGATTGCCAAAGGGAACTTTTTAAACGAAAGCCCTATAACTTGACTAAAACACTTGATGCTTTAAAGTCAGTCCTTGTAAAAGAATACAATAAACGAAAAGTCCAAAAAGATAAAGATGGAAAAAGATGATTTTGTAATTAGCTGATATACTATTCCTTATAAATTCGAAATAGAGGGTCTGTACCAGATACCTCTATTTTTATTATTTCATTCTACCGAGCTTTGTCGTACCAATGCATTGGAATTAATTGAGTTATTAATTTCAAAACAAGTAAAATCATGTATATCAATAATGAAGATTTTGATAAATGGATGGAGAAGCTATCCAAGAAATTGAATGAAATTGGTCAGGACTTAAAATCCCTGATTAACACAAGCGAAGTATTCAGCGAAGAGGAAAAACTGTTGGATAACCAAGACTTGGCATTTCTCCTGAAAGTATCGTATAGAACGCTCCAACGATATAGGACAAGTAAGAAATTACCCTATTTCATGATCGCTCACAAAACCTACTACCGCACTTCCGATGTACAGGAATTTGTCCGTAGCCACATGGATTTCCAGACTTGGCAGGAATTTGAAAAGCAGGCGGATTCCAGTAAAAGCACCTAAGTTTCACACAGAACTCTCTCCAACAAATATTTTTCTTTTCGAATGTCCCCTCACCAACTCCTTGGGGGACTTTGAAAAGGAAAATATTTCATTTTAAATCTTAATCTTAAATATGTCATAGATGAACTTATATCTACCTACCCGGTTTTCTTCTTTTTGTTTTCCGTTGTCGTTGCTTTTCTTCCTGTTCTTTCTCTTTACCAAAAGTAACACCTTCATAATTTTCACTCTACGGCTCCATTTGTGAAAGTTGAAGCCTTTCAACTCTTTAAATGAACATCAATACCTATATAGATATTTTGTCCTTCAAAATTTAGTCTTTTTCTTTGTGTAAGTTTATCGTAGCAGAGAAATGAGTAAAAAGAATAATATAATAAAAAAAGAACTTACCGATAAAGAAAGTCTTTTTATGATTTTGGATATGTTAGAAGAACTAAACATCCGTTACTGGGTTGACGGAGGTTGGGGTGTTGATATCCTTATTGGTGAGCAAACTAGAGAACACCGGGATGTTGATATTGACTTCGATGCAACTTCTGAAACTATATTGATTGACAAGCTAGAAGAACTTGGGTATCAAATTACGACTGACTGGCGACCGGCTCGGGTAGAATTATCTCATCCCATACATGGACATATCGATATTCATCCGTTAATAATCAGCGATTCGGGCGATGCAAAGCAAGCAGATCTGGAAGGAGGCTGGTATCATTTTAAAGCTGAATATTTCTCTGAAGCATTATTTGAAGGCAGAACAATACCCTGTATTTCGCTTGAAGCACAGCGTATCTTTCACAGCGGGTATGAATTGCGGGAAGTAGATAAAGAGGATTTGAAAAAACTGGAAGAAATGGGCAAGAGCAAACCCGTTCAAGAGAAAATCCGGATAAACAATATTCCTGCCATCCTGTATGGTTCTGCTTCCGATAAGTTATATCTGTATGTACATGGCAAATATTCAAGGAAAGAAGAGGCTGAACATTTCGTAAACATTGCGGGGAGATCAGGCTATCAGGTTTTGAGTTTTGATTTGTCTGAACATGGAGAACGTACCTCCGAACCATATCCATGTACTGTTCAGAATAGCGTACATGATTTGAAAGAAGTGTACTCATTCATTAAAAATAAATACAATAATATATCTTTGTATGCGTGCAGCATAGGAGCCTATTTCAGTCTATTGGCATACCGGGATATAAAGTTTGAGAAATGCCTTTTCCTTTCTCCCATTCTCGATATGAAACGGTTGATACAGAATATGATGAAGTGGTCAAATATATCGGAAGAAGAGTTGAAAGAGAAGGAAGAACATGAAACTTCTTTTGGGGAGACGCTGTCGTGGGATTACTATGAATATGTCCGAAACAATCCTGTCGGCAAGTGGGATAGTCCTACATTTATTCTGTATGGTGAAAATGATAGTCTGACAGAAAAATATGTTCTTGATTCATTCGCAATACAAAATGGTTGTACGGTAGATATTATGCCGGGGGGAGAGCATTATTTCCATACAGAGGAGCAGTTGAATTATTTAGAGAATTGGTTAGAAAACGTAATTAAATAAATACACAATGAACAAGAAAGAAGTAATTTTCGTACTCTTAAACGAGTTTGCAGATTGGGAAGGAGCTTATATCTCCACCTGTCTGAATATAGGTGTTAAGCCCGGAGGTCCAATCAAGTACACAGTAAAAACAATGTCTATCACGAAAGATCCTATCATGTCGATGGGCGGATTCAAGGTATTGCCCGATTACGATCTGAATGATATACCGACAGACCATGCCGGACTGGTATTGATTGGCGGTATGCATTGGTTCTCGCCCGAAGCGGCGCAAATTGTTCCGCTCGTGGAGAAAACCGCTAAAGAGAACAAGTTAGTTGCCGGAATATGCAATGCTTCGGTATTTCTCGGAGCAAATGGTATTCTCAATAATGTAAAGCACACAAGCAACGGATTAGATTACCTAAAACAATATGCCGGAGAAAAATACACAGGCGAAGCCAACTATATCAACAAACAAGCCGTTAGAGACGGAAATATCGTTACCGCCAATGGCACTGCTCCTTTGGAGTTTTGCCGTGAAGTTCTCTATGTTTTAGAAGCAGATACCCCTGAAGTAATAGAAGAAAGCTACCTGTATTATAAGAATGGTTTTTTGCCGAAATAACATTCTAATGATTAAACAACCAATAAAAATAGATAGATATGAAATTCAACAACGTAAGACTATTAGTTAAAGACTATCGCAAGTGTTTCGATTTTTATACCCAGCAGCTTGGCCTGGAAGCCGCCTGGGATGTTGAAGAATGCTATGCCTCGTTCAAAGTAGCCGACGGAATAGAAGGACTTGCCATATTCACATCCGACCTGATGGCTCCCGCCGTTGGTAATGCCGACAAAGCGCTACCCACAGGCTATCGTGAAAAGTCAATGATATCCTTTGAGGTAGAAAATGTAGATGAGACTTATCAAGCGCTTTCGGCGAAAGGAATTAAATTTATTAACCAACCAACGGATATGCCCGGCTGGGGAATGCGTGTCGTCCACCTGTATGACCCGGAAGAGAATTTGATAGAGCTGTTTACTCCACTTAAACAATCAGAGCAATGAAAAACATTACGGAAACAATCGAGCAAATGATCCGCAAACAGAACGTTAGCTTTATAAGTTCTGTGGATGAAGATGGCTTCCCAAACACAAAAGCGATGTTGGCACCTGTTAAACAGGAAGGTATCCAGACATTTTATTGGCACACCAACAGCCTGTCTGTGCGAATCAAGCAATACCGGAACAATCCGAAAGCCTGTATTTACTTTTACGACAAAGACTCTTTCGAGGGAGTGATGCTAAAAGGAACAATGGAGGTTGTTGATGATCCGGACACTAAAAAGGCTATCTGGAAAGACGACTTCTCCATCTATTATCAAGGTGGAGTGGACGGCGGAGACTTTATACTATTAAGATTTACGGCCCAATCCGGTCGCTATTACAGTAACTTCAACTCAATAAGTTTTATGGTAAATAAAGAACAAAATATGAACGACCCAATCTGTCAAAGCTGCGGCATGAATATGAGGACAGCAGAAGAGTTTGGTACGAATGCCGACGGAACTCCCAACGAGGACTATTGCCACTATTGTTACCAGAACGGAGCATTCACCCGTGACGTAACGATGGACGAGATGATGGAAACCAATCTGCAATACATCGATCACTGGAACAAAGAAACAGGAAACAACTTTACACCGGACGAAGCGCGCCCGATTCTTCGCGAGTTCTTATCGAACTTAAAGCGTTGGAAGAAGGATTGAAGATGGAGGATATCGCATTAAAACCTCTATTGGAAGAAGACTTACCTCTATTTGAAGAATGGCTGAATAAAGACTATATCTACAAATGGCTGTGTCCCGATGGTGAGGAACAACGAAAGTCTTGGTTGGAAGAAGTCAATAACAAAGACAGCAAGTACGATTTTCTGACGCACTTCATTGTCTACCACAATAACCACAAAATAGGCTATTGCCTTTATGCCGACTGCTTCTTTCTGAAAGACTTGGAAGAGCAGGGGCATGATTTCGAGGATTTGTATGGAGACATAACAGAGAAAAACCATACCTACGAAATCGGTTACCTGATTGGAGAAGAAGAGTATCTGAATAGAGGCATCAGCAAAATCGTTATCCGGCAGTTAGAACAAAAAATCATTTCTTTAGGCGGATGTGAGATAGCGGCAGACCCTTCCGAAGAGAACATTTTTTCGGTAAAGGCACTATTAAGTAATGGATTCACGAAAAAGAAAGACGGAGATTATAGGAAAGTAATAAAAGGATAGTATGATAATAAAATGCACTCCAATCCCAACAGATAGTTTGGCAAATAAGTATCTTCCGGCAAACTATTCGGATGTATTTGCTTGTGAAGTAGCGGGCAATACATCCCCTTCACCAGACGATATTATTATCAGTTTCTTTACCGATATGCCGGCATGGGTAAAAGCTCTTTTTAGATTACGCAATTTCATGGTTCAATTTGTAGGGTTAAAAGGAAGCAATGAAAGGACTGAGGAGTTAAAAGACTGTATTCGTACCGGTGGTAAATCCGGATTCATATCCGTACCTGACAAAAACAATCATGAAACCGTATTGCTATTGGAAGACAAACACCTGAATGCCTACTTATCTGTACATATCGCAAATACAGATAATAATAAAAAGAATGTATCGCTTATAACAGTAGTACATTTCAATAACCGATTGGGTAATGTGTATTTCGCTATCATCCAACCATTCCATAAAATAGTAGTGAAAAGCATGTTGAAGCGGGCTCTATCTAAACAAACTTAGCAAGAATAGAATATTCCATTTCCTTCCTTTCGATTACTTTTGCTGATTATGAATATACAAGAAAATAGCCGCATAGAATACCGCGCACGTATTAACCGGGTGATGGATTATATCCAACAAAATCTAGACAAACAGATAGACTTAGGCGTGATGGCAGAGATAGCGTCATTTTCGCCCTATCATTTCCATCGGATTTTCACCTATATCGTGGGCGAAACTCCTAACGAATTTGTTTCGCGTATAAGACTCGAAAAAGCGGCTTTATTATTATTTGTCGATACCAATACTTTGGTAAGAGACATTGCTTTTCATTGTGGTTTTGCAAATGTCTCTTCATTCAGTCGTACATTCAAAACTTATTTCGGCTTGACTCCTAAAGAATTTAGAGAGCAAGAAAAAGCAATCTATTTGAAGGATGGTATTCGCTATGGCAAGAATTGCAAAGCAGTCAGCAAGATCGGCAAACACCCGCAACAAGTAAATATTCAACTTTGCAGTGTCGAATTTAATAAATTAATCATTATGGACACAAAAATTGAAGTTAAGCAAATGCCGGAGTTAAATCTGATCTACTGTCGCCATACAGGGGCGTTCAATAAGATAGGTCAGGCATACGAAAAACTCTTCCGTTGGGCAATTCCTCGCGGTCTGGTAACACCGGAAACCAAAACGATAACTGTTTATCGGGACGATCCTGCAATTACAACCATTGAAAAGGTGCGTCAAGATGCAAGTATCATTGTAAAAAGCGAAATAAAAGTAGAGGGTGAAATTAGTAAATCAACACTTCCTGCTGGTAAGTATGCCGTAGGTCGCTTCGAAATAAAGGAAACAGAGTTTGAAGAGGCATGGAACACGATGTGTGCCTGGTTGACCGAAAGCGGCTATCAACCGGACGACAATCCCACTTACGAATACTATCACAATGATTACAGCGAACATCCTGAGCATAAATTCATCGTTGATATCTGTATTCCGGTAAAGCCATTGTGAGTTTAATGCAAAACGCAAAAGATGCCTATTTTGGACAACTATATCCGAAATAGGCATTGTATCTTTGTAGTATGAATCGTGCTGATAAACAATACTGCCAGAGTTGCGGAATGCCTCTCCGTTTCGATGTGGAAGAATATCTGGGAACTAATTCCGATCATTCTTATAGCGACGAGTATTGCTATTATTGTCTGAAAGACGGCGGCTACACGGTTGATATTTCCATGAGCGAAATGGTGGATATCTGGGTGAAGTATACCGATAAGTACAACTGGTATTCCAATACGAACTATACCCCGCAGGAATTAAGAACTCTATTGAATAAACGCCTCCCTACATTGAAACGCTGGCGGCAAAAGGAAGAAACCGAAAGCCAGCATCATAAGGCGGTCAGCCGGATTAAAACGTATATTGACAAAAATCTATTCTCTGATCTTGATCCCGAACATCTGGCCGTAATGGCAAATCTTTCTTTCTTCCACTTCCGGAAAGTATTCCGGAATACGACCGGAGAGAACGTCGGCACATATATTCAACGCCTGCGACTGGAGTACGTTACTCATCTGTTGATTGCGACGAATCAGTCTCTTAACGATATACAACAGCAAACGAATTATGAAACGAAGTTCAGTTTGGCAAAGGCATTTAAGAAACACTTTGGTATTTCCATGTCAGGCTATCGAACGAAATACCAATCGGTAAATACATTGGAGATGCCCAGCAATCTGCCTACCCCCGAAATTCGTCGAATCAATAATCTAAACACCATCTGTCTGGATGTGAATGGCGCTTTCAGAAATGCTCATACCTATCAGGCTATCTGGGGACAACTGAAATGCTACAAAGAAAAGTATTTGTTAAAGACTACAAACAACCACTTTATAAGTATCAGTCAGGATAACCCACAGATTACGTCGCCCGATTTACGCCGTCTGTACATTGGTTTTATAACAGATCAATGTGTGATGCCGGAAGGTAAATTTACTTTGCAAGAGATTTCCGGCGGTATGTATGCTGTCTTTACACACCAAGGCAGCTATTCCCAATTGCCGGAATTGTACAAAACAATCCATGAGCAATGGCTCCCTCATAGCCGGTATATCCAGAAACATCCACTCTCTTTCGAGGTTTATCTGAATACTCCCGATGAAGTGACAGAAGAGGAGCTGATTACAGAGGTTTATATACCCATAGATAAAAAATAATAATAAAAACAGTTATGCCATTATGTTAGAACTCCCCGAAGTAATCACCCTCAGCAAGCAGGCAAACAACACGCTGAAGGGAAAAACAATCACGCAGGTATTCAATGCCACCAAGCCGCATAAGTTTACCTTCTACAACAGCGATCCATTGGAATACGGCAAACTGCTTACAGGCAAAACCATATTGTCCTCGCAAGGCTATGGTATGTTTGTCGATTTCCTCTTGTCGGATCATGTAACGATCAATATCGGTGACGGTGTAAGTGCCCGGTACTATGAGCCGGGCAGTAAAATACCTGCCAACTATCAGCTATTACTGACATTTGATGATGAATCTTTCCTTGTCTTTACCGTTGCCATGTATGGTTTTATCAATGCTTATCCCGATGGTATTATCGACAATAAATATTACAACCTGAGCAAAGAAAGCATCTCCCCGTTGAGCGATCACTACACCCCGATGCAATTCGAGAAGCTTTTTGCAGAAGCAAAGAAAACACTTTCGGCCAAAGCTCTCCTTGCCACCGAACAACGCATTCCCGGTGTTGGCAACGGTGTAACGCAAGATATACTGTTCAATGCACGGATAAATCCGAAACAAAAAGTACTGGCATTATCCGACCCGAAGAAAGAAATCTTATTCAATTCCCTGAAAGACACTTTACAGAAAATGACTTTTGAGGGTGGGCGGGATACGCAGACAGATCTTTACGGAAATAATGGCGGTTACCAAACTATCCTTTCTGCTAAAACATGGAAGAACGGTTGCCCTTGTTGTGGTAGTGAAATTGTAAAAGAAGCTTATTTGGGAGGATCGGTTTATTATTGCCCGGCGTGTCAGAAGATGGATTAATACGTGCAGCTGATAATAGCGTTGACATATGAGTTTATATCTGTCTACCCGGTTTCCGTCTTTTTGCTTTCCATTGTCGTTGCTTTTCTTCATATTCTTTCTCCTTTGCAAAAGCAACATCTTCATAATTTTCACTCTGCGGCTCAATATCAAAGAGACTGAATAGACTTGAAGCGGCATCTGTAATACCAGATAAATTCAGCGAAGGGGAAGACAGCTTTTCCTGTTGAGGTTTATAGTTAACTTCTTTTTCTAGTCTTTCTTCTTTCACAGGAGAATCATTAAATAAGTGTTGGAACTGATTGGCAGAAAATTCTTTGCCGAGTCGTGAGCCATTGAGTATAGCTTGATTCTGATAATCTATAAATGTTACCCCATAGATGCGTCCCTGTTCATTCTTTCTAAAAATGGTTCCGATGTTTTTTTCTTTCAATAGCGACTTAAAATCATTTATATTATTAGCTCCTTTCATCGCTTTGGCAATTATCGGACGAAGGTTTTCCCTTACCCTGTTTTTCTCGATAGCTGATTTGGAGTGTTCAAAATGCTTTTGCATTGCATCATAGCCGACCGATTTACCAAACTTGGAGGATTTAACCGGCACACCGATTTTATCTCCTTTGTCATCTATTACGGAATAAATCAATCCCTGATAGGGCTTGCTTTTATATTCGCCTTTAACTTCTTCCACCGTTATATTGAACTGCTCCAGTATTGTCCGGTATTCTCCAAATGACTGAAAATAGAAATGGCTCATTACCGATTTAGCGATATTACCCATCTGATGTTTTATATCTCCGGCTTTGTAGTCTATCTTCTTTGTCGGGGTATCACTTTCACGCTGTCCTTTCTTCAACGGAACAAGATTAAACTCCTGTTCCAACTCTTTACATATCTTCATTGAACGGGCTACTTCATAGCTGTCGTTTATCTTTTTGCCTATTTCGTCAATCCGTAGAGATACGATATGTGCATGCGTCCGGTCTATATCAGTATGCTTGAAAACAATATAAGGTTGGTTCCCATATCCGAGTTTTTCCATATAGCTTTGAGCTATCTCTGATAACTGCTCATCCGATAGTTTATCTTTCGGGTCGGGATTGAGCGAAGCATGGAATACAATCTTTTCAGTTCTATTGTTCATCGCCAGATAAGGATAAAATGAATCCATACAATCATGGATGGAAAATTTTCCGTCAGGAGGGTTAAACATCTTCTGGCTGTACAATACATCTGCCTGATTGTCTTCCACCTTGATTTTGTTATAGGCTAATACCCCAAATACTGATTTACCCGAACTTATTTTGGCAAGCATCTTTCCCTAATTTGAATGTATAAATCTTCAATTTCAGTTTTCATCAGGATAAAATCCAGTGTTGGTTTCTCGATAATTTTCATCATTGAACGTGCTTTTTCTTCTCCTAAATTTTGTATCAAGACTTGAAAAGCCTGAGTATAATTTGTCTTTATCGCCCGGAATTGAGCAAAAAACTGAGATAATAACATGGCAAAATCAATAGCCGATTTATCTATCGAAACGATTTTTACCGGATTATTCAGTACACAATCCGCAATAAACCGGGACTTACTTTTATGTCCTGACTTCCGGAACAAGGATAGAAACCGTTCATTATCCTTATTATTCAGGCGTATCATATGACGGTAAGTCTGCTTATCAGTTTTAGGTTTACGCCCTCTTTTCTTTTTGAGCCGCCTGGCTCCATTATTAACATGTTCCATGTTCATTAAATATTGAGTTTATTCTTTAAAAGGTTCGACTTGGGAGAACCGTCCCCAAACTTTCGGTTTGGGCAAGAAATGTTTTTGGAGGTGGAAAATGGAATTTTTCGCTGACAAAAACACTTCTTGCTATTGTCTGACGACAATAAAATCCGCCGGCATTGGCGGACGTTCACAGGAACCGGAACGGTTACTCATTTATTGGGAGTTTTAAATCATAGATAACTCCCGGCTTTTCATTCCCGTTGGACAAAGATAGGGGATGAACTTCGCTTATACACAACAGAATAAGCGGACAGAAACGGTCAGTCAGTGCCACTTATACTTGATTCCAAAATCAGCTTTCTTTTATCGTTTTCTTTGTGGCATGAAAGCAAAAATGCAAGTCGGGATACAAGAAAAATTGTCTGTTTGCCTATTTGGCGATAAGTATGCAGATAGACAGATGTGCAAATGTTCAAGTAATCAGAAACAGATACCTGAATAGCTGATTAAATGAATAAAAGAAGAATTGTATAAATATGGGCAATCATAAAATCATTCATATATGGAAGAAGATAATCAAGTAAACAAAAAAGCAGGTGTGAAGATAGACACAAGTGCATTTATCCGTCAAGTCGCGGTTGCAGGTAGCAATGAAGAAATGCCTAAATCCACACAGGCAGAAAATCGGTTGGAAGTTGCCGGAAACAAAACGAACGCAGAACCGGAAATCTCCATTGAAGAAAAAACAAAAGAACCGCCCAAAAAGAAGCGGGGACAATCGGTAGATTATGAATCGGTATTTCTTTCCCGTAATGAACTCCGTAATCGGCAGGGATTGTATATCGGCAAAGACAACTACGAAGTTCTTCAAACCCTTGTCCGCTCAATACGCAATGAACGGATTAGCGTCAGCGGATTGGTTGATAACATCATCAGCCATCATATCGAACTCTATGAAGATGAAATCAATCGTATCTACGAAGAGAACATCAAAAAGCCCATAAAAAGGAGCGGTAAGTAATTCATTTCAGAAACAGTATAAACTAAAAAAAGAGCATCATGAGCAATTCAGAGAATCAAAAGCAAACAAGACCTGTGTATCTTTCTTTCTGCACACAAAAAGGAGGAGCAGGCAAATCCGTCTTCACAACTTTAATAGCCAGTTATCTGCATTATTTGAAAAACTATAATGTTGCTGTAATTGATTGTGATTTCCCACAATGGAGTATCCAGAAGATGCGGAGGCGGGAAGCGGAACAATTACAAACCAATGCTTTTTATCAAAGGAAAGCGGAATCCCTGTTTACAAAATTAGGTAAACTGACTTATCCTATCGTTCCGACCGAACCGGAACAAGCTCTCGCAAGGGCAAAAGCATTTTTGGAAAGCGAATCGGAAGAATACGATGTGGTATTATTCGACTTGCCGGGAACAGTGAATAATGAAAATGTAGTTGAGATATTCTTTCAGATGGATTATCTGTTTGTTCCGATAACCACTTCTCGGATTAATATGGAAAGTACCCTACCATTTATCATTTCTATTAACGAGATGATAACTATGAATCCGCAAGTTAGATTGAAGGGTATCTATCCGTTCTGGAACAGAGTAACGAATCGGGAGAGAAAGGAGCTATTCAATTATTACGAAGAAGCTATTTTAGGATTAGGTATTTCCATTATGGAGAACCGCATCCCGCAAAGTGTCCGTTATGACAGGGAACAATCCATTGAGGGGAATGACTATCTGTTCCTCTCAACAATCTTTCCTCCTGATAAACCATTGCTAAATGGCAGCAATTTGGATTTGCTGGTTGAGGAGATAATCAAAACGATCAAGCTGTAATCATGGAAGCTGAAAAGATAAAAGCAATTCTGTTGGCGACAGCATGTTTCTTTATGGCATGTCTGAACCTCTGGAATATCTTCAAAGACTGGTTTGAGAAGAAATATGAATCAAGAAAGGGAGATGCGGATGAAAATCAACAATCCTCAAAGCCTAGCCAGATACCGGATATTATCGGAAAGTCAAAATTCAAACTATCCGATGAAAGAAAACCTAAACAAGAAGAGTCAATAAAACAGGCTGACCTTTTGAAAAAGGAAATAGCTGAACTGAAAGAACTGGTATTCCTACAATCCAAGATGATAGAAGAGAACAAACCTTTTATGTCTATCCCGTTGAGAGTAGAAGAATCTTCCGACATTGATCCAGATACTTTTGATGATGAAAGTATTCCTATTCTGACGGAAAAGGAACGTTCGCAATTCAGCACAGGAACAACACTTGATGAATTTGAATTAGTGGTCAAAACGCTTCAAGGTAAACCAATTACAAAAGATGAGGAGAAAGAGGTCGGTTATATCATACCGAAGATTGAGGGAACTGATATTTATAATCAATTCACTAAACAGATTCATGGTGCGGAGGAACGGGCTATAGCTATTCTGAATAGGATTGAGGATAATAGGCAAGCCTTGTCAGGTAATGGGTCTGACGATTTTGATTATAGGAAATATATTAGGGAGTGAGTAAAAAAACAAATTATTTATGGATATTATTCAAGTGAAATTCCTCTTTCATCAACTAATTGAAGTACTTTAGAGTGGGTATCGGAAAAAATCAATATATTTGCAAAATACATCAATGATATAATGAAATGGAATTAAACAGGTTGAAGGTCGTACTTGTGGAGAGGAAGAAAACAGGCAAATGGCTTGCTGAAACATTAGGTAAAAACGAAGCTACTGTTTCTCGTTGGTGCGCAAATGTGTCGCAGCCATCGCTTGAAACACTGTTTTCCATTGCTAAGGCGTTGAATGTGGATGTGAGAGAGTTGTTGATTTCGACGAAAAATTAATTTTTATTTCAATAAAGATGATAAATAATGACTTTCATGCGGATAAACCTGCATCCATAGAATCAGAAGACAAATTTCAACGATACAATTTTGCACGTCGAATAGCGGAAACCATTGCTCAGAAACAGAACTGTGATGGAATTATAATAGGTATTTATGGTGCTTGGGGTGAAGGAAAAACATCTGTGCTAAATTTTATTGATTCAGAACTTTCAAAAGTAAATGATGTTATTTGTTTAAAATTTAACCCGTGGAGATATAGTGATGAAAATAGTTTGCTAATAAGCTTTTTTAATGTCTTAACAATCGCATTAGATAAAAATCTTAGTACTGGAAAAGAAAAAGTGGGGGAGATTATCAAAAAATATAGCAGACTTTTAAAATTTGATATTCCTATTATTGGTGGAAATATTGGTGAGGCTGCCGATTCTATAGGCAGCGTAATGGCAGAAATAGATGTAGAAGATTTGAAAAAGCGAGTCGAACAAATAATAATAGATAGTAATAAAAAGCTTGTGATTTTTATTGATGACATTGACCGACTTGACAAATATGAAATTCATTCTATATTTCGCTTGGTAAAACTAACAGCGGATTTTTACAACACTACCTATATTCTTTCTTTTGATGAAGAAGTAGTATCGAAATCAATAGGAGAGAGATATGGCACTGGCGATTTAGAATCAGGGAAAAATTTTCTTGAAAAGATAATACAGGTTCCTTTGACAATTCCAAAAGCACAGCCGGAAGCTCTTCGAGATTATTGCTTTGAAATGATTAATGGCATTTATAAAGTGTATAATATTGAATTGCCTGAGGGTGAAGGTCGACGCTTTGTGTCTCTCTTTACAACCAGCCTCTTGAACAAATTTGATACGCCACGCATGGTTGTTAGATACACAAATTCTCTATCATTTTCAATTCCGTTATTAGCGGGAGAAGCAAATATGGTAGATTTAATGATAATAGAAGCTATTAAAATTGTTTATCCTTATATTTATAAATTTATACGAGAAAATCCTGTTTACTTTATTCCTAGCCACTTGTTAAATAGGGATGATGAAAAAAAGAAAGAACTTGTTAAAAAAGAGATTGATAATCTATGTACTAATTTTAGTAATAAAGAAAAAGAATCAATTATAGAGCTATTAACGGAACTGTTTCCACTATTAGAAACTGCCTATAAAAACATATCGTATCCTGATTGGAAAATTACAGGGTGGTATAAGAATAAGCGCATTGCTTCTCAGAAATATTTTAATCGATATTTTACCTATTCTGTTATTAAAGGGGAAATATCCGATATTTCATTCGAACAACTTGTTTCTAATCTTTCCACAATGTCGGAAAGAGAAATAATTGATGATATAAAACTATTAATACAAAATAGTTCAGCAGATAATTTTATTTATAAATTAAGAAATGTTGAAGCTGATTTACATTGGGATATAGCAAAGAAGTTAGTGAAAATATTGGTTGTAAATACAGAACTATTCCCTCTCAATCCACAAAATTATTTATTTGAATCACAATCGCCAAAAGGACAATTAGCCATCTTTATTTATCAGGTAATAAAGAAGCATAACAACCCAGATGAGCAACTGTCATTTTCTAAAGAGATTATTAATGAATCGATACCTTTAGAATTTACATTCGATATTGTGAGATGGCTAAATCCTAAAGAAGAGGAACCAAATAATATTTTTACGAAAGAGATATTCCAAGAAATTTGGGAAATATTACTTAAGCGGATTTTGAAAGAAGCAGATGAAAAAGATATTTTTGAAGCATTTCCAGAAGAATCATATATGATTTGCAAATTCTGGGAAGGATTTGGGAGAGATGAATTTAACAAGTATATGCATAAATTAATAGACGAAAATCCTCAAAAATCTATATTTCTTTTAAGAACTTATTTGCCTCGGTTTAGAGCTATGGGAGATGACGAATATCGTGATGGAGATTTTAACGAAAAAACATATAAATATTTAGTTTCTATACTCGATAAAGATTATATTGTTGACGCCATTTTCAAAGTCTATCCGAAAGCTGAACTAGAAAAGCAGGAAGTTATATGGAAAGACCGAGATGAAGTTGGATTAACTGATTTTGAAATGGCAAGACAATATTATCACTGGTATTTACTTGATTTAGAAGAATTATAATAATGACCAAGAAAAAGAAATTTCAAATACGAAATAGTACTGCCGAATTTTTGGTATTTACTACCCAATCAGGAGAAAATACGATTGAAGTACGAGTGCAAGATGAAACAGTCTGGTTAACACAAAACCTGATTGCCGAACTTTTTCAAACAACAAAGCAAAATGTCAGTTTGCATTTGAAGAATATTTTTCAAGATGGGGAGTTGGGCGAAAATTCAGTTGTCAAGGATTTCTTGACAACTGCCGCAGATGGGAAAAACTATAATACTAAGTTTTATAACCTTGATGCCATTATTTCGATTGGTTATCGCGTTAATTCACAAAGAGCAACCCAATTCCGGCAATGGGCAACATCCGTTTTGCGTGATTATGCTATTCGTGGTTATATCATTGACAAAAAACGCATGGAGAATGGTTCGTTTCTTAACGAAGACTACTTTGAACACTTGCTTGCCGAAATCCGGGAAATCCGGTTGAGTGAACGCCGTTTTTATCAGAAAATAACGGATATTTATGCTACAGCAATGGATTACAACAAAGATGCAGTTACCACAAAAGAGTTTTTCGCTAAAGTTCAAAACAAGTTGCATTACGCAGTACACGGTCATACTGCTGCCGAAATCATTGTATCAAGAGCTAACGCTGAAAAAGAACACATGGGATTGACTTCATGGGAAAAAAGTCCCGATGGTAAAATAGTCAAAACGGATGTTTCCATTGCCAAAAACTACTTGAACGAAACTGAATTAGAATCATTAGGACGTATTGTCAACGCTTATTTAGATTTAGCGGAAGACCGAGCACAAAGGCATATTCCTATGACAATGGAAGATTGGGCAAAACGTCTTGACATGTTTTTAGAAGTTGCCGACCGGGAAATATTGCAAAACAGTGGAAAAGTTACTGCTCTGATGGCAAAAAACTTTGCAGAAAGCGAATTTGAGAAATACCGTATCATACAAGACCGTTTGTTTGAATCTGATTTCGACAAAGAGATAAAGCGTATTGAAGGGAAGCAAGAAAAACCGGATATTATTTAACAACTCAACTTTATGTAAAAAAAGGCGACTAAAAAAGGTAAATCTGTAAGTAATGCAAAATTTTGTCGATTATATGCATTGACTAGTCAAATTTTGTCGAAAATAAATTTTTATAATATTTTATTTTTAGTTAGTCTATCCTTAAAAGCATTTCATTTATTTGATTGACAATATATTAGTTTGATTATTTCTTGTTTATATCTGCAAGAATTAGTATCTTTATCT
>NZ_JARXXA010000028.1 GCF_029892785.1 Parabacteroides sp. PH5-46
AATACAAACAAAAAATTGCCTATATCATTTTACGGATACAGACAATTTTATTAAGTGAAAAACTTAAAGCCGCTTTTTAAGGGGTGACTATTTAGACAAAGTGTCAAAAGAATCGTTGCCGATCCTCTCAACTGGAGTCTGCGTCATCGCTGGACAACTTACCGAAATGCCTATAGTGGTTAAAGTAGATGAAATAGAGAAAAAGTATATACCATTGAATGAAACTATTGATATTGTCTCCAAGTGGACATAGCCCGAAATCTTTCAAAATCTGTCTGGGAACAATTTGGGAACAATCCCTCAAAATAAAAAGCCTAATTGACTGACTATCAATTAGGCTTTCATTTTTTCAGTACCCAGAGCCGGGATCGAACCGGCATGGGTGTAACCCCACTGGTGTTTGAGACCAGCGCGTCTACCAATTCCGCCATCTGGGCATTTTCCTTTAATGCGATGCAAAGGTAGGTGTTTTTTTTAATAGTGCAAGAGTTGACGGGCTTTTTTTTATTTTGGGCTGTTGAGTGAAATATTTATGGGATTATTTCGTTAAATTTGTAGGAGTATTATTTTAAAAACAATCTGATTCATGAAAGATAATTACTGTGTTATCATGGGTGGAGGAATTGGAAGTCGGTTCTGGCCCTTTAGTAGAGAGAGTTACCCTAAGCAATTTCTTGATTTTTTTGGAGCCGGACGTTCTTTACTTCAACTAACTTTTGATCGCTTTGCTAAAATAATCCCCAAAGAAAATATATATGTAGTAACCAATGAGTCGTATGCTTCTTTGATGAAGGAGCAGTTGCCCGACTTAAAGGATAATCAGATATTACTGGAGCCCAGCCGGCGCAATACGGCTCCCTGTATTGCCTATGCGGCTTATCATATCAGGGCTTGTAATCCTAATGCAAATATAGTTGTTGCTCCATCGGATCACTTGATTTTGAAGGAAGATGTGTTCTTGCAGAATGTGCAGAGGGGATTGGAGTTTGTGAAAGAGAATAGGGCTTTAGTTACCTTAGGTATTAAGCCTAGCCGGCCTGAGACGGGTTATGGCTATATTCAAAGCGACGAAACAGCTATAGGCGAATTCTCAAAAGTGAAGACTTTTACCGAGAAACCGAACCCGGAATTGGCTCAGGTGTTTTATGAAAGTGGCGAATTCTTCTGGAATTCAGGATTATTCCTGTGGAATGTAGATACTATTATTGAGGCTTTCAGCAAGTATTTGCCGGATATAAACAACCGGTTTGACTTGGGGAAGGACTTATTTAATACTCCTGAAGAATCTGCCTTTATACAGCAGCAGTTTCCTTATTGTCCAAATATTTCTATTGATTATGGAATCATGGAAAAGGCCGACAATGTCTATATGATGTGTGTAGACTTTGGGTGGGCCGACTTAGGTACATGGGGTTCTCTCTATGATATGGCTCCTAAAGACGAACAGCAGAATGCTGCCTTAAAGGCAAAAAATGTGTTGCTGTATGAAAGTAGCGGAAACCTTATTGCTATGGATAATCCCGAACGATTGGTGGTTATAGAAGGCTTGGATGGTTATATCGTTGCCGAATCAGGTAATGCTTTGTTGATTTGCCGGAAAGATGATGAGCAGCGAATCAAGCAGTTTGTTGCTGATATACAGCTCAAGTACGGCAAGGAGTTTAATTGATTTAAACGGATAAAACCAGTCCCTCGTTAGCCAGTAAGGTTTCCGGGAAAAGCTGTTTGGCTTCTTCCAGCATCAATTTGTCATCTTCGTATCGGGCAGAAAAGTGTCCGATCAGTAGTCTTTTTACATTGGCCAGACGAGCTATTTCGGCAGCTTCTCTGGCTGTAGAGTGGTATGTTTCCCTGGCACGGGCGATTTCTGTTTCCAGAAAGGTGGCTTCGTGATAAAGTAAATCTATGTCTTTGATGATGGGTATGATTTCCGGACTATAGGCTGTGTCGGAGCAAAAGGCATATCGCTTTGCCGGAGTGGCCGGGCGGGTTAAGCGCTTGTTCGGGATCACCTCTCCTTCCGGAGTGATGTAATCCTCTCCTTGCTTGATACCGCGAAGCTGTTTAACCGGGATCTGGTAGAAATCGACCATTTCCTTGATCAGATGAGCTTCCTTTTGCTTCTCGACAAACAGATAGCCGCAGGTTGGGATGCGATGATTGAGGGGGATTGAATAAACTTTCAGCGAGCGATCCTCCATCACCAGTTCATGCTTATATGTGTTTATCAAATTGAACTTGACCTGAAAAGAGATTCCTTTGCAAAACTGGTTTAACAGAGGCTGAAGGTAAGCTTCTATCTCTTTGGGACCGTGTATGAACAAGTCGCCCGTTCTACCCAGCATGCCAAAGGTAGAGATCAATCCAGGCAGCCCGAAGCAATGGTCTCCGTGCAAGTGAGAGATAAAAATGTGATTTAACCGGCTGAATTTAATACGCATGCGGCGCATTTGTACCTGAGTGCCTTCGCCACAATCTATCATATATAATTTGTCCCGTAAATTTATAATCTGTGAAGTTGCCAGGTGGCGGGTGGTTGGTAAAGCCGATCCACAGCCAAGAATGCTGACATCAAAATCTGCCATAAAGTTTTATTTTCTGCTAATAATGCACAAATATATCATAAAAAAAGAGTATCTCGTTTCGATTAATTAAAAAAAAGGAGAAATGAGTTGGAGGCAAATAATGTATTTATTATCTTTGCAACTGTTTAAGACAGATAATATAGTCTTAAAATTAGGACTTAATTATATTTTGTTCTAAACCTTAACTAACTTTTTCTTTTTGTTTAAAACGGTTAAATGTAGAAACGGCCAAGCGTGAGCTCCGCCGTTTCTTTTTTTATATCCCCTCCCCATTGATATTCTTTCTACACCTTGTGGATGTGTATTGGTTTATGTCTAATCAATATACTGTAAACATGCGCCTATTAATCTCAATTAGGTAGGTTAAAATTCAGTTAGGGGTAGCTCTAAAAATATTTAGACGTACCTGTAAATCAATTTAGACGTACCTGTAAACTAATTTAGACGTACCTCTAATTTGGTTTAGACGTACCTCTAAATAACAAACCTCCATATGATTTGTTCAAAACACTAAAGAATCTTGGAGAAATGAATAGGAGAAAAATAAAACGAGAGAAGGTTTTCAC
The DNA here is from genome assembly GCF_029892785.1 of Parabacteroides sp. PH5-46. Taxonomy (GTDB): domain Bacteria; phylum Bacteroidota; class Bacteroidia; order Bacteroidales; family Tannerellaceae; genus DFXE01. The sequence continues at coordinate 3,152 of NZ_JARXXA010000028.1, forward strand.
CCTCTCTCGCGTAATTCATAGTATCTTATTAATCTTAATAGGTGTGATTGCTTTCGGTCATTTCCTGACTGTCTATCTTGCGCAAATCCAGCGATCTCCAGGCATAGAAAATGTAGGCCAGTACAAATGGGATCAGGAGCGATACATAGCTCATTACCTTCAATGTGAAGAAGCTGGAGCAGCTATTTTCTATCGTAAGCGAGCTTTGTAAGTCGGCTACTGAAGGGTAATAGGCTGTGTTGTTCCATCCGGCGCATAGCAATAAAGCTAATACTGTAAAGACTGTTCCGCATCCGGCAAACCAGATTCCTTTGTTCCAGGTAGGCGATACGATTGTCTTTATGATGCCAAAGAGGACCCCTACTACTCCGATTAAAAGGACGGCAAGTACAGCCGGCATTTCTATCAGGTTGAAGAAGTATTTGTACTTCTGCATGAATACTACCTTTGTTTCCGGGTCTACGGCAAATCCTTCCTGCAATAACAGGTGTACCAGGAATGTAAGGAAGAAAACGAGGAATAAGACTGTTTCGATAATCAGCTGTTTGCGAGATCTTTTCTGTATCTCGTCGTCGTTGATGTTATTGATGAAATATAGCAAAGCCAGTACGCGGGCCAGGAAAAATACAGCCAGTCCGAGGCATACATTCCAGATGACAAAAGCAGCTTCGAGTCCGCCCCAGGGGGTTGCCCACGACGAAATAACAGGCATGCTTATCTCTGCCAGTTGTTCTTTATTTACAAGGAATTCGGCTCCATTGAAGAAGGTGCCAACTGCCGTACCCAGCAATATCGGGCCTAATACGCCATTCAATATAAGGAATACCTGATAGGTTCTCTTGCCCAGCAGATTGCCTTTTTTGGCTTGATATTCATATGAAACAGCTTGTATTACAAAGCATAATAGAATCAACATCCATACCCAATAAGCTCCGCCGAAACTGGTAGAGTAGAAGAGGGGGAATGAGGCAAAGAATGCACCTCCGAAGGTAACCAGAGTTGTAAATGTAAACTCCCATTTGCGACCGGTGGAGTTGAGTAACATTTTTTGCTGAATTTCTGTTTTTCCAATCGTAAAAAGCAGTGACTGACCGCCTTGTACAAATAGCAGGAAAACCAACAATGCGCCTAATAGTGATACAAGTAACCACCAGTAATGTTGCAATAATATATATGTACTATCCATGATGTGATTGTTTTAATGTTATTTTCCTGATATTTCCGGTCCTTTTTTGATCGCCTTGATCATGATTCCTACCTCTGCAATGAGCAAGATGGTGAACAATGTCAGGAAGATGAAGAACGTTAATTGAACGGAAGAGGTATTCAGCTTAGATATAGCCGCAGAAACCGGCAGGATATCCTGTATGGCCCAGGGTTGGCGTCCAACCTCGGCGACTGCCCAACCCAGTTGTCCGGCTAAGTATGCCAGTGGTATGGATAGCAGGCAGATCCATTGCAGCCAACGTTTGTCTTCAAACTTGTTCTTGTATGATAGCCAGGTAGCTACAGCAAATAGCAGGATAAAGAAGCATCCCAGAATTACCATGATATGGAAGGAGTAGAAGGTAAGCCCTATCGGTGGAATCAGATCTTTCGGGTTCTTGATATATCCATATCCGAAGAAGGGGAAGTTCTCGTCTAGTATAGCACGATGTTCTTTGGCGGCTACTTCGTCTTTGTCTTTTTTAGCCTTACGATAGTCTGCCAGGGCTTTTATAGCCTTTTGCCCTCGAGCTATTTTCTCGCGAGCCGACAATGCGGTTTGTCCATCCTTTGTTTGATACCCTCCTTCAATCAGGTTTGTGATGCCGGGTACATAGGCGTTAAGATCCCGTTCGGCAAGGTAAGATAATAGCTTGGGGAACTGAATCTTGAACAAGAATGGGTCTACATTGTCGTTGTAGTTTTCTTTTGCCGGGTTCAGCATTCCGATCGCTATTAATCCGGCGCCTTCCTGTCCTTCGTATAAGCCTTCCATGGCTGCTAGCTTCATGGGTTGCTTTTGAGCCACCTGGTAAGCAGATCCGTCTCCTGTCCAGAGTGTTAACAAAGAAGCTACCAGTCCAAAAGCGGCCGCAATCTTGATACTGGCCAATGCGAATTTAGTCTGTCTTTTCTTTATCAGATACCAGCTGCTGATACCGATAACAAACATTGCTCCTACAATCCAGCCCGAAAGTACCGTGTGGAAGAATTTATTGATGGCGACAGGAGAGAGGGCTACAGCCCAGAAGTCGAACATCTCGTTGCGTACGGTGTCGGGATTGAACTGCATTCCAGCCGGATACTGCATCCATGCATTGGCGATTAAGATCCACAAGGCAGAGATCGTTGCCCCAATGATAGTCAGCCAGGTAGATGCCAAGTGAAACCCTTTGCTAACCTTGTTCCAGCCGAAGAACATTACAGCAATGAATGTAGCTTCCATAAAGAAAGCAAGAATACCTTCAATAGCCAGAGGGGCTCCAAAGATATCTCCTACAAACCAGCTGTAGTTGGACCAGTTTGTTCCGAACTCGAATTCAAGTATTAGTCCGGTGGCAACTCCAATGGCGAAGTTGATACCAAAAATCTTCATCCAAAACTGGGCTGTCTTTTTCCAGAAGTCATCTCCTGTTTTGTAATAAATGGTTTCCATAATCGCCTGAACAATACCAAGGCCCAGCGTTAGCGGAACAAAGAGCCAATGGTAAATGGCCGTAAGAGCAAATTGTGCCCTTGACCAATCAATTAGTGAAGTGTCAATGCTTTCGATCATAATTATAATAATTTAAGGAGTAATAGCTCGATGAATTAGTTCCTCTGAAACATGTTCCTGTTTTTCACTTTTTGTTTCAAACTGGTTTAAATATCTGGGAAAGAAAAAGATTTTTAATACTACGAACATGATAAAAAGTTTGATCAGAATGATTGCCCAAAGGGTTTTCCCCAGAGATGTCATTCCTTTAAAGCCTTCCAGATAGAAGTGATATACTTTTAATGGGAAAGATTCTTTTTTCATAATATTAGTATCGTGTATATAATGATAACAAATATAATGAAAGATTTGTTGCTTTTATCATTTTCCGACATGTGTAAGTTTTAAAGAATGTGAAAATGCAAACATTTGATATTAATTGGCTTAATTTAGATAAGATATTGTTGATTCCTGATTAGGGCTTTTTGTTAAAAAAAACTATTTTGCACCAATAAGGGCTTTTTTATTCTTGATTGTACTTGGGTATTGGTTATATTTGCGTCGACTTGTGTGAAGGAGGATGTAAAAAAAATATATTCATTATTAAGTGCTAATCTATTAAAAAGTTATTGTTATGTCTAACATTTCAAGAAGATCATTTCTTCAAAAAGGTACAGCTGCTGCAGCTGCGTTAACAATTGTTCCAAATTCTATTCTAGGTAAGAGCCACGGATATACCGCTCCAACTGATAAGTTGAATATTGCCGGTGTAGGTATCGGAGGTATGGGTAATGCTAACCTTACTCACATGGCTACAGAAAACATTGTAGCTCTTTGTGATGTGGATTGGAAATATTCAAAACCGGTATTTGAAAAATACGGACAGGCTAAGAAATACTGGGACTTCCGTAAGATGTATGACGAAATGGGCAAAGACATTGATGCTGTTATGGTAGCTACTGCCGACCATACACACGCTATCGTTGCTGCTGATGCCATGACAATGGGGAAACACGTATTCGTGCAGAAACCATTGACTCACTCCGTTTATGAATCTCGTTTGCTTACTAAACTGGCTGCAAAACACAATGTTGCAACTCAGATGGGTAACCAGGGCTCTTCTGCCGAAGGCGTAGACTTGGTATGCGAATGGATCTGGAATGGCGAAATCGGAGAAGTTACAAAAGTAGAAGCTTTCACCGACCGTCCTATCTGGCCGCAAGGTTTGATGACTCCGGAAAAAGCCGACAAAGTTCCTTCTACATTGAACTGGGATTTGTTTACAGGTCCGGCAGAATTGGTTCCATTCAATAATATCTATCATCCTTGGAACTGGCGTGGATGGTGGAACTATGGTACAGGTGCATTAGGTGATATGGCTTGTCATATCCTTCATCCTGTATTTAAAGGTTTGAAATTGGGATATCCTACAAAAGTTCAGGGTTCTTCTACATTATTGTTAAGAGATTGCGCTCCTCAGGCTCAGCATGTGAAATTGCTTTTCCCTGCTCGCGACAATATGCCTAAGGTAGCTTTACCAGAAGTAGAAGTACATTGGTACGATGGTGGTTTGAAACCTGACCTACCTTCTGGATGGCCTGCTGGTCGTGAAATGAATGATTCAGGTGGTGCTGTTATTTTCCACGGAACAAAAGATACATTGATTTGCGGTTGCTATGGTGTGAATCCATGGTTGCTTTCAGGACGTACTCCTAATGCTCCTAAAGTTTGCCGTCGCGTGAAAGATGCCATGCGTGGTGGTCACGAACAAGACTGGATCCGTGCTTGTAAAGAAAGCGCTTCAAATCGCGTAATGACTAAATCTGACTTCTCTGAAGCAGGTCCATTCAACGAAATGGTAGTTATGGGTGTATTAGCTGTTCGCTTGCAGGCATTGAACAAAGAACTTCATTGGGATGGCCCGAACATGAAGTTTACGAACATCAGCGACAACGAGGAACTGAAGATCGTTATCAAAGACGGTTTCACCATTAAAGATGGTCACCCGTCATTTAACAAGACTTGGACAGATCCTATCAATGCGAAAAAGTTTGCTGAAGAATTGATCAAGCATAACTATCGCGCAGGTTGGAAACTGGTTGATATGCCTCGTTAATCATTATAAAATAAAAGTGCAAAATGAAGAAATTAGTAATATTGACAAGTGCTGTTGCCATAATGCTTAGTTTTGTAGCTTGTGGTGGCGGTAGCAAAAAAACAAGTGCTTCAGATGAAGGTTGGGTTTCCATTTTTGATGGTAAAACCTTCGAAGGATGGAGAGGATATAACAGAGCTGATGTACCAGCCCGTTGGATCGTTGAAGACGGAGCTATCAGATTCAAAGGTTCAGGTGGTGGCGAAGCCCAGGAAGGCGATGGCGGCGACTTGATCTATGATAAAAAGCTGAAAAACTTCGAGCTTGAGTTTGAATGGAAAGTAGCCAAAGGTGCCAACTCTGGTGTATTTATTCTAGCTCAGGAAGTAGAAGGAGAACCTATCTATATCTCGTCACCTGAATACCAGATACTGGACAATGAAAACCATCCGGATGCAAGATTAGGTAAGAACGGAAACCGTATGTCTGCTTCTTTGTATGACATGATTCCTGCTAAACCTCAGAATGCAAAACCGTTTGGTCAATGGAACAAGGCTAAGATCTTGTGCTTCAAAGGTACTGTTGTTCATTATCAGAACGATGAGCCGGTTGTTGAATACCACTTGTGGACTCAGCAATGGAAAGATATGTTGGATGCTAGCAAGTTCAATAAGGAAGATTGGCCATTGGCTTACGACTTGTTGATGAACTGTGGAGGCCCCAACAAAGAAGGTTATATCGGTTTCCAGGACCACGGGGATGATGTGTGGTTCCGTAATATTAAAGTTAAGATCCTAGATTGATAACACTTTTCTAATAAAGGAAAGTTACATACGGAAAAAATACCCGGGGTTTGAATAATCGTTATTCATGCTTCGGGTATTTCTTTTATTATTCTCAATTTTATTTAGACTCAATAAATGGAAAATAAACAAATGTACACGAAAGCGCAGCTTACCTGGTTGGTGGTTCTTCGTGTTTTTATTGGATGGCATTTTGCTTATGAAGGTTGGGTGAAGCTCCTGAACCCGCGATGGACGTCGCTTCCCTACCTGCTCGACTCTCAAGGAGCGGCATCTTCGTTTTTTATCAAACTGACACAGAACCCAGCATTGATGGATACTGTGAACTTCTTGAACCAATGGTCTTTACTCCTGATTGGCTTTGCTCTTATTATCGGTTGTTTTTCGCGCATTGCTTCGATTGGTGGAATACTACTACTACTACTTTACACGCTGTCTCATCCCTCTTTTATAGGGGCTTCTTATCTGATGCCTTTTGAGGGATCTTATTTGTGGATCGACAAGAATCTGGTAGAATGTGCCGCCCTGGCTGTACTTTGCACATTCCCTACGTCGCATGTGATAGGATTAGACCGGTATATGAAGAAAATTATGCCGGCTTGGGTTCGTAAATATAAACTGATTTGATTATGGCTACAGAAGAGAAAGATATAAACCAGACTCCATCATCTGAACAGCCCGAATCTAAAGGGCGTCGCGAGGCATTGAAAGCGCTGGCTACCGTACCGGTACTGGGCGCTCTGGCGTATGGAGTTTATAAGAAACAGAAGGCTGTTACAAGCGGACGTGATATTTCAGACGTTTTCAAGGTAAGTAAAGATGAGGCAAAGTATCTGGAGCCTAAACCAGACGGAGAACTGATCCGCGTAGGTATAATAGGTTTCGGTATCCGTGGGAAGCAGTTATTAAGAGCTGCCGGATTTGCGGAACCTTCTTGGATTGATACGATGATAGAAGCCTCTAAAAAGAACAAGAATGATACCCGCTATCAGCAATATAAAGAGCAGGACAACCTGAATATCGAGATAACAGCCGTTTGTGATATCTTCGACGTTTATGGAAACGATGCGATTTTGGCCGGTTCAAACATAAACCGTGAAGGCTCAAATGGTACATTCGGTAAGGCTCCTAAGCGTTATCGTCATTATAAAGAGCTATTGGCTGCCAAAGATGTTGATGCTGTTATTATAGCCGCCCCCGACCATTGGCATAGTACAATGGCTATGGATGCCGCTAAAGCAGGAAAACATGTATATGTAGAGAAACCTCTCTCATGGACAGTGCCTGAAACCTATATGGTTCGCCAGGTGATCAAGGAAACCGGAGTAGTATTCCAGCTGGGGCATCAAGGCCGTCAGACGGATTGCTACCAGAAAGCAGAAGAGATCATCGGAAACGGATTGCTGGGCCCGATCAACCTGATCGAGGTGTGTACAAACCGTAACTCGCCCAATGGCGCGTGGGTATACGACATTATAGAAGGTTCTAACCCTAACTCTATCGATTGGAAACAGTTTGAAGGAGATCCCGAACGGGTGAAGGAATACATGGACTACATGACCAAATACGGACTGGAGCGCTATGTAGGACCGGAAGAAAGAAGCAAATTCAGCCTGGAACGCTTCTTTCGCTGGCGTTGCTGGTGGGATTATAGCACAGGCTTGTCTGGTGATTTGCTGACGCATGAATACGATGCCGTCAACCAGATCATGCACGTAGGTATCCCTCATTCGGCAACTTCATCCGGTGGCGTTTATTTCTTCAAGGATGGACGTACTGTGCCCGACGTGTTGCAAACTACGTTTGAGTTCCCTGAAAATGATATGACAATGCTCTACAGTGCAACGCTTGCGAGTTCGCGCAACCGGGGTAAGGTCTTTATGGGACATGATGCGTCTATGGAAGTATCCAACATTCTTCAGGTAACAGTAGATAAGAATTCTACCCGCTATGCAGAGAAGATAGATAAAGGCGTGATCCATACCGATGCTCCTTTCTATACGTATGTGCCGGGACAGGATAGCTCCGACTCGGTAACCTCTCCTACGGAACTTTATTTTGCCCAGCGAGGATTGCTTTATACCTATGTAAACGGTAAGCGTTACGATACGACCCATTTGCATATACGTGAATGGCTGGAATGTATCCGTCAGAAGAAAACGCCAAGTTGTGATATCGACCAGGCGTTTGAAGAAGCGATGACTGCCCACATGGGAACCCGTGCCTTCCTGGAAGGACGCACCATGTATTGGGATAAAGACAAGGAAGAAATCGTACGAGGCGAGATCGTTTAAGACGGCTCGTTTGTGAAAAATAATAGCCCGCGTCTGATTTATTTTCGGACGCGGGCTATCTTTTTTTAGACAGGAGTCATTTTTTTCTCTTTTTTTGTAACCAATATCCAACTAGCTTTGTCTTATCTGTAAACAGAGTATTAATTAAAAATGTATTTAGTATGGGTGAAGATATTTTAATTCCTATAGCAGGGATGATATTTGTTATCGCACTTCCGGTGGTAGTAATAGCTATGCTGGCGCATAAGACAGAGCAGGCTAAGCATGCCGAACGTCTGGCCATGATTGAAAAAGGTATCATTATAGAGAAGCCTCAGAAGGTTATCAACCGCTACAATGCTCTTAGAAACGGCCTGTTGATGGTTGGGTTATCTGTGGGCGCTATCTGCGGGGTAGTGATAAACCGTTTGCTTCATGCCTGGGAGGGTGGATTCCTTATCTTTGTTCTGGCTGTATTAGGCGGGGGTATAGCGTATATATGCTATTTCTTCCTTGCTCGCAAAATGCAGCGGGGGGATGAAGATGAATAAACCCTGTGGCGGATGGATGAGCAAATATGGATAGAAAAAATTCTGGCAGGGGATGCGCAAAGCTTCTCCTGCCTTGTCGCGAAGTATCAGCAGATGGCTTTTAATATTGCTTTTCAGATAACGGGCAATCGCGAGGAGGCAGAAGAAGTAGTACAGGATTCGTTCGTCAAAGCATATCATGCGTTGGCGAGTTTTCGTTTTGGGAGTAAGTTCTCTACCTGGTTTTATAAGATAGTTTACAATACATCCATTACGGCCCAACGTAGGCAATCGTCGTCTGTTTCTTACGAAGATATTCATTCTGTAGACATCACTGCTGAAGAAACAGATAACGCAATCAAACTGCTGGAGCGAGAAGAAAGAAAAGAGATAATACAAAAAGCGCTGAAGAAACTTCCGACCGACGAAGCCCTGATACTCTCGCTTTACTACCTGGAGGAATGCTCGGTAGAAGATATACGTCAGATTACCGATCTGACGCTATCTAATGTAAAAGTGAAGCTTTTTCGCGGACGTAAGCGCTTTTATGAGATATTAAAACTGATGGTTAAACACGAAATACATAACTTACTATGAACATGAATGGAAATGGGCTCGATCATCTGACGAGGGATTTGTTACAGTCGGGCATGATAAAACCGTCGCATGACCTTTCGCAACGGATTATGGCGCAGATTATGAAGGAGGCAGAAGTGGGAGAGAAGCACCCGGTTAAGGTGTATATGAAGAGTTTCTCGTCAGCTCCCTGGATTATTATAGCTATCCTTGTTTATGTATTACTGGCTGCCTGCTTCTTTTACCTGTTAATGAAGAAGCCAGAAAGTGCAGCTTCTGCCTTTCTGGCTATCAAAAGCCATCTGCCTTATATTCTGACAGTATTGGCTATGTGTTCGGCTATCCCGTTCTTTTCGGTTTTAGACCGGGTCTTGTTTTCCGAACGTTTCTTTTAGGACTCTTTTTATAAAGTCCTAATTTTGATGTTGCTGTAATTGTTTCCTTCAAAAAGGATAACACTACTGCCACCACCGTTTACCTGATAGTGGTGGTTTACTTTGTTTTCAACATTGGAATGGGTAACGTTAAATCCATTGATATCTATATTCCCGTATTTCATGTCTTTAGCATCTACTTTAAATGAGGCATTAGACGGTATGTGAATATTCAGGTTCCCGTATCTGGCTCTCGCTTCAATTCTTTTAAAGCCGGAGGCCACTTCTTTTATATTCAACGTGCTGTAATCCATAGAACTTGCCTGAAGTTGGTCTTTCATACGGTCGATATTACATTCGCTGTATTTCATTGATATGGCTACATTTTCGGTGTTGCCTACTTTCAGGTTGCTGTATTTCTTGTCAACTTCCAGTTTTTTGACATTCCTGATGCTGATGTTTGAATATTTGCCGTCAATACGCATGCTTTCCCCGTTGTTGACTTTCACATTCCCACAATAGCTGATATCCAGGTTGAGATCTTGTACGTCGTCTAGTTCTACATTACTATAGCCGGCATCAATATTTAAAGAAGCGGTGAAGCTGCCTGCTTTGATATTGCCGTATTTAACTTCCAGCATGCTCTTTCCTTCATTCTTCTCAGGCATATTGATGTTGCCGTATTTCTGAGAAAGAACAGTAGACAGTTTAGAGGGCATGCTGATGTAATAGTCAATCGTCAGCCTGTTATTGTTGTTGTTCCACCCGGTCTGACTTCTCAGAGAAGTAATGGCCGAAACCGTATTGCTCGACTTGCCCAACTCTACGTTGACCCTATCCAGCGCCTCTTGCGCTTGACTGTCGCTATTAGCTTTTACTTCAATTACAACACGGATAGAGACTTCATTTTTATTCCAATGTGTAATGGTAATGTTTCCATACCTGTTGTCTACCCGTAGTAAATCATTGTTGCTTACGTTAAACGACTGGTTTATCTCTTTCTTCTTTGTTCTATCCGGTGTGTTGGCCCATGCAGGCAAACAGCATGCCAACAGTAATATAACTGTAAGGAAGCGTAACGGATTGTTCTTGTGTATTGTCTTCATAGCTGTATATGTGTTTAATTGTTCGTATATTCGGTTGCAATCTCCATTTGCTTTAACATGATCTGCAAACTACCCAAACTGTTTTTGTAGTGTTGATTCATGGCAAACAAACCATCATCAGAGCAGGGGAGGGTAGGTAATACCTTTACCTCAAATTCTTCTGAAGATTTAAGGACTCGTTTGGTCTCTTCAAGTAATTCAAGTCCGCCCGGTACCTGTTCACTTTTATATAGCGCTCTGATCTGAGCAGATACTTCGTTCATCTGCATATTGTAATAGACACGAAGCTCTTCTATCTCAGTCTGTGTTTCACAAGTGTAGACTGTGCTTTGCTGAATGGGAGCGTCTTTCAGATCTCCTTGTATTTTCAGAAAAACAAATAGTGTTACAGCTGCCGCAGCGGCAAACGACAACAAGCTGAAAAGTTTCCCTTGCCGTTTGTGCGGAGGGCTTGGCAATTTCTTTTCGAAGCGTTCAAAGTGCCCTTCGGGGAGGAACTCATCGTCAAATGCTTCCTTGTTATTGTCTATAAAGTGTTTTAATTTGTCCATATCACATATCAAAGATTATTATACATACTCATTAGCCGGTCGATATTATGTCCAGCAGTTTTCGTTTACCCCTCATATACTGCGTTCGGACACTTGCCGGTTGTATGTTCAGTATAGAGGCTATTTCTTCCATGTCGTACCCTTCAAAGAGAAAGAGCGAAAGGACTACCCGATAACCGGCCGGTAGCTTTTTTGTAGCTTCCTTTACCTGGGATACTGTGTATTGTATCTCTTCTTCATCCGGCTCGTCATCTATCGGTATAGCATAGTTCTCAGACAGCTCTTCCCACTCCTGGGTTTGTCTCCTTACATAATCAATGGCGGTATGTATGGCAATCCGTTGTATCCATGCCTCGAAGTTTAATCCATCCTGATATTGGTCTATCCGGGTGAATATCTTCAGAAAAGAGTCTTGCATCGCTTCTTCTGCTTCCGGCGCATTCCCTACGATACGCAGACAGGCAATATAAAGCCTGCGAGCATACTTCTTGTAAAGAGCCAGTTGGGCAGATCTGTCACCCCGGCGGCAATTCTCTATCAGATTTGCGTTTGTTCCGTCCATTTGTTTATATAAACGAGGGTTGCAACCCAAACGTTGCATCTTTGTATGCGAAAATAAATAAAAAAAAGAAAGGCATCATCACGACGCCCCTCTCTCTCTGAACTAAATGATAAAAATAAAAGTTATGTGGGAAGGTGTTAGATCGTATTCTCAAAGTTTTCTGTATTCAGCTTTGGCTCAATATCTGTATTCTTCCCTGAAATATATTTTTTCTCAAACTCTTTTGTTCCATCGAACGTTAGTGCTTTGATAAATAAGGAAACTTCCTTTCCATCAGTATCCGGCAAGCTTGATAAATCAAAGGCTACGAAACCATAGCGTAAGCTGGATGAACTATCTTTGAACGCATTGTGGCGGAATTCAAATTTGTATGGATTATCACTCGCTGATTCGTCATGAATCAGGTTTACAAAGTGTTTTATATTACCACTAAAGTAAGCTCTGAATTCAATGTTAAGAAATCCGTCTCCCACCCATATAGCTGTAATTTCTACCGGGTCGGTACCATAAATAGAATCGTTCTTACTTCCCAGGTTCTCTGCAATCGACTTGGTTAGTATCGTGTCAATTCTGTTTATTTTAATAACATGGTCGAATTTGTCGTAATTGTCTCCTAATATCGTATAATTAATTTGCACCCGCTGAGGTTGCTTGGGCTGGTAATTAATATAGAGAGGTGCACCGGGCCATAGCGATGTGCTATCGTCCAAGGTGAGGTAAAATTGGCTGTCACCATAAGGTCTGGCTGTGGCTATTGATACCCACATGTCGCCTAATGAGTAGCCATCGTCATCTAAACAAGAAGTAAAAGTAAGAGAGGATAACACCACTCCAACAGTAATAAATAATAATTTCAACGTCTTCATAAAACTATAAATCTTTATACTATTCAACTTTACATTAGAGAAGATGAATATTAGTCATAAAATGCTGCAAGCTAAATGTGTAAAAGATGTTAAAGAGGGCGTTTTGGTTAGTTTTTTACTGCTTTTAGGTATTTAAGGATAAGAGTGGCGGTTCGTTGAGAAGCTCCTGGCTCGCCAAGCGTGTGTATAACTTCGTCGTATCCATCAAGCATGCGTTGCCGATAATCAGGCTTGTGGAGTATGTTCTCGAGTTCCTGTTTTATGTTTTCCAGAGAAAAGCGATCGGCAAAGAGTTCCTGTACAATCTCTTTCCCGGCTATAAGGTTTACCAGTGAAATGTATTTTGTGTGAAAGAATTTACGGAAAAGAAATCCGGAAATTGTTCCTAATTGCACATAATAACAGACCACTTGAGGTACACGGAAAAGCGCTGTCTCCAAGGTGGCTGTTCCGGAAGTAACCAGTGCCGCTTTGCTGTGGGTGAGAAGAGAATACGTTTTTCCAAATACAATTTGAACCGGAAGCTCTCCAATGTACTGTTGGTAGTATGTTTCGTCAATGCCGGGAGCTCCGGCGATGATTGCCTGATAAGCAGGATAATCAGATGCAACTTTCAGCATAGTAGGTAGGTTGTCTTTTATTTCCTGCTTTCTGCTTCCGGCCAGCAAGGCTATGATCGGCTTCTCAGACAAACCTTCATCGTTTATAAAGGTGTCGTCAGACTGTTCGTCTTTGAATTGCGCAACGGCATCAACCGTTGGGTTTCCAACATAGTCTATTGTGTAATTTAATTGCTGATAAAACTCTTTTTCAAACGGAAGTATGCAGAACATTTTATCCACATAGCGACGGAAATCTTTTATCCTGTACTTCTTCCAGGCCCATATCTTAGGTGAAATGTAATAGTAAACAGGAATCTGTAGCTGGGTATGTACGTACTTGGCTATTTTGAGATTAAATCCCGGATAATCGATTAATATAACAACGTCCGGCTGGTAACGAAGAATATCTTCCCGGCAAGTTTTCATATTCCGTAGGATGGTTCGTGCATTGAGAACGACGGGGATAAATCCCATAAAGGCCATTTCCCGGTAATGCTTCACCAATGTACCTCCTACGGATTGCATCAAATCTCCTCCCAGAAACCGGAAATTGGCTTCAGTGTCTGCTTCTTTTAATGCTTTCATTAAGTTAGAAGCATGTAAGTCTCCGGAGGCTTCGCCGGCAATGAGATAGTATTTCATTAATAACTAATAACTAATCGCTAAACGTTAATCGTTAATGATCGATGTTAGTTTTTGTAGATAATCGTAATCGGTTACATCTATTTTACAGGGCACCAATGAAGCATAGCCTCTGTCTAATGCCGATGTATCTCCTTCGGGATGTATGGGCTTTGCATTCTCAAAAGATCCGGTAAGCCAGTATACCGCTTCGCCCGAAGCATTCTCGGAACGCATATATTCGTTTACGAATCGTCCGGCAGCTTGCTGGCAGACTTTTATTTCTTTTACGTGTGGGATATTGGGGACATTCAGGTTTAGATAAGTACCTGATGGAAGCCCTTCCTTTAGTACCCGGCGGGCTAATTTACGGCCTAAGCGACAGCATTCGCTGAAGTCTGCATCTTCTGCATGGTCGGTCAACGATATGCCGATAGAAGGAATTCCTAAGGTGCATCCTTCGATAGCAGCTCCCATAGTACCTGAATAATGAACACATATTGCCATGTTACCCCCGTGATTGATACCGGATACAATGAGGTCGGGCTTTCTGTCCAATACATCATTGACAGCCAGTTTTACACAATCTACGGGGGTTCCGGTACAACTATAGACAACCAACCCGTTTTCCTTACAGAGTTGTTTATATTTTATCGGAATCAATGAGGTTATCGCGCTCGACATTCCTGACCTTGGGCCATCCGGAGCAAAAATAACTAAATCTCCCAAATCTCGTAAACATTCTGTCAGTTCTTTTATCCCCTTAGCGTTTACGCCATCATCGTTTGTTATTAAAATAAGCGGTTTATCCTTCATTAATCTATCTATTTGTTTAAATTACAAATATACACAATTAAAAGCGGTAACCAAAATTGAATTGAAGTACGAGGTTTTTATATGAGTCTCCGTCTGTAGGATAATTTGTACCCTTGTATTTAAGCCATCCTTTAGCTGTATTAGTAATACCTATATTAGTATTGGCTGAAACAAAGAAACCATTTGCCAGTAGATACCCGACACCTATTACAGCAGAAATGTCGGTGGGTTTTACCATGTCGTTCTCTATTCGTTTGTCTTCATATTCTTTACTGCCAAAGGCTTGCTTGTTCACATTAGCCTTGATCCCGAGCTGCGGACCGGCAAAGACGTTAAGTCCTTTGTGTACGTAAAACTTAGCCAAAAGTGGGATCAGAATGTAATTATGCTGCAAGTCCGTATCGGCAAACTTAAAGCGTGAGCCCTGCATGGAGTAATAGGCTCCCAGCTCGGTGGCAAATAGGTTTGAAAACATATATTCAGCCGATGCCCCGAAATTTAATCCCGGTTTAAAATTTCCGCTTGTGTTTGTCTTGTCGGCCAGGTTAAGCCCGGCTCTGGCTGTAAAATAAAATTTTTGGGCTGTTGCCTGTATAGATACAAGCAACAGCAGAAGACATGCGATTTTTTTCATTGGTTTTTTAATGTTAGTATTTTTTTATCCTTTATTGGCTTCCACCCATTTGTAGGCATTTACAAATGCTTCCATCCAGGGAGTAATCTCATCACTCTTCCTGTCATCAGGATAGCAGCCGCATTGCCAGGGGAAGATGGCGCGTTCGGGGTGAGGCATCATTGCCAAGTGGCGTCCGTCGGCAGAACAAACACCGGCAACAGCCCAAGGTGATCCATTTGGATTGGCCGGATAACCTTCGTAATTATATTTAGCGACGATGTTGTATGCTTTTTCTTCATAAGGGAAGGAGAATTTTCCTTCGCCATGAGCAACCCATGCGCCTATTTTAGATCCGCTTAATGAACCGAACATAACAGAATTGTTCTTGGGTATTTCCAAGGTGACAAATTCCGATTCAAATTTATGCGAATCATTATGCAGCATCTTGTGCTTCTGTTCGTGTTCCGGATAAAGCAGTTCCAGTTCAGCCATTAGCTGACAGCCGTTACAGATACCCATGCTCAGGGTGTCTTTGCGTGCATAGAACTTATCCAAGGCTTTTCTGGCTTTCTCATTATACAGGAATCCTCCGGCCCATCCTTTGGCTGAGCCTAATACGTCTGAGTTGGAGAAACCTCCGCAGAATACGATGAAGTGAATGTCGTCCAGTGTCTCCCGTCCGCTCGCCAGGTCTGTCATGTGAACGTCTTTTACATCAAATCCTGCAAGGTAGAGAGCGTAAGCTGTTTCACGTTCGCACTGAGTTCCCTTTTCGCGGATAACGGCGGCTTTGATTCCCGATGGCTTTCTGCGTTCGGCAGAGAGTCCGTAGGTAGATAGCTGTCCGGTGAAACCTTTATTGTATTTGAATTCCAACGGCTGCATCTTGTAGTTTTCAAAACGGTTTCCTGCACATACGCTGCCGCTTTGTTTAATGTCTAGTTTGTAAGAAGAAGAATACCATACATCACGCATATAGTCGATGCCAAAATGATATTGCACACCTTCTTTTGAAACCAAGATGTGACGTTCGTCTACCGGCTTTGCTATCAAGGCAAAACCTACACCGGCTTCATTCATTAACTGTTCAAAAGCCTTCTTTTCTTTTACCTGCACCAGGATACCCGGGTTCTCGGCAAACAGTATTTTTACGATATCTGTCTCTGCTATGCTATCAAGTGTTACTTCCAGCCCGCCTTCTACATTGGCGAAACACATTTCGAGTAAGGCTGTCAGCATACCTCCGGCAGAAATATCATGTCCGGCCAGCAGTAACTCTTTCTCGATGGCTTCCTGTATAGCGTTGAACGCATCGGCAAAGTATTCGCTGTCTGATACCGTAGGGGTAACTTCGCCCAGCTTATTAAGTACCTGTGCCAGGGCAGAACCTCCCAGTTGCAATTCTCCAAAGGAGAAATCTACATAATATATATATGTATTCTTGTCGTTACGGATTACCGGTGATACGATTTTCTTTATATCACTTACTTCTGCTCCGGCAGAAATGATAACGGTACCCGGTGAAAGTACTTTCTGATCTCCGTATTTCTGAGTCATCGACAAGGAATCTTTTCCTGTCGGGATGTTGATACCCAGTTCGCAGGCAAAGTCTGACGCTGCCTGTACGGCTGTATATAAGCGGGCGTCTTCTCCTTCGTTACGGCAAGGCCACATCCAGTTGGCACTTAAGGAAACGCCTTCAATCTTGTCTGTTAAGGGGGCAAATACGATATTGGTCAGGGCTTCGGCAATAGACAAAACACTACCGGCTGCCGGATCAACCAATGCGGCTTGCGGAGCATGTCCGATAGAGGTGGCAATCCCGGCTTTCCCGCGAAAATCCAGTGCTACGGCACCTAGGTCGCTAAGCGGCAATTGCAGCTCACCCTGGCATTGCTGACGGGCTACCCGTCCGGTAACCGAACGGTCTACCTTGTTGGTCAGCCAGTCTTTACAAGCTACGGCTTCCAGTTGTAATACCATTTCAAGATAATGATGCAGTTCGGATGTCTTATAAACAACCGGCTGAAACTTTTCTTTTATGGTAGAGTCTACCATCACCGTTTTAGGCGCTTTCCCAAACATATCCTCCAGTTTCAGGTCGATAGGTTTTGTGCCATCCGCCTGCTCAAATACCAGTTTCATGTCGTTGGTTGTTTCACCTACAACATACATAGGGGCGCGTTCCCGTTCGGCAATGCGTTTTATTCTTTCAACGTCTTTTTCTTCTATTAATAGCCCCATGCGTTCCTGGCTTTCGTTTCCGATGATCTCTTTAGACGAAAGCGTCTGGTCTCCGATGGGTAATTGGCTCATGTCGATGTGTCCTCCGGTGGCTTCTACCAACTCGGACAGGCAGTTCAGATGTCCTCCTGCTCCGTGATCGTGAATAGAAACAATGGGGTTCTCTTCCGATTCGGCAATGCTTCGGATCACATTGGATACGCGTTTTTGCATTTCCGGGTTAGCACGTTGTACAGCGTTTAGTTCAATGCCACTGGTAAATTGTCCGGTGTTCACTGATGAAACGGCTCCTCCACCCATGCCGATGCGGTAGTTATCACCACCTAATACCACTACTTTCTCTGCCGGTTTTGGGTCGCCTTTCAGTGCATCCCGTTTATTAGCGAATCCAACACCTCCGGCCAGCATAATTACTTTGTCGTAACCATATAGCTTGCCGTTTTCTTCATGCTCAAATGTAAGGACAGAACCACAGATTAGTGGTTGTCCGAAATGATTACCAAAGGTGGATGCTCCGTTTGAAGCCTTGATCAGTATTTGCTCCGGTGTTTGATAGAGCCATTGACGAGGATCTAATATCTTTTCCCATTCACGCGTTCCTTCGGTACGTGGATAGGATGTCATGTATACTGCTGTTCCTGCGATAGGCAATGAGGCTTTTCCTCCGCCCAGGCGGTCGCGTATCTCACCTCCCGTTCCGGTAGCGGCGCCATTGAAGGGTTCTACGGTTGTAGGGAAGTTATGTGTTTCTGCTTTTAGCGAGATAACTGTATCGATATTGCGAATGGTGAAATAATCGGGTTTGTCTCCGCTTGCCGGGGCAAATTGATCTACTGTAGGTCCTTCACTGAAGGCTACATTATCCTTGTAGGCAGAAATCAATCTGTTTGGATTTTCGGCCGATGTTTTCTTTATCAGTTTGAAAAGCGAACTTTCCTTTTCCTCTCCGTCAATAACAAATATCCCGTTGAATATTTTGTGGCGGCAATGCTCGGAGTTTACTTGTGCAAAGCCGTATACTTCACTGTCTGTCAACCGACGGCCAAGCCTTTTGCTTACCTCGTTCAGGTAGGTTACTTCGTCTTCATTCAGCGCCAGTCCTTCCTGCTGATTGTATTTTTCTATATCGTCAATAAGGATCACGGGATCCGGTTTCTTCTGTATCGTGAAGATTTGTTGATCCAGTCCGTTATATATCCGCTGAAGCATCGGATCGTGCTCTGCCTCTCCGGAAGAAACAGGGAAGTATTCTTCGATCCGGGAGATGCCGGCGATTCCCATGTTTTGGGTAATTTCTACCGCATTTGTACTCCAGGGGGTAATCATTTCGCGACGTGGTCCGATAAACCAGCCTTCCATCGTTTCCGACTTTACAGGAGTTGCATCACTAAATAACCAAACCAGTTTGCTTATATCTTCGGGAGAAAACGCTTGTACGGCTTCTACTGCCAATACTGTCTTAGTTGAAGACGTGAAAAATAAAATCATATTATTGAACAATTGATATGTCAGTAGTAAAACAACCCATCTTGCAGATTGCGACACAAAGATAGTTAGAAATAAATAATAATTAGTAATCAGACAGGATACATTTATAAGATATCCTCTGTTTTTTCTTTAGCTTTGCCTGTGTTTGTTTATATTTTTGTACCTGATTTATTAATCAGTTCACAAAGGTGAACAACTTGGCTCACGGAAGTGAACCAGGTGGCTCACAGAGGTGAGCCGAGTCGTTCATATAGGTGAGCCGATGAAAAATATAAGAATGAATCAATAGTTCTTACCGAACGATTTGCCAAATATCTTTGTTTATATAAAAGAAACAAAATATGTGATATGAAGAAAATAGCAAAAAGATTAACGGACTTAATAGGTAATACACCTTTGTTGGAACTTGGTATTTACGGTAAACAGCAGCAAGTAAAGGCCCGTTTGATAGGAAAATTGGAATACTTCAACCCTTTAGGAAGCGTAAAAGACCGTATCGCCCTGGCTATGATTGAAGACGCTGAAAAGAAAGGCATTTTGAAAACCGGCTCTGTTATTATAGAGCCTACAAGCGGAAATACCGGAGTAGGGCTTGCTTTTGTGGCATCCATCAAAGGCTATCGCCTGATACTAACCATGCCGGAAACAATGAGCTTGGAAAGGCGTAATTTGCTGAAAGCCTTAGGCGCAGAATTAGTATTAACCCCCGGAGCTGAAGGGATGAAAGGGGCAATTGCTGCAGCTGCCAAACTACAGGCTGAAACCCCTGATTCGGTCATTCTTCAGCAATTTGAAAACCCGGCAAACCCAGCCATACACGCTCAAACAACAGCCGAAGAAATCTGGTGCGATACCGACGGGCAAGTCGACATCTTTGTATCCGGCGTAGGAACCGGAGGCACCGTCAGTGGCGTAGGCAAACGCCTGAAAGAGTTGAACCCCAACGTCCGGATCGTAGCCGTAGAACCGTCTGACTCCCCCGTACTCTCCGGCGGAACTCCTGCCCCACACAAAATACAAGGCATCGGAGCCGGATTTGTACCCAAAACATACGATGCAACAGTGGTAGACGAAATAATAACCGTCACCAATGATGATGCCATCCGCACAAGCCGCCAACTGGCAGCCTCCGAAGGTCTGCTGGTAGGCATTTCATCAGGCGCCGCCCTCTACGCTGCCACCCAATTGGCTCAATTGCCCGAAAACAACGGCAAGAACATTGTCATAATACTCCCCGACACCGGCGAACGCTACTTGTCGACTGTACTTTATGCCTTTGATGAGTATCCCTTGTGATCTAACGTATAATATATGATAAAAATCGCACTCCATCAAGCGGACTGTTCCGCAAAACGTGCCCCTGTGCCTTACAGCTCATTATAGATAGAGCCTTTCAGGCAAAATACTATAGGGTAGGTATTTGATATCTATGGATAGTAATATAAATACATCCTATTAATAGTTAAATCAATAGAAAAAGATCATAAATAGTCTATCCTTAAAAGCATTTCATTTATTTGATTGACAATATATTAGTTTGATTATTTCTTGTTTATATCTGCAAGAATTAGTATCTTTA
>NZ_JARXXA010000029.1 GCF_029892785.1 Parabacteroides sp. PH5-46
ATTGAAACTTGCTAAAAATTAAATAATGTCATTTGATCTGCAAATTATTTGTATATTTTCTCTCAAATAATTTGCAGATCTCATAAGAATAGTAATCATCCGGCTTTTTGCTTCTTTTTCTCCGCATAAAAGACCTGTTCTATTCGCTCATGGAAAAAGAAGCGGGCGCGGATTTCCCGCACCCGTCCCCACTTTAGAATATAGATGTAAAAGGCATTTACAGCCCATTTTCGACCATGTACCGCAGCCTTCCGGCAATCCATTGGATTGTAGGATTGCGGGGGTATTTGAACGTCCTGCGGGCTATATTCTCAATAATTACAACCTCCTGCCGGAGTTGTACGCTGTTGCATTTGGGGTCTATCTCCTCCAGGAGTTCCAAAAGTTCGTAATATTCCTGCTGGTTGGATATTACAGGATTGTCGATATATGCGTCTATCCTCATACCTCGCCGAATTTATCCGTTTCACACTCTGTTATTACTACCTCGGCATCATGGGTATATAGGCCGTTTTCTTTGGCGTGGTCTATCGCTCCCGCCTCGGACGTGAACACGCCGAAAAATACACGGCTTGCCCTTGTCTTATATATGTCTGTCTGAAACAATACAAATACTGTCATAATGGGTATTTTTAAGGGGCGGGAGTTTTCCCGCCCCGGTTAATAACTCTGTGATTTATCCGATTACTGCTACCGCCGTGCTTTTGGGCTTTACAGGGTTGGCGGGTATGGTGGCTACTTTCGGGGCTTGCTCTTTCGCTTTAACTGTCGGTTTTTCCTCCGGCTTGCTCCCGGTCTTGGCAGTTACGGTAACTTTGGGCTGTTCCTTTGCCGGGCTTTCGGGCTTGGTCTTGGAAACGGTCGGCGTTGCGGTCGCTTTCTTGCTCTCCTTGCCCGGTTTTTCTTCCCTTTTAGCGGATTTCCCTGCCTCGGCGGTCTGCTCTGCCTTTTTCGCTTTGGCCTCGGCTTTTGCTTTCTTTTCGGCCTTTTTCAGTCCTGCAATACGTTCGTCCAGTCGGGCGTTTTTCTTGCCGTATTCCTCGGCCTGTGCGGTTATGATACCCGTCGTTTTTTCGGGTAGGTGCTGACTGGCGAACGCCTGTAACATACCGCCTTTTGTATCGGCTACGGTATTTGTGCGGTCGGTTAGGTGGCTATACAGGTAGTCGCGCCGGATAACGGTTTTCTGTTCCTCTGTCAGCGATTTGGCGATTTTCAGTTTCTTTTCGTCCGTCAGACCGTAATAGTCGTTTTCTTTCAGTCCTACCGCCGGATAATGGCAACGGCGTAACTTGGAAAGCATAAAGAAATACATTGCCGTTTCTTCGTCTGCGGTAAATGCCGACTGCGGTATATCTTCCGTCCGCAAAAGTTCTTTCAAGCCCTCGGCGGTCTTTTCCGCTTTCAGTTCCTCGTTACGTTCTTTCTTGGCGGTCAGTTCGGAAATTAACTGCTCGTTGGTCTTGGTGTCTTTGGTCGCTACATCCTTGTAATGTAGTTTTACGCTGTTATCGCCTATCTTGGCATAGACACGGATTTTGCCCTGTTCTTTGAGCGTTTCGAGTTCGGCGGTCTGCTTGGCGTATCTCTCCTGCGCCTTATCATACTGCGCCTGTGCTTTCCCGAAGTCCTCCGGCTTTTTGTAGTCGGTAGCTTGCGGAGCGGTCGGGGCGGTCGGATAGCTTTTAAGGTTGTATGTCTGTACGTTCTTAAACTCGTACCCGCCCTTTTTGATTATCGTGGTTGCCTCGTTGTCGTAACTGTACTGGTCGCCGATAAAAACGAGTTTCGGGTCTGCAAGGGCTACGGCTTGCGCCTCTGCTACGAGATACGCCGTTTGCTTGTCCGAAAGGCATTTTTTGTTCGTACACCTACCGCACCCGCCACCCTCGGCAAAGAGGTCGAAATTTGTGGAATTATGGGCGCATTTCAGACAAGCGGTTTTATCGAAAAGGTAATTTTCGAGATTGTTGGTATAACAGGACTGTATTTTGCCCTCCAACACTCCGGCGGAGATATTGCACCATTCGCCCCGTCCGTCCTCGCCTAAACGGTCTTTCAGTATATCGGCCTGCATTTTCTTGTCGTACTTGCTTATGACTATCCCTGCGGAGGCGGTCAGTTTTCCCACCCTTACGAGTTCGGCAATACCGGGGATAAGGTCGCAAAGTTTCAACATTTGGTAAATGCTCTTTTCGCTCTTGCCGTATGCTACGGCGAGGCTTGCAATATCATACCGCTTTGTAGCGATAAGGCGTTTGTAAGCCTCTGCCGCCTCCATTGGGGGCACGTCCTCCCTTTGCAGGTTCTCGGAGATTGAAAGGTCATACGCCTGTTCATCGGTAGCCTCCCGGACTATGCAGGGTATTTCCGACATTTTCAGCATACGACACGCCCTAAAACGGCGCTCCCCGCAAATGATTTCGTAATGTTCGCCTTTCTCGCCTTTTCTGCGTACCGTAATGGGCTGTATCAGTCCGTGAACGGAAATGCTCTGCGCCAGTTCTTTCATGGCATCAGGGTCGAAAGTTTTTCGGGCGTTGTAATTGCTCGGCTCTATCAAGTCCGAAAGAATGTTTACGGCTTTGCGTTCGCCGTTGTCGGGTTTGCTAACCACTACTGCGGTTAATACTGCGCTGTTGCTGTTTTCCTGTCCTGCTACGGCTGTGCCGTTGTTCTTGTTCGTTGTCATAATTGAAAATTATTAAAGTGATTAAAATTGTTGTTTTTGTGATTTTATGGGCGGGTTTCCCCGCCCGGTTTATTACTGCTGTTTGGTGGGTCGGTACTTATTATCTGCCATTTGGAGAAAGCCGGAAAGCCCTAAATCATAGCTACGGTCTATTTTTACCGTCTTGTTTATGTAGCACGCCTCAATCGAAAAGTCAAAAACAAGGTTATTCATTACGATATGCCCCCTGTTACCGTTGTCGTACCATTTGACGGCATCGCCTAACTGCGCCAGTTCTGCCCGGAACGCTGTTTCCTCGTCTATGTATTTTTGTGCGTATGCCTTTTTTTCTTCTTCCTCGTTCAACAGGTAGGCAAGCCAAACATCCATTTTCGCCGGGGTCGGTTTGCCGACTTTGTTCGGCATTTCGTTTCTGTTTTGGTAGTTCTTTGTGTGCTTGTGCCTGTACTGTTCGACAAGGCAAAAGCGGTAAACCTTATCTGTATAATGGTGCTTATAAGCCCTTAACAGATAGCCTTTATAGTCAAGGAATACCGCAACATCTTCGGCATGGTACTTATCGTCATAATGGCTTATATAAAGCACTTCGACGGTTTTGCAGACAGGCGCGAACGGTGCAAACTGTTTCCGTAAGCCCTCTAAATTTCTTTGTTGATAGTCTGATAATTGTAAGCCGTATTTGCTTATCTCTGAAATACTAATAAAATCTCTCATGTCCGTAATTTTTAGAAGATTAAACCTATTGCCAGCGTGATTATGATTGCCAGGACGAGCAGGGAAACAAGGCAGGAAAGCAGGGTTTTCGCTACTATAAAGAGTATGTAAATACCCACTACCACCGCCACGAAAGACCAACCCCAAAGGGCAAAGCCCGTAACTACAAAAGCTATCTTCAAAACCAACCCAATGCTGATTGGAAGGTTGGAGGATCGGGTTTCACTATTTTTTTCTGTTCGTTTCATAATTTCTGACCTTTTTTTTAACCGCAATGCTGCTCGGAGCCGGTATGGAGTGTTCGAGTTTCGGGGGCAGGAAAATCCCGTGAAGAAGTCCACACAAGGCTTGCGCGAACAAAAACAGCCTACGACCAGACACGGGTGCGGAGCATCCGATAAAAAGGCGTAGGCTGTTTTTGCGTGAAATACGCTCGCCCGGATAGAAGAAGGAGGGAAAGAGGAAGATTTTTCGCGTAACCAACCGGGAAAGGGGTTAAAAGATTGGGCGAATAAAATACGCCACGTCCCCGCAGGGGATGTCGGAAGATTTTTTCGCCCGGCCTAAACCCTGACGGTCGCCTTTTGTGGCGCACGGCACGGAAGTATTTTCGCGCCTGAAATCGAAACACTTTATATAGGTGCAGAGTAGCATACCGATTGAAATGGGGAAGAAATTATGATAGGACAGAACAAAATCACTCGCCGCCGCTTAACCGTTAGCGGCGGCGCAAAAGGCGGATAATCCGGGAAGCCGGACGGGTGGCAAATGGATTTTACCGGAGCCACACGAAGCCACAAGCATCCAGCGACCGAAGCATTGATACAGTGTGATTCTTAATGCTTTATCTTTGTTATCCCGTGATTTTTACGAACGAAAAAAGATTAATGATATGGAAATAATAAGTATAGAAGGCCGCACGTATGAGGCGTTAATGGAACGCTTCGAGCAGATCGTCCGCAAGGTGGACGCCCTATGCGAACAGAGTGGCGGCAAGGAATTAAAAAAATGGCTGGACGGGCAGGACGTTTGTGCAATTCTGAATATCAGTAAACGGACGCTGCAATCCCTGCGGGATAGCGGCAAACTGTCCTATACGCAGATTAACAGAATGATGTATTACAAGCCCAAAGATGTGGAAAAGTTGATTAATGATATGTCCGAAGGGAAGGAGGTGCGCCATGAAAAATAATCCCGAATATTCAGATTTAGGGGGCGACCTGGTTACAAAGGATAACCCGCGCATGGTTCAGTTATTCCGGTCAATAGAAAAAGTATTTATCCGCCTGGAGTTAATGGCAAAAAACTATAAGCCTGTATTGAACGGCGAAAGATACCTGACCGATAAAGAAGTATCGCAGCGGTTAAAGATAAGCCGCCGTACATTGCAGGACTACCGCAACGAGAGCAAAATACCCTATTGTCAGATAGGGGGTAAAATCCTCTACCGCGAAAGCGATCTGCAAAAGATGTTAGATAACAGCTACCGGGAGGCGTACAAATAAGACACGCCGGGAATAAACACAAAAGCGGACAGACTACCGAAAGCCTGCCCGCTTTTTTATTCGCATTAAAACGAAGCTGCCTTAAACTGTTCAATACCATTCAAACGATTTGCAAGCAAGTCCGCATCATGGCTTAACTTTTCATGCGTTATCTTGGCGTAAATCTGTGTCGTGCGGATATTCTTATGACCCAGCATTTTCGCAAGTGATTCGATTGGTACGCCATTGGTAAGGCATATTTCCGTCGCGTATGTGTGGCGGCTCATGTGCCAGGTAATATGCTTTTCCAAACCACACTCTTTTTCTATCAGTTTCAGCAAATATTTCGCTCTCGGATAACAGGGAGCAGGCAGTAATTTATCCCCGGAGGCAAGCCCTTTATACTTCTCCAGTATCTTCATTGGAATTTCCAACACAGGCACGGTCGATGATACATTGCTTTTATCCCGGCGCTTTACGAGCCATTGGTGTTTTGTGTCGAAGGAACTTTGCAGGTTGTCAATCGTCATACTGTAAAGGTCGGTGTAGGCAAAACCCGTGAAACAGCAAAATATGAACATATCCCGTGCTAATGTCATATCATCATCAGAAAATTGAGCCTCCATAAGCACCTTAATTTCATCTTTTGTCAGAAATCCCCGGTCTGCCACTTCGGGCTTAATGCTATATTCAAAAAAAGGGTTTCGTTGAAGCCAACCGTTATTAATGGCAGTCGTAATCATTCTTTGTAAAGGCATCATATAGACCCATATTGTTGTCGAGCCACAGTCTTTTTCGGTGCGTAGGAACAATTCAAAATCGGTAATAAAAGCAGGTTGTATCTCCTTTAGTGCAATATCGGTGCGGTTGTATCGGTGTTTTATAAATTCTTCCAGCAGCTTATATACACGCTGATACCGATAGAGTGTTCTCCAACTGCGACCGCCTGCCTGATACATTTTTTCAAAATCTTCATTATGGCGTGCAAACACTTTAAGCAGGGTTTCGCACCGCATATCCATACCCAGGTAGGCATTTTTCACTTTCTCGGCACTTACATAGCCGTCGCGGTTCACTATCTCGCGGTAGTGCTTTGTAAGGCTTGCGCCCACCTGATCGAGCAGGCGGTTAGCTTCGCGGGCTTGTTCACTTCGCCCGGAAGCCCGGCCTGCATCCACGTCCCAAATTTTGGGGTCGATGTCAAATTTGCAACTGAATTGAACGGCTTTGCCGTCAATAGTAATACGACCCATTACAGGGCACAATCCGTTTTTCTTCGGCTGGCTTTTCTTCACGTAGAAAAGCACGTTAAATGTACTTCGCATAACTCAATTTTTTATTGGTTCAAAATTAATTCTAATTGAGTTATCTGTCGTTACGCAAATTATTGTGATTCAATACATACGCATCATTCTATCGGATTTTTTGCCGCTGTCCGTCCAAAATATTACCTTTGGGGAGGAATAAACGAGCAAAAAGCGTAGAAACAGCGTCGTTACTGATATACCGGGTAATCCATAAGTCAGACAAACGAGTTACGAATATGGTTACGTTCCGGGGCTTTAAGTGTCTTTTTAATGACTTTACTTGTCCGTGCGGTAAAACCGAAAATCGTTTGAAACGCCTGATTTTCAATTAACTTTCGCTATTCTGCTTCTTTTTACTTTTTTATTCTGTATTTTTTGCGAATACATTAAAAAGTGTGTTTTTTAATGCAATGAAGAGGTATAGTTTTACATTATCTGTTTGCTTCAGGTTGGAGCGATTACTGTATATTTTTACAAAAATATCCTGAATGCAATCTTTTACAAGCTCTCTGTCTGATGTAAAACGCATTCCATAAGAGAAAAGGCTTTCCATATACTTTTTGTAGAAGTAGGCATAAGCTTTATCATCTCCTTTCAAGAATTTCTCCCATAGTGAGGATTCTTCAATAGTATTAGTAATTTTAGACTGCATATTAAGGACGGCATTTTTAAAGAGAACAATCAGATTAAGTAAATATACTCATTTTTTAGCGAATATTTTTATTTTTTGGTATTTAACATTCGCTTGTTAAAAGTGATTCCTTATACAGGAAGCAAAAATAGTATGCATACATTTTGCAAAACGCGTGCATGCTATTTGTAAAACGCATGCATGCGATCGGGGAAACGCATGCGTGCAATTTTCTTGCCGTTCTGATCATTTGATTAACAGGTAAATGTATTTGATCTTGTTTGGCTGATTTATAGAGGCTGAAAAATACAATAAGGGGTGAAGAATAGAGGGAGTTGGTCGGGGTTTATTGCATAGGTGGCTAACTGGCGGAGTTCTTTGTCTGCGTTTATAACGGCGCATGGATATCCTGTTGCTGATAGCATTAGCCAGTCGTGCATGGTGTTTCCTATGGCTGCTACTTCATCGGGTTTTATTTTTTCTGCCTGACAGATTGTTAATAGGCCATTTTTCTTGTTGGCATTCCGGTTGGTTAAGGTTATCAGGCGGCCTTTGTGATAGAGGTTGTAGTAGCCCGAATGGAGCAAATGGGTTAATTCTTCGGCTTTGGCGATAGTTGGGGCTTTTATCACGTATTTATATGTTTGCTCCTTGTTTGTGTATTTTTTTACTTGGTAGATGTTTTCGTCTATCTCCGGCAATGGGAGTATGGGGATATATGTGTCTTTTTGATTGTATCGTAAGTGTCCGCCATCGGCAAAAATACCATCGGCAAAAAGGTTGAATAGAGGGCCTAAGCGCCGTTTGGCATGCTGAAGTGGGAGGGAGGTAGCAAGGTAAAGGGGTATTTGTTTTGAAAGCTGGGTAAGTGTTTCCTGGTAAGTGTGGGGGATATTCCCTTCTGAGTCAGTCAGTGTACCGTCGATGTCAAAGAAAATGGCTTTTACTTTTCGTTTTTCGGGGATACGCCAAAGGGCACCATTACCCATAATACGGCTTAAAGGGGTTTGCTCTAAATTACTGTAGGCTATATAACAATCGCAGCGTTTTTTGTTGCAAAACGACTCTTTTATTATTGTGTTATCATATAGATTACCAATCTGTATCGAGCTGCGTGGGCAAGCCTGCATGTCTCCATTTGCATTTACGAAAAAGCTGTCTTTTCCTCCCCGGCAATGGACCGGATTGGCTTTTGCATTTTTGAAGTCAAAGGCATAGAGTGGGTCTATGGTCGTAAAGAACAGATTATCTTCATCCTTCAAAGGGTGCTTGCTCCCTTGTAATGCGTTTATGAAAAGATAAATACGTTTGTCCAGCTTTTTACGAAGTTCTTCAATTATATGTTTGTTTTCTTTGCAACCTACGGCTCCTACACATAGTTCAATTCCTGCATAAAACAGCTGATGAGCCTTTTTAACGAATGTATCTACTCCTACCATTTCCGGGTGAAAACTCGCCCAAAGCTTTAGTTTGCTTTTCTCTGCTTTAAAGGATTCAATCTCTTTTAAGAACAGGGACGAAGAGAAAGAAAGGTTGGTCTGGCAAGAAATTCCTTCCACCTGGGGCAGTAGCGACAGCCTTATCATATATTCCCGGTAATACTTGTGTATCAGTCCTTCGCCATAAGGAATGAACATGATTTTTAATACGTTTTTAAGGGTGGAAATCTTTTCGTAAAATCGTTGGAGTGATTCCCTGTCTTTGTCCAAATCATCTGCCTTCTTTTTTCGTCCGAAAGAGCAGTAAGAACATTGGTAATTGCATGAATTCAAACTGCTTCTGAAGTATATGTTCCTGATGGCATTCATACAAACAATAGTCCGATTTCGTCCGAATAAGCTAAGCCTTCCCGCGTAAGGCGGATAAATCCCTCTTTGTCTTCGACAAGGTTCTCATCGATCAGGAGCTCGAAAGGAAAGTGAAATGCCTCTCCAAAGCGTTGTTCGTAATCAGCTTTGTCTATTCCTTTGTAATACAGTAGGTTTTTGATGATATATCTTTTTCTTTGTTCCTCGCGGGATAGAATCAGTCCGTTTGTTGCCAATGTAAAATCTGTAGTTTTTATATACTGGTCTATAATTGTGCGGATTTCCGTTTGCTTTGTAGCATAAGGAGTTGCATAATGTAGTTTTCCTATATAGCTGCGTCCTCCGCATCCACAGGAAATCATAGTTTCATCACCGCATGAATATTCCAGGTCGGGAGATGCCTTTTTTACAAAACGCCTCATGGAGGTTTGCGTAAAGCTTTGCTCTATCAATGCATCCCGTCCTGCTTTATACATTATATATAATATTTCGTCTTTTGCCCTAGATGAATCTTGTAATTCCTGACGGGCATACAACGGATACATAAATAACTCGGTGGGTTGATACGATAAGGCTATCTGTATAGATGTTAGAAAACTTTCAACTGTTTGCCCTTCAATGCCATATATCAGGTCTATGTTGAATTGTGGAAAAGTGGCCTGCTGTATGGTTTCCAGGGCTGAGGCACATGTTTCAATCGAGACACTTCTTCTTATTTTCTGTAATTCTTCTTGCCGAAAGCTTTGGATACCAATGCTTATCCGTTCTACGCCTCTTTCTTTCAGTAGACCTAATACCTGTTTGTTAGTGAAATCGGGGGAAGTTTCGATAGAAGTAAACGTCTTAGAAGTATCTACCCCCAAAAGAGATGCGATATCGAATACTGTTTCCAATTGAGATTCGTTCAATACCAAGGGCGTTCCCCCTCCGATGGCAAAAGAGGTAAAGGATAAGTCTTTTGTGAAAGTAGACAACTGCCCTGCTTGCCTTTTCATGGTTTCGAGGTATGCTTCTATACGGGAGTTATTACATCCTTGCAGGGAAAACAAATTGCAAAAACCACATTTATACCGACAGAAAGGGATATGAAAATAAAGGCTGGCCTTTTTATCTGTTAGCTGTTCCAGATAATTAGCTATAGCTACCGGGGAGGTAAATGTTTGGTAGGCCGTTTTATGCGGATAACTGTATAAATATTGTAGATATTGAGGAGGGCGACTATTCATCATCTCAGAATAAAATGTTTATAAGGAACTGTATAGACTACATCATGCGAAACACAATGCCGGAAAAAGCCATCCTCTCCGTAGCAGGTGCCATGATCCGAAAAGGCGATAACCAAGGGTTCCCCTCTTTTCCCGAAAGCATCGAACAGTCGTGGAAGTTGACTGTCTACATACCGCAGGGCAGCAGCATGTGTTTCTAGGTCGTCTTCTGTCTTTCCTTTTATATAATGGTAGTTTGGGTAATGAATGGCAGAAAAATTGATATATAAGAATATCTTTTTTTCAATAGGATATTCATTTAGTTTTTTGAGGGCAAAATCTATCTGAGATGTTGCACTATCCTTTTCCGGACAGCCAAATGCCGGTTTCCAGTAGCTCTTATGAAAGTAGCCGGGAAATACTTTCCCGATATCATTCAGTTTGCTGAAAAAACGGACACCTCCTATGCAAATTGTCTCGTAGCCTTCGTCAAACAAACTCTCAACAAAGGTTGCTTTTGTAAATTCGTAACTACCCTGAGGAGCTATACTACTTGTACCTACGCGTTTCGGATAGAAGAGCCATTCCCGTTCTTTGAAATCATGAGGATCAGCAGGAGAGGGGAAAAAGCCAGCAAAAATGGCAAAGTGTGACGGATAGGTGAAATTTCCCGGCGCATGACGCTTTTCCCACTTACCTCCATAATGGCTAAGGATAGGCGTACCTCCGGACTTTTCTTCTTCGACAGCTACATCATACCGGAGCGTATCCAGACAAAGCATCAGGATATCCCGCTTTCCTACAACTTCCTGCATGTCTATCTTCATGACGATGAATCGTTAACAGTTGTTCTTTATAGATATTGTTTTCTTTATACATATCTTGATAGATGTGATCTCCTTGTCCGTTTATTTCTATGATGTACGGCTTCTGGCTATCTCGTTCTATCAATACATCGATCCCAGCATAGTGTAAGCCGGATCGCTTAAGGGCTTCTAAACAGAGGGCTTCTACTTCGTTGTAGAATGTTTTATTTGTAGCCAGTTCTTCAAAGTTGCCGGCTTTGTTGTTCAGGTGGAGATTGGTGATGGGTGCTTTGCTGTATCTGACTACGATATGTTCTACTTTGCCAAACTGACAAACCACCCGCAAGTCGTATTTCTCCCCTTTGTACTCGTCTTTAGGGAGCCATTCTTCTACAATGACTCCTGCTCCTAAAACCATATCGGCATACCGGGCAATTTTCTCTTTACACTTTAAATGGTGAATTTGTTTTGTGTTGAGAAAATCTTCACCAGATTGCAAAAGTGTTGTATAAACAGCCAGTTCTCCTGTTTTGGGATGTTGTTTTAATGCCATAATCCCCCCGGCTCCGGATCCGTAGCGAGGCTTAATGAATAATCCTTTTCTTTTTTGTTTGTCAGGTAGCTCCATCAGCTCGTCAAAACAAGAGATCGTGGATGATACTAAGGGCGTAACAGCCAAACCGGTTAAAACAGATTTACTTTCAGCCTTATCCAGTGAGCAAATGAGTCTCCCCGGCTCATTCAGGAATAGCGTACTGGGGGCTTTTTTAATTTCCCCCAAACGCTCCAGCAGCCGAATATACTCGTCGCAGAGCTTCTGATATATTGAAAAATCAGATACTGAGTAAACGGGCGGTTCCAGCTTAATCAGAAGATGCTGATATGCAGAAAGGCCTTTCTCTAATTCCTGATAAGTGGCAAAGCGGGTGTCAATCCCAATCTCTTTACCGGCTTTTATAAAATATTCGGTTCGCCGTGACTCAATATTGCTGACAACCAATGCCTGCATTATTCTGTGATCATCGGGTATCCTCCATATTCTTCGTATTCTTCGTCTATGGCTTCCGACTCAGCTACGTCAATCTTCATGGGAAGTTTGGAGAGTTTCTTCTTCATTTCCTCAGTCAGATAATTGTAACGCATATCAATGAATTTCAGATGTTTGATTTTTTCTACATTGTCTAACAGTAGCTGGGCGCCTTTATCGGTCAGTACACCACAGGATATATCCATTGTTTCCAGCTGAGGCAGTATATCCGACTCCAGGAATAGCTTTACAATTGCATCTTGCTCTTCGGCATTTACGAGTCCTAAAGAGGTTAGTTTAGGAAATTTGCTTTTTGAAAACAAGGGCTTGAACTGCTCTATGCTACCGTCATAACCATAATCCTCTACCCCTACATATAATATTAACTCTTCCAAGTTTGGGAAGTCAGACTTAATAACATCTTCTACAACAGAGGAAGGCAAGCCGCCGCTTATTATTTCAAGAGATTTTAGATTGGGGCGAGGTTTTTGCCCAATGCTTAAATTGTTCGTTCCTTTTATCTTTAATTCACTTAACTCTGGCATAATATCCAATAGAGGGGACAGGTTGGTCTGTTCAATCCAGGATATTTCTGTTTCTTCAGAGTCTATATCACCCCAGAAGAGCCCTTCGATATGTGCAAATTTCTCCTTATTGGCAATTATACCATCTACCAACTCCTGGCAGTCTCCGGACTCAAAATCCCAGCATCCAATCGTAAGTTGCTTGATTTCGGGTAGCTTTTTGTCTTTGATTATTTTATTCAGCAAGTCTTCTTGCGTCTTTCCATCATCATAATCATCGTAAGTCAGCTTGTACTTTTTTGCTTCCACTTTCATGCCCTGTGCCGTTTCTTCCCGTGTTTCCACATATCCCTTCTTGGTTTTTTCGGCAATTAGTTTGTCGGCAGCTTTTTGAGCTTCTTCCGGTGATGAAAACTCCTTTTGTTGTGTTTGACCATCAGTTCCTAATTTTCCATAATTGACAGTATAGCAGCTGCCATCTACATCAATACTCCAAAACTTTTGTGATTTGAAATCCTGAAATACAAAGACTCTTTTCATACGATTAGTTAGTTTGTTTATTATTCTTTTTCTCCATAAGCCAAGTCGCCAGCGTCTCCCAGACCGGGAACAATATAAGAATGTTCATCTAATTCATCATCAACGGCAGCCACCCAAATGGTTGTTTTTTTGTCCGACATTTTATTCTTAATGTAATCTATAGCTTGCTTACTGGCAATAACGGATGCGATGTGTACATGCGAAGGTTGCCCTTTCGTGGTCAGTGCCTCGTAGGCCATTTCCATGGAACTACCGGTTGCCAGCATAGGATCGGTGATGATAAGGGTTTTACCTGTCAAATTAGGGGAGGCTATATATTCTATGTGAATATCAAAATTTAAACGGTCTTTATACTTACGGTATGCGGAGACAAAAGCATTTTCTGCATGATCAAGATAGCTGAGGAATCCTTGGTGGTAAGGAAGTCCGGCTCTCAGAATGGTACTGATAACGACCTTGTCGTCTGGAGTATTCATCGGAGCAACTCCCAAAGGAGATAAAATATCCTTGGAAGAATATGAGAAATCTTTACTGATCTCATAAGCCATGATTTCGCCAATTCTTTCGATGTTCCGTCTGAAACGCAAGCGGTCTGTCTGAATAGTAACATCCCTTAGCTCAGATACAAACCGGTTTAAAATACTATTTGATTCTCCTAAATTTACAATTTTCATATATTATGTTATTAAAACAAAGGCTGAAAATAAATATAATTCGTGTTATGGGCAAGTGTTCTATTTAGAAATAACGGAAATTAGAAAAAGTAATGGCTGTGGTTTGGATAATGAAACACTTGTCTTGTTTATGATAGTATTTTTTAAAATCAGAAAAATATTATATGAATTTCTTTGCAAAATGTATTTGCTGTGAGTGTAAAATGATATTACTTTGCATAAATAAATAAAAGGGAATAATAGACTGAGGTAAAAATACAAGAAAATTCTTTCTTTTTCAAAAAGAATTATACTAATTAAGTATCAACGCCATTATCGAAACGAAGTTTTTAACTATCTGTGCTTAATGCCAAAAATTGAATATGAAAATGAATGTGAAAATGAACGGACAACTAAATGAACTGCTCATAAACTCAATGGCAGATTCTTTGCCTTCCAAAACGAATCTTGCCAACTATTTGATTGATGCTCTTTCTGTGAGTAAAGAAGCTGCTTATCGCAGATTACGAGGAGATGTGCCTTTTACATTGGAAGAGGCGACGGTTATTGCTCACAAGTTAAATTTATCGCTTGACAAGCTTATTGGTCGAGAGGGTTCTTCCGAGGCTCTGATACACATGAGTCTGATTAAATCGGACGACGCAATGGCTAATTACGATGAGATGCTCAAGTATTTTTTACGGCTTAAAGATGTTGTAAGAACTGATCCTTCTGCGAAAGTGTATAGTGCAACAAACTCAATCCCTGTTGTTTTCTGCGAACCTTACGAATATATTACAAAATTCCGTATTTCCAGATGGTTACATCAAAGCAATATGGCGAAAGGTACAGGCTCGTTGGATGACGTTCATATATCGGATAAGACCATAACGTTGCAAAGACGAGTGATAAAGGAATTCAGAAATATACCTGAAACATTGTATGTGCTCGACCCTAATTTCATACTCTCTTTTGTCAGCAATATACAGGTTTTTGCTCAACTAAAATTTCTTTCAGAGGAGGATATTGTGAAAATTAAAAAGGAACTTCATTCTCTGCTTGACGATCTGGAAGAGACTGCCGCATCCGGAAGTTTTAAAAACGGGGGCAAAGTGAGTATGTATCTTTCAAATATTCATCTGGATACATCTTACGGCTATATGGAATCGGCTAGCTTTGAGATAAGTACTATGAAACTGTATGCTATTCATATGATTGATGCACGCCATCCGGATATTTGCAAGTTGCAGAAAGAGTGGATACAATCGTTGAGGCGTTACTCTATCCTGATTACAGAGAGTAGCGAAATGGAGCGTTTGAAATTCTTTAGTGACCAACGTGAGCATATAAACACCCTGTAATTTATTATTAACGCGCCAATTAAAATATTACCTTTGTCTCTAATTTAGAAAATGAGACATGAGGATTGAAGAAAATTATTCGCTGACAAAACACAATACCTTTCGACTACCGGTGAAAACCCGCTGGTTTATGGAATATGAGACTGAAGAGGAATTATCCCGCATTTTACATGACGAATATTTTCAGGAGTGTATCTCGCTTCATATCGGAAGTGGGAGTAATCTGCTGTTTATTAATAATTATAACGGTATAATCCTTCATTCCCTAATTAAAGGTATCGAAGTGGTTGCAGAAACAGACGAAACGGTTTGCTTACGGGTTGGTGCTGCGGAAATCTGGGATAACTTAGTGGCTTATACCGTTACAAAAGGATGGTATGGGATTGAAAACCTGTCTGATATACCGGGAGAATGTGGTGCTGCAGCTATTCAGAATATTGGGGCTTATGGTGTTGAAATAAAGGATGTAATTGAGGCAGTGGAAACATACAATCAATTGACTTTTGAAAAACGGATCTTTACACAGGATGAGTGCGAGTATGCCTATCGTCACAGTTATTTCAAGAATGAAGATCATGACCCGTATATTGTAACTCATATTAGGATTCGCTTGAGTAAAAATCCTGTATATACCCTTCAATACGGCAATCTGAAAGAGATGTTTGCTGAGGGTGAGATATCCCTGGCTGGTGTTCGGGATGCAGTAATCGGGATACGAAAGCAAAAACTTCCGGATCCGGAGGTCATTGGGAATGCCGGCAGCTTTTTTATGAATCCTCTTATTTCCATGCAGCAATATGACAAGCTGAAGAAACAATACCCGGACCTACCCTCTTATCCTGCCGGAGAACAAACCGTTAAGATACCCGCCGCATGGCTTATCGAACAGTGCGGCTTTAAAGGAAAAGCGCATGGACAGGTAGGCGTATATGAAAAACAAGCCTTGATATTGACCAATTTAGGTGACGCAACCGGTCACGAGATTGCTTTGGTGGCAGAAAGCATACGTGCTGCTGTGTCAGATCGTTTTGGCGTAGAATTGATGCCCGAAGTAAAATATATCGGATAATGAAAATTACTTTTTTAGGTACAGGAACTTCTACCGGAGTGCCCGAAATAGGCTGTCAGTGTAACGTCTGTACAAGTGATGACAGGCGGGATTGGCGTATGCGGACGTCTGTATTGGTTGAAACAGAAAGTAAACAGATTCTGCTTGATTGTGGGCCGGATTTCCGTTGGCAGATGATCCGGAATAAGATTTACAATCTGGATGCCGTTTTGATTTCTCACGAACATTACGACCATGTAGGTGGGTTGGACGATCTGCGTCCCTTTTGTGCTACAAAAGGCATTGATATTTATGCGGAAGATTATGTGGCCAAAGCTATTGAAACCCGCATCCCGTATGCTTTTCGCCCGCACAAATATCCGGGAATTCCCAACCTGGAATTGCATCATGTTACTACGGAACCATTCATGGTAGCCGGTGTTCGGGTAATACCGATCCGGGTGATGCATGCCTGTTTATCAATCTTTGGATACCGGATTGGTAAGATGGCTTATCTGACAGATTTGAAAACCCTCCCGGAAGAAGAATACTCCAAATTAGAAGACCTGGATGTCTTGATTATTGATGCTTTAAGAGAAAAATCACACCCTTCCCATGAAAGCGTTGGAGAGGCATTGGCCAATATCGAAAGGATACGCCCCAAGAATGCCTGGCTGATCCATATGAGTCACCGGATAGGCTTACACGCTGATGTAGAAAGAGAACTGCCGCCTAATGTTCATTTGTCTTACGATGGTTTGACGCTCACTTGCTGATTATTCTTCTCCCATAGGGGTACAGCCGGTAAGATACACCTTGTCGTCTGCTTTATTTATCTGGAAAGAAAGATGTATGGAGGGGAATAGATTGTTTATTCTTTTAGAAAGCGTATCTCCCATAGCCACGTACCAGGACGGAGTAGACTGAGCTTGGTATGGCAGAAAGCCGTAGCAGCAGAAGTTGCCATCACTCAGGAACATATCTGCCGAAAGCCACTTGTCGGTAATTCTCCATGCCGGAAGGTTCTCCCTTTCTACGTATAGGTTCATTTCTTTAGTCGGAAACAAGATATTAAGAGGTGCATTCTTGTCAAAAGATGCACGCACCCTCTCTACCTCTTCCGGTAGGGAAGGTGTGTTTTTAAATTGTTGGTTTGCTGCTGCTTCCAGCAGTTTGCGGCTAAAGCTTCCTACCCATACACCATTGTATATGTAAAATCCGAAAAACTGCTTGTCGGCTACCGGATAATAGGTGAATTCGACACCCTCTTTTGTTCGCTTTACCGGTTGGAATGAATCAAAGCTATTTTGCAGAATTTCTTTCTCAAATCTTCCTGCTTCCTGCTTACTGGCCGAACTGTAGCAGAGTATCCCGTCCGGATGAAAAGATAGCAAAAACGATTGGAAGGAGGCTCCACTATTGGTAAATGATAAAAATTCTGATGGTATTTTTG
Source organism: Parabacteroides sp. PH5-46 (assembly GCF_029892785.1). Classification (GTDB taxonomy): domain Bacteria; phylum Bacteroidota; class Bacteroidia; order Bacteroidales; family Tannerellaceae; genus DFXE01. The sequence continues at coordinate 17,254 of NZ_JARXXA010000029.1, forward strand.
ATGCAAAGGACTGATATAGATCTTTTTTGCTCAAGATCATCCTGCTGAAAACGCTTGGCCTGTTTATAGCCAGCAGCCCTTCCATATCAGGAGGAATAAGAGTGTAAATATCTGTTTCTATCAGCGATTTCTCTTTTTCCATTGATTTAAGGTAGGCCCATACGGCTATTCCCATGATCAGGATAGAGATTACACTGATTGTTATTTCCTTCAGGTAAGCTTTCATTTCTGTTTTAGAAAATATTTACACCAAGGCTTCAATCCGCATAATTCGCAATTCGGCTTTCGGGCTGTACAGATGTATCTTCCGTGGAGGATCAACCAGTGGTGAGCTTTGGATATTAACTTCTCGGGAATATGTTTTACCAACTCCTTTTCGGTTTCCAAGGGTGTTTTGCTGTTGTTTGTCAGGCCGAGTCGGTTTGATATACGAAATACATGTGTATCAACAGCCATGGCTGGTTTATCGTACACTACGGAAGCTATCACATTGGCCGTTTTACGTCCTACGCCGGGTAGTTTCTGAAGCTCATTAACGTCAGAGGGGACAACATTATTGAAGTCACGGATAAGCATCTGTGCCATCCCTACCAGGTGTTTGGATTTGTTGTTGGGGTAGGATACGCTTTTTATGTATTCGAATATTACTTCGGGAGTAGATGCTGCCATTACTTCTGCTGTAGGAAAGGCTTCAAACAGTTTTGGAGTAACCATATTCACCCGTTTATCAGTACATTGTGCCGATAGTATAACGGCTACTAATAGCTGAAATGGGTCATTGTAAAGTAACTCTGTTTCAGCCGATGGTGCATTTTCTATAAACCAGTTAATGACCCCTTTATACCGTTCTTCTTTTCTCATGGCTTATTTTATTAATGTTAAGATATACTTGCCAAGACAAAATCCCAGGAATACAACAATGATACCCAATATGTTACTGGCAAGTACATTAAACAAGGCTAGCTTATATTCTCCTGCCTTCATCAGCACCATGGTGTCTAGTGCAAAAGTAGAAAAAGTAGTGAAACCGCCGAATAATCCGGCAAAGAGAAAGATGCGTATATTGGGCGATATTTCCAATACTTCAAATATGCTCCAGCATAATCCGATAAAAAAAGACCCGGTCAGATTAACCGCCAGAACGCCTAAGGGAAAGGCATGTAGCACCGAACGTTGCACATATTCTATCAAACCATAGCGTAATGCTGTGCCGATAGCTCCGCCTATTACTAAAAATAAAACCTTCACCATAATATCTCCCTGTGTTTTTCCCCGGGCTGCGGTTAAAGAGCCCGGGGAATGGTAAAATGATTTAGGTTTTCAATTTAATTGGCCGACTCAAACTGCCTCAGAAAACGACTATCGTTCTCGGAGAACAAGCGCAAGTCTTTCACTTGGTATTTTAAGTTTGTAATACGTTCGATACCCATCCCTAAGGCGTAACCGGAATACACATTGCTGTCAATGCCGCAATTATCCAGTACATTGGGATGAACCATTCCGCAGCCTAATATTTCCACCCAGCCGGTATGCTTACAGAATGGGCATCCTTTGCCTCCGCAGAGGTTGCATGAGATGTCCATTTCAGCCGACGGCTCTGTGAAAGGGAAATAAGAGGGGCGCAAACGTATTTTGGTGTCTTGTCCGAACAATTCTTTGGCGAAGAAAAGCAAAGCCTGCTTCAAATCTGCAAAAGAGATGTCTTTGTCTATATATAAAGCTTCCACCTGGTGGAAAAAACAATGTGCGCGATAAGAAATAGCCTCATGTCGATACACACGTCCGGGGCAGATAATGCGGATAGGAGGTTGTTGTTTCTCCATCACGCGAGCCTGTACAGACGAGGTATGCGTACGAAGCAAAACGCCCAGATTTTGCTGAATAAAGAATGTATCCTGCATATCACGGGCCGGATGGTCATGGGCAAAATTCAATGAAGAGAATACATGCCAGTCGTCTTCTATTTCCGGGCCTTCGGCAATGCTGAAGCCCAGACGGCCGAATATGTCGCAGATTTCTTTTTTTACGATTGAAAGCGGATGTCTTGTACCTAAAGCTATAGGGTATGCCGTGCGTGTAAGATCAATGTCATCGCCGATTGTTTGCTCGTTGGCAAAGCCGTCTTTTAAATCATTAATCTTGTTCTGAGCCGATTCTTTCAGTTGGTTCAGATATTGTCCTACTTCACGTTTCTGATCGGCAGCAACATTCCTGAAATCATTCATCAACTGAGATATCTCACCTTTTTTACTGAGATACTTGATTCGTAGCGCTTCTATTTCGTCGGCATTCGCAACCTTTAATTCCTCCACTTCCCGGAGCAGAGCCTTAATCCTATCGATCATCTTCAATCTAAATTCTTTAGTGTCTGCAAAGGTAGCCCTTTCTTTACATTACACAATCGTTTTTCTCTTTTTTTTGTGTTAGCAGAAAGTTGCTGGGTTACGTATATGGTTCACGTGGTTGACAGCTGTGACCCAGCTGGTCGACAGTAGTGACCCAGGTGGCCGACGGCTGTGAACCACGTGGGTCACAGTTGTGACCTAGCAACTCTCTCTTGTAAAAACAAACGTTCTTTTGCATATTTCTGAACGCTCGAAGCCGCTTTTGCAGTGTACTTCCAGGAAAGGTTTATAATTATTCCTCTGATTTTCTCTTATAGATAGTAATATGTACGCGCAACATTTTTTTGGTTGCATTTTTTTAGAAAAAAGTTGCGATAATATTTGGAATATGCGAAGTGTTATTATACCTTTGCACCCGCGTTCGAGAAAAACGAGCGTTAAAAAAGAAGAGTTCTTTGAAAGATTTACATAACGACTAAAGTAGTACAAGGGAAGCATTGGGAGTGCTTTTATTATATGTATACATTGTATATATAGAGTGATAGTTTCTTAATGTTTTTTTATAGAATATGTAACAAGTGTATTAATTGACTTATACCGTT
>NZ_JARXXA010000030.1 GCF_029892785.1 Parabacteroides sp. PH5-46
AAAACCTTAGGTTTGCATTGTAATTATTTTATAAACTATAATGAGTGAACCGTATGGAAAAAGAGAAATGTAAAGTCTATGTTACTATTTGGGACTCATTTTATTCATTTAATTTCAAGAATATTTAATGATTTACGTTATGAATTAAGAAGAAAGGAAAATAACAAGTAAATCAGCATGGAAAATAGGAATAACTTATGTTACTATAACGAACTTGTTATTTGTCTTGGATTAGACCTATATAAGAATTTTATCTGAAAGATATTTAAGGTTTTTAGGATATATTCAAATGCCTTTCCAAATTATAAATCATTAAATCACTTTATTATGGGAAACTATTATTTTATTGGAATTGATGTGAGTAAAAAGAACTTGGATTGTTGCCTCCTGAGTAATGGTGTGGTGGTGAAACAAGATGTTATTTCAAATCATCAAAAGAGTATCGAGGACTACTTATCTGTAATTTGTGCAGAACAAAATATAGATGCAGAACAAATAGTAGTATGTGCTGAATTTACAGGATTATATATTTATCCTTTAACAATCTCTTGTCAAGCCGGAAACTATAAACTTTGGTTAGAAGATCCTACTCAAATAAAATACAGTTCAGGGTTGCAACGAGGAAAAAATGATCCCGTAGATGCAAAGCGTATTGCTTTATATGCCTATCGTTATATAGATAAACTTAAAATATATAACCACCCAACTATAAGTGTTGAATCAATAAAGCTATTAACAACAGAATTAAATATGCTATGTGTTGATAGAGCTAAATACCAAGCTCAATTATCAGATCAAAAAGAATATATGCCTGATAGAGTCTATAAATTGAAGTCAAAGAGATTATCTCTGCTTATTAAAGAATTAGATAAAGCAATAGCTAATATTGAAGCGGAGATTGAGGATATTGTAGCAAAGGATGCTTTATTATCTCATCAGATGAAATTATTATTGAGCATTGAAGGAATAGGTAAAAAAACTTCTTTAAAAATGATACTGGAAACACAAGGCTTTACACGATTTACAGATAGTCGTAAATTCTGTTGCCATGCGGGTGTTGCTCCATTCAGTTATTCATCAGGAAGTAGTCAGCATTCTAAAAATCGGGTTTCCCATAGAGCAAATAAAAGTATAAAATCTTTACTCCATTTAGCAGCCTTATCTGCTATTCAAAATAAGAATAGTGGATTAAGGGTATATTACGATAGAAAAGTTGCTGAGGGCAAAAATAAAATGTCAGTACTAAATGCTATCAGAGCCAAACTCGTAGCCCGCATGTTTGCCGTAATAAAGAATAATGAACTATACAACTCAAATTATACTAATCAGTTTGTTGTCTGAAAAAACTGTTCGTATATTTGCGAATTAAAAAACTATTCGTATATTTGCGAACTATAAAATGAAGAAGATGGAAAAAGTGAAGAAAAGATATACGGTTGAGCAGGTGCAAATGGCACGTTTCGCCAAAGCCCTTTCGCATCCTGTACGGATTGCTATTCTGCAATTGTTAGCAAGTCAAGAATGTTGTTATCATGGAGATATGTCTGAAGTGTTACCAGTAGCGAAAAGCACTTTATCGCAACATTTGAATGAATTAAAAGATGCCGGTTTGATACAAGGTGAAATTACATTGCCATCTGTTAAGTATTGCATTAATCAGAAAAACTGGTCTTTAGCGAAAAGATTATTTGAAGCTTTATTGACTGAAGTAGAAATATCAGACAATTGTTGTAATACATAATTTTTTATCTTTAAAGTTCGTATGTTTGCGAACCTACAGACAATTCGCTTTAAAGCGAATTGAATTTTTGATAAACTTATTATTATATATGGAAAATAAAGAAATTAAAGAAATGGTAAAGCAAAAATACAGCGCACTTGCTTTACAAAATGATAACCAGTCGTCTTGTTGTGGCTCTGGATGCTGTTCCTCTGATAATGTGTATAACATTATGAATGAGGATTACAGTCAGCTTGACGGCTATGAAGCAGATGCTGATTTAGGTCTGGGATGTGGACTTCCTACAGCTTTTGCCGGATTAAAAAAAGGCGATTTTGTTGTGGATTTAGGTTCCGGGGCAGGAAATGATTGTTTTGTAGCCCGCGCTGAAGTCGGAGAAACAGGGAAAATCATCGGTATTGATTTTACAGATGCTATGATAGAAAAGGCAAGAAATAACGCACAAAAGAGAGGTTTTACAAATGTCACTTTCCGCAAAGGTGAAATAGAAGATATGCCTATTGGTGGTAATTCCGTTGACGTTGTAATAAGTAACTGCGTATTAAACCTATTACCAACCAAAGATAAAATCTTCCATGAAATTTTCAGGGTTTTAAAACCCGGTGGGCATTTCTGCATCTCGGATGTGGTTTTAGAAGGTGAATTACCTGAATCCATCAAACAAGTAGCAGAATTATACGCCGGATGCATTGCAGGAGCAATTCCTAAAGAACAATATATGGTTAAGATTTTCAGTGCAGGTTTTTTACAGGTGAAAATACAAAGGGAAAAACCTATCGTTGTCCCTGATGATATCCTAAAAGAGCATCTTGATGAAAAATCATTCCATGAATACAAGGAGAATAATTCAAAGATATTCTCTATTACAGTAACAGGTGTAAAACCTGAAAGTGCTTGCGATTGTAGTTCCGGATGCTGTTAATAATGTTTTGATATGAATGCACAAAAAGTTTTAATTCTTTGTACAGGCAATAGTTGCCGTAGCCAAATGGCACATGGCTTCCTGCAATCTTTCGACCCTGCATTAAAAGTATTCTCTGCAGGGACAAATGCAAGCGGAAAGGTTAATCCCAAAGCCATAGAAGTAATGAAAGAAGCCGGAGTAGATATATCCAGCCATACTTCCGATAGTGTAGATAAGTATCTGAATGAAGAATGGGATTATGTCATTACGGTTTGTGGTGGGGCAAATGAAAACTGTCCTACTTTTTTCGGTAAAGTGAAAAACCGTTTGCACATAGGATTTGAAGATCCGTCAGAAGCAAAAGGGTCACCAGAATTTATCCATTCGGAATATATCCGGGTACGGGATGAAATAAAAGAAGCATTTTATAAATTATACATAGAAAAAATAAAAGGCAATGAGTAAGAAGAAAATGAGTTTTTTAGATAAGAATCTCACTCTTTGGATATTCCTGGCAATGGCTATCGGGGTTGGGCTGGGTTACTTTTTCCCATCTTTCAGCACTACAATAGATTCATTATCCAGTGGAACTACAAACATCCCTTTAGCCATCGGTTTAATCTTAATGATGTATCCGCCATTGGCAAAAGTCGATTATAAACAATTACCGAAGGTTTTTAAGGACGTAAAAATATTATCAGTTTCGTTAATCCTGAATTGGATTATCGGGCCGATATTAATGTTTGTACTTGCCATCATCTTCTTACACGATTACCCTGAATACATGGTAGGTGTAATCCTTATCGGATTAGCGAGATGTATAGCAATGGTGCTTGTGTGGAATGACCTTGCGGAAGGAAATACGGAATACGGTGCAGGTTTAGTAGCCCTGAACAGTATCTTTCAGGTATTCTTTTACAGTTTCTATGCTTGGTTGTTTATTACGAAACTTCCTCCCCTTTTCGGGTTTGAAGGGGCTATCGTTGATATTTCCATCGGTACGATTGCCGAAACGGTTGCTATATATTTAGGTATTCCTTTCTTAATGGGAATATTGAGCCGACTTATATTAGTGAAATTGAAAGGAGAACAATGGTATAAGGAAAAGTTTATCCCGAAAATATCCCCGATAACCTTAATTGCACTGTTATTTACAATCGTTCTTATGTTCAGCCTGAAAGGTGAATTGATTGTACAAATACCAATGGATGTGGTTCGGATAGCCATACCGTTGCTTATCTACTTTGTCGTGATGTTCCTGCTTAGTTTCTTCGCAGGTAAGTTTATGGGGGCTTCTTATGATAAAAATGCTTCTATTGCTTTCACTGCAACCGGAAACAACTTTGAACTGGCTATCGCAGTGGCAATCGGCGTATTCGGATTACATAGCGGACAAGCCTTTGCCGGAGTAGTCGGGCCATTGGTCGAAGTCCCGGTATTAATCCTGTTAGTGAACTTGGCTTTTTGGCTTCGGAAGAAATATTATAAATAAACATAGTACAAACTAATAAAAACACATTGTATGAAAAAAAGTATTTTAATCGGGCTTTTTGCCATATTGCTGGTAGCCTGTGGTGGTAATGCACAAAAAAACAACGGACAAGCCACTGAAACGCAAGCTAAAGAGCAAGTAGCGGATGCTTCTGTGGTGAACGTTTACTATTTCCACGGTAAACAACGCTGTAAAACCTGTATTGCGGTAGGCGATGTAACAGAGAAGACAATAAAAGAACTTTATGCAGACAATCCACACGTGAAATTCATTGAAGTAAAAACCGATGAAAAACAAAATGCTTCACTCGTAGAAAAATATGAAGTAACATGGAATGCCCTTATTATTGCCAAAGGGGATAATTCCATAGATATTACCGACAAGGCATTTGCCAACGCTTTGAATACTCCCGAAAACCTCACTGACCTGATCAAAACCGAAGTCAATAAAAGATTATGATGGAGTTTTTACAGAATCTTGTGGATGGCTCTAACTTTCCATTACTAACGGCGTTTCTTTTGGGCTTAATGACTGCAATCAGTCCTTGCCCATTGGCAACCAACATTACAGCTACCGCTTATCTTAGTAAAGATATAGGCGATAAGCGAAGAGTAATGTTTAATGGCGTATTCTATACACTCGGCAGAATGTTTACCTATACGGCACTTGGTTTGATTTTCTATTTTGGAGCAAGTCAGTTTCAGGTAGCTAAACTTTTGCAGAATGTTGGGGGAATGTGGCTTGGGATAGCATTAGTCATTATCGGGATATTCATGTTGGACATTATTAAAATAAAGGTTCCGGGAATGAATAAGCTAACCTCAAAAATAGAAAACAAGAAAGGAAAGAAAACCTACCTCGACGCTTTCCTGCTCGGTTTGCTGTTTGCATTGGCTTTTTGCCCTTATAGCGGTGTATTGTACTTTGGTGGATTAATCCCGATGACTATTGCCAGCCCGTCAGGGTTATTACTTCCCCCTGTATTTGCCATAGCTACCGGGTTGCCTGTAATTATCATTGCATGGCTGTTGGCATACAGTGTTAGCAACGTAGGCAAATTCTACAATAAGATGAGTGTCTTCCAGAAATGGTTTAAATGGATTGTCGCTGCCGTTTTTATAATAGTGGGTATTTACTACATAATTACAAGCATTTAATTAGAAATAACAATATAAGATAAATAATATGGAGATTATTGTATTAGGTACAGGTTGTGCCAAATGTAAAACAACCTATGAATCTGTCCGGAAAGTGTTGGCAGATAATAACATTGCTGCCGATTTGAAGAAGGAAGAAAATATACTTGAAATTATGAAGTATAACATTATGTCTTTACCTGCGGTTGTTGTTGATGGAGAAGTAAAGTTGAAAGGGTATGTTCCGAGTGAAGAAGAAATAAAGAAATCCCTGAATCTATAAAACATCACATTATGAGCAGCACATGGTATCCGATTATTGATTCGGAAAAATGTACAGGATGTTCCGCTTGCTTTGAAAAATGCAAGAAAGGAGTTTATGCGATAGAAAATGAGAAACCAGTAGTTGTATATCCTGATGGATGTGTAACTGGTTGTCATGGTTGCGAACCTCTTTGCCCTACTGCTGCAATCAGTTACTTTGGTGATGCAGCAACAATGGATTACTGTAATTGATAGAATTGTACGCATTGAATAGATGCTGTTTTGAATCAGATAGCGTCTATTTTTTTAACCAAATAGTTCGCTACATTACGAACATTGAATAAATAGAATTAATAACAAATAAAATATTAAAAATGAAAACAATTAAAATTTATGACCCTGCATTATGCTGTCCTACCGGATTGTGCGGAGTGAATATCGACCCTGAGTTGATGCGTATAGCAGTTGTGGTTGAAACATTGAAACAAAAAGGAATTATAGTTGAACGTTTTAACTTGCGAGACCATCCTCAGGTATATGTAACCACGAAGGTTGTCAATGATTGCCTTATGGCAGAAGGAGCAGACGTATTTCCTCTAATCACAGTTGATGGTGAAATTGCTATAAAAAAGGCGTATCCATCAAATAAGCAGATTGCAGAATGGCTCGATATTTCAGAAGATGAACTAACAATAAAAAAATAACCCACATGAAAAAGTATAATCCTTCAAACGAAAAACTTACCCAGTATATATTTTTCACGGGTAAAGGCGGTGTAGGCAAAACATCTATCGCCTGTGCTACAGCTGTAAGTCTTGCAGATAGTGGAAAAAAAGTATTGTTGTTGAGTACCGACCCGGCATCCAATTTACAGGATGTATTTGATATGCCGTTAGACAATAAAGGTACTCCCATTAAAGATGTACCCCGCTTGACTGTTGTAAACCTTGACCCCGAACAAGCGGCTGCCGAATACAGGGAATCGGTTATCGCTCCATATCGGGGTAAATTACCTGAAAGTGTAATTGCTAATATGGAAGAACAACTATCCGGTTCATGCACAGTAGAGGTCGCAGCGTTCAATGAATTTTCTGATTTTATCACTGACGAAGATAAGAGCAAAAACTATGATTATATCATTTTTGATACAGCCCCAACAGGTCATACACTCCGTATGTTGCAACTTCCTTCTGCGTGGGATACTTTTATTGACGAAAATACGACCGGAGCTTCGTGCTTAGGACAATTATCAGGTTTGGAAGACCGCAAAGATGTATATAAACATGCGGTAAAAAATCTAACCGATAAGTCTAAAACAACGCTCTTCCTTGTCAGCCGACCGGAAGACAGCCCGTTGAAAGAGGTCGAACGTTCATCCAATGAGTTGTCGGATATAGGTATCGAAACACAGCATTTAATCATAAATGGCGTATTAGAAAACTACGATGCAGACGATAGTATTTCCAAACAGATTTATGAACACCAGCAAAATGCGCTGAATAACCGTTCGGCAGCCTTGCTAAAACTGAACACCTATATTGTTCCGCTTCGTTCTTATAACATGACAGGCATTGATAATATCCGTAATATGTTGAATGCGGATGTAGCCATAAAGAACGAAAGTCCGGATATTGAGAAACGTAGTTTCAATACGATTGACAGCGTTATTGAAGACCTCTACAAAACAGGTAAACGGGTGATTTTCACGATGGGTAAAGGCGGTGTAGGCAAAACTACCATTGCCGGGAATATTGCTCGTGGTTTGGCTAAAAAAGGAGTGAAAGTGCATCTGACTACAACTGACCCTGCAAACCATTTGGCTTATATCGAAACGAAAATAGACGGCATCACAGTAAGCCATATAGATGAAAAAGCGGTGCTTGCTGCCTATCAGAAAAATGTGCTTGACAAAGCAAGGGAAACAATGGGTGATGCTGATTTAAGTTATATCGAAGAAGACCTGCGTTCCCCATGCACACAGGAAATTGCCGTTTTCAATTCCTTTGCCGAAATAGTTGCCAAAGCGGATAATGAAGTGGTTGTGATAGATACTGCACCAACCGGACACACGTTGCTGCTGCTGGATTCAACCCAAAGTTATCATAAGGAAGTAGAACGGACACAGGGAAATATCACCCCTGCGGTTCAAAACCTATTACCTCGCTTGCGAAGCGAAAAGGAAACGGAAGTGGTTATCGTAACCCTGCCGGAAACAACACCTGTGTTTGAAGCACAAAGACTGCAACAGGACTTACAACGTGCCAGAATTAAGAATAAATGGTGGGTGGTTAATTCCAGTCTTTTGCTGACTTCAACCAATAGTCCATTCCTTAAAGCTAAAGCATTAAGTGAAGTGCAATGGATTAATAAAGTGAAGGAGATTTCAGACGGGAACTTTGCCGTTATTGAATGGAAGGAAAAAGTGTAATTTAGAACGATCTGCAAATTATTCTGAAGAAAATAAACGAATAATTTGCAGATCTTTTAAAAATCTTCGATTTTCATCAATCTTTTTTATTTTAAATTAATGATGATGTACATCCATTTTTAAAGAAAATCAGACTTTTAGCATATTTAGCTGTTAAAAATTGACTATCAAAATCTTTATAAAATTATGTAAGGTGCTTGTATCTTCATGCAATGTAAATAGTAAAAATAAAGCGGATAATAAACGTATTATGCAACCTTTTTGGCAAGAAAATTGTTTAAATAATAACATAGAGTAATATAAAAAAAGAATCATGAAATCAACAGAACAACCTGAGAGCGCAATGTTTTTAGAAAACGTAAGCCGTTACAGTTATGACGAAACCTTCGATAAACTATCCGAAAAAATCCAGTCTCTCGGAAACTGGAAAATACAGCATATTCATGATATGCAGGAAACGCTTCGCAAAAATGGGAAAGAAGTGCTACCGATAAAAGTCATAGAATTGTGCAACCCCAAATATTCCGGCAGAATATTGGAGCATGATATGGAACGTCTTTATTCATCATTACTTCCATGTCGCATATCTATATATCAGACTTCTGATGGTATAACCCGTATTTCGCGCATGAATTCGGTTGCTATGGCAGCACAAATCGGCGGACTGGTAGAGGAAGTAATGAGCGAAGCCTTTGCTGAAATTGAAAAAGCAATAGCCGAAATAGAATCGTAAATTAAACAGTAGATAATCTGTGAAAATAGTACGAAACTTGCAACTAAGTTGCAAAACATAATCGCTATCTTTGCAGCATGAAATATTTGTCCCTCATATTATCCATATATGTATTACTGTTATCAGTAATGCCATGTTGTTTTGAGGATAAATGTTTAGCTATATATACAGATACCGTTGAAACGAGCAATGACATAGGCAATAGTTGTGACGACTGTTCCGATGATAGTTGTTGTTCCCCTTTTCTACATTGTAATACCTGTTCCGGATTTCCGGAAGCCCGTTTTTATAATCCAATAATAATAATTTTAGGCTCTATACCTGATTATAAATCAGATTATATAGTAAAAAACGCTCTCTCTGATTATAAATCTTCAATCTGGCAACCGCCAAAAGCATAAACTAATTTTTATTATACAGGTCGTTGTGAATATGCCCTGCAATTTTTACGATAATACATTCTTTGTAATATCGTAATCCTCATATCATTTATAGTTGAAGATTTAAAAACAAGAAATAAAATGAAAACAAAAATTATACTGATGCTATTCTTAGTATTCAGCATTTCCAATATTTTCGCTCAAAATACACTTAACGTTAAACTAATAGACTGTGATAACAAAGAGCCTTTAATCGGTGCTAATATTATACTTCAAAATACTACGAACGGAACATCTTCTGATGCTGAAGGATTAGCGGTACTCTCCAATATTCCAGACGGTAAACAGAGGTTTGAAATTACTTATGTAGGATATGAAAAGACCATAAAAGAATTTACATTCCCGTTGGCTTCGGATGAACCTATCGTTATCAGGGTTGAGCCTGATGAAGAAACATTGCAGGAAGTAGTTGTTTCTTCAACAAGGGGGACACGTACTTTTAAAGATATTCCTACCCGTATTGAATTTATAAATGCCGAAGAGTTAGGCGAAAAAGGAGTGATGAAACCCGGAGATATACGTATGCTTCTGAATGAAAGCACGGGTATTATGACACAACAAACATCAGCCATATCGGGTAATTCATCTATTCGCATTCAAGGTTTGGACGGTAGATATACACAGATACTAAAAGACGGTTTTCCCGTATTTTCAGGTGCAGCAAGCGGATTAGGTTTATTACAGACACCACCGCTCGATTTAAAGCAGGTTGAAATAATAAAAGGTTCTTCTTCTACTTTATACGGTGGCGGTGCTATTGCGGGACTGGTAAACCTTATATCGAAAACGCCTGAAAAGGAAAGGGATTTCTCAATCCACCTGAATGGGACAACAGGTAAAGGGCTTGATGTAAACAGCTTTTTCGGTCAGAAATTCAACAAGGTAGGTACTACCGTTTTTGCATCGTATAACCGTAACTGGGCTTATGATCCGTCAGATGTTGGCTTTACGGCAATACCAAAGTTCGACAGGTTTGTATTTAATCCTAAGCTATTCTTGTACCTGTCTGAAAACACAGATTTTAATTTCGGTATAAACTCCATGATTGAAAACCGTCTGGGTGGTGATATGGAGTATGTAAAAGATAAGGGAAACGAAGAACATTCCTATTTTGAAAGAAACAAGACACAAAGGCATTCAAGCCAACTTACATTTGAACATCGTTTCGACAAACAAAACAGATTAAATGTAAAGAACAGCATTACTTATTTCAGCCGTAAGATTGAGATTCCCGATTTCAAATTTGACGGCGACCAGTTATCGTCTTTTTCAGAAGTATCTTATATACATACAAAAGAAAAAACGGAATGGGTAGCGGGTGCGAATGTGTGGACGGATAAGTTTACCGAAGAAAAACTGACCGATTTTCCTTTACGTGATTACAATATGACTACCGTAGGCGTATTTGTACAGAACAATACGAAAATAACGGACTGGATGAATCTTGAAAGCGGATTGCGTACCGATTATATTAACGATTACGGTTTTGCAGTTCTACCCCGTATATCTTCTCATTTCAAGATAACGGAGAAATTTTCATCCCGTGTAGGTGGTGGGTTCGGATATAAAGCACCTACCATTTTTTCGGAAGATAGCGAACGCATCCAGTTTCAGAATGTCTTGCCGATAGATGACAACAGGAACAAACTGGAAAGGAGTTATGGGGCAAATGTGGATTTTACTTATAAAACGGGTTTGTTCGGCGACCAAGTATTTTTAAGTATAAACCAGTTATTCTTTTATACTTACCTGAAAAATCCGCTTGAACTGCAAGCTGCTGAAAATAATCGTTGGCAGTTTAATAACATTAACGGTCACGTGGATAGTAAAGGGGCTGAAACCAATATGAAAATTAAGTATAAGGATTTCGGTTTATTTCTCGGATATACCTATACGGATGCTGATGTAAAGGAAGACGGCAGAAGCTACCAAAAAACCTTAACCCCGAAACATAAAATCAATTCTGTTTTAATGTATGAGGTGGAAGATAAATGGAAAATCGGATTGGAAGCTTATTATACCGGAAAACAAAATTTGAATGACGGTAAAACAGGTAAGGATTACCTTGTCTTCGGATTAATGATGCAACGAATTTGGGAAAAGTTCTCAATATATGCTAACTTTGAGAACTTTACCGACAGACGGCAGACAAGGTTTGATACCATTCATACGGGTTCGATGACTAATCCTGAATTTCGGGACATTTATGCACCGTTGGACGGTTTCATCCTGAATACCGGGATTATAATTAAATTGTAAAATGAATAAATCAATTTTTAAAATTGAACAAATGGATTGTCCGAGTGAGGAAAACCTCATTCGGATGAAACTCCAAAATATAGAGGGTGTTGCAAAGCAGGAATTTGACCTGAAAGGCAGGATATTTACTGTTTACCATACAGGCGACTATCAGGAAATCGAAAAGCAGCTTGCTACCTTGAATCTCGGTTCACGCTTTATTGAAAGTAAAGAAGTAACAGGAGAAGTCCAGGCAGAGGAAAATAGCAAACAGCGTAAAGTCCTTTGGATTGTACTGGCTATTAACTTCGGCTTTTTCCTGATTGAAATGTCAACGGGTATTATATCCAAATCTATGGGATTGGTTGCTGATAGCCTTGATATGCTTGCTGATGCTTTTGTTTATGGATTAAGTTTGTTTGCAGTCGGTGCAGCCGTAAGCCGTAAGAAGCGTGTTGCTATGATTTGCGGATATTTCCAGATACTTTTGGCTGCCGTTGGTTTTATAGAGGTAATCAGACGGTTTACAGGTACAGAGGAAATGCCTGTTTTTCAAACAATGATAGGTATATCCGTACTTGCTTTGATTGCTAATGTTATATGTTTGCTTTTACTTCAAAGGACGAAGAGCAAAGATGCCCATATTCAGGCAAGTATCATCTTTTCATCCAACGATGTAATAATAAATGCAGGGGTAATTCTTGCCGGATTCTTAGTATGGCAGTTGAATAATCAGATACCCGACCTTATTATCGGTAGTATTGTATTCCTTATTGTTATAAGAGGGGCAATTAGGATATTGAAACTTGCTAAAAATTAAATAATGTCATTTGATCTGCAAATTATTTGTATATTTTCTCTCAAATAATTTGCAGATCTCATAAGAATAGTAA
>NZ_JARXXA010000031.1 GCF_029892785.1 Parabacteroides sp. PH5-46
AGCCGGATACGCTGAGAGGTGTAAGTCCGGTTCGGGGGCGAGTGCTTGGAAACCTACCATAGAAATATGATAAGGCGCTGGGGGCTTAGCCTACTCAAGATTGTAGATAAAAAACTGGCGAAACGTACAGCCATTCAGGAACAGGTAATTGTACCACTCCGGGCGCATAATAACCTGACATTGATAGGTGGAAAACGGACAGAACGTGTGATTTTCACTTTGCCGAAGTTTACGATACCGGATGATAAGCACCTTATCATCGAACTGAACGAAAAAGAGGGCGGACGGCATCAAAGTTTTGTTGTCGAAAATGCCGACCTGATAAGGGCGAAAGTTATCAACGAATTGAAAGTTAAATAACCATGAAACGGCTATTACTTATACTAACGTTTGTGCTGTGCCTGGTCTTTGCAGACCAAGCACACGCACAGCGTTGTTTGCCCGGTATGCAAGGCATACAGGTAACTGGTGGAATGGTAGATGGATTCCATTTGTCAGACAAAAAGAATGAACTGGGCTATTATTTCGGGTTGTCGATGGCCACCTATACCAAACATGCAAATAAGTGGGTATTCGGTGCCGAGTTCCTGAATAAATATTACCCTTATAAAGATGACAGAATACCTGTCAGCCAGTTCACTGGAGAGGGTGGTTATTACCTGAAATTTCTTTCCGACCATAATAAAGTAGTCCTTTTTTCTTTGGGCGGATCTGCTCTTGCCGGATATGAAACAAGCAACTGGGGAGAAAAAACACTTTTTGACGGTTCCACACTCCGGAATAAAGACCGGTTCATTTATGGGGGTGCTATTACGTTGGAAATGGAAACCTATTTATCAGACCGTGTTGTATTGCTCCTGACTGCCCGTGAACGGATATTGTGGGGAACATCAACAGGGCATTTTCATTTCCAGTACGGATTAGGGTTAAAATTTATAATAAACTAAACTTTGAGAAGAAATGATAGCAACAACATCAGATAACCTCTTAGAATTTTTAAGATTCTGGAATAATGAACATTTATCGCAGGATGATACTGTCCCTGTGAATATGTATAATATGTCTGCTTTGTCAGCGGGGGTTGGTTTCACATTAAAATGGTTTATTTCAAAAGACGATTTTGAAAAAATAGCGAAGGAAGTAAACTACGTTTTTAATGACAGTGATAAAACTCGTATGCTCCTTAATATTGGAGAAGATAGAATAGAACTGGAAATAGACAAGTATAATATTATTGCTGATTTCAAGGAAGAGGTTAGAGGTATTGATGCTGTCTTTGATAAAATGACAAAACAATAAATATTTTAAAATAAAAAAACATGAAAAAGTTTTTAGCATATTTTTTATACACGCTATTGCTATCGGCAATAGTCTGTGCCTGTAGTGACGATTTGGATATTCAGCAGGCTTATTCATTTGATCTTGTTACTATGCCCGTCCAGAAAAAAATCGTTCAGGGCGAGAGTGCGGAGATTCGATGCCAACTGGTAAAGGAAGGTGACTATGATAACGCCCGGTTCTTTATCAGGTATTTTCAAAGTGATGGAAAAGGAGAACTGCGGATGGATGACGGAACGGTATTTCTACCGAATGACCTATATCCGTTGAATAAAACGACATTCCGGCTCTATTATACATCACACAGTACGGATCAGCAGGTTATCGACGTATATATCGAAGATTCATTCGGTCAGGTCGTGCAAAAAACATTTAGTTGGCAGAATGACAAGGGGGATGATGAAGAAGATGATGATTTACTAAAAGTATCAGTCCATGATTATATGCAGCTATATCGTGTTAAACGTCCTCTGCTGGCTATGGATAGCCCATTCGTTGAATAATGCACCGACAGACGTAGATCTGTGGGGTGAGGAAGTTGAATAAGTAAAGTACCCGGATTATTTCGGGTACTTACTGTTTTTACAGATTGATTATGAAATACCTACTAATATTCGTCACCGTTTTGCTGCATTTGCCTTTATGGGGGCAGCCGTTTGATTCTCTAAACAGAAAATCGGAAATAGAAGACTGTACGAAATCTGCCTATTCTATAAATGAGTTCCAACAGATAGCGGATTCTTTGCAAATGTCTATTGATGAGTTATCCGACTATCCTGTGATTTTTCCAATAAAAAAACCGCTATATATTTCATCGGGCTTTGGTAGGCGTTATCATCCTGTTTATAAAATACAAAAATTTCATACCGGGATTGATATTCCTAAAATCAAAGGTACCCCAGTCTATGCCACTGGTAACGGGATAGTAGTTCGCAAGGGTTTTTGTTCGGGATATGGGAACTACATTGAGATTGAACACGCAGGCGGTTTCCATTCATTTTATGCCCATTTGAGTAAGACGATGGTAAATGCAGGGGATTCGGTAAGTATAACCCAACAGATTGCCTGTGTAGGCAATACAGGAGTATCGACAGGTAGCCATCTGCATTACGAAGTAAGAAAAGGTAAGCGCTATCTGAATCCCCAAAAATGGTGTTATTGCCTTTTTGAAATTATAACAACGAAAAATAAATAAAAATGAATCCACAAGAAAAACAAGATGCTGAATTTGTCAGTAAGGATAAAGACAGATTTATGACACTACCCGGAGATAGACGAACTGAAAGTGTTTCTCTGGCTGCCATTGAAGTTGATCCCGATAATATAAGGTATGTGCCTGAAAATATTCTGAATGAAAAACTTATGAAAAAGGCACTTCAAGGTGATGGTTTAACATTGGAGTACATACCTGATAATATGAAAACATCCGATCTATGTAATGTTGCTGTGGAGAATAGCGGCTGGGCATTACAGTTTGTTCCTGAAGAAATGAAAACAGAACAAATGTGCCGAAGAGCCCTTCATTCCGCTTATGATATTACGGGAGAGGGTATCGAAGTGTTAGCTTTCATCCCTTATCCAGACGTTTGTATGCATGGGATAAAGCTATATGAAAATTCTATGGTTAATATGATGGATATATACGGCTTCATCAATCCGCAAATTATGACTGCGGAGATGGCCATGTATGGTGTTAAGGATGAACCGGGAGTATTAGGCTTTATTCCGGAACATCTTCATTCTTATGAGTTAAGAATGGAGGCTGTTAAAGGTGATGGTATGCGGCTATATAATATTCCTGACAAAGATAAAACGATGGAATTATGCGAGGCTGCAATTAATTCGACCTTTCATAGCCTGAGATATGTTCCCGATGAAATGAAAACTACGGAACTATGTAATCAGGCTTTAAAGAAAGACGCTTTTGCAATACAGTATTTCCCTGCGGATAAACTAACACATGAAGTTTGTCTGGAAGCGGTAAATACAGCCAGTCATCCCCGTATATTGTCATTTATACCGTTTGAGGATATTCATCTAAAGGTTTTCAATGAACAATGCAAAGATTACTCCACTACGAAAGAATTTTTGGAGAATATGAAGCCTGATTATATAAAACAGGATTTGGCATATAAAATTTTTGAGAAACAACCAGAGTTGTTTTACAATATCCCCATCCAATTTAAGGATAAACAATTATGCGAAGCTGCTGTAAAACGTGACGGATCATACTTGGCACATATTCCAGAAAGCCAAAAAACAAAAGAATTATGTGAGTTAGCTATAAAAAGCAGTCCTTATGCCATTCCGTATATTTTGGATGAAATGAAAGGGGAAGAACAATATCGAAAAATGGTAAAAGATAATCCGAAAAACTTAATAGGTATTCCTTATGAAGACCGAACCGATGAATTGTGTCGGATTGCTTTGGACAATACTTTCGGGAAAGATAAAAACGATTTCTCTGTTGTTAATTCTGTTACATCATCTCAAATGTTGCTGGAAGTATTTAAAGCTCATACTAATCCCGAAAAAGTGGATTTGTTGTTACATATTGTTAGTCATGATTTAATCACACCGGAAATAGCAAAAGATGCTTTACAAAAGAGCGGTAGAAGTTTTCACGTTATACCGCAAAAGGCTTGGACACCCGAAGTTGCTGAAACAGCCGTTAAGAGTGATCCCAGTTCATTAGGTTGGGTTCCTTCTAATATGAGGACTGCTGATATGATTTTATTTACTAAAAAAGCTATTGAGGGATATAACATCAATATTCCAGAAGAGATTAGCAAGGGCGATAACATTTATACATTCCACAAAAGAGTGGAAAATATAATAAATAAGCCCTTATCATACGATCAGCATAAGCAGCTATATAATGGAGAATCTATTAGAGTTAAGGATATACAAACATCTAATGGTTTTGTGAAAATTGGAGAATTAAGGTATGATGCAAAGAGCAAAAACCTAAATGTCAAATCTGTGGAACAAACTACCGCAGAAAAACAAAAAAACTCTATCCAAATCAATAAAAAGCCAGACCGAAAAGGGAAAGGGCGGAAAATCTAAAAAACAAAAATATGAACTTTTTATCTACATATTTACAGCCCGGAGAAGAAATAAAATACAGGGCAAAAATACATATATTTCTTTTTCTCCAACCCGCTATATTGTTGGGTATTGGCTATATGTGTTATCTTGATGATGCCCGGATGACACGCTATTTAGGTGTAACATTGCTGTTCTTGGGGTTGGTTTCCCTTGTACAGCGTGTTTTGATAAAGGTTGGTTCGATTTATGCCGTTACTAATAAACGAGTAATTTTGAAAACGGGTGTAATAAGCCGCAGAACGGTCGAACTTGTCCTGGCTAAATGCGAAGGATTGCATGTAAGCCAGAACGTGTTGGGACGTATATTTAATTTTGGAACTATTACAGTAACGACTGGCGGTGCTATCAGTAGCTATCCTTTTATCGCTCGTCCGTTTACATTCAAGCGAGAAATCAACAAGCAAATAGGATAGTTTACAGTGGCGTGCTATTGATTTATGTTTTCAAAATCAGTAATATTCCATTGTTTTTGTGTATTTTTGCACACAGGATCATTTATAACGATGCCAGTCATCGGATGGTTCTTACATAGGAAATAGCAGCATTATAGTGAGGTTTTGAAAACCGCCAAATATTTTAGAACTCACTCACATGGTAATGGATGTTAGCTTCCGTCAGTCTGTATATATGTTACTCGCATATACCGGCAAGGGCGTGAGGTTATTATCTATTGAGTGAGTGGGTGCTTGGCGGTACCTCAAAGCCGATATTTAGTAATTCTTGCGCCTGTTTTTTGGTACTAACATAATATTACAGAGAGATCATGAATTTTGCACAAAAAGCCATTTCTAAACTTTACCTTAAAAGGCAATCACCTGTAAATAAGTTTACTGTTTGTGATAAAATCCGTCCTATACTGGTATTACACAGAATTTCGATTAAAGAATCACTATTTATTTTTCCTGACTATGAGTATGTCTATGAAGCAATGAAAGGGAAAAAAGAATTAGTCAGTACACGGGATTGTATTCGATTTGAAGACATAGTACATCTGGACGAAACAGAGGTTTATGTGGAGATTGTAACCCGCACGGGCTTTGTTCATTTGTTATCTAAGGAAAAGCCGGAGAGAACCTATTTTAATATGTTTTCAGTTACCCATAATAAACCCCGTTTATGGAAATAAAGACAATCTATACTAAAGTAAAAGACTATATTGAGTATAAGAAATTTGTGTTTGAGGATTTGCGGGCTATGGGCTACATTTCAAAAGGGGAGATACTTTTCGTTTCTGTATTTATCCTGTTCGTGGTAGGCTTTACAACTTGGTGGATAATTGATAGTCGGCAAATGGAAAAGGAATACCAAAGGAAGGTGCAGGAATTAGACAGACATTACAGAGAGAAACAAAAGGAACTGAAGATTGACAGGCATTCATTGGACAAGATGCCTCACGAATTTGATTCTCTGGAGGATTGGATCAGGTGGGAAATGGAAAATGATTTTGACAGACCTCGATAAAACAAAAGAAGCATTAAATTTAACTTTAATGCTTCTTTTGTTTTTTATTTCACGGTATATTTTAGAGTTGATTTCTTCATCATTTGCTCTGTTGAAAGTTGTTCCGTTATCTGATCTATTGCTTGTTCTACATTTATGTCCTCCTGTAACTGCTTTTCCGATATATCCCTAATTTTTTCTGCAAAATTGGGGGGAATACTTATTGTTCTTATTCCCTGCATGATTCCGGTTCCGGCATCCACAAGAAACATTGTTATTATATTTGCTTCTGAATTTAACCAATCGTCTTGTTTTTCCTCTGGAATTTTAGTTACATCAATACTCACTTCAAAAGAAAAACCCATGTCAAAAATCAGAAATGGAATGTTAGAGTTTTCATATAAGTAAACATCTAATTTCCCCTTTCGGAATAGTCTTATTTCTTCTGTCGTTGGTTCATGGAAACTGCAAAAAACATCAAAAAATGCTGTATTAATAATAGCAGCAGTTGTTTCTATTTGATTCAAATATCTTTCATCAGGGAATCTCTTACCCACCTCGTATTTTATTTTTTCTTTTGATGTAGTGTCAGCAGAATGTGTGTTATTTGTTTTTTTTCGGTAATCGTTGAGATATAAGGAATAATATATGTATAGTTCCACTTCGCCCATTATCATTTCTTCTTCTCCGCTTGTAAGCGAAGCGGAAGGATAGCAAGGAACTGTATATATAAAAGAGCTTTCTTTGGGGGTAGTAGTCAATTTCTCAAATCCTCTTTTCTCTATAAAATTATCAACCAGTTCCAATACCATAGATGCGTCTTTTGCTTCAAAACAGCAAAAGTTCATATACAAAGGGATATTATTTTTTTCAAAGTTAAAAATAGCAACGTTGCTGGCTATGGTAGTAACGACTTCCAAATTAGTTAAAGGAAATTTCAATTTGCTCTTTTCCTTATTAATGTCCTCAAAGGGTTTGAGTAAATTTATTGTTTCCTCTGTAATATCATCAGTATCTCTAACAAGTGTAGAGCCTTTATATGTTATATGTTCAACCTTCATGCTTATCGCTTTTTATGCAAAAGTAGAGAATTTATATATATCATAGATGATTTCATTTAACTTTTTAAATATCTGTTAATCTACAATTTACTTTCCATAGTGGAATTTGTAGATTATTCTATGTATTTATTTTCGCTACTATCGGTTTGTTCTCGTAAAGCACGCTTTTTAGCTTTCTCTTTTTTCTTCTTTTCTTTTTTTGCTTTGTCATCTGCGATAATGTCATTCAGAGAGCGAACAGTAACAGGTTCTTCCCGTTTAAACCGTTTGATATATATATCTTCGATAAACTGGGGTAACGGAACTTTCCATGTTTCCTGTTTATGGTTATCTATTTTACCTAATTTATCGGGATTTAGTCCCAACTCACGAGCCATCTGGACGTGCTTATCTGACAATTTATGTTTTTTTTGGGCAACTACCCATTTTTCTATTTTTACAGGCATATTATTGAGATTTCAAGACAAAAATACCTATTTGTTCAAATGTATGAAAACAAATAGGTTTAAAAGGCTTTTTGTTACTTTTTCTTCCGTTAGATTACTTTTACTCATGGAAAACCTTAGGTTTGCATTGTAATTATTTTATAAACTATAATGAGTGAACCGTATGGAAAAAGAGAAATGTAAAGTCTATGTTACTATTTGGGAC
>NZ_JARXXA010000032.1 GCF_029892785.1 Parabacteroides sp. PH5-46
ATAGGTTATAGAAAGTAAGTAAGGGCAGACGGTGGATGCCTTGGCTCTCGGAGGCGATGAAGGACGTGATAAGCTGCGAAAAGCTTGGGGTAGGTGCAAATAACCATTGATCCCAAGATATCCGAATGGGGCAACCCGGTAGTTTGAAGGACTATCATTCCTGTAAAGGAAAGCGAACGTGGGGAACTGAAACATCTAAGTACCCATAGGAGAAGAAAACAAAAGTGATTCCGCAAGTAGTGGCGAGCGAACGCGGAACAGCCCAAACCAGTATTGTCTAGGCAATTCTGGGGTTGTAGGACCACGTTGTGGCAAGAAGGTTTTGAAGTGGAACGTTTTGGAAAGGACGGTCATAGAGGGTGATAACCCCGTACACGACTCAAAGCTAAAGCCTAGTGGTATCCTGAGTAGCGCGGGACACGTGAAATCCTGTGTGAATTAGCGGGGCCCATCCCGTAAGGCTAAATACTCCCGAGAGACCGATAGCGAACCAGTACCGTGAGGGAAAGGTGAAAAGAACCCCGAACAGGGGAGTGAAATAGACCCTGAACCCGTCTGCCTACAAGCGGTCGGAGCAGCGTAAGTTGTGACGGCGTGCCTTTTGCATAATGAACCTACGAGTTACTTTTGTTGGCAAGGTTAAGTGTCTTAGGCACGCAGCCGAAGCGAAAGCGAGTCTTAACAGGGCGTATAGTCAGCAGGAGTAGACGCGAAACCAAGTGATCTACCCATGGTCAGGTTGAAGGTTGGGTAACACCAATTGGAGGACCGAACTCATAAACGTTGAAAAGTTTTGGGATGAACTGTGGGTAGGGGTGAAAGGCTAATCAAACTTGGAGATAGCTCGTACTCCCCGAAATGCATTTAGGTGCAGCCTTTGATATTACTAGTATGAGGTAGAGCGACTGATTGGATGCGAGGGCTTCGCCGCCTATCAAGTCCAGATAAACTCCGAATGCGTATTAGTTTAGTCAAGGAGTGAGGGCATGGGTGCTAAGGTCCATGTCCGAGAGGAGAATAATCCAGACCATCAGCTAAGGCCCCGAAATGTCAATTAAGTTGTTTTAACGAAGTTTGTCCGCCCAGACAGCTAGGATGTTGGCTTGGAAGCAGCCATTCATTTAAAGAGTGCGTAACAGCTCACTAGTCGAGCGGACGAGCGTGGATAATACTCGGGCATAAATTGACTGCCGAAGCTATGGACCCATTAATGGGTGGTAGGGGAGCATTCCATAATCCGTTGAAGGTAAGAGATAACTCTTGCTGGAGGCTATGGAAAAGCAAATGTAGGTATAAGTAACGATAATGAAGGTGAGAAACCTTCACGCCGAAAGACTAAGGTTTCCTGATCAACGCTAATCGGATCAGGGTAAGTCGGGCCCTAAGGCTAAGCCGAACGGCGATGCCGATGGAAGAAAGGGTTAATATTCCCTTACTACTTCAATGAGCGATGTGGGGACGGAGAAGTGATAGTCCTGCCACCTGACGGAATAGGTGGTTAAAGGGTGTAGGAGTTGATGTTTGTAGGCAAATCCGCAGACAGATCTGAACCTGACAGTACCAGGAGTGCCTCGCACGAATGGAAATGGACGTAATCAGGCTCCCTAGAAAATCCGCTAAGCATATTGTTGAAGTACCCGTACCGTAAACGGACACACGTGGTCGGGTTGAGTATACTAAGGCGCTCGAGTGATTCACGGTTAAGGAACTAGGCAAAATGGTCCTGTAACTTCGGGATAAAGGACGCCAGGAGTAATCCTGGCCGCAGAGAATAGGCCCAGGCGACTGTTTATCAAAAACACATGGCTATGCTAATTAGAAATAAGATGTATATAGCCTGACACCTGCCCGGTGCTGGAAGGTTAAGAGGAGATGTCATCGTAAGAGAAGCATTGAATTGAAGCCCCAGTAAACGGCGGCCGTAACTATAACGGTCCTAAGGTAGCGAAATTCCTTGTCGGGTAAGTTCCGACCTGCACGAATGGTGTAACGATCTGGGCACTGTCTCAACCGTGAGCTCGGTGAAATTGTAGTATCGGTGAAGATGCCGATTACCCGCGATGGGACGAAAAGACCCCGTGAACCTTTACTATAGCTTTACATTGGGTTTGGGCACTGGATGTGTAGGATAGGCCGGAGGCTTTGAAGCAGGTACGCCAGTATTTGTGGAGCCATCGTTGAAATACGGCCCTTTCATTGTCTGAACCCTAACTTTCGATAGAGAGGACACTGTATGGTGGGTAGTTTGACTGGGGTGGTCGCCTCCAAAAGTGTAACGGAGGCTTCTAAAGGTGCGCTCAGGCCGATTGGTAACCGGTCGTAGAGTGTAATGGCACAAGCGCGCTTGACTGGGAGACTTACAAGTCGATCAGGTAGGAAACTAGAGCATAGTGATCCGGTGGTTCCGTATGGAAGGGCCATCGCTCAAAGGATAAAAGGTACTCCGGGGATAACAGGCTGATCGCTCCCAAGAGCTCATATCGACGGAGCGGTTTGGCACCTCGATGTCGGCTCGTCACATCCTGGGGCTGGAGAAGGTCCCAAGGGTTGGGCTGTTCGCCCATTAAAGTGGCACGCGAGCTGGGTTCAGAACGTCGTGAGACAGTTCGGTCTCTATCTATCGTGGGCGCAGGAGATTTGCGAGGCTCTGACACTAGTACGAGAGGACCGTGTTGGACAGACCTCTGGTCTACCGGTTGTTCCGCCAGGAGCACCGCCGGGTATCTAAGTCTGGATCGGATAAGTGCTGAAAGCATCTAAGTACGAAGCCGGCCTCAAGATTAGATCTCCTTATAAGGGTGGTTGTAGACTACGACCTTGATAGGCTACAGGTGTAAATGCAGTAATGTAATAGCCGAGTAGTACTAATAGCCCAAAACTTTCATAGCCTTTAAGGCTGGCATTTCTACAAGATATGTTTGCTGATGTTGTTCTATAGCTAGGACAGCTTGCAGTTTTTCCAAACCAAGTCATACTTAAGATCTTAAAGATATTAAGGTGGTTATTGCGTTGGGGTTCCACCTCTTCCCATTCCGAACAGAGAAGTTAAGCCCAACCACGCCGATGGTACTGCAGTTTGTGGGAGAGTAGGTAGCTGCCG
>NZ_JARXXA010000033.1 GCF_029892785.1 Parabacteroides sp. PH5-46
AGCCGGATACGCTGAGAGGTGTAAGTCCGGTTCGGGGGCGAGTGCTTGGAAACCTACCATAGAAATATGATAAGGCGCTGGGGGCTTAGCCTACTTAAGATAGTCGATAAAAAGGTAGCCAAGCGCACGGCAATCCAGGAGCAGGTTATCTGGCCGCTCCGGGCGCACAATAACCTGACCGTAATAGGCGGTAACCGCACAGAGCGGGTGGTTTTTACCCTGCCTAAATTCACTATCCCGGATGATAAAATGCTGGTCGTGGAACTCAACGAGCAGGAAGGCGGGCGGCATCAGTCGTTCACGGTCGATAACGCAGACCTGGTACGTGCAAAGGTTATTAACGAACTGAAGGTAAAATAACCATGAAAGGCAAATTAATCATACTTACGCTGGCGTTATGCTTCGCCCTTCCGGGCGGATCATACGCCCAGCGTTGCCTGCCCGGTATGCGAGGCATACAGGTAACAGGCGGCATGGTTGACGGTATCTATTCGTCCAAACCGGATAACGAAGCCGGATATTACTTCGGGGCGGCTATGGCTACCTATGCGAAGAACGGCAATAAATGGGTGTTCGGAGCGGAATTTATGCAACGGCATTACCCATACCGGGAAATCCGCATACCTGTTTCGCAATTTACAGCGGAAGGTGGATTTTATCTTAAAATCCTGTCCGATGCTTCAAAAACTTTCTTCCTGAATTTGGGAGGCTCTGCCCTTGTTGGGTATGAAACTGTGAATTGGGGCGAGAAGTCGCTTTATGACGGCTCGACGCTCCGGGATAAAGACGCTTTTATCGGAGGCGGGGCTATCACGCTGGAAATTGAAACATACCTGTCCGACCGGGTTGTATTGCTGTTTACAGGCCGGGAGCGGGTGCTGTGGGGTAACTCTACGGGGCATTTTCATACGCAATTTGGTATCGGGCTAAAGTTTATAATCAATTAAAAACGATGTTATGAAAAAGTTTAGAAGATATTTAGCGCTTACTGTGTGGGTGTCCGCAATCGTCCTTATGTTCGTGTCTTGCGAGAGCGACCTGGACGTAAAGCAGGTATATAGTTTCGGCCTGGAAACGATGCCTGTGCAAAAGAAGATAGCAAACGGAGAAACGGCGGAAATCAGGTGTATGTTACTCCGGGAAGGGGACTATGACCAGGCACGGTATTATATCCGCTATTTCCAGCCGGACGGCAAGGGAGAGCTTCGCATGGACGACGGGACAGTATTTGCGCCGAACGACCTTTACCCGCTCGATAGAATGGTATTCCGCTTATATTACACGTCGCACTGTGAGGATCAGCAGGTAATCGACGTATATATACAGGATAATTACGGGCAGGTAGTATCGGCGTCGTTCTCGTTTCAGAACGACGGGAAAGACGATACGGAAGATGAATAGCTGACGATGTGGGAAAAGCAAGTACCCGGATTATTTCGGGTACTTGCTGTATTTACAGGTTAATATGAAATATATAATAACGCTTTTCATCATTCTGCTACATTTGTCCGTATGGGGGCAAGGTGGAAAACCGGAAATAGAAAAGCATATAGAACCGATTTACTCTGCGGGAGAGTTTCAGCGTATTGCCGATTCAATGCAGATGTTTATTGACGAAGTATGCGACTATCCCGTAATTTTCCCGATCAGGAAGCCGTGCCGGATTTCATCGGGTTTTGGTATGCGTTATCATCCGATTTATAAAAGACGAAAATTCCACACAGGGATTGATTTACCCGAAACAAAAGGCACGCCCGTCTATGCCACAGGTAACGGCATTGTAGTCCGAAAGGGTTATTGTTCGGGGTATGGAAATTATATCGAGATTCAGCACGCGGGCGGCTTTCGTTCTTTTTACGCGCATTTAAGTCGAACGACGGTAAATATAGGCGATCAGGTAGGCATTGCTACTCAAATAGCTTGTGTCGGTAGCACGGGAATATCCACAGGCAGCCACTTACATTATGAAGTTAGGAAAGGCAAACGCTACCTAAATCCGGCTGAATGGTGCTACCTGTTGTTTGAAGTAATGAAAAACAAATGATTATTCTTTGTACTGTCCTGGAAATATGTATATTTACAGGCGTTCTTAAATAAAAATCAGGTCATTATGAACTATATCGAAGCAAATCTACAACCCGGAGAAGAAATAAAATACGCTGCAAAGCTACATTTCTTCCTGTTCATGCAGCCGATTATACTGCTGCTCATCGGCGCTTTCCTGGCATCAAGCCCTAAAGAAATATCAGCCATGACCCACTATGCGGGGTTATTGATTTTATTTTTCGGTTTGGTGTCGCTTGTGCAAAGGCTACTCGTAAAAATAGGTTCGGCTTATGCTGTTACCAACAAACGGGTAATACTTAAAACAGGCGTAATCAGCCGCAAGGCGGTCGATTTGGTGCTGGCGAAATGCGAGGGCTTGCAAATAAAACAAAGTGTTTTAGGAAGAATTTTTAACTTCGGGACAATTACCGTTACCACCGGGGGCGCTACGAGTTCATTTCCGTTTATCGCCAATCCGCTACGGTTCAAGAAAGAGATAAACCAACAAATTGGGTAATAATGGAAAATCCGGCCTTGTGAGCCGGATTTTTTATGCACGGGCGGATAGCCGACACCGCCTGCTATTGAGGCTTTTTGTTACTTTTTCTCCCGCCTTCTTTTTGTTCGCTCATGGAAAAACCTTAGGTTTGCATTGTAATTATTTTATAAACTATAATGAGTGAACCGTATGGAAAAAGAGAAATGTAAAGTCTATGTTACTATTTGGGAC
>NZ_JARXXA010000034.1 GCF_029892785.1 Parabacteroides sp. PH5-46
AGTAGGCTAAGCCCCCAGCGCCTTATCATATTTCTATGGTAGGTTTCCAAGCACTCGCCCCCGAACCGGACTTACACCTCTCAGCGTATCCGGCTCTCCACTAAAATTAGCAGTCTATCTTACCCCAATGTGTTCTCTGGTGGCAACTCTTACAGAGAGCAATCGTTTTGCGTCGTCTTGCAATCATCAATCTTTCCCAAGGTTTTTTACCTTCCAGATTTTTAAGTTTTCGGACATGATGCATTATTAATGCTCCTTCACTACCACATAGTTCGCATTTCTCAGCTTTTAGACGGTCAATAAGACTGGTCGTATTCGTGTGATAGATTGTAGGAATTTTATCTACCACTTCCGAGAAGTTTGGAGTTTTTCTTTTGAAACCTTCATTGTAAAAGATACGTGTTTTAATTACTTTCTTACTATTTTCATACCTCACAGTGAAAATACCGTTCTGTACATATCGTTTGGCAATCTTTCCGACAGTAGTCTTATATTTGCCAGCGAATGTCTTGTACATACTGTATTGCATGATATATCTGTAGTGGCTCAAAATAGAACAGTTGTTCGCAATTGAGTAGTAATTGTAGAACCCTCGAATCATTGAGTTATACTTCTCAAGAATCTCTAAATCATCGTTATTTATCGACTGGCTAAAACACTTAGGTTTCCATTGCTCTTTTCCATTATGATATCTAAGTTCCATCATGTTGGAGTCAATCAATTTCTTTTTTATCGTGTCCATTGGCAGTTTTAGATATACCTTTTTGTTAAAGGCTCTAACCATACGACCTAAAGAATCCCTTTTAGTAAGGTTGGATTTACGCACATAAATTTCATACCCAAGAAACTTGGCTGATTTTTCTGTATGGGTAATCAAAGTCTTTTCATCTGACAGTTCAAGTTTAAGGTTCTCAGAAAGGAATCTTGTTATATCCTCTTTGACCTTTTGACTATCAGCTTTACTTCCGATTATACCGATAAGAAAATCATCAGCATATCTTACATATTTCATTCTTCTGTAATCGCTATCCATCTCAATTCCATTTGAAATTGTGGTTCTTTCTTTTTCAAACGCTTTGATTTGTTTTATAATCAATTTACGTTCGACCGTATCTGTTACGGTTTTGAGTTTCAACACAGCGAGTCTTTTTCCATAATCGTATTTTATACGTTCAGGGTTGACTTTGCGCTTATCTCCTTTGTCGAAGTTTTTGATGTAATTCATCATGAACTTATCTAGTCGGTCAAGGTATATATTAGCTAAAATTGGGCTAATGATGCCACCTTGTGGCGTTCCGCTGTAAGTCCTGTGAAATTTCCAATCTTCTAAATACCCTGCCTTTAAAAATTTTCTGATGAGCCTAATGAATCGTTCGTCTACTATGCGTTCTTTTAAGACACTAATCAATATATCATGATTGATATTATCAAAGAAACCTTTTATATCGCCTTCTACAAACCATTTTGCTCCACTGAAAGTCTTTTGAATCTGAGTTAATGCAGTGTGGCAGCTTCGTTTAGGTCTAAAGCCATAAGAACAATTTTCAAATCGCCCTTCATAAATTGCTTCCAGAACCATTCTTACTACTTCCTGAATCAATTTATCATCAAAAGCAGGTATTCCTAATGGACGCTTTTTCCCATTTTTCTTTGGAATATACGTCCTCAAAGAAGGTTGCGGTTGATAGCTTTCATTCTTCAATGCATCTATCAACTTTTCAATGCGTTTAAGATTCATTCCGTCAATTGTTTTTCCGTCTGAACCTTTTGTCATATTGCCTTCTTTCGCATAAATACGTTGATAGGCAACATAGTACATCTCTACATTGAATAAAATTCTGTAAAGTCTTTCAAATTTGTAATTTAAAGACTTGCTGTGTCTTGACAGACTGTTTAATACGTTTTCTGAATTTCTCATAATGTCTCACACATCATTCTTTAATTGTATTAAAAATTTTAGCTGCCTTCCTTCGCCATGTACAAGGCGTTACCTTGCTCGGACTACTATGAAGGCTCCGTTACCACTCCGAATTTTCAGAGACTAATCTCATAGCCTTTCGGCGTTTCGGTATAGGTAATCCCCGTTTATATCATAATAACTTAGCTTGATAGATTGTCGGATATGGTTTCCGTCCTTTATCACTTATTGTGATTGCGTCGTAACAAGTTCTTGCTTTCATTGCTCACTTTCTGCATTGAAAGTGTTACGATACGACGAGTTTAGCTATCTTACGTCGCAGGTACTACAAATGCCGCTTGGACTGCCATTCAATCAATTCGGATTTTATCCTCATATCTATCGTTTCATCTTACCATTCAGTCGCATTTTGATAGCTTAATGACTTATGGCTTTACTGACATGCTACACTCCCTGTCTGGTTAATTTCCCTTTCAGATAAGTCAGTTGATGATAGGTTTTTCAAAGAACACTTACCTAATCTCTTGCTATTGAGATATTTATCATGATACCTTTACGGGCGCACAAGTGATA
>NZ_JARXXA010000035.1 GCF_029892785.1 Parabacteroides sp. PH5-46
CGTTTATTTGCTCTCGACAATTGGTTTTCTATATCACGGGAAACCATACTATTAATATTCTAAACACAGTATGCTATGAGCAGTAAACAAACAGAGAGCCATAAAGGCAAGGTTCAAATTCCCGACGGTTGGTTGCCAACTTCAGGAAAAGAGAAAGGTGGATTTGTAAAACCAACCAACAAGGAATTGGAGGAAGTATTTCAAAAAGCGGTTGAAAGAGAAGTTGCCGGTAACGGTATCAATACAGATGCAACTATCCCGATAATAGAGGATGACGATACTCAGGATAGTTTGCAAACCCAAGAGACCGAATCGGAAGAATCAACTGGATCAAAAGAAATACCAATCCCAGCAGTAACTCCCAAGCGCACTACTTCCAAGCAGCGGAAAGAGTCGTTAGAAGACTATCGGAATACATTTCTATCTATTCCAAAGCTTGAAGATCGCAAGCCCGTTTTTATCAGCCGGGATGTTCGGGACAGGATAGATGAGATAGTCCACCGATTAGGCGGTAGAGGGCGAAGCGTGTCGGGTTTTATCGAGAATCTCTCCCGACACCATTTGGAAATCTATCAAGAAGATGTGGAGCAATGGAAGAAGCTGTAACATTTAGCTTCTGCCAATTAATGGGTAAGCCTGGCTACATTTTACGGCTTACTTTTCTAAAAGGAACATTTCATGTTCGTTTTAGAGGAGCGAGGTTATGTTTTCATTGCATGAAAACCCTCGCTTTGGCTTATCGCCAAAGGGGAAACCGCTCCCGATGGTCGCAGTTTTTAGGGCACAGCCCCTTTTATACAAGCTTCTAATTCACAAGCAAAAGTAGAAAAATTGAATACTGACAATTCAAATACTAACAGGAAGAAAGGCGGACGCCCCAAAGCGAGTGCTGTCAGCCGGAAGAGCAAAACCATTGGGGTTTGCTTCTCCGAGCCGGAACTCTATGCCATCCGGCATCGGGCATCCAAAGCTAAGCTTCCCGTTAGTGTTTATTGTCATGATGCTATTCTGAATGGTGTAATCAAAGAACCGTTGAAGAAAGAAGAGCTAGAGTTGCTTCGCAATCTTTCTAATATGGGAAACAACTTGAACCAGTTAACGAAAACCGCCAAATTCCTTAGTTCGAAACGACTGGAAAACGAAGGTTTACTCCTACTAAATGCTATTCAAACTATCATAAATAAACTGTCTGATGATTGGAAAAATAGTAAAAGGAAGAAGCTTTAAGGGGTGTATATCCTATATATTAAGTGATAAGGAATCTAAGATATTGGCAACAAAAGGCGTATTGGAAACAGATACAAAATCCATTATCAACAGCTTTTATATGCAAAGTATGCTTAATCCCAAGTTGTCTAAATGTGTCGGACATATCCCGCTGGCATTTTCACTCGATGATAAGGAGCGGATGACAGACCACTTCATGGAGCGATTAGCTAAGGAATATATGAAAGCGATGGGCATAGAGAATACGCAGTACCTTATCGTTCGGCATAGCAATACGAACCATCCGCACTGTCATATCGTATTCAATCGGGTAGATAATGATGGCAATACCATATCTGACAAGAACGACCGCTACCGGAACGAAAAGGTCTGCAAACAGCTAAAGGATAAGTATAACCTCACTTATGGCAAAGGCAAAGAGAATGTCAATGTACAGAAGTTAAAGGGCGCAGAACAGACCAAGTATGAAATCTATCATGAGGTTAGAGCCATTCTTCCTAAAGCTAAAAACTGGCAGCAGTTCGAAGAAGCCCTCAAACAGCAGGGAATATCCATAGAGTACAAACATAAGGGGCAGACCGATGAAGTACAGGGCATATCATTTAAGAAAGGAGAATATTCATTCAAGGGTTCAGATGTGGACAGGAAATTTAGTTATGGCAAGTTAAACATATTATTAGGCGAAAGTATTCCTATTCAGCAGGAACAGCAACAAGTAACCACCCCGATAGGAACAGGGAATAGTGTATCGGAAAACATCCTATCAGGTGTGGGTAATGTGTTGTCAACCGTTGGTGGTTTGTTCGATATTCAACCCTCCAATCAGGATGAGAATGAAGCGGAATACTTGCGTCAGCAAGCATTGAAAAAGAAAAAGAAGCCCGAAAATCGTAGGGGTATAAGAAGATAAAAC
>NZ_JARXXA010000036.1 GCF_029892785.1 Parabacteroides sp. PH5-46
AATAAATACAAACAAAAAATTGCCTATATCATTTTACGGATACAGACAATTTTATTAAGTGAAAAACTTAAAGCCGCTTTTTAAGGGGTGACTACATACTTTTCCATTGATGCGGAACGGGAGTTTTACAAGTCCATCGTCTACTTCAAATTCTTCTGCTGGTAAATCCTTATATTCTGCCGGAAAACTGTCTGATACGGCAAGTTTGCTTGACTTATAATCAATCAGCAGAATTTTATCCTGGAATATATCGGGAGCAATTGTTCCGATGTGTTTAGGTGTCGTCGAATGAATCGAATCTTTGGGTATTTCATCACCAAAATTCTGACGGTGCCAAACGTCAATTCCGTTGAATTCAAGTGTCTCCATTTGTAGATTGACATTTTTGAATAGTATATTTTCCACGCCCTGCGCCGACCCCAGTTTGTCTGCTAAAGAAGGATACTCATTCAGATAGGGAAGTATAGCGTTCCCGTAAAATTGTGTTCCAAACGTCCCTAAGTCAAACTGCATGGTAAAATCATGCGGCAAATCATCGATTCTTACCGGAATATAGAGATAAGCTTTCTCAATATATTTCCCGGAAATCGTATCTCCTTCCCAGTTGAATGAAATCCACTCCAACGATTGTTTTTGCGAACAACCTGCTAAAATCAAAATTAGGATAACGAAAGATACCCCTTGTTTACATGCTTTCATAGATATTTTTTTAATGTGAGTTTGATTCATTGTTCTTTGCCAATGATGCCAATCCACTTATGGCACCCAAATTCATGGAGTCCAGTGCCGAACTCGGTACTATGACCATAGAGCCTTTTTCTTTTAAACCCTCGAACAGCATATTCATGCCTCTAAGGTGCAATGCTACAGGATTATCGGTGTACTTTTTACTGGCTTGCTCAAACTTCTCGGCAATCTCGGTTTCGGCTGTTCCTAAGATAACACGGGCTCTTCTTTCACGCTCGGCCTGGGCTTCTTTACTCATCGCATCGGCTAAATCCTGAGGAATAGTGATATCTTTAATACCAACGGTCTGGCACGTAATATCCCATGGATTTGTATTTTCATCTAAAACCTGTTGCAAATCTGCGGCAATTTTATCGCGCTCCTGTAGAAGGGTCGATAGTTCGTGCTTGCCGATTGTATCCCTCAGGCCGGTCTGGGTAATGTGCTCAATGGCTTTTTGATACTCTTGCACCTCCAAGGCGGCTTTTTCTACATCCCAAACCGTCCAGTACACCACAGCATCCACATTTACCGGGACCGTGTCTTTGGTAAGGGTTTGCTCTGCCTTAAAAGAGTTTACTCTCACCCGTTGGTCAATATAAGTAGATACACGGTCAATGATGGGGATAATTACAAATGGCCCGGGGCCTCTTAAACCTTTGTACTTTCCCATACGTAATACCACTGCTCGTTCCCATTGGTCGGCAATACGGATGGCAGAAGCTAATAATCCGGAAAAAAGGAGAAAGAGTGCCAAGACCGGAATATTTATGATTTGCAAAATATACAAAACAACCGATACGGTAATCAGTATCAGCAATACAGAAAGGGAAATAGGATTAAACCATCCCTTGTTTACTACATTTGTTGTCATATTTGTTGTTTTTTAGTGGTTTCTATACTCCTTAATTCCTGTATGACTTCGTCGAGACTAAATCCATAACTGAATGCTACGGAAGAAAACTGTATGCAAATCTCTTTTAGTTTATCTTTCCACTCCTTTTCCGGTATCGCTTGTTCAACTTTGTTGATAAAAGTTCCGGCGCCTTGTTGAGTTTCCAAAATATTCTTGATCTCCAATTCTTTATACGCCTTAGAAACCGTGTTTAGGTTTACTTTTAACTCTACAGCAAGCGCTCTGACGGTAGGAAGCTGTTCACCTAACTTAAGCTGTCCGGATGCTATACCAAACTTTATTTGGTCGATAATCTGGCGATATACCGGTACACCACTGGAATAATCTAATAAAAATTTAATCATATAATTAGTCACCCCTTAAAAAGCGGCTTTAAGTTTTTCACTTAATAAAATTGTCTGTATCCGTAAAATGATATAGGCAATTTTTTGTTTGTAT
>NZ_JARXXA010000037.1 GCF_029892785.1 Parabacteroides sp. PH5-46
AGATAGGTAGGATACCCTGTGTCAATATTCACTCCTTCCCAAGTTACAACCTTGGCATTTACTGTCAATGACTCATCTTGGGTAAAGCCCTTGATCGCAACTTCGAACGTGTAATGTGTATTACGTGAAATGGTCAGGTCGGCAAGGGTTGCCGAGCTTCCTTTCATCTCATCGACCGATAGGGTCTCTATGCTGTTTCCGATAGCCAGGGTGTATACACGCTTGTTAAGGGTATTATCCGCCTGGCTGGCATGTATCTCCAGATAGGTGTATTTTGTCTTGTCACTGATCAGGTATTCGGGAATGTAGAACGTAATCCCGTTGGCAGCGAAACCGGTAGCCGTAGGACTGTATCCATGCAGGCTTACTGATGGCGTAACATCCGCCCCGTCGAAGAAGTTGGTTCCCGTATAGGTTTTCCCCCCCAGATAGGACGCTGCCGGCATACTGCGTACAAGCACTTTGTCGAGGTTGATCTTCGTGTTGGCGATATCTGCAAAGGTGCAGCTGATATCGAGCGTAACCTTGGCGTAGAGCCTTTCCAGTATCTTGCCGTCTTCACCTTCTATCCTGGCGGTGTCACCAGATACAGCGTTGACGTCTTTGACGAATCCGAACATGGGGATCAGGTTATTGTCGTCCACTAC
Organism: Parabacteroides sp. PH5-46; assembly: GCF_029892785.1. GTDB lineage: Bacteria > Bacteroidota > Bacteroidia > Bacteroidales > Tannerellaceae > DFXE01. The sequence goes on from NZ_JARXXA010000037.1 coordinate 648, forward strand.
CGGATAGGCCGTATGCGAAAGTACCTTTTCCTTCAGGATGGTGGGCGAAGTTACTTCTTCCAGCTTCCAGTTTCCCTGTTCATTGGCTATGAAATATACATCCAGGAGTCCGGTAGGAACCTGTTCTACAAAGGTCATGCCGTCTTTGGGCGTAGTGGTGTTTACATGGCATTTGCCCAGTTTGTCGAACACGATCATGCGGATCTCGCCGACCCGGTTTTCCGTCTCGCCTGAACGGGTCATCAGCGACTGCAATACAGTCTTTTCACCTCCCGGGGGTTCAACTTCCAGTTCGCCCGACGTACAGGAGGCCAAACTGAATAACCCCAGCAGGCTGAAGAGGCCCAGCAGGCCTGAAAGCCCTTTTAGTCTTTGTTGCCTTGCGTCTTTCCGTGTTGTTATATGTCTTATTATTTCCTTCATATCTTCCTTTGGTTTTATCCGCTGTTTTTTATCCTTTCTCTTGCCTTTTCCTTTTGTTTATATACGGTGTCATCTTATATGGTTGTCTTATCCGATAATACTTCCGCCGTTATCTACCACCACAAAGTCGTTTACTTTGATGCTGAACGATCCGTTGGTGTAGTCGAATTCCACATCGATATGGAATTCATCGTCTATATCCAGGTCGCCGGTGATGGCAGCGGGTAACAGTAGTTCTGTTAGGCTCCAGTTGAGCAGTTCCTTTTCTGTCTCTTCATGCGTGAGGATAAGCCTAGACTCTGTCAGTGAGGCGTCGTTGAGCTCCCGCATGATGACGAAGTCCGACTTCAGTTTCTTTTCTTCTACTGCATACTGGGGTATATATGTCAACCGTTCTCCGGTTATCGAATTGTCGTGGTAATATTCCCCGTTGCGCGACGTTATCGCACATCGGAAAGGGGTGCCTGATGCGTAGTCCGCCTTTGAGTCTACTCCCAATGGCAAGCCTGTTGCACTTACGTAAATCGTGTTCGTGTCTTTGGTCAGGTCTATCAGTACATATTTGCGCCCCGCCTCTTCTTTTACTTCTACCTCTTCCACTCCTCCATAAAAGAGGTGGACAGGATGTTCGCTTACCGTGTTGTCCGTATTCTTGACTTTGAGCATGAATTCCTCCATGGTGGTTGTTCCCGGTATACAGTCTGTAATGTCGTAGCAATCGTAAAGGTTTCCCCAGGCTATGAGCTTGTAATTCCCCTCTTTTAAGGGTACGTTCATGATGTAGTTGTCTT
>NZ_JARXXA010000038.1 GCF_029892785.1 Parabacteroides sp. PH5-46
AAAACAATTTTAACAACGAAGAGTTTGATCCTGGCTCAGGATGAACGCTAGCGACAGGCTTAACACATGCAAGTCGAGGGGCAGCGGGGGCTAGCAATAGTCTGCCGGCGACCGGCGCACGGGTGCGTAACGCGTATGTAACTTGCCCAACAGAGGAGGATAACCCGGCGAAAGTCGGACTAATACTGCATAAAACAGGGGCTCCGCATGGAGATATTTGTTAAAGATTTTATCGCTGTTGGATAGGCATGCGTTCCATTAGATAGTTGGCGGGGTAACGGCCCACCAAGTCTTCGATGGATAGGGGTTCTGAGAGGAAGGTCCCCCACACTGGTACTGAGACACGGACCAGACTCCTACGGGAGGCAGCAGTGAGGAATATTGGTCAATGGGCGAGAGCCTGAACCAGCCAAGTCGCGTGAAGGATGACTGCCCTATGGGTTGTAAACTTCTTTTATACAGGAATAGTAGTCACTACGTGTAGTGAAAGAGAATGTACTGTATGAATAAGCATCGGCTAACTCCGTGCCAGCAGCCGCGGTAATACGGAGGATGCGAGCGTTATCCGGATTTATTGGGTTTAAAGGGTGCGTAGGTGGGTACTTAAGTCAGCGGTGAAAGTTTGTCGCTTAACGATAAAATTGCCGTTGAAACTGGGTACCTTGAGTATGTTTGAGGTAGGCGGAATGTGTGGTGTAGCGGTGAAATGCTTAGATATCACGCAGAACTCCGATTGCGAAGGCAGCTTACCAAGCCATAACTGACACTGAAGCACGAAAGCGTGGGTATCAAACAGGATTAGATACCCTGGTAGTCCACGCTGTAAACGATGATTACTAGTTGTTTGCGATACACAGTAAGCGACACAGCGAAAGCGTTAAGTAATCCACCTGGGGAGTACGCCGGCAACGGTGAAACTCAAAGGAATTGACGGGGGCCCGCACAAGCGGAGGAACATGTGGTTTAATTCGATGATACGCGAGGAACCTTACCCGGGTTTGAACGCATTTCGACAGACTGGGAAACCAGTTTTCTAGCAATAGCGATTTGCGAGGTGCTGCATGGTTGTCGTCAGCTCGTGCCGTGAGGTGTCGGCTTAAGTGCCATAACGAGCGCAACCCTTATTGTTAGTTACCATCAGGTTAAGCTGGGGACTCTAACAAGACTGCCAGCGTAAGCTGTGAGGAAGGTGGGGATGACGTCAAATCAGCACGGCCCTTACATCCGGGGCGACACACGTGTTACAATGGCATGGACAAAGGGCAGCTACCGGGCGACCGGATGCTAATCTCCAAACCATGTCTCAGTTCGGATCGGAGTCTGCAACCCGACTCTGTGAAGCTGGATTCGCTAGTAATCGCGCATCAGCCATGGCGCGGTGAATACGTTCCCGGGCCTTGTACACACCGCCCGTCAAGCCATGGGAGTTGGGGGTACCTAAAGTCCGTAACCGCAAGGATCGGCCTAGGGTAAAACCGATGACTGGGGCTAAGTCGTAACAAGGTAGCCGTACCGGAAGGTGCGGCTGGAACACCTCCTTTCTGGAGTTTCATGTACCGTATGTTACGTCTGAGAGATAGAGTGAAAGGTATAGGGTATGTACATAAGTTTCATATTCTTTGTACTACAATGTTGTTATGTTAACGATATAGATCATACAAAAAAGAGAAAAAAGAGGCTGGGAATCCTTATTGATTAGGTTTTCCCGGGCATCAAAAGTTGACAGTCCTATAGCTCAGTTGGTTAGAGCGCTACACTGATAATGTAGAGGTCGGCAGTTCAACTCTGCCTGGGACTAC
>NZ_JARXXA010000039.1 GCF_029892785.1 Parabacteroides sp. PH5-46
TAGTCACCCCTTAAAAAGCGGCTTTAAGTTTTTCACTTAATAAAATTGTCTGTATCCGTAAAATGATATAGGCAATTTTTTGTTTGTATTTATTCATTACCCTTTTGAAGTTGAATGCTGCCGCTGCCAACATGACGTTAATGGCATCACCAAAGTCTCCCTTGTAGAAGTTTCTCGATAATCTATGGTCTGTTTTCAAATGTCCTATTATTGGTTCTATAGCAGCTCTTCGCTTATGCGCTTTTCTTCGTTTTTGTTGTTGGTATTGATACAGTTTCTTAGAGAAAGGTTTAGGGATCAGTATTTGAGTTTCTTCTATTTGCGATCGTCCTTTGTATCCTCTATCCGCATATAGGTTTTTAGGACGTTTCCCCTTCAATCTTTCGTATTGCTCAAGAGCTTTATCCAAGGTATGTCCGTCATATTCATTGCCAAATGCCAAAGCTCCGACTATCACTCCGGTTGTCTGCGTATAAAGGATAGAGACCTTGTTGCCAAATTCATACTTCTTATGTTCTTTGCCTTTTGAAATACAGTGAACCTGAGGTTCGTGAAGACTGTAGATTTTATGCTTGCTGTTCCTTTGTTGCTTTAAAACCTGGCTGAACAATGCTAATGATTGTCTGTGTGGATGAGATGCGGGTAATTTGCGCTCGAGTTCCCGAACCAGTCGACCGGCAATAGTCTTTACTTTACGGTTGGCCTTGGCGGCTTTCTTTCTATTCTTCGGATGCGAACCAAAACGTTGATCGGGAAGCAGTCTCTTTAAGGTATGTGTATAGCTCTGGCGAAGTTCAATACCTTCTGTTTTAGCTATACCTTTACATTGGGAGATAATCTTACGATGCAACTTGTTATCGGTGGGATAGGTTATGTTCTTTTCCTGGACAGTCGTATCGGCTGAGATTGAACCTTCATCGCCATCCTTACCGTTGATGCGAATACTTTCTTTGAGAATCAACTCAACACCGGATTCCCCTATCCGATGACGAAAGTGTACTAGTTCTGATGATGCACAAGGATATTTGGGAACAAACTCCAGCTCTCCGCAAAAGTATTGGTAGTAGTTGTTTTCACTCCATTGTTCAACAACCGATTCATCCGAGAGGTTTCTAACATGTTTTAGTATCAGCAGACCAACCATCAACCGAATCGGTTTTGCCGGAGCCCCATTGTCTTGACTATAAAGAGAACTAAACTCACGATCAAACATAGCCCAATCTACTCTGTTTGCCAAAATATAAAGCGGATGACGTTGGTCTAAACTATCTTCCAATGAGAAGAACATACTTCTCTGAGAATCTTTTTTCGAAGGTAATAACATAAAATATCTGCAAGAATTATCAGATAAAGATACTAATTCTTGCAGATATAAACAAGAAATAATCAAACTAATATATTGTCAATCAAATAAATGAAATGCTTTTAAGGATAGACTA